>NZ_JARAXF010000006.1:0-296255 GCF_033793745.1 Streptomyces sp. ME19-01-6 | reverse complement strand
CATCCGCCGGCGTGACATCCGCGATGAACTCCTCGAACCCGGCCAGGGCCGCAGCGAGATCATCGTCGGAGTGCCCCAGATACGCCCCCGGGAACCTGAAATTGAATTCTGTCCCGCACTGCTTGTAGAACGCCCCGAGCGCGATCCCCAGCGACTGACCGCTGTCATCGACACAGGGCGGAGCAACCAGCCGCTTGAACTTGCACTTCTCCATGACCGCACTCGTCGTGGGGCAGTTCAGCGCAAATCCGCCGGCCAGCGCGAAATTCGTCCCGCTCGGATCGAACCCGAAACGCCTGGATGCCTCCTCCACATTGCGCTCCATGACGGACAGGGAGATGCGCTGGATCTCCTTCATCACGGCGCTCATCACCTGCTCATCCGGACTGAAACGTTCATCCGTCGAACACCGGCCGCTCGCGAAGGCCTCCACCACCGCCTCGTGCAACAAGCCGAGAAAACGCTCACAGTCGAACAGAAGCTTCGGGGCGGGCCCGAAGAACGGCAAACCGCTCAACGCCTCTTCCCGCAACTCGGCCAGATCCGCGTCACAGTCGGCCGCCGTAGCAAGCGCCATCAGCGTGCCCTCACGCAGCTTGTACCGATGGCGCGCCGCCGTGAACAGGCGGGCCGGCGACTCGACCGGAAACCAGGTGAACGAACCGTTTTCGACATAGGCTCCGGCAAAGGACGACGAATGATCCTTCGAGGCAAGAACTGAATCGGGGCCGCCGTCCAACGCCATCGCGAAGATCGGCTCCGACCACGAAATACCGGTGTCCAGCAGGGCGCAGCTGAACACATGGGCCAAGCTGTGCGGCGGCAGATCGACATCCGCGAAGTAACCCGACACATCGACGTAGCGATCACCCCCAATACCCGGCGTCCCCCAGAACTCCAGCACCTCATCGACCTCGACACCCACCGAGGACAACAGGGACTCGATCAACCGCATACCAGAGGATTCATCGGAAACCGCCGCCGCATGACGACGCCAACCAGACAACCGCTCAATCGCCCAATACGCCACAACCTGAACATCCCGACCCGACTTCCGCCACAACGAAACGTTGTTGTCATGGCGAGCACGGAGATTCAACAGATGAGACAGTCCTGGCGGCGTCAAATAGGTTGAAACGTAATATCCGTCCCTCACTGCACCCTCCAGTCACGTACACAGAAAATACTCGTCCCCGCGCTCCGGCGCGAGTCGGCATCCTGCAGAATTGAAGTGGTCGAATCTTTTCGGAGAGGCCCGGGTTCGAAGCCTTTCATTGGGCGGCGCACTAGTCAAGAGACTTTGGACCATCGAATCCTCTTACCAAACTTCACAGAGCAGCTATGTGTTAAGTGATTCAAAAGAGGGCATTGAGGGAATGGTGTCTGAAAAATCTCGTTCTTGAGTTATGCCGTTCGCGGTGAGCGCGACGGGGACGGATCAAAGCGGCGCGGTCGGGCTCAAGCCCGGTGTGCGGCAACGGACGGACGTCGGCTCCCGAAGGAGACGCCGCCCGACCGATACCGAGCGAGGCGGTCGGTGGGGACAGCGCACAGCTACCGGCCGGGTCCGGGTCGCCAAGGGCTCGGTCGCCCCTCGGCGACCGCCCATCCGCAGGCCGGGGGCTGCCGCATGCCCGCCATGGGGGTGGCAATCGTTCCTGTAATCTGGCCCTGTGACCCCAGCAGACTTGGCCTCCGTTATCTCCGACAGCGTGCGCGAAGCAATCAGGTCCGGGCAGCTCGCCGTGGACCCGCCCGAGTCGGTCCACGTCGAGCGTCCCCGCCACCGCGATCACGGCGACTACTCGACTAACGTCGCATTGCAGATGGCCAAGGCCGCAGGCACGTCGGCTCGCGCTGTGGCCGAATTGCTGGCGCCCATCGTGAGCTCGGCCGCAGGCGTCGCGAGGGCGGAAGTCGCCGGTCCCGGATTCCTGAACATCACACTTGAAAGTGCCGTAAAGGGTGCGGTGGCGCGTGACATCGTCATCGCCGATACTGCGTACGGTCGCACGAACGAACTCCGGGGTTTGCGCCTGAACCTGGAATTCGTCTCGGCGAATCCGACGGGCCCTGTACATATCGGCGGTGCCAGGTGGGCGGTTGTAGGGGATGCTCTGGCGCGGCTTCTCGAAGCAGCGGGTGCGGACGTAGCACGGGAATATTACTTCAATGACGCCGGCTCCCAGATCGACCGCTTCGCCCGGTCTCTGCTTGCCTCGGCGCGTAATGCTCCGGTGCCTGAAGACGGTTATGGCGGCGCTTACATCCGAGAGATCGCCGATAATGTCCTGAAGCGTCGCCCCGAGGCGCTGAATCTGCCCGATTCGGAAGCTCTCGACGGATTCCGCGCCGAGGGAACGTCTCTCATGTTCGACGAGATCAAGAAGTCCCTCGCTGAGTTCGGCACTCACTTCGACGTCTACTTTAACGAGAAGAGTCTCCACGATCAAGGAGATTTGGACAAGGCCGTGGCCCGTCTACGGGAAGGCGGACACGTCTATGAGGCCGATGGTGCGGTATGGCTGCGGACTACCGATTTCGGCGACGACAAGGACCGCGTTCTCCTGAAGAGTGACGGCTCATGGACGTACTTCACTGCTGACTGCGCCTATTACCTCAACAAGAGGTCACGCGGTTTCGAGCGGGTCGTCATCATGCTGGGAGCCGACCATCAGGGTTATGTGGGCCGGATGAAGGCCATGGCGGCCTGTTTCGGCGACGATCCCGACAAGCACCTCGAAATCCTGATCGGCCAGTTGGTCAATCTGGTGAAGGACGGTCAACCCGTCCGCATGAGCAAGCGAGCCGGAACAGTCGTGACACTGGACGATCTCGTCGAGGCGGTAGGAGTCGACGCGGCCAGGTATTCACTCGCGCGAGCGAACGTCGACTCGATGATCGATCTCGACGTCAATCTGCTGACGTCTCAGTCGAATGAGAATCCGGTCTTCTACGTCCAGTACGCGCACGCACGGCTCTGCGCCATCCAGCGCAAGGCGCAGGAGACGGGGGTGGACAAGGGAGGTCCCGACGACTTCGACCCGGCTTTGCTCTCCCACGAGCGGGAGGACGAACTGCTCCGCATGCTGGGTGAGTTCCCGCGAGTGGTCACTACCGCCGCTACCCTGCGGGAGCCGCACCGAGTGGCGCATTACCTGGAGCAGCTCGCCGGCACCTACCACCGGTTCTACGACAGCTGCCGTGTCCTCCCGCGGGAGGGTGAGGAGCCGAGCCCGCTCACCCAGGCACGGCTGTGGCTGACGGACGCCAGCCGGGTGGTCCTGCGGAACGGCCTCAATCTGCTCGGCGTCACCGCCCCCGAGCGGATGTGACCATCGGGTACACCGATCAGCCACCCGTGCGGGTTGGCGGGCAGGCCCGTGGCATCGCGTCCTCGCCAAGGCTCTCTCTTGTGCTGTGGCGGGGACGCGCCACTCTCCCCGTCTCAAATGCGGATGACCTCCGGCTCCTCCCCGCTCAACAGCGCGCCCATGATGGTGAAGAACTCGCGTCCGACACCTGCGTGTTGCCCCAGGGCCTGGATGTCCTGGAAGCGCCGTCGCAAGGATGACGAGGCGTAGATGGCGCTGCCACCGCCGTGCCGGTAGGCAGCTGTCGTGGCCTCCACACACATCGCTGACACCTGTGAGCTGGTCGCGCGCATCTGGGCACGATCGTGCAGGGTGAAATCCCCTCCCCCCGTCGCCTTGCGCCACACCGCCTCGGCTTCGGAGTAGAGGAGTGCGCGCGCGGCACGCAGCTTCACATGGGTTTCGCCTACGTCGGTCTGGAAAAGCGTCGACTCGGCGAGCCGCCGTACCCCGTAAGCGGGTCGCTTCCCCGAGGAGGCCAACTCGGTGACGTCATCGAGCGCCGCCTGGGCGGTGCCGAGTGCCACCGCCGCCATGAACAGGCCCAGTTGGGCTACGGGCGGGACGGCGAAGATGCCCCCGGACTTCGACGGCGTCCCGCCGAACCATCGGCAGTTGCGCTCTTCCGGGCAGTACACGTCTTTCACCTCGACGTCGTGACTACCTGTTCCCCTCAGACCGGACGTGTGCCAGGTGTCCAGAATCCCGACGTCGTCCGGCGGGAGCAGGGAGAGCTTCATATCGGGCCTGCCGTCGATGCCCTTCCGCCGCGCGCCGTCTCCGTCGGTCACCACGCCCTGGGTCACGATCCAGTCGGCGTACCGGCAGCCGCTGACGAAAGGCCACCGGCCGTTGATCACATAGCCGCCCGGTGCGGGGGTGCACGTGCCCTTGGGGGCATGGGAGCCCACGACCATGACGTCAGGTCCCGCCTGGTATACGCGGTCGAAGGTCTCTTGGGGGAAGGCCCCCACCACGACCAGATTGCTGCTCCCGATCATGACGTTCCATCCGACCGACGCGTCCGCCCGCGAGACGCGCTCGATGACCGCGAGGGCTTGCTGAATGCTGAGTCCGTCTCCGCCGTGCGCGCGCGGGACCAGCATGCGGAAGCAACCGCATTGCTTGAGGAGATCGAAGACGGGCTGCGAGATGTCGCCGTCTTCCTCGATCTGAGCGCTGAGCGCTCCGATCTCCGACGCCGCCGCATCGACGTTGTCCAAGGTCGTCGACCACATCGTCGTCACCGCCATCGACCATCAACCGTGGTGAAGCGCAGAATGGCGAGTGAGGGGTGATGGACCACGTTGCTCGCTTCGAATGCGAAGCCGTGCTCCGTCATCACGCCGGTCAGAGCTCTCAAGGAGTCTCGGACTGCCTCGGCGCCCAGGCAGTAGTGTGACCCGCCCCCGAAGGCGACGTGCGCACGCCGTTCCGTTCCCGGTTCCCTCGGCTCGGGGAATGCCGTCTCGTCCAGGTTCGCCGGTCCAAGGCCGAGCAGCACACGTGTGTGCGCAGGAATGACACGTCCCTTGAGCTCGATCGGACGGGTGGCGAAACGGCGCGTGAACCGAAACGGACTCGAAAGCCGCAGTACCTCCTCGCAGAGACCGGCGGACTCCCCGTGGGCGAAGGAGGGAGACCCGCTCAGCAGGCCCAGGACGCTAACGGCGGCGACGAGGGGGTCGTAGGCACCGGTGATCGTCTGGCACAGCGCGCCGAGTGCGGCGTCGAACCCGAGTTCCGGGTCCTGGGAGATCGCGCTCAGCGCCGTCATGAACGGGGTGGTGAGCCGCCCGTGCGTGAGCGCGGCGTCGAGCCACTGCGCCACAGACTCCATCGCGCTGACGACGCCGGCGAAGCCCTCCTCGTCAGTGACTTGCCACGCCAGCTCTTCCAGAATGACCTTCGCCTTCTCCACCAGCCACTCGGTCTCCTCGCCGGAGCTGCCCAGCACGGCTGCGATGACATCGACGGAGACTGGTTCCGATATGGTCTCGAGCCAGGAAAAGGTGTCCGAGGCGTGACGTTGATGTGCTCGTGTCACATGTGCGCCGATCCGGGAGAGCGCGTCATCGTCGAGCTTGCCGATGGCCCCCTGCAGATGTGCGCGGAGCCGGGCGTGATAGTCACCATCGGAGAAGAGCGGCCATTTGACGTAGCGGGCCCTCATCGCGCGCCGGACCGGCGACAGCCCGCTTGTATCCGACGGAGGTCGCTTCGTGGTGAGGCAACGGTCGGGAAGCAGTCTTCGCACGTCGGCGTACGAGGCGACCACCACGTCTCCCACGGTCGTGTCGTGAACCCCGCTTCCGGATCGAGCCGCTTCGGCGAGCAGGGCCGGCACGTCCTCGGTGCTGTAGTCCGCCATGGTGTCGATCAACATGTGAGGGCCCTCATTCCACTGGGCTCAGCGCGGGGCCGGCCCACTCGGAGGCCGGGCTGACTATGCGTCCGTCCTGGCCCACGTACTCGAGTACGTGGGCCGCCCAACCGGCCACACGGCCGAC
Organism: Streptomyces sp. ME19-01-6; assembly: GCF_033793745.1. NCBI lineage: Bacteria > Bacillati > Actinomycetota > Actinomycetes > Kitasatosporales > Streptomycetaceae > Streptomyces > Streptomyces sp. ME19-01-6. Next base: position 290,371 of record NZ_JARAXF010000006.1, on the reverse strand, counting down.
GGCGAAGAAACAGGTGAAGTAGTCGGCCGGGATGCCGACTCCTGCCAGCACCCCGCCCGCGAAGTAGTCCACGTTGGTGAAGTTCGGACGGTCCGGATGGCGACGCAGGAGTTCGTTCAGTGCCGTCTCCTCCAGCGCCACAGCGGTCTCGTAGTACTCGGGATTGGCGGTCTTGCACAGGTCACGCAGGATCGCGGCGCGCGGATCGTATCGCCGGTACTCCCGGTGGCCGAAGCCCATGAGCCGTTCGCCGCGCTCCAGCCTGTCCCGCACGAACGTCGCGATGCCGGGCGCCTGGCGAGCGGCTTCGATCATCTCGGCGGCGGCGGGCGTCGCGCCGCCGTGCGAAGGACCTTTCAGTGTTCCGATGGCCGCGACCACCGCTGACCAGAGGTCGCTTCCCGCGGAGCCCACGATCCGTGCGGTGAAGGTCGACGGGTTCAGGGCGTGCTCGGCGATGAGGACGAGATAGGACTGGAGCCAGGAAGCGCGGGCCGCGTCCGGTTCCTGGGAGGTCAGCATGTAGAGCAGATTCTCGGCGTGCCCGAGATCGGCCCGCGGGTCGACCGGAGGCTGCCCCTGTGCCCGCCGGTAGCAGGCGGCGACGATGGTGGGCATCACGGCGGTAATGCTGATCGCGTCATCGATGCTGGGCCGGCCCACGCCGGGCCGTGCACCCTGGGCGGAGAGGACGGTGCGCAGCCCGTCCATGGGATTGACGCCACGAGGAAGTCCGTGCAGGGCCCCGCGGGCGCCTTCATTGAGATGGCGACGCTCCGCGAGCCGCTGGCGGAAGGCTGCGTGTTCCTCGGATGAGGGGAAGCTGCCGAACCACAGCAGATAAATGATCTCTTCATAGGAACGGGTGGCGATCTCCTCGATCAAGTGACCACCACGGTAGACAAGTCGACCGTTCTTGCCGTCGACATGGCTGATCTCGGTACGAGCCACGATGACGCCTTCGAGGCCCGGGTTGTACTGAACTGACATAAGGCTCTTTCTCGTTCTCGGTCTCAGCGGCCGTTGCGGGCGAGGAGACGGCCTCCCGTGATCGTCTCCGCGAACGAGAAGCGGTAGCCGGCGAGGATCTCCACAGGAGCCAGCAGGCTCAGCTCCTCGTGTGGAGAGTCGAAGAATTCCAGTTCCGCCTCTCCTCGCCACACGTTGTCGATCCGTAGATCCTCACTACCGCCCGTCACCAGCTCGGTCAGATCCGGCTCGGACCGGTCCCATGCCGGAAAGTGCCGGGTGTGAACGAGCGGGTCCGACGCCAGCGCCGGAGCCTCCGCGGGGTTCTCCAAGGTGATACGGGCCTCGACGAGCCGTCGGTCACCCGCCGCGAGGGTCCCCGCGAACCGCTCCCCCGGGGCCAGCCCTGGTGTGGCCCGGCCGACGGCGAACTGCTTGGTGATCCAAATACTCCCGAGCTTCTTGGGATAGCCCTGTATCAGACCCCGCACCAACGAGAAGTCCCGGTCCACCCAGCAGAAGGGGGATCGCACCATGGGCTTCCCCTGCCAGGTGCAGGAGAGTGCGACATAGAACTCCTTGTACTGCGACCTGACAGGATCGAGCAGCTCGCTGCCGTCATCGGTCGCCGACTGCCAATCACCGAAGATGGCCGCGGCTCGCCCCGGGTCCTCCCCGGGTTCCAGACCTTCCGGAAGGAATGCCTTCACGGCTTCCGGATCGGTCCGGTACTCGACCATGAGCACGTCGCCGGAGAAGTGCCACGGCGGGGGCGGCACAAGCGACGAGTTTCCTGTGGGAGAGAAGGGGAGCGTGTATCCCTGGAGACCGTTCATTGCATACCTTTCGCGCTGGATCCACCGGGGACGGTGTCAGCCGATCGTGCGGGAGTGCGCGACGCCGCGTACGGCACGGGAGCGGCGGAGATCTCTTACGACATTGACCCGCTTGAGCCATCTGTCGGTGCCGTCGTACCGCGCCTTGAAGGACTCGCGGCCGTGCACGGCACGGTAGTTGTCGACGAACAGGACATCGCCCGCCCCGAGCGCGTGGCCGGTCAGGGCATCGCTCACAGCACTCATGGCGACGCCGAGGGCCGAGGCCGCCTCGGCGTCGTCGGCAGCGGCGGGCCGCGTGTAGTGCTGGTCGAGCCGCAGGTAGGGAGTGTGCGTACTGCCGAAGAGCAGGGGGATCGGGTGGTCTTCCGTAGCGGCTCCGGAGCGTGAGCCGTCCGGAAGGATGACGAACCGGGGCTGAGCGAGGATTTCGGCGACGTCGTCCGGCAGCTGAACGTCGTCGACCGAAGCGACCGTCGTGGCCGCCTGATCGTGGTTGCGCAGGCACATGAGTCCGAGGTAGTCCGCGCGCAGCGGGTGAAAGGCGTCCTCGGTGTGCCAGGTGAGTGGGGTGGAACTACTCGACGCGAGCTGTTCGTCCTCATCGCCCCGGACCGGGACGATGTTGGTCACGATGCGTCCATCGTGCTTGTCGGCCCAGGCGACCGGATCGCCCAGGAGACTCGCGCACAGAAAGAGGAAGAATTCCTCCCGAGCCGCAGGATTCTCCGACGAACCGGGCCTCCAATGAGCGGGCGTGCGCCCGATACCCTGGTCGGCCACCGGGTAACCGCTGACCAGCAGGAGCGCTGACGGCTCGTGGAGGCGGAAGTGATTGATCCCTTGCCGCAGGGCTCTCGGCAGTTCGTGGGCGTACACGCTCGCCTCGTCGTGGAAGGCCTGGCTCTGTACGGTGCGGAACCGCTCGACGACCTCAGCCAGCACGGAGGAAACCACTGCGACCTCCTGGCTGCCCAAGCCCACTCGGTACGGCCTTGTCCGGACTGTTGGCACCTGGTGCACTCCTCCTCAGCTTGTGGCCCGCATGACGGGCGGAAGGGGCAGGAACTCGAGTCCCAGCCGGCGGGCGATGTTCCGCGCGGCGCGGGCCCGGCCGTGCAGGGATCCGATCGGGGCAAGGACCGCGCCGCCCACCTGGGCGGTACGCAGCCCTGCGGCTGCTCGGGCGATCGATTCCTGTTCTGCCACGACGGTGTTTTCCTGGCCGTCCGTCAGGACAATCACCGCGCGGGCACTCGTACCGGGGAAGCGCCAGCTCTGTCTGCACAGTGACACCGCTTGTGTCAGCCCATCGACGAGCGGGGTGCGGCCGCGTGCCCTCAGGGAGGCCAACGCATCGACGGCCTGCTGCGGATAGCGCGTGGGGGGCACCACCAGCTCCGCCTTGGGGCCTCCGGCCAGCACGACGGCAAGGCGGTCTCCGCGTCTCAGCGACCCCAGCACGACACGAAGGAACGCTTTGGCCTGACGGAACACCCCCTCCATGGCCATGGACCAGGAGGCATCCAGTACGACGATCAGCGCGAGAGCGGAGCGTCCTGTCACCGGCCGACGCACGATGTCGGATGCGCGAAGGGACAAAAGGCCGCCCTCTCCATTCGGTGCGGGACCTCCGGACGACGCCATCGATCTCTGCGCGGCCGCGACGACCGTGGCGGCCAGAGAGATCGGCCCATCACCGGTTCGCCGGCTCGACACGGCCCGGCCTCCAGAACTCGCGAGGATCCTCGGCCGCACGAGGATCCGCTGGCGTTGTGGTCCCCGTCGAGAAATCAGGTGGGCGGCCGGCACCCCCGGAATGCGCGTCGTCCGTATGCGGATTTCCGTATCAGGAGGGTCGTCGGCGTCTGCGTCGCCCTCCTGGTCCGGCCTGGCATGGCCGCCTTGCGGCGGCACCGCGCCGACGCGACGGGCCGGGCCGTCGGCCGTCCGGGGAACGGATGACTCCGTAGCGCCCGGCGGTGAGGCCCGCGCGGTCCACGGAGGCACGACATCGGCCCCGGCCTCCGGCCCCGAGCCGTCGTCCTGGTCCTCCAGGCGCAGGAGTTCCTCCAGGGAGGTCTCCGCCGTCGTGTTCAGGAACTTCGTGATGACCTCATCGAGCACGAAGGGATCAGAGGTCCGGTGACCGAGAGCCAGCCGGGCGGAGATGGCGATGTCGTACGGCGTCACCTCGCGACGCCCCCGGAACGCGGCGTGGGCCATCGCGGTCCTCAGCAGGACGAGATCGGCTCGGTGACTGGCGACATTGGCGCTGATGACGACTTGGGTGACCGACTCGACCACCTCGCGTGTGCATTCCACCTCCGGGAGCAACGACCTCGCGGAGTCGAGTCGGGTGGCGAGCGCCCGGTCCTGGGCCAGATAGCGGAGCCGATCGGCGCTGTGGTGCTCATAGTTGATGCGCCGCATGAGCACATCCACGCGGGATTCACCTTCCCGCAGGATGTCGGAAGTGACCGAGAGCCCGAAACGGTCGAGGATCTGTGGTCGCAGTTCGCCCTCGCTCGGGTTCATGGTGCCGACAAGAGAGAAACTGGACGCGTGGCTCGCGGACACACCGTCTCGTTCGACGAAGTTCACTCCTGAACTCACCGCATCGAGCAGCGCGTCCGCCAGGCTGTCCGGCAGGAGGTTCACTTCGTCGATGTAGAGAATGCCGCGATGCGCGGCCGCCAGCAGACCGGGCGAGAGGCCCACACGACCTTCGTGTACGGCCTTTTCCAAGTTCAGTGTGCCGATGAGCCGGTCCTCGGTCGCGCCGACCGGCAGCGTCACCAAGGGCATCTCGCGCATCCGGACCGGCAGTGCACCCGAACCGCTCCGCCGCAGCCGGCAATCGTGACAGAGCTCTTCGGTGTCGTCGGGTTCGCAGTTGAACGAACACTGCGCGACAACGGCGATGTGTGGAAGCAAGCCCCGCAGCGCGCGAACCGCTGTGGATTTCCCAGTACCGGGCTCGCCCATGAGGAGGACCCCCCCGACCCGCGGATCGACGATGTTCAGCAGGAGAGCTGTCCGCATGGCCTGCTGTCCGACGATCGCGCTGAAGGGATAGTCGGACGCGATCCGATCCGATGTCCCGCCGTTGTCCTGCGAAGCTGACTGTTTCACCCTCTACCGCCTCAATGATTCCGACGATCGTGCGCGCTGTGCCTTCTGACGCCACCTGCCGCTATCCCGGCATGTCATCCGCGTCGGGCAGAGCGGAACCACGCTTGACGAGTTCGAGGTCGAATTCACGGCCGCTGCTGACCTGCTTGGTCGCCCCGTCGAGAAATACCTCCTCGTCGACGTCGAGCAGCTGCAGGACCCGGTCGAGACTCGCCGGGCGTCGACCGTCACTGCTCTTACCCAGCTGTATGGCCTCGTCACGGGTCATCCGGCCGAGTCGGGCCTCGATCGCGCCGAGCCGCGCGCCCCGGCCGTATCCCTCCTGAATGAAGCGGAGATAGTCACGGGTCCCCACGAGGAAACAGTCGAATTTCTCGTGCTCGTAACCCTCCGGTATGCCCTCTTGAGAGGTGCTGCCCCACCCCAGTTCGCGGCGGATGATCTCGACCTGCCGCTTCTCATCCCATTTCAGGTAATTGCTGAGGAAGATGGGACGCACGCCGGCCCGCGCGATCTCGTCCCGGCTGGGGTAGGAGAAGGCTTCCAGATCCTTGCGGTCAACGTCCTTGAGCTCCTGGGCCATACGGTCGAAGCCGAGTCCGGTGGCCACCTCCTGGTAGTCCTCGTCGGCGAGGTCCGACTCGGGAGGGTCCGCGTAGGTGCGCCCTGGGTAACTGTGGTACTCGGCGGAACTGTGGGCATGCACGACCAGGGGGACGCCGAGCTGGACGGCCACCCGAACGGGATAGGCGGTGATACTTGCGTTGCAGTGCCAGCAGACCGTGCCCACAGCTTCGAATCCGGCCTGCATCATGCGCTTCACCAAGGGGAAGGGCGGGCGATAGGTGACCTGATCCACACCGAGCTCGTCCAGCACGGTACTGAGGTTCTGCCATGCCTGCTGCCGCATGAACCGGTTGTCGACCGTCACCGCAAGACAGCGCAGGCCGCGCTCCCGCACCAGGTGGTGCAGGACGAACGCCCCGTCCTTGCCGCCGCCGAAGGGGACCACGGCGTCGTACTCGTGACGGCCGCGTATCCCCTCGACGAGGGCTGTGAACTCGCGTTCCCGCGCGTCCCAGTCGATGACCGTGTTCTTCAGCTCGTGGTGCCGGCAGACCGAGCACACCCCGTCCGTGTCGTTCTTCACACTGCGCCGAGTGTCAGGAAGCCCGCACCTGGTGCATTCTTCGTTGGCCATGTCAGTCCAATCCGACGGAAGATTTGACAGCCGCGCCAAGTCGGGACATAGCAGCCTCGATCACGTCCGGATTACGTGCCAACGCGACTCTGAACAGGTGCCCTCCCTCTTCGGGGCGCGCCCAGTGAAACTGTCGGCACGGCAGCACGTGAATGCCGTTTCCCAGGAGGTCTGAGCTGACCCGTTCGGCGGCCTCGGCCGAGGGAAAAGCGAGCCGGACGGCGCTGATCCGCGAGGATGGGTCGGGCAGGGTCACGCCGGGCAGGGCGGCGACGGTCCGGGCGACGCGCCGGCGATTGGCGGCGATCAGATCGTGTAGCCGGTCGAGTCCGCCGACCGCCGCGTCCTGGGACAGTGACTCCACCAGCTTGAGAACAAAGGGGGAGACCGTCAGGAGGACATCGCTCACGGCCTTTCGCATGATCGGCCACATGCCCTCGCTCACCGCGACGATGCCGAGCTTCAGCTCCGACATCGGCCACAGCTTGCCCGTGTCCTCGATCACGACGTACTGCGCACCGTGGCGGTGGAGCACTTCATAGCCGTCGAACTGCGCCCGTGCGTCGAAGCCCCGGAACGACGTATCGAGGCACAGCAGGATGTTCCGTTCCGCGCACACCCTCACCACCCGCTCGAACTCCTGCCGCTGGAGCACCCAGCCGGTCGGGTTGTTCGGTGTCGTGATGAACAGGCAGGTCGCACCCCAGGAGATGATCTCGTCCAGCCGCGCCTGGGCGCAGGCGGCCTCCTCGATCGAGGTGATCTTCACTGAGCGGGAAAGGATGTCGTGAATGTTGTCGAAGGTGGGATGCAGAAGGGCGACTCGATGGTTCAGCTCCGCCAATGCGTTCGCCAGTGCCATCGTCGCCACAGATGACGAGTAGAGGCTGAACACCCGCCCGGTCTCCACCGGGGCCGAGTGCTGGCCCAGCGCGGACATGAACGCCCGGAGAGCCTGTCGCTCGAGCTTCTCGAAGGGCTCCGTGGAAGCAGTCCTGAACAACTCCGGCAGCCGGTCGATCAAGGCGCTCTGGCTGCTGGTCAGGTCATGACGCGGATGCCCGTCCGACAGGTTTATCCAAGAGTCGATGGCTTTCTGTTCGTGCTGAGTGAGGTTTTCGGGAGAGTCCACCTGGCACCTATCTTCATGAACCAAGAAGAAGCAGACGGGATAACATTCACACAATGCCGCACGACAGGGTCATTGAATCCATCGATCCCGCCACGCGCGCTCGCGCCGACTAACGTAGATGTAATCGCCCAGCACGGAACGGAGATGCATCCAAGAAACCAGGAGCCCGCTGATCGATCCACATTGCGCAGCGGGCAGGAATAACCATCAGAAATTTCCCCCGAAATTTCCCAGAAAGTGCATCGGTTCGACACAGCTGCCAAAGAACTTTTCCATCGAGGATGCGCCACGTCAACCCCCGCTTCATCCGCGAGTAACAGCACCACAGGCTGGCCGAGGCCAGCAACGGACCCTACGGACCAAATCGGTTGCTACCGCGCGTTGAAGGTGGAACCGGCCGAGACGAGGCGGCGACAGGGACGGCCGGCCCATGGCGATGTGCGGGCATGGGAAGTTCATTGCGAGGGGCCGGTCAACTCGCCCACCTCAGATATCTGTTGACAGAGTGGATCAACGATGTCACTCTCCCTGGAGTCCCTGGCCCACGAAGCAGCTTCGATGCGCGAGGAGGTGCGAGAAGCGGGCTCGGTCACGGCAACTCTTGTTTGTAAATATCCGTCCCACATGCCGGACACGTCGTATCGATGGCCCCGACAATCGGCCTTGGCACAGGTATCAACACCCCCAAAGCAGATCTCGCGGAATATCCATGAACGCGAGACTCTTGCGCGCTACGGCCAGTTTCCTCCGCGACGGGGTTGACCGTCCGGCGCTGCGGCGATCTACGGCTTGAGGATCCACGATGGAGACACTTTTGTCGGACATGGCCCCGGACGAACTCTCTGTTACCCACCTCATGGCCCACCGCGTTCACTCTCCGGGGAAGAGCGGTGTTGCGGATGCCGACGGATTCGTCCCGTTGAGGTCTCTGCTGCTTCAGGCCGTCCGGAAAGCCGAACTTCTGCGTCGGTTCGGCGTCGTCAGGGGTGACCGTCTCGCACTCGATCTCAGGAACAAGAGCTGGGCCGCTGTCTCAATTGACTACCTGGCCTGTGCCTGGCTCGGTGCGTGTGCGGTTCTGGCTGAAGATCGCCAGCTCCTCGGAAGTCTCGATGGACCGGTAACCCTGATGGACGACTGCGTCGGTTCCGGGGATATGCCGCGCGGCAGGTCCGACCGAGGGCGGCCGAGCCCAGGCGACCCTCTCGACATCCTCTTCAGTTCGGGCACGACCGGGACGCCGAAGCCGATCGTCTTCTCTCACAAGGACTGGGTCTACAGGCCCTCGGGTGCGGTCGACAGGGCCGATAGAATCGCGCATTACGGTATACCTTTCGGAACATCCACCGGAGTCCACGGAATACTGCTCCAGCACATCGCGGCGGGAGCTGTGAGTGTCGTTGCCAGGACTTCCGAGGAAGTCTCCGATCTTGTCAAGTCGTTCGACTGCAATCAATTGGTTGTGACGCCCTACGCCCTGCAAAAACTGATCAACAGTGGCCCTGCGACGGATGCGCTTGCTCAGATCAAGACGGTGAAAGTCGTGGCAGGCCCTGTCACGGGAAGCCTGGCATCAGCGGCCATCGACGCCTTTCCGAATGCCAGAATCTTTTCCATCTACGGCGCCACGGAGCTGGGTGGGACAGTCTTTACACGACTCGTCAGGCGCGGGGAGCCCAATGGTTTGGGGGTGCCGAGTCCCGGCACCGTCTGTCGAATCATCGATGAACGTGGTGCACCCCTTCCACCAGGCGAAGTAGGCCAGATTCAGGTGGCCCGGGGGTCGACTGCCGCCAGTACGCCGAGTTCTGCTCAGCGCTGGATCAGTGTCGGAGACATGGGGTACATGGACAAAGTGGGGCAAGTCCATCTGATGGGGAGGGCGAAAGAAATTCTGTTTCTCTCCGATCGGCGTAGTACGCCCGGGAAAATCGAGGAAGGCCTGCTCCAGATCCCACTCATCGAAGACGTCGGGGTTGCGGCGATCGATAACGTGGACGGGTGCGACAGGCTCGGCGCCTGTGTGGTGCTCAAGGATCGTGACAAGGTTCGCGAGGCAGCGGAGGAATTGGCCCGCTTCGATCCTCCGCTTTTCAGAATCAGGTATGTCTCGTCGATCCCTCGCACCTCCCTTGGAAAACCTCTTCGAGATCAGATCTGGCATCTTCTGATGGATTCTGATGCCGAAGGCGTGTGGCTTCGCCCCCAGCGGTCGGGGTCGGTCACACCGCCGATGGCGTAGAGAAGGGTTGACACTCTGTCCGACTGGCGTCATGGGACCCTGCCTTCCGCGGCTTCGGCGGCCACGCCATACGACTGGCTCCTACGCAACGCCGTCGACCGTCCGGAGAGCCCGGCCTTCGGCCACTGGCATGACGGAAACATTGACGACCTCCATACCTTCCCCCAACTCCTCGACCAGGTGCACAGAGCAGGGGCCGGGTTGAGAAAAGAGGGCGTGGGACCACAGGACCGAGTTCTGTTGTCCCTGCCCAACGGGGTCGGGTTCGTCGTAGGTTTGCTGGCCTGCCTGGGACTCGCCGCCATCCCTGTTCCCGCTCCCGTACCGGGCCTCGGCCGGCCGGAAGCCTATCGGGAGCGGCTTGTACGCATCACGGCTGACTGCCGACCGACGCTGGTGATCACATCCGCCGACTGGGTGCAGCAGGTCGAAGGGCTCCTCAGCGGCTCGAAGTTCGGTGTCCGCGTGGTGGCTGTCGAAAGTCTCCCCGAGCGGAGTGACGCTCCGTTCGAAAGGCAACCGGCAGGTCCTGTCGCGCTGCTCCAGTACACCTCCGGCTCGACAACCCGCCCCCGGGGTGTGGTGATCACGAGCCAGAACCTCCATGAGAGCTGTCTGCAAGCTGCCGAGCGCTATGGCGAAGGCCCGTCTGACGCCGTGATCACCTGGGTTCCGCTCTACCATGACATGGGTTTGATCACGGGTGTCATGCGGCCGTTGTTCAGCGGTTACCCCTCCTACTTCATGAGCCCGCAGGAGTTTGTTCGCAGGCCCGCCACATGGCTCGAAGCGATCAGTGCGTGCGGTGCGACTCTGGGCAGCGCGCCGAACTTCGCCTACGACTACTGCGTCCGCAAAGTCTCCGAAGAACAGGCAGCGAGGCTCGATCTACGGAGCTGGCGTATCGCCCGCAACGCCAGTGAGGTAGTGCTGCCCGGAACAGTGCAGAGATTCACCGAGTACTTTGCGGCCGCGGGTTTACGGCAGAATGCCATGAGTCCGTCCTATGGTCTCGCCGAGGCGACGCTGGCTGTCACGGCATCGGCTCCGGACGTCCCAGCCGTCCGGATAACCGTTGACCGGCGGGCGCTCCAGGCCGGTCGAGTGGTCCAGGTGACGGGATCGGCACCGGATTCGGAGGTTTCCCTCCCTCTCATTTCTTCGGGGCCGCCCGTTGCCGATACGCACCTGCGAATCGTGCCGGAAGTCACCGGAAGCGACGTCGGTGAAATTCTCGTGAGCGGACCGCAGCTCTCACCCGGTTACTGGAGCATAAATTCGGGGCAGCACGCGTCCAGTGAACACCGATGGCTCGAGACCGGCGACCTTGGCTTCCTCTGTGAAGGCCAACTCTTCGTGCTGGGGCGCAAGGACGACACTCTTGTCATCCGAGGCCGTAATCACCACAGCGCGGATATCACAAGGGTCTGCGGAGCGCTCCCTGGTGTCCGGCACGGGCGAGTAGCCGCGTTTGTCGTTCCAGGGCAGGTGCATAACGGCGTCGGCGTTGTCCTGGAGGTGACCCGCGATATCGAGCGATCTGATCCCGATTGGGCTCGGCTGGCCGCACGGGTCACCGAGGCCCTGGCGCGGCGGTTGGAACTTGGCGTCCGGTTCGTTGGCCTCGTTGGTCCTGGACAGCTTCCGGTGACGACAAGCGGCAAAGTGCGGTCCTCCGAAGTGAGACGCCGTGTTGTCGCGGGTCGGATGTCGTTCCTTTTCCAGTGGCAGGCGCCGGCTGGAGGCCTCGTGTCCTTCGGTCCGGGAGCTGAACGCTCATCCTGAGCGGCCGCCTTTGACACCCCTCGGCAGCAGGCTGCGCCGCGCGCAGTACGGACGGCGAAGGCTGTCAGCGAATGGGCACATCGGCGGGCGCTTCGCCGCTAGACTCGCGGTTGACTCCCCTTGCCAGTTGCCGGGAAATCTTCGGATTTCCGGTCCTCGGCGGCGAGCAGGGAGTCCGATCCGGAAGAGAGAGGTGCCGACGGCGTGTCCAAGAGCGCGAAAAGTAAGTCCGTCACCGATGTGCCCGGCCACGTGTGGTCGACGGACGAGCTGATCGTCGCAGGTGTGGCCCTCTTACTGGCGGTGGTTTGGGTTCTCGGCGTATTGGCCTGGGTGGCGGGGGGACTTGTCGCGCTGGTCACAAACGGCGACTGGCCCGCCCAGCCATTTTCCACAACGTTTCCCATGGTCATCGAACTGGTCGTCCACTGGGACGACCGCGCGCTCGCATGGCCGGCCGTGGACCGGCCACTGCTGGGACCCGACTGGTTGTTCTGGTCGGTTTACGTCGTCTTGGTCATCATGGTGGGGGCCATGGTGAAGATGGTGCTCGCCTGGATTTTTCGCGCGCTGGCCCAGCAGCGTCGTTCGCGGCACATCAAGGTCCGTAAGGCGCAACGGGATAATTCAGTCATCTGGGCGAAGCCCTCAGAAGTAGAATCCCTTTTGGTCCCTGACAGGAATAATCTGTCCGGGCGCGTCTACCTGGGTGAGGTGGTGGGCACTCCGGAGGCCAGGCTGGCGACCTCGCGTTACACCTCGGTCGCGGTCATCGCCCCAACGGGTTCATCAAAGACGGTGAAATACGTAGTGCCGACTATACTGACCTGGCCCGACGCCATATTCGTCACGTCCACGAAAAATGACATCGCGGATCTGACCCTGAACTACCGGGCAGAAACACTGGGCCGACCGGTTTATATCTTTGATCCCGCAGGAGAGTGGCCGGAGGATCAGCGTAAATATCTGTGCGCATGGTCGCCGCTCATGGCAATTCGTGACTTCTCCGACGCCGACAAGATAGCTCTGTGGCTTTCTGAAGCGGCAATGGAGAACGCCAGTCAGGATGGAGAGGCTCGCTACTGGATCAATCTGACCCAGATATGCATGGGGCCCATGCTGTGGATCGCCAGGAAGACCAACAAGACGATGCAGGACATTGCGAACTGGATCGGCTACCAGGATTTCGAGGCAATAGAGCGGCATTTCGACGAATATGAACGTCAGGCCGACGATCCGGCCGCGAAGGAGGATCTGGCGATAGCCAGGCGTGGGCTGTCGGCAACCCAGAAGCGTCATGTGAAGGACCGCTCCGTGATCTTCGCCAATGCGGACGTAATTCTGAAGCCGTTCATGTCCGCGCAGATGGCGGCGACGACGGACATCAGGTTCGATGAAGACGGGAAGCCCTACAGTCCTTTCGGCCTCCGGATTCTAGATATCGAACACGTCCTGGACACGGGTGGCACCGTCTATGCCATCAGCGACGAGGAAGAACAAGAAATGCTGCGCCCCGTCTTCCAGTCGGTGGCGATGTCCTACCTTCGGGCCTGCCGGAAGCGTCAGCGGCGACAGGGCGCCGGTCCCCTGGTGAACCCCCCGCTGCTCCTGCTCGAGGAAGCCGCCAACGTCGCCCCGCTGCCGACCCTGGACAAGATGGCCGCGACCTACCGTGGATTCGGAATCGTCATCATGTCGATCTGGCAGGACGAGTCACAGGTGGCGACACTTTACGCCACGCGAGCCCCCACGGTTCTGGGTAACCACACGACCCGGGTGTACCTACCCGGGTCCTCGGACGACACGACACTGGACCGGCTCTCCCGACTCATCGGAGACCAATCCGTTTCACAGCACAGGTTCGGATACACACACCAGGAAGGGCACCAGAGGATCACGGCCAACGAAGGCGTCGAGGACATCCGGCTCGCCCCGATCGACTACCTGCGCACTCTGCCCAAGGACGTCGCGGTCGTCCTGTCCGGCAATCTTCCGCCGCTCAGGGTCTCGGCGACGCCGTGGTTCAAGGATGCGGAGATGCGCGCTCGCATCGGCCCGGAGATGTGCGAGAAGTACGACCGCGCCTTCGGCGAATCAAAGCCGGTAGCTGCGAAACCAGTCGAGGCATCTCGTATGTCGGCGCGAGTTTCCCTGCGGAGCCGTAGACGGTCGCGGTCGTAGAACACATGCGGCACGTCGGGGGGGCAACGGCTTCCTGCCCCCGAGCCCGGCGGCCTTGGTGACCCGACGGCGCTCCCCGGCTACTGCTGGGCGCGCAGTTTGTCCAGCCGGGCCCGTAGGCTCCTGGCCGCCTTGCTGTCCTCGCCACCGGTCGCGACGAGCATGTCCAGGACATCCGCCCCGACGCTGAGCTTCTCCTGTGGGTCCGTGATGGATGTCCAGGTGAAGAGGGCCCGCCGCGCCGAGGCACGGGTGAGCGAGTGGTGGTGTCCCACCACCGCCGCCTGAAGGCCCGTGGTGTGCAGATACCAGCGGGCAGCGGTCGCATGTTGCCCCATCAGATGAGCGAGCCAGCCCCGCAGCTCGCGCATGTTGATGGTGTGCGGGTGCGCCGGGCCGAACTCGGCGGTGATCTGCTGGTCCAGTTGGTCCGCTTCGACGGTGGCCCAGGCCAGGTGTGCCTGGTCCCCTGTCTGAAACGCGGTGGTCACGGTCGCCACGCGCTCGCGGTACTTCGCCGGAGGCGGTTCGGGCGCTGCTTGTGCGGGTTGCCGTGGCTGCGGCTCAGGGCCAGGCACCGGCGCGGCGGCGGCCGGCCGGGAGGCTGCCCGGGGACCGGAGGGCGCGAGGGCGGCCGGGGCTGATCGCGTCGCTTGCTCAGCCGCCGGTGACGGCGAGGGCTGGAGTGCGGTGGAGTCCCAGAAGGCGGGGCTGACGGTGCCCCATGGGAGGAACGTCTCCTCTTCGTCCATGATTACCTCACGTCGTCCGTTCGGCACTTGTCCCGGGTCCGGGCCATGGCCCATTGCCTCAGATGCTCACGCCGTGCTGGCGCAGGTAGGGGATCGGGTTGATGTCCGAGCCGTACTCCGGCCCGGTACGGATCTCGAAATGCAGGTGCGGGCCGGTGACATTGCCCGTGGCGCCCGACAGGCCGATCTTCTGCCCGCCCTTGACCGTGTCGCCCTTCGAGACGCTCAGGGACGAGAGATGGGCGTAGTGGCTGTACTTGCCGTCGCCGTGCCGGATGACGATCTGGTTTCCGTAGGCTCCCCCCTGGCCGGCCGTGACGACGGTGCCGGGGCCGACTGCCTTGACGGTCGTGCCGGTCGGTACGGGGAAGTCGATGCCGGTGTGATAGCCACTGGACCAATTCGCGCCGGTGGCGTGGTAAACGGTCCCGAGTGCACCGCTCGTCGGTCGCGTCCAGCCGCCGGAGGAGCTGCCGGAGTCGTCGGTGAGGGTCAACTGGCGCGACATCGCCATGATGTTCTTGACGTAGTGATACGTCTGGCCCTTCGCGAACGACGCCGGGGGCACGCCCGCGTAACGCTCAACAGCGCACCATCCCGCGTTGTAGCCCGCCAGCGCCAGCTCGGTCGGGGAGCCGTTGTACTGCGAGGGGTCCGTGACGGTTTCCGTCGGGCAGTCGTTGTACTTGGTTGGGTTCTTCGCCCTCTTCAGCAGCGAGCACATGAACCTGCCCTGTGCCGGTATCGCATCGTCGGGGTCCCAGACGTTCCCGCCCTTGCCCCAGGTCTTCCAGGTGCCCGGCATGAACTGGGCGATCCCCTGGGCCCCGGCGGGCGATGAGGCTTGGGGGTTGAAGCCCGACTCCTGCTTCAACTGCGCGGCCAGTACGGACGGGGTCAGCCCGGCTTTGCAGTCGTTGGCGGCCGTCATGATGAGCCCTTCGTACTGACGGGGTACCCCACCGGGTCCGACCTTCAGCGCCTGGCCGACCAGCACGGGTTCCATGGGCGCCGAACCGTCATCGGACAGGGAGGCCAGCACGAAAACGCCCACCACCAAGCCGAACGGCAAAGTGAGCAGTACCGCAAGCGCTCGTTTCAGCGTTTGTTTGATATCCAATCAGGCCCCCACGTGGCACCGTGCCCGCCACCAATTCCCCGCGGTTCGTACCCGAACGAGCGGGAGCGTCAGGAAGAGTTCACGCCGCTGTCGGGGCACGGCGGCACCACGCACCGCATTCCATCCGACCGAAGTGATCCTCTACGCAACTTGCGGCTGTCGCCGCAGAGTTGAGGAAGAATTGAGGGAGTGTTTCTATCACAACGGCCGCCACTGGTAGCGCGTGGACATGACCTGATGTTGTCTGCTAAACACTCACCATTACGGCCACCGTTGCCCGTTGTGGCCGTCGTCTGAACACTCGCTTTGCCGCTGCCGCTGTCCGTCGCGGTCGCCGATTTCGCCGTGCGCTCACTCAGAGGCATCGCTGCGATGAATGCGAGTCCATGGGGGGCATGGTGAAAACACGGCCTGTGACGTCGCTCACAGCGCAAAACCGTCTGGTGGTGCCCGTGTTGAGCACGGTCGGCGGCAGCGGACGGTCCACCGTAGCCGGACTGCTGGCCTGTGCCCTGTCGGCGATGGGCTCAACCGTCGTACTGGACACGGGGCCACGCCTGTCCTCGCCCTGGCCCGCATGGAGCTCCGAGCCCGGCACCGGCCTGCTCTCGCTCCCCCCGGACCGCCCGCTCACCCGCGGCCAGGTCCACGCGGCAGCGTCCCGTTTCCCGGCTCCCGACGGCGGCAGCTGGCAGGTGCTCACCGACCATCAGGAGTGGAGTCACCCGCCCCTTCCCCTGCCCTCGGATCCGGCCGCTTGGTACCAGTTGTCCGCGATCGGCGGGTGGCAGGCGGTGATCGCGGACACTGTTCATCCGGTCGCTCACGATGTGCTCACCGCACGCTGGGCCGACTCCACCGGCCTGACCGCCCGTTGGTGCCATCTGCCCTTCTCCGTGCCGGTTCTGTGCGCGGCAAGCACCGGATCCGGTGTTCTGGCCCTTCAGACGGCCGTCAAGGCCGCCTCGGCGGAAGGGCTTCCCCTTCACCGGATGGTCGTCGCCCTGGCTGCCGTCGGGGAGGGCAGGTCTCCCGCTTCGGTGAAGGCCGCCGCCACGATGCTCGAACCGCGGGTCCGGGCAGTCGTCCAGGTGCCCTATGACCCTCGCATCCGCGCTCACGGGATACGCGACACATCCCGCCTGAAATCCCGCTCGCTCGAGGCGGGCCGACAACTCGCTCGCGCGGTGGTGTCCTCGGCCGAGGCCGCCTGGGGTGATCCGCTCCCCGCGGCCGCCGTGCCGCGCACCCGGGCAGCGGCCCAGGCCCGCGTCCACGACACCGCCCGCATCGCTTCGAAAAAGGTTCCTGCATGAGTCAGTTTCTGCACTCCCTGCATGCCATTGCCAGCGACCCGCACCTTCAGTTCCTCGCCGCCGATGACCCGACCGACAAGCCCATCGTTCCCGATTACAAGCCCAAGCTGCCCGGCGAGATCCGGACGCCCACCAGCACGATCCTCGCCTGGACCGCGGGCGGCGGTCTGTCTCTGGCGGTACTGGGCGGGCTCGTCGGCTGGGGTTTGGTGGCCATCGGACACAACACCGAGCGGGCGAGTCTCGCTGCCCGGGGTAAATCCTCGATCCTCTGGAGCCTGATTTCCGGGGTGGGCATCGGTGTCACCTCTGGTCTGGTCATGGGCTTCTACAACATGTCGAGCTGAGGCGGATATGGAAGACCAAGACCGCGCGGCCCGCCGGGCCCGCGTCCGCCTGGTCGCCATCGGGGGACTGGCGCTCGCCCTTCTCGTCGGCGGTGGCGTTCTGCTGACCAACGCCGTAAGCGGCCAGGACTCATCGGCCGCGCCCTCCGGCGAGCGCAGGGCCGGCACACCCCATCCGACCCCGTCGGCGTCTTCGCGGGGCAAGATGACTCCCGCGAAGGCCAAGCCCATGCACCTCCTGAAACCTGAGAGCGGCAAGGACGGCTTCTCCGTCGGTTTCCCCCGCACCGGGCCCGGCGCCGTCTCAGCGGCCGTTCACTACCTGGAGGAGTCACCCTTTCTCGACGATGTCAGGACCCGGCAGCAGCTGGCGGCCATCACCTCCGAGGACTCTTCCGCCTACATCGACAAGCAGGTCTCCGAGGTCCGCAAGGTGCGCGAGGCCGCGGGACTGCCGCCTTCCGGCGGCGTGCCCGGGGGTCTGACCTTCACCACGAACGTCAACGCGATCAGGGCGACGCCGCTGATGAGCCGGCGTCTCATCCAGGTCTGGCTGAACTACGACCGCTACGCGACCAAGCCCGACGGCACCCCGGCCAACGAGCCGATCAAGGACGAGACGACCGACCTCCTCCTCATCTGGGAGGACGGCGACTGGAAGATCACCGACGAGCCGCGCTACCGCAAGTTGCGGACTTTCCCGGCGTCCTACGACCCCGACAGCCCCATCTCCTGGCAGAACGGCTGGTGGCAGGTGGCGCATGTGGCGTGACCGGTTCCGGCGAGCTCTGTCCGTGCTGCTGGCCTTGGCGTTCTGTCTCGGCCTCGGAGTGGCGAGCGCGCCCGTGGCCTCCGCGGACGATCCCAAGGGCTATGTCGACTACGGCCCTCCGAAGGACCCGCCCAAGGAGTGGAGCGACGACGGCGAGGGCAACGGCTGGTCTCCGGGCATCGGCCTCGATGACCAGAACCACTGGTGCAACACCTCGCTGGGGGCCGATGTCAAACGTTGCGACACCGAGAAGGCCATCGGTGAGATCCCCGGCACCTATGAGCCCTGCAGCGACATCATGGACGACTGCTCCAAGGATGAGCTGAAGAAGCACGAGCTCAAGGAACTCAAGGAGTGGCAGGAGAAGGCCGACCACAACCACAAGAACTACAAGAAGCTCAATGAGCTCCTCACCAAGTGCGTGAACAAGGGGAGGATGTTCCAGGACTGTGCGAACGAGTACGGCCCGAACTACCCGATGATCAACGTCAAAACGCCAATGGACTGGGTCGGCGACGCGGTCGCGAGTCTGGCGACCGACATGCTCACCAAGGCGGCGGAGTACATCGGCAAGTCGGTCGTATGGGTGCTCAAGCAGTTCGCCGACGCGTTCAACAGTTGGTCCACCATCAAGCTGGGCCAGACCGGTATCGGTTCCACGATGAGCATCATGACCGGCCTGTCCGTGCTGCTCGCGGCCTTTCTGCTGCTGCTGCAGTTCGGCAAGTTGGCCATCAGCCAGCAAGGTGCCCCGCTCGCCACCGCGCTCACCGGACTGGCCAAATGGGCGGTCATCCTCGCCGTCTACGTGGTCGCCATCCAGACCGCGCTCGACTGGTCCGACCAGCTGAGCACCGCGATCATCAATGAGACGTTCAAGGGCGGCGGCTCGGGCGACAAGGACGCCACCAAGGCGATGCAGACACAGCTCGGCGAGCTGTTCGCCGGGCTGGGCACCGCCGGCGGGGCGGCTGCCGCAGGCGGCGCGCTGATCACCGGCAGCGGCATGCTGGCCTCCTCGGTCGGCTTTGTCATCGTCGTCGGCATCCTCTGCATCCTGGCTATCGGAGCGCTGTGGATCGAGATGCTGATGCGTCAGGCAGGGCTCATGATCCTGGTCGCCGTGATGCCCATCGTCCTGGCGGGTCAGATGGCGGACTCGACGCGTGACTGGTGGCCCAAGGCCCGTAACGCGGTGATCGCGCTGATCCTGATGAAGCCGGTCATCGTGGTCTGCTTCTCCATCGGCTTCAACGCCATGAGCGAGGGCAAGGGCGCCCGCAACGTCCTGGTCGGCCTGATGATCTTCGTCTTGGCGTGCTTCGCCTGGCCGGTGATCGCCAGGTTCATGACCTTCACCACCAACGGCGACGGCAACAGCACCGGCTCCGCGCTCATCGGCGCGCTGGGATCGAACGCGTCGGTGAATGCCTCCAAGTACCGGCCGCAGGGGGGAGGCGCGGGCATGATGGGCGGGGGCGCCGGCTTCACCATGGGGCTGGAGGACGACAACGCCATTACCGCCTCCAGCGGTTCCAACTCCGGCGGCGGCTTCTGGTCCAAATTCATGAAGGGCAGCGGTTCCGGCGGCTTCGGGCACAAGCTCGGCGGTGTCGTGAGCCTGGGCCTGCAAGCCGCGGCCGTCGGCAAAGACATCCTGGAGAACACCGCGGCCAACACCGCGGCCCACGCCGGCCTCGGTCCGCCGTCCGATGCCGACCGCCATGTGATCATCGCTCGCCGCGGTCAGCGGGGCGGTGACGCGGCGGGCGGCGCGGGAGACGACGAGTCGACACCGCCGCCGCCCACCACGGGTGGGTACTCCGCGAACCTGGAGCGGGATGTCCCCCCGGACACCTCGACTCCGCCACCCCCGCCAGGAGGGGGTCACACCATCGCCGCTCCGCCGGACTCCTACACGAGGAGGGACTAGCCCGTGTCGATCTCAGAGCCCGCCACCTACGGCGGCTGGCAGTCCGAGCGCAGCGGATTCATGGGCAACTTGTCCGGCCCCGGCTTCGCCCTGGTGGCGGCCGCGACCGCGGTCGCGCTTCTCCCGCTCTACCAGCGGAGCTGGTCCGCGACACTCGTCTGTCTCCCCCTCGCCCTGCTGCTGCTCCTGCTCGCCCTCGGACGAGTCATGGGGCTGTCGGCGGATCAATGGATCATTCTCGCAGTGAGGCATCAGATCGCCGTGGCCACCAAGAAGAACCTCTTTCTCTCCGGCGCCTTCGCTCCCCGCACCAAGTCCGGGGAGCAGCCGATGGACCTGCCCGGAGTCCTCGCCCGCCTGCGCATCCTCAACGCGTCCGACGGGCTGGGCGGCGAACTCGGAGTCGTCCACGACCCGGTTGCCGGCACCTACACCGCCATCGCCCGTATCGCCTTCCCCGGCCTGGCGCTGGTCGACACGGACAAGCAGAACGCCCGCGTCGGCGCCTGGGCCGCCTTCCTGCGCTCGCAGTGCAAGGAAGACGGGGCGATCACCAGGATCTCCGTACACCAGCGCTCCCTCCCCGACGACGGGACCGAGCTGAGGTCATGGGTCGAACGCCACACCGCCCCCGATGCCCCGCCCGCCGCGGTACAGGCCCTGGATGAACTCATGGTCACCGCGGGGCCGGTGGCCACCATCCGCGAGACCTATCTGTCCATCACCTTCTCCGCCGCACGCGCACGCCTGGCGGTCAAGGGAGCCGGCGGTGGCCAGATCGGCGCCGCCGCCGTGCTGGTCCGCGAGATCCACGCCATGCAGGGGGTGTTGAGCAGCGCCGGTCTGCAGATCGAGGAGCTGCTGACGCCCCGAAAGGTCGCCCAGGCCATCCGCACGGCCTACGACCCGGAGGCGCAGCTGATGCTCGCCGCCCGCAGCGCCGCCGCACACGACCCCGAGTGGAAGGGCGCCCCGTCCGGCGTCGATCCGACGGTGGCCGGACCCGCCGCGGCGGAGACCGGCTGGGGCGTGTACCGGCACGACGGGGCATGGACCGTGTCCTACCAGGTGCGCGGGCTGCCCCAGTCCGAGGTGTACGCCACCTTCCTCCAGCCCCTGCTGCGGCCCCGCCGCAACGCCCGCCGTTCGCTGTCGCTGGTGTACGAGCCGATCGGCCCCGCCAAGGCGCGCCAGGAGCTCGCGCGGGAGAAGGCCAAGCGGGACGCCGCGCGGCAGCTGCGGTCCAAGACCGGCCGGGTGGAGTCCGAGGACGAACGCCGCGAGTCGATGACCGCCCGCGCGCAGGACGTGGCGCGGGCGTCCGGCGAAGGCGTGGTCCGGCTGAGCTGCCTGCTGGCCGTCACCGTGATGGACGAGGAGGAACTGGAGATCGCCTGCGCGGAGCTCCAGGCCGATGCCTCGGCCGCCGGTCTGGAGATGCGGCGGATGTGGGGTGCCCAGGACGCGGGCTTCGCGGCCGCCGCGCTGCCGCTGGGCCAGGGGCTGACGGATCGGCGGGTGGGCATCTGATGCGCCTCTCCCTCAACCGCCGCCGGTTCGACGACACCACGCTCGAAGCCGCCCCGGTGGCCAACCTGATCGAGACCGACACCGGGACAGCACCGTCCGCCTCCCCGCCCAGCGCACGCGAACTGAGGCGCGCCCGCCTGCTGGAGGACCCCGACAGCGCCATGCGCGTGGCCCCCAAGAAGGGGTGGCGACAGCCGTACGCCGGACGGGCAGCCTCGCTCGTACGGCCGGAGGCCTTCCGCGCCGACACCGCGCGGGCCGCGGGCATCTATCCCTTTCTGCACGCCGGCGGCCTACCTCCGCTCGGCGCCTACATGGGCTGGAACACCCTGACCACACAGGCGTTCTCCGCCCACCCTGCGGCCTGGGTGAGCCACGGTCTGTGCACCAACCCCAATGTCATGATCACGGGCATTCCCGGCAGCGGTAAGAGCGCCCATATCAAGGCTCTCTGCTTCCGGCTGATGGCCTTCGGCCACCGCACACTGATCGCGGGCGATGTCAAGGGCGAGTACCAGCGGCTCTGCCGTCATCTGGGCGTGGAGCCGGTCCGGCTGGGCCCCGGACTGCCCGGCCGTCTCAACCCCTTGGACGCCGGACCACTGGGCCAGGACCTCCACAAGATCACCGACCGGGAGATGCTCCGGGCCCGGCTGAAGGAGATCCACCGCCGACGCCTCACCTTGCTGAAGGCCCTGCTGGAGCTCCAGCTGCGGCGCAACCTCCTGCCCCAGGAGGAGGAGTGCCTGGACATCGCGGTACGGGAGGTGACGGGCGAGCTGGCACAAGCCGACGAACAACGCCGGGAAACCCCCACCCTGCCGCGCGTCTACCTGGTGCTCAAGGACCCCACCGATCGCATGGCGCGTGAACTGCGGGTACGCGGCGATGACGTGCAGACCGCCCGGGAGCAGATGGCCTCCATCCGCTCCGCCCTCGGCGGCATGATCCACGGCCATCTGGGCGGCCTGTTCGACGAGCACACCTCCGTCTCCCTGGACTGGGACGCGCCCATCCAGTCCGTCGACATCTCCGCTCTGGAGCAGTACGGGGACGAGACCGTGGCGATGGTGCTGACCTGTGTTTCCTCCTGGGCTCAGGCCGCCATCGACCGTCCCGGCCGGCCCTGGATCGTGGTGCGGGACGAGCTGTGGCGGCAGATGCGCAGCGGGGGCGCCGCCATGGTCCGAAAGATCGACGCCGACCTCAGGCTGTCCCGGGCGACGGGCACCATCCAGGTGCTCGCCACCCACCGCCTCAGCGACCTCGAAGCGGTCGGCGCGGCCGGCTCGGAGGCCGTCGCCATCGCCAAGGACTTGATCGCCTCCTGTGAGACCCGCGTCCAACTCGCGCAGGACACCAAGCCGCTCAACCTCACCCGCGAGGCCATCGGTCTGACCGATGCCGAGTGCGAGCTGATCGCGTCCTGGGGCGCGGGCCAGCGCGGCCGGGCACTGTGGAAGGTCGGCCGCGGCGGCGGTTCGCACGCCGTTCAGCTGATGCTCTCCGCCATCGAGAAGCAACTGTTCGAGACCGACGAGAAGATGGTCGTGTGAGCGGAGATCCGTAACGGTGCCGGACCGTCGGCATTCCCGGGACGCTACGCGCTCAGCGGGTCCACGGCCGTCTCGGTCGCGGCGATGAGGTCGGGGTAGACGTCGAAGAGCCGCCGGACGCCCAGCGCCGCCAACACCCGGTGGACGTGTGAGCCGTGGGCCTCGTCCTGCGGGGGCAGGATCATCCTCAGCCGCCCGGAACACGACCGCATCAGCCGCCGTGCCGCGATGAGGACGCCGACCCCGCTGGAGTCGCAGAAGCGGACCTCCTGGAGGTCGAGCACCAGCCAGTGGCGGCCCTCGGCCACCGCGTCGTGGACGTGCTGCCGGACCGCGGGGGAGGTCACCAGGTCCATCTCTCCTGAGACCTGGAGGACGACCCACTCCCCCCGCCGGTCCTCCATCACCTTCAACGTCACGCGCCCGAAGCCCTTCGCTCGCCCGCTAACCGGAATTGCCTGTTCCCCAGCGGCTGCCCGCCCGATGCCCCACCAAACACCCCCGGCACAAGCCAGAGATGACGACCTTATGCCGTGCGGAAGCGTTTCGTCGCGGAATTCCTGCGCAAAGTGACGGGCCCAATACCATCCGCAGCCCCACCGTGCCGCACTTTGCCGCATGGGGGCGTGTTGTGCCACCCCCCGCACTACATTCGATATGACGGTGGCATCGGGCCCGAAGGTTTGGAGCCACGCCCGGACGACTCGAGCACGAGGGATGGGGGCCGCATGGCGAACGACGCACCGCCCCGCTGGGACCGCAGGATGCAGCAGCGCCTGGCGCGCGGCGAGGCCGCCGCGCTGGGCGAGTTGTACGACCGGTTCGCCTCCCTCGTCCATAATCTGGCCCACCGCGTCCTCGATGACGAGGAGGCAGCCGACCGCGTCACCCGCGAAGTGTTCGGCTACGCCTGGGAGAACCCGGACGCGTACGACCCCAAGCAGGGCACGCTGCGCTCCTGGATCGCCACGCTCGCCCACCGCCAGGCGGTGCACCGGCTCCGCGAGGCCGAGGCGCGGGCCGCCGCCGACCCGGCCGGAGACAACCCGACCGGAGACGGCCCGGCCGAAGACGCCGCGACCGGAGACGACCTCGCCGGAGGCCGGGCGCGGCGCACTCAGGAGGACATCGAGGAGAAGATCCGCGAAGCCTCCGTGGCCGCCCGCGCCGACTACATCGTCACGTCCATGCCCGCCCCGCTGCGCGCCGCCCTGGAGTTGGCCTACTTCGACCGCCGCGACTACCGCCAGACCGCGGCCGAGCTGGGCGTGACGGAGGACGAGGCCAGACGCCGCCTCCGGCTGGGCCTGCAGCTGCTGTCCACGGCCAACGTCCCACCACCGGACGCCGCTCCGCCTCCCGGCTACGGGCGGGCCCTGTGAACACCCCCGGTGACGGCGCCGGCGGGACCGGCGGCCCCGGGCGGGGCGACGAGTCTCCCTTCGCGCCCGAGCCCGCCGAGGCGCCGCGCATACCCCCGCCGCGGCCGGCCGCCGAGGACAGCGGCCACTGGCCCGCCCAGTGGCACCCCGCGCCCGACCCGGCGTCCGCCCCGGACGCCCGCCCGGCTCCCCCGGCGGACGACGTGCTGGCGCCGCCCGAGCCACTGCCCTCGCCGCCCTCACCGCCTCTCTCCCACGCGGTGCTGAAGTCGCTGCTGGGCGCCTGGGCCCTGACCGCCTGCTCGCCCGAGGAGACCGCCGCCGTGGAGGCGCACCTCAACCACTGCACCCCGTGCGCCGAGGAGGCCCTGCGGCTGCGCGACGCGGTCGGTCTGCTGCACACCGAGCAGAGCCTGGACCTCGACCCGCTGCTGCGCTCCCGCGTGCTGGCGGGCTGTCTGGGCCGCCGCCCGGCCCGTATCCCGGTGCCCGACTGGGCCGGGGTGTACGACGCGGAGGCCGCCCGGCTGGACGCGCTGCTGCGCGACATGGGCGAGGCGGAGTGGCGGGCGCCGGTGCGGCTCAGATGGTTCGACGGGAAGCGGCTGGTCGGACGGGACACCACCGTCGCCGGGGTGATAGGCCACCTGCTGGTGGTCGACGGCATCCTCGCCTCCTCCCTCGGGCTGCCCGATCCGCTCGGCGCCCGCGCGCCGGGCGCCCCGGCGGACCGTACGGAGGCGTACTGGCACGGCGAGCCCGCGCGGCGGCCCGAGGCCGCGGGAGAGCCGGGGGCGGTGCGCGAGCCGTGGCGGGAGCAGGGCCACGCCCTGGTGCGGACGGTGTCCTTCGCCGGGCGCGGGGTGCGCGATCTGTCCGTGCCGTACGGGGACTTCTCCCTGCCCCTAGGCGACTCGTTCGTCGACCGCGCCTTCGAGTGCTGGGTACACGCCGGGGACATCGCCGAGGCGATCGACTACCCGTACGAGCCGCCCGCCTCGGCCCATCTCACGCGCATGGTCGACCTGTGCGCCCGGCTGCTGCCCGACGCCCTCGCGGAGCGCCGCCGGGCCGGGCTCGCGGGGCCGCCCCGGCGGCTGGTCGAGGCGGGCGCGCCGGGCCGTACGCTCCATCTGGAGGTCGAGGGCAGCGGCGACTGGTACATCCCGCTGGACTCTCCCGCCGCGCGGCCCTCCCCGGAGGAGGCGGTGGCCCATATCGCGCTCGACCGCGAGGCCTTCTACCAGCTGGCGGCCGGGCATGTGCCGCCTCAGGAGGCGGCCGCGGGGCAGCTCGGCGACACGGAGGCGATCCGCGACGTCCTCTTCGCGACGGCGTCCCTGTCGCGGTTGTGAGCCCTCAGGCTCCTTAGGCCCCCTCAGCCCCCTCAGGCGCCCAGCCCTCAGGCCCCCTCAGGCCTCAGGCGAAGATGACCGTCCGGTGGCCGTTGAGGAGCACCCGCCGCTCACTGTGCCACTTCACCGCCCGCGCCAGCGCCTGGCACTCCACATCGCGCCCCGCCGCCACCAGCTGGTCCGGGGTGAGCTGATGGCCCACCCGCTCGACCTCCTGCTCGATGATCGGGCCCTCGTCCAGGTCCGCCGTCACGTAGTGAGCCGTCGCGCCGATCAGCTTCACCCCGCGGGCGTGCGCCTGGTGGTACGGCTTGGCGCCCTTGAAGCTCGGCAGGAAGGAGTGGTGGATGTTGATGATGCGCCCCGCCAGCCGCTTGCACAGGTCGTCCGAGAGGACCTGCATATAGCGGGCCAGGACGACCAGCTCCACCTTCTCCGCCTCCACCAGCTCCAGCAGCTCCGCCTCCGCCTGGGCCTTGGTCTCCTTGGTCACCGGGATGTGCCGGAAGGGGACCCCGTACGAGCCGACCAGCTCCGCGAAGTCGGTGTGGTTGGAGACCACCGCCGCGATCTCCACGGGCAGCGCCCCGATCCGCGAGCGGAAGAGCAGGTCGTTCAGGCAGTGGCCGAACTTGCTGACCATCAGCACGACGCGCATCTTCTCGCCGGCCGGGTGGATCTGCCAGTCCATCTGGAAGGACTCGCCGACCGCCGCGAAGCTCGCCCGCAGGTCCTCCACCCGCACCGGCGAGACCGCCCGGAAGTGCACCCGCATGAAGAAGAGCCCGGTGTCGCGGTCGCCGAACTGCTGACTGTCCTCGATGTTGCAGCCGGTCATGAAGAGGTAACTCGACACGGCGTGCACGATGCCCTGCTTGTCCGGGCAGGACAGCGTCAGGATGTACTGGTCGGCGGCGGCGGAATGCGACTGGCTCATGACTCCATAGCGTCGCACACCCGCGACGGTCCCTAGACCGAGCGTGTCACGATCGCCAGCACTTCGAGGGTCTGCGGGGGCAGATCCGGGTCCTCGCCGTCGTTGGCCGCAAGCCGCACATGCGCCTCACGCGCCGCCCGGACGGCCTCCGGCCAGGCGTGGTGCTCCAGGTAGGCCGGGACCGCGGCGTCGGCACCCACCTGGTGCATGATCCGCAGCACTCTGAGGACGGCGACGTCGACGAGCGCCGCCTCCTGCGAGTCGCGGAAGATCGTGCCGACGTACTTCTCGGCCGACCAGTTGTCCAGCCAGGTGTCCTCCACCAGCCGGTACACGGCGTCGGTGACGTCCCCGTATCCGTCCCGGCCCGCCAGCCAGCACTCCTGCTGGAAGACGGGGTCGGAGAGCATATGCAGCGCCGAGCGCACATTGCTGCGCCAGCGCCACCACGGCATGTCGTTGACAGGCATACCGCCCATGGTGGTCGAGCGACGGCCGCGACGGGAAGACTTCTCCGAACCTTGCACGGTAATCGATCGTACGTTCTTCACAGACGGACGCGCGCCGACCCCCGCAATTCACCCTCTCGTCACCTTTTCGTCAATTGTGATAGCCGCCCCGTTACGAGCGGAACGCCACGCTCACATGCCATGACCGGATGGCGACGTTTCTCCCCTCGACCGTGGCTGACGGCCGCGCTCTGCGCGGCGGTCGGGGCGGCGTCGCTGACCGGCTGCGGCGCCCTGCCCGGGGCGGGGTCCAAGGACCCCATCACCGTCATGACCTGGGCGCCCGAGAACACCAAAGCGACCAATATGCCCGGGATGCCCGCGATGGCGAAGGTGTACGCCCGCTGGGTGAACGACAAGGGCGGCATCCACGGCCGCAAGCTGAAGGTCCTCACCTGCAACGAGCGCAACGACCCCTCGGAGGCCGCCCGCTGCGCCCGGCGCGCCGCCACCGAGAACGTCGTCGCGGTCGTCGGCTCGTACAGCCAGTTCGGCCGCTACTTCATCTCCGCCCTGGAGGGCTCGGGCATCCCCTACATCGGCGGGTACGGGCTGACCGAGGAGGAGTTCGACAGCCCGTACTCCTACCCGGTCAACGGCGGCCAGGCCGCCCTGCTGGCCGGCAACGGACGGCAGCTGGCCTCCGTGTGCCACCGCGTCTCCCTCGTCCGCCCCGACACCATCGCGGGCGACGAGCTGCCCGAGCTCCTCGACGCGGGCCTCGCGGCCGGCAAGCGCCGCGCCGCCACCGACATACGGGCCCCCGAGGACGCCGGCGACTACACCCGGCAGGCCCGCACCGCCCTGGACGGCGTGGGCGCCAAGGCCTTCCTGGGCAGCGCCGCGCACGTCGCCGAGCTGCCCGGCTCCTGCGTGACCGCGGCACTGGGAGAGCGCACCGGCACCTTCTTCGACTCCTTCCGGCGGCTCCAGGAGGACCACCCGAAGGTACGGATCGCCTCCGTGCTCGGCAGTGTCCGCCAGTCCCTCGTGGACAGCACCGGCGGCCGCGAGAGCCCGCTGGAGGGCGCGTACGCCACCGGCTGGTACCCGGCCGCGGACGATCCGCGCTGGGCGCCCATGAAGAAGGTCATCAAGGACTACGCCTTCGAAGACGCCCGCATCGACGCGGAGGACCCCGGCACCCAGACCACCTGGATCGCCTACACCGTGCTGCGGTCCGTCCTGAACTCACTGAAGGCCGACGACATCAGCGCCCGCTCCATCCGGCGCGCGCTGGACGACGGCCACGCCGTCGACACCGGCGGCCTCACGCCGGAACTCCGCTGGGGCTACAAGGACATGCTGTCCATCCACGGCTACCCGCGCATCGTGAACGCGGACGTGACCTACCAGATGGTGCGGGACGGGCAGCTGGTCGCGGTCCGCAAGGGGGCCGTGGACGTCTCGACGACGCTCCGGCGGTACGCCACGGCGGACTGAGCGACCCCAGGGGGTGATTCCCCCGGGGAAGCCCAACCCGCTGCTACAGCTCCGTCGGCTGGTGGGATGTCAGCCCGTACTTCGTGGCGATCGGGTTCCACAGCTCGGACGCCTTCTTCTTCGCAATGGTCGCCTCGCCGCTCGCCCGCTCGGCCGCGGCCACCCGCCCGGTCCTGCGGGCCTTGCCCTTTTGACAGCCCTTCTTGCCGCCGACCTGGTCGGCCCAGGCCGCGTACTGGTTGTCAGCCGTGGCGGAGGACCGCCATGCCTTGGTCAGGGACGAGGTCAGCTCGGTGTGGTTGGGCAGCTCGTCCACGGAGATCTTGCCGAGCCGGGTCACCAGGTCGGTGCGCTGCCCGGCGGCGGTGCGCAGGTTCGTGGCCGCGTCGGACAGGTTCTTGCAGGACTTGATGTTCTCCACGGCCTTGATCACCGCGGCGCGGCTGTTGTTGCTGTCCGCGAGCAGCGTGTCGAGCGCCTTGGCCTGCGTCTCGGCGGGGTCGGCCGCCTTGGTCCGGTCGTCGGTCCTGGTGTCCGGCGTCTGGCTCTCGGAGGCCTTCGTGTCCTTCTTGTCGTCGTCGCCTCCGGCGCTGAGCGCCGCTCCGGCGGCGAGGCCGGCGATGGCGCAGCCCGCGACGACGATGCCGATGAGGGCGGCGGGTGACATACGGCGGCGACCGCCTCCGCGCTTGCCCGGGCCACCGCCGTCGGGGGCGGGGGCGGGGGCGGCCGGGCCGGGCAGCGGGCCCTGGTCGCTGAACGGGGGCAGTTGCTGGGTCGAGTCCGCCGCTTCGGCGGGCCCGCCGTCGGCGCGGAACAGGCCGTCGAACTCCGACGGCGGCGGCCGGTCCCCCGGCATGCCGGGACGGATCGCGTACGGCGCGGAGCCGGGCCGCGGCGGGCCGCCAGCCTGGGCGGCGCGGTGGCCCAGCTGCTGGGGCGGCGGCCCGGCCGCCGGGATCGGCCCGGGCAGGACCTGCGTCTCCTCGGCGGCGCCGGGGGCGGGCTGGCCGGGGGTCGGCTGGCCGTGCGCCGCCTGGCCCGGGGCGGGCTGGCCCGGAGCGGCCTGCGGGGCGCCGTGACGAGCGCGTCCGGGGCGGACCGCCCGCAGAAGCGTGGTGGACTCGTTGTCCGATTCGGGATGCGTTTGGGGGTGAGCAGACCGGTTCTCCGGCGGCAGCGGCGTGCTCGCGGGGGCGGCCTGGCCGGGGGCGGCCTGGGCGGGACCGGCCTGGGCGGGGGGAGCGGCGGGGCCCGCGGGGGCCGTGCCCTCGGGCGGCAGCGGCATCGCGCCGGGCGCCTGCCCGGAAACGGGCGGTATGTACCGCGTTGCCTCGGAGTCGGCCACGGGCGGCCCGGAGAAGCCGGGCTGCGGCGTCAGCATCTGGGTCTGGTCGGCGGCTCCGGCGAAGGGCTGCGTCTGTCTCTCCGGCACCGGCGGCCCCCCTTGCGGCTGAGGCGGCACCGGCGGCTGACCCTGCGACTGCGGCGGCTGCCCCTGCTGCTGCTCTTGCGCGGGCCAGCCCTGCTGGGCGTACGGCTGCCCCTGGGCGGGCAGCGGAGCACCCTGCGGCCCGCCGCCGTACGGGGCGCCGGGCGGCACGCCGTGCGGCGCGGCAGGACCGGCGGGGCCACCGGGACCGGCAGGCGGTCCGTTCTGCGGCGCACCGGGGGGCGGGCTCAGCGGGGCGTTCTGAAAGCCGTTCTGCGGAGCGAAGCCGTTCTGCGGAGCGAAGCCGTCCTGCGGAGCGCCCTGGAAGCCGTTCTGCGCGCCGTTCTGCGGCCAGCCCGGCTGGGCGTGGGCCGCGGCGCCGTCCTGGGGCAGCGGCTGCGGCGGCATGGGCGCGCCGGGCTGCCCGGCGGACTGCGGGGCGCCCTGCGGACCCCATGGCTGTCCCCAAGCCTGGCCGCCGGCCGGGGCCGCCTGGTGCTGCTCGTGGGCCCGCTGATCGCCCTGAGCGGGCAGCACGACACCCTCACGCACGGGCTGCGAGGGCTGCGCGGGCGGGACCGCAGGCAGCTGCGGCTCGTTCCCCTGTCCGCTCTGCGTCACCGGGACTCCTTGGCTTATACGACTTACGGAATCAACGGCTCACGCTACCGGGTCCCCGGACAGTGCGGTGCCCGGCGGACCCGCGGGACAACGAGACACTGGTCACCGTCTCAGGCCGCCTGCACCTCCAGCCGCGCCCCGAATTCCCGGACCACCGGCTCGTCCCGAAAGGGCTCGAGCCGCTGCTGGAAGTCGTCCAGATACTCCATCCCCCGGTTGGAGCGCAGGGATCCGAGCAGGTCGACCGCCTGGGTCCCGGTGTGGCAGGCCTGTTCCACGTCGCGCTGCTGCACATGCGCCGTGGCCAGCAGCAACAGCCCGATCGCCCGCCGCCGCACCCGGCTCTCCGGGTGGCCCTCCAGGGCCTCCTCCGCGCGGCGCCTGGCGGGCTCGGCCTGGCCGAGGTCGCGATGGCAGTGGGCCAACTCGTCCGCCAGGTAGGCGTGGTCGAAGTGGCGGATCCAGGCGGGCTCGTCGCCGGACTCGCCCCCGCTGCCCGCCGCCCGCTCCATGGCGTCGAGCGCGCGGCCCGCCGCGGCCTGGCAGGCGCGCGCGTCGCCGAGCAGGGCGTGGCCGCGGGCCTCGGCGGCCAGGAACAGCGATTCGGCGCGCGGCGGGACCTGTCCTCGCGCGCCTTCCTGCGCGGCCTTCGCCAACTGGGCGATCTCCCGCGGATTCCCGAGCTGGGCCGCGAGGTGGCTCATGCTCGCGGCGAGCACATACCCGCCGTACCCCCGGTCCCCGGCGGCCTGGGCCAGCCGCAGCGCCTGGATGTAGTAGCGCTGGGCGAGCCCGGACTGGCCGGTGTCGACCGCCATATAACCGGCCAGCTCGGTCAGCCTGGCGACGGCGGCGAACAGGTCGCGCCCGACCGACTCGCGGTAGGAGCCGGCCAGCAGCCCGGAGACCACGCTGTTGAGGTAGTGCACGACGACGGGGCGCACATGGCCGCTCCCGTACCGGTGGTCGAGCTCGGTGAGCGCGTCGGTGGTCGCCCGCACCGCCGCCACGTCGGACCTGCCGACCTTCGCCCCGGCCGTCCGCGCGACCTGGGAGTCCGCACCGGTGATCAGCCAGTCGCGGCTGGGCTCCACCAGCGCCGAGGCGGCGACCGTCGAACCACTCAGGAAGTCCCGGCGCCCGACGTCGCTCCGCCACAACTCGCAGACCTGCTCTATCGCGCCGAGGACGGTGGGCGAGAACTGCAGCCCCACGCCCGAGGCGAGGTTCTTGCCGTTGGCCATGCCGATCTCGTCGATCGTGACCGTACGGCCGAGCTTGCGGCCGAGCGCCTCGGCGATGATGCCCGGGGCCCGGCCCCTCGGCTGCTGGCCGCGCAGCCAGCGGGCGACCGAGGTCTTGT
Organism: Streptomyces sp. ME19-01-6; assembly: GCF_033793745.1. Taxonomy (NCBI): domain Bacteria; kingdom Bacillati; phylum Actinomycetota; class Actinomycetes; order Kitasatosporales; family Streptomycetaceae; genus Streptomyces; species Streptomyces sp. ME19-01-6. Next base: position 258,522 of record NZ_JARAXF010000006.1, on the reverse strand, counting down.
CGTAGCGCAGATCGAGGCCGTGCTCGGCGCCGCACATGTTGACCCTGCGCGCCAAGCCGGCGTTGGAACACGCGGCTTCCTGGATGAGCGCCTGCAGCCTCTCGTTCGGCTGTCGCGCCACAAGCGGCCTAGCGGCCATGGATTTACCCCCAGTGACTGCTGTGCGTTTACGGCGGATGCCGTCCCTGTTGATCAGTGCCCCGCAGATATCGCGGATACGCCAGGCATGTGCGGAGAATGCAGGACTTGCCCGAATTGACCGCGATCGTGCGCGTACGGCGCCGGCAGGAGTCCGGGACCGCGCCCCGAAACACGGGCACGGCCTACCGGACACTCGTACGCCCGTCACGCATGGTGGCTACCCGCTCACGCAGTCGGGTCCTCGTGCGCGCCCCCGGCCGTGCTCCCATGCGCCCCGCATGTCGTTTCTTTTGTGGCTCCGCTCTCCCCCGGCTACCGCTGGGCGGGGGCACCTCCCAGCGGTAGCCGGGGGCGCCCCCGGCCGGCAGAACGGGCCCGGGCCGGGCCGGGGCGTAACCCCGACAGACCCCCGGAGTTGTGCTGGTCGTGGACGAGACCATGGACGTGACAAGCGACGTGACGGATCACATGACAGGAGCACCACATATCCCCGAGCAGCGCGGCGACCGGCTGCGGGACGCCGCGGTGCGCTATGCGGAGGAGCGGCACTGGGACGTGCTCCCCGGCACCTGGCTGGAGTCCGTGGCCGACGCGGGCCAGTGCTGGGAGCAATGCTGCTGCGGCGCGGCCGACTGCCCCTCCCCCGGCGCCCATCCGACCCGCGCCGACTGGGCGGACCAGGCGACCGGCAGCGCCGTCGTGGCGCGCCGCACATGGGCCAGGACGCCGCGCGCCTCGATCCTGCTGCCGACCGGGCGCACCTTCGACGCCCTGGACGTGCCGGAGACGGCGGGCTGTTTGGCGCTGGCCCGGATGGAGCGCAGGGACGTCGAACTCGGCCCGGTCACCTCCACCCCGGGGCGCAGGATGCTCTTCTTCGTCCTGCCGGGCGCCGCCGCCAAGATCCCGCACCTGGTACGGAACCAGGGCTGGCCGCCCTCCTCGATCGACCTCGTGGCGCGCGGCGAGGGCGACTACGTGGTCGCGCCGCCCACGCGCGTGGGCCGGCACGGCTCGGTGCAGTGGGCGCGCCGGCCGACCGCCGCCAACCGCTGGCTCCCGGACGCCGAGGAGTTGGTCAGCGCCCTCGCCTACGCCTGCGGCCGCGAGGGGCGCTGAGGCGCGCCGACGACGCCCCATACCGGCGGCCGCGCGGGGCGTGCCCCTATCGTGGGCCCCTATCGTGGACGGTGGACGGGGGCGTTGACCGGGCCTCCGCGCGTTCAGAAGGGGGACCGGGTGCCGAAGGAGCCGGAGGAGAAGGGGAAGCCGGCCGTACCAGCCGTGCTCATACGGGGGCTGTGGAAGCGCTACGGGGAGCAGGTCGCCGTCGCCGGGATCGATCTGGAGGTGCCCGCCGGGCGGTTCATCGGACTGGTCGGGCCCAACGGCGCGGGCAAGACGACCACCTTGTCGATGGTGACCGGGCTGCTGCGGCCCGACTCCGGCACGGTCGAGGTCGGCGGGCACGACGTATGGCGGGACCCGGTCGCGGTGAAGGCGCGGATCGGGGTGCTGCCCGAGGGGCTGCGGCTGTTCGAGCGGCTGTCGGGCCGCGAACTCCTCGACTACACCGGGCGGCTGCGCGGGCTGCCCGCCGACGAGGTCCACAAGCGCGCCACCCAGCTGCTGGATGTGCTCGACCTCGCGGGGGCTCAGCACAAGCTGGTCGTCGACTACTCGACCGGCATGCGGAAGAAGATCGGCCTGGCCGCCGCGCTCCTGCACAATCCGGAAGTCCTTTTCCTGGACGAGCCCTTCGAGGGCGTGGACCCGGTGTCCGCGCAGACGATCCGCGGGGTGCTGGAGCGCTACACCCGCTCCGGCGCCACCGTCGTCTTCTCCAGCCATGTGATGGAGCTGGTGGAGTCGCTGTGCGACTGGGTCGCGGTGCTGGCCGCCGGGCGGATCCGGGCCCACGGCCCGCTGGTCGAGGTGCGGGGCGCGGCTCCGTCGCTGCAGGACGCCTTCCTGGAGCTGGTCGGCGCGAACGACCGGGCGGCCGGCCATGACCTCGACTGGCTGGGCGGCGGCGCCCGATGACCGCCACCGGCCCGCTCACCGCGCTGTTCGTCCAGCTCAAGCTGTCCCTGCTGCGCAACGGGCTGCGGCAGTCCGCCGGGCGCCGCGCCGCGTATGTCAGCTCCGTCGTGGTCACGCTGCTCATCGCGGCGCTCCAGCTGCTCGGCCTGATCGCGCTGCGCGGCAATGACCACGCCGCCGCGCTGGTCATCCTCCTCGCCGCGGTCTTCGCCCTCGGCTGGGCCGTGATGCCGCTGTTCTTCCCCGGCGGCGACGAAACCCTCGACCCCACGCGGCTGGTGATGCTGCCGCTGCGGCCCCGCCCGCTGGTGGTCGCCCTGCTGGCGTCCTCGCTGATCGGCATCGGCCCGCTGTTCACCCTCACCCTCATGGCGGGCTCGGTGATCGCCGTGGCGCACGGCGCGGCGGCCGTGGCGGCGGGTGTACTCGCCGTCGTGATGACGATGCTGCTGTGCGTGGCGCTGTCGCGGGCCGTCGCGACCGCCAACACCCGGCTGCTCACCAGCCGCCGGGGCCGCGATCTGGCGCTGCTCAGCGGCCTGTTCGTGGCGGTGGGCGCACAGCTGGTCAACGTGGGGGTGGGGCAGCTGTCCGGCAAGAACGGGCTGTCCTCCCTGGAGCCGGTGGCGGACGTGCTGCGCTGGGTGCCGCCCGCCGCGGCCATCGACGCCGTCCAGGGCGTCGGCGACGGCTCGTACGGGACCGCGGCCGCCCAGTTCGCCCTGTCGGCGGGCCTGCTGATCCTGCTGCTGTGGTGGTGGCAGCGCGGGCTGACGCACCTGATGACCTCGCCGGACTCGTCGACCATCCAGGCCGCCGAGCCGAGTCGCAAGCCCTCCGGCTCGGCTGCCGCGCGGCCCGCACTGCACCGGCTGCTGCCCGAGAACCGCACCGGCACGGTCGTGCTGCGCACCCTGCGCTACGCGTGGCGGGACCCGAAGACCAAGTCCGCGTGGGTGACCTCGCTGGCCGTCGGCCTGCTGGTGCCGGTCGTCACCACCGTCCAGGGCGCGGGCAGCGTTTACGCCTCCTGCTGGGCCGCGGGGCTGCTCGGCATGCAGATGTACAACCAGTTCGGCCAGGACTCCTCGGCCTTCTGGATGGTGGCGCAGACCATCTCCTCGCCGCGCGACGCCTATCTGGAGCTGCGCGGGCGCGCGCTGGCCCTCGCGCTGGTCGGCGTCCCCTACGTCACGCTGGCGGTGCTGGTCTCGGCCGCGCTCATGGACGAGTGGGCGGCGGTCCCCGACGCGCTCGGCCTCGCCCTGGCGCTGTTCGGCGCGCTCGTGGCGACCGGCGCCATGACCTCGGCCCTGTACCCGTACTCCATTCCGCAGGACAACGGCTACAAGAACGTGGCGCCGGGGCAGGCGGGCCTGGCGTGGATCGGCATCCTCGGCGGGATGGTCACCGGCGCGGTGCTGTGCGCCCCGGTGCTGGCGGCGACGATCTGGATGCATGAGGCGGGCGCGGACGACCAGCTGTGGCTGCTGCTTCCGCTGGGCGCGGCGTACGGCGCCGGGGTCGCCCTGGGCGGCCTGAGGCTGGCCGCCCCGCGAGTGGTGACCCGGCTGCCGGAGATCCTGGCGGCGGTCACCAAGGGCTGAGCCCGCGCCGTTACGAGCCTCCCGTCGCGAGGGGGAACCACACGCCTTTGCCGCCCGTCCCGCCCAAGAACTATGCGAGCGGCCGAACGTCACCGTGCGGGTAATCCCCTTCACAGCGGAAGAGCCCATCGGCTCCGGCCACGCGATGTACTCGCGAGACCTCCTCAACTCGATCGTCCGAGACAACAGCCCCCGCTCCCCGGGCGGCAGGTTTCCCGGCTGCGCGCCTCGGATCCGGCGCATAAGTGGCTAACGCGCCGCGTCGAGGAGGCGGGTGCCGAGTGCGCGGAAGTGCTCGACGAGCTCGGGCGGCTCGTGCACTTCGAAGGTGACGCCGAGCTGTGCGATCCATATCGCAAGCTCATCGAGGGAGTTCGAGCCGGCGCTGACCACACACGCGGCGTCTGCGACCGGTTCGACCGCCGCGACGGTCGGCGGCATCCGGGCGGCGATGACGTCCGCGGGTGCGTGCACCGTGAACCGGCCGCGGTAGCGGTACGGATGGACCGAGATCTGCTCCGACACGTAGCGGGTGAGGTCTCCGCCGGGCGGCTCGCGGGGAGTGAAGCGCGGTCCGTTCGGCGTGCGCAGCCGCATTCGGTCGACGCGGAAGGTGCGCCAGTCACCCCGCCCGGTGTCCCATGCGACCAGGTACCAGCGGCGTCCCGAGCTCACCAGCCGGTGCGGCTCGGCGGTACGGCGGCCCTCGGCTCCGTCGCGGGCGCGGTAGTCGAACCGCAGACTCTCCCGGTCGCGAACGGCCGTGGCGATCGCGGTGAGCACGGCCGCGTCCACCGCGCCGGCCGGGGATGCCAGCGGGACCGTGGCCGAGCGCAGGGCGCCGACGCGATGCCGGAGCCGGGGCGGGAGAACCTGCTCGAGTTTGACGAGGGCGCGGACCGAGGTCTCCTCGATCCCGGCCACGCCGGAGACTGCGGCGGTACCGAGTCCGACAGCGACCGCGACGGCCTCGTCGTCGTCGAGCAGCAGCGGCGGGACCCCTGTACCGGCGCCCAGGCGGTACCCGGGCGTCCCGGCAGTGGCGTGCACGGTGTACCCGAGCTCACGCAGCCGATCCACATCGCGGCGGATGGTCCGGGCCGAGACGCCCAGCCGCTCGGCGAGCTCCGCGCCCGGCCAGTCTCTCGGCATCTGCAGAAGCGACAGCAGCCGCAGCAGCCGCGCCGATGTCTCCAACATGGCAGCCATCCTAGGACCGAAACTGTCCTAACCGTCTCCTATCTTGGGAGACATGAACGACGACACGAAGATCCACCCGTTCCGTATCGAGGTCCCGCAGGCGCAGCTCGACGGCCTGCGCGACCGGCTGGCCGCGACCCGCTGGCCGGACGAACTGCCCGGGGTCGGCTGGTCCTACGGCGTCCCGGTCGACTACGCGAGGCGGCTGGCCGAGTACTGGCGCACCGGATTCGACTGGCGCGCCGCCGAGGCGCGGTTGAACGCGTTCCCGCAGTTCACGACCCGTATCGACGGACAGAACATCCACTTCCTGCACGCCCGCTCGCCCGAGCCGGACGCGCTCCCGCTGATCATGACGCACGGCTGGCCCGGCTCGGTCGCGGAGTTCTTGGAGGTCATCGGGCCGCTCACCGACCCGGCCGCGCATGGCGGCGAGTCGGCCGACGCGTTCGACGTCGTCGTCCCGTCGATCCCCGGATTCGGCTTCTCCGGCCCGACCACCGAGCCCGGCTGGGACCTGAACCGGGTCGCCGGGGCGTGGGCCGAGCTGATGCGTCGCCTCGGCTACGACCGCTACGGCGCGCAGGGCGGCGACAGTGGCGCGGTCATCTCACCGATGCTCGGCCGCGCTGACGCCGAGCACGTCGTAGGCGTACACGTCAACGGCGGCCTCGGTTTCCCCACCGGCGACCCGGCCGAGTTCGAGGGGCTCACCGAGGCCGAGCTCGCCCGACTCGGCCAGTACCAGGACCAGGACCGCGCGGGCTACGCCGTGATCCAGGCGACCCGGCCGCAGACCCTGGCGTTCGGCCTGCACGACTCGCCCGCCGCGCAGCTGGCGTGGATCGCCGAGAAGTTCAAGGAGTGGACCGACCCGGCGCGGGAACTGCCCGAAGACGCGGTGGACGTCGACCAGTTGCTCACCGATATCAGCATCTACTGGTTCACCGGGACCGCCGCATCGTCGGCCCGCCTGTACAAGGAGACCCAGAAAGCATGGGGCGCCGCCGCCGAGTACTCGGCGCTGCCGCACGGCGTCGCCGTCTTCCCCGGTGACCCCGGCGTCCGGCGGATCGCCGAACGCGAGCACAAGGTCGTGCACTGGTCGGAATTCGACCGGGGCGGCCACTTCGCCGCCATGGAGGCACCCGACCTGCTCATCGAGGACATCCGATCCTTCTTCCGCACGGTGCGCTGAGGCCCGGACGTTGCGGTGCGGCGCCGTCGAGATGACGCGCCGTCCCCGTCCAGCCGAGGTGGGCCGGGAACCCGTTACTCGAGATACTTGCTGTAAACCCAGCCCTTCGTGGCGGCCGGAATTCCCGCACGGGTCCGCTTGGTGATCTTTCCGTACGACCAGCTCTTCTTGAAGTCCGGAAGGCCGCCCGTCCGGCAGTAGTAGCGGAATGAATCCCCCCGGTAAAGCGTCCCAATCACGTGATAACGCTTTCCGGGTCCGGTGCGGAATGTGGCGCCGCTGGTGCGGACCTTGAAATTTACATTAGGCGAATCGAACCGGCACGCCGACGACCCCACCGCGGACGCCGTCGGCGCCAGTACCATCGAGCCCCCCAGCAGCAATGACACCGCCAATGTGAGGGTAACCCCATACTTGGCCTTCATACGATCTCACCCCCCAATGATCAGGAATACTTTCGGCATCGCGCAGAAGAGAGTAGCACCGGGCATTCGCGATGTGACGCCCCTGCGAACGCGGTGCAACAACTCCCCTAGTACTTGCTGAGGTTGGCAGACCGGATGGAACCAATCCGGTAAGTAGGCGCGTCCTCACCCTCTTTGCCCAGTGCTTCAGCAGCCTCGCCACGCGTGCATGGGTCGGGTCCTGGTATGCGAGCAGGATGTCGACGGGTGGGCTCAGGAAGGCCGCGGCCTGCACGGGTGAGTGGTTGAAGCCGGTGTCGCCGGGGTCGGCGGGGCGGTTGAAGCGAGTGCCCCAGAGAGAGGGTGAGAGGACGAGAACGTGAATGTGTATGAAGCCGTGAACAGTCGCCGAACCGTGCGGGCGTTCAGCGATGAGCCAGTACCCAAGGAGGTACTCGAACGAGTACTGGCCGCAGCGACACGGGCCCCACCGAGTCGAAACCTCCAGCCATGGCATGTGGGTGATGAGCGGGAGTATCCGATGTACCCGGCTGAACTGACCTCGCCATATCTGGACCGCTTTTCATGCTGCTGCTGTGGGTGGAAGGGTTGCACAGCTGCCCCCAGGTGATGTGGACGACGTATCGCGAGACCGTCAGCCAGATAGTCGGGGCCGATGACGGGCTCGTGCCGTTCTGTGGTTCTCGGTGGGATTCGAGAAGGAAGGCGTGCCACGGCTGGGCACCGGGCGGGCGGACATGACGGAAACAGTGAGCTTCCTCGGAGTGTGACCGCTAGGGGGCAAGGTCACAGGCCAGCCTGCGACGCCGCGCAGCACCGCTTGGCGCGGATCGCGTCCCTTCAGGCCGGCTGTGACGCAAGCGTTTGCTACAGGTTTGTTCCGACGAGGCCGGCCGCGTAGGCGGCGACGGCGGCTTCGACGCGGTTGCGGACGCCGAGTTTGGTGAGGATGGCGCTCACGTGGGCCTTGACGGTGGACTCGACGAGGTCGAGGCGGGTGGCGATCTCCGCGTTGGAGAGGCCCGCGCCGAGGAGGGCGAGGACGTCGTGTTCGCGGGTGGTGAGGCGGTCGACGGGGTGGCGGGGCGGGGCGCCGGTGGTCAGTTGTCCGGTGCGCAGGCCGGTGACGACGCGGGCGGCGACCCTGGGTGAGAGGTAGGCGCCGCCGGCGGCGACCGCGTGGGCAGCGCGGAGGAGTTCGCGCGGGTCGTCGGCCTTGCGGAGGAAGCCGGCCGCGCCTGCCTGGAGGGCGTGGGCGATGAAGGCGTCCTCGGCGAACGTGGTCAGCATGATCACGGCGGTGGTGGGGTGGTCGCGGTGGATGCGGGCGGCGGCGGTGATGCCGTCGAGGTGCGGCATCCGGATGTCGAGGAGGGCGACGGCGGGGCGGTGGGCGGCGACGGCGTCGAGGGCCTGTTGTCCGTCGGCGGCCTCGGCGACCGTTTCCAGGGCGGGGTCGCGGTCCAGGACGGCGCGGACGCCGGCGCGGACCATCGCCTCGTCGTCGGCGATCAGGACGGCGGTCTTCGGGGTTGCGGGGTCGGCCACCTGGCCAGCGTAGCGACGGTGGGGCGCCGTACCCCCGACGGAAGGAGGGGGTCCGATCTCCTGCCGCCGGGCGACGCCCGGACCCCGGTCCGCTTCCTACGGTCGAGCCGTGCCCGGGACGCACCCGTGCGCCCATCCGTCTGCCCGGCCAAGGAGCGGCATGATCACACTCAGAGACCTGACCAAGCGGTACGGGGAGACCACCGCCGTCGACGGGCTCACCCTCGACATCGCCGAGGGCCGCGTCACCGGCTTCCTCGGCCCCAACGGCGCCGGGAAGTCCACCACGTTGCGCATGATCCTGGGCCTGGACCACCCCACCGCCGGGACGGCCCTGATCGCCGGCCGTTCGTACACCGGGATCCCGTACCCCTGCCGCGAGGTGGGCGCGCTCCTCGACGCGAAGGCGCTGCATCCGGCGCGTTCGGCCCGTGCGCATCTGCTGGCGCAGGCCCATGCGACCGGGCTTCCGGCCCGCCGGGTGGACGAGGTCCTGGAGGAGGTCGGGCTCGCGAAGGTGGCGCGGCGGCGGGCCGGTTCGTACTCCCTTGGCATGCATCAGCGGCTCGGAGTGGCGAGCGCGCTGCTCGGGGATCCGCGCGTGCTGATCCTCGACGAGCCGGTCAACGGGCTCGACCCGGACGGCGTGCGCTGGATCCGTGATCTCGTACGGTCACGGGCCGCCGCCGGCTGCACGGTCTTCCTCTCCAGCCATCTGATGAGCGAGATGCAGCTGACCGCCGACCATCTGGTCGTCATCGGGCGCGGCCGGCTCCTCGCGGATCTGCCGATGGCGGAGCTGCTCGCGAAGGCGTCACGGTCGTCGGTACGGGTGCGGGTACCGGACGAGGAGGGACGGCGACGGCTGGTCGCGGAGCTGGACCCGTACGCGTACGACGTCACGTGCGGCGACCGGCCGGACGTCCTCGACGTCGGTGGCGCGAGCACGGCGGAGGTCGGCGATCTCGCGCACCGGGCGGGCGTACGGCTGCATGAACTGACCCTGGTGTCCGCCTCCTTGGAGCAGGCGTACACCGAACTTACGGAGGACAGCGTGGAGTACGAGGCGGCGGTGGCGGCATGAGCGTCGTGGACGGCGGGAAGTACGGGCGCGGCGGGCTGGGGAACGCGGCGCGGGCGGAGTGGACGAAGTTGTGGTCGGTGCGGGCGCCGTATCTGTGTCTGGGGGCCGGGGCGCTGGTCACCGGCGTCTTCGGCTTCTATTACGGGGCGATCGCCCGGCTCAACGACCATCCGGTGCAGCCGGTGGGGAACGCGGCGACGGCGTCGGTCACTCTCACGCAGTACGCGGTCGTCGTGCTTGCGATGCTGATGGTGACCGGCGAGTACGTCACCGGGAGCATGCGGACGTCGCTGACCTGGGTACCGGTGCGGCACCGGATGCAGGTGGCGAAGGCGGTGGTGGCAGGGGTGACGGCGTTCGCCGCCGGGCTGGTCTACGGGGTGCTCGGGACGGCGGTGGCATGGCCGTCCTTCGGCGGGCGGGCGACGTTCGGGGTGGGTGAGGCGGCCTGGCAGGTGATGGGGGCGGGGCTGTACTGCGCGCTGGTCGCCGTCCTCACGGTGGGGGTGTCGTTCGCGACGCGGAACGCGGCGGGTGCGCTGAGTGTGCTGTTCGTGCTGCTCACGGCCGGGCCGACGATCTGTGTCGGGCTCGGGGGGCCGCTGCTCCTGGCCGTGAACGACTATCTGCCGCAGACGGCGGGCGGGGCGTTCATGGCGGTGGCGGGCGGTGTGGGGTGGCTGGCCGTGGTGGCGGGGTGGGCGGCGGTGGCGCATCTGGCCGGGCGGCAGGTGCTGCGGGTGCGGGACGCCTGATTCCCTACCCGGCTTCGGTGCCGGTCCCTGGGATGGTTTCCTTGCTGGTCAGGCGGCCTTCCGGGGAGAAGCAGAGGCGGTAGAGGTCGACCTGCTGGAGGAGGTTGCTGTTGGAGCGGTAGGAGACGCAGCCGGCGGGATCGGGGGTGGGCGCGTAGGGGTAGGCCCGGTCCGGGAGGAGGTGGTCGAACTCCGTCCGCTCCTGACCTACTTCGATCGTCGCGTAGGCGGCGGGCGTGAGCACGCAGGTCAGGAGCTGATACGCGAGGAGGGTTGCCGAGGCGAGCGCTATCAGGCCGGTTGCGACGGGGAGCACGGCCACCGTGGTGAGCCGGAGGCGGGCGCGGCGGCGGGCGGTGGTGTGGGCGCGGGCGGTCTCCGGCGCGGAGGCGGCGGGCGGGCGCGCGTGGTCGGGGATCGGGGTGTCGGGGATGCGGGCGCGGACCTCGAAGCCGTCGCCGTCCGGGGTGGGGGCGGCGTGGAAGGTGCCGCCCAGGAGGCGGACGCGTTCGCGCAGGCCGGTCAGGCCATAGTGACCCGAGGTGGGGTGCGGGGGCACAAATCCGCCTCCCGTGTTACGGACGCCGACCTCGGTGGCGTCGCCGAGCCGGACGAGCCGGACCTGTACCGCGGAGCCCGGCGCGTGCTTGATCGTGTTGGTCAGTGACTCCTGGACGACCCGGTGGACCGCCCGGTCCGCCAGCGGCGGAAGCGTCTCGGGAGCCGGGGCGCCCGACCACGCGATCGTGACGTCGACGCCGGATTCCCGCACCCGGTCGACGAGTTGGGACACGGTCTCGGCGGGAGCGACGGCCGGGGAGCTGTCCTCCGGGCCCCGCCCGGCGGTTCGCCCCTCCGCCAGGACGCCGATCGTGTCGCGGAGGTGGTCGACGGCGTCGGAGACGAGGGTGAGGAGGTGGGTCAGGTCCTCCCGGTCGCGGGGGGTGAGGTCGGGGGAGAGTTCGAGGGCGCCGGCGCGGAGGGCTACCAGGCTCAGTTCGTGACCGAGGGAGTCGTGCATGTCGGCGGCGATGCGGGCGCGTTCACGGAGCCGGGCCTGTTCCGCGATGTGCGCCTGGTTCTCCTCCAGGACGCGGGCGCGATGCCAGCCGCCGCGCACCAGCTCGCGGCGGGCCTGCCAGTAGCGTCCGGCCAGCCAGGGCAGCAGGAGTGCGGCCGGGATCATCGTCAGCGAGTAGAGCCACCAGACCGGGCCGACCCGCAGCACCGCACAGAGCGCGAGGCCGAGCGCGAACACCGCACCCAGGACGGCCGTGTCCCGGCGGATGTCGCCGGACCGGATACCGAGCAGGAAGGCCGTCACAGCGAGGGCGAGGAGGTAGCCGTTGCCCGGGGTGGAATGGCCGGTCAGACCGAGCACGCACAGGACACCGGCGAAAAGGACGGCGAGCCCGGGGCGGCGGCGTCCGGCCGGGATCGCGTAGGCGAGGGCCAGCGGTGGCAGGAGGAGCCCCAACGGCCAGTCGGGTTCGGCGTGTTCGACCCAGGCGAGGACACCGACCGCGCTGAGCAGCGCCCACAGGAAGGCGTCGGCCCCGTACGTACGGAACCCGCCGCGGCCACTCTCGGTTGTGATCACCGCTCCACGGTAGCGACAGGAGAGCCGGGAAAGTCGATGCCGTAGCCGCCGAGGGGGCCGGTCGGCGCGCGCTCCACCACCACTGGGGTGTGCCCCTCGAGGTGCAACCAGAATGCGCAGGTCAGACCGGCGATGCCGCCGCCGGAGGTGAGGATCTTCATGCAGTGGTTCCCCGATCAACTCGCCCAGCACAGCCAGCGCCTCGTCGACAGGCACGTCAGTGGATGTGGAGGTGGAAGTGACAGGACGGTTCTTCACGGTTTGCGTGGGCTGAGGCGTACGAAGGGGCAACTGGCGGCCGGCCGCGCGGTAGTCCTCCTGAGTACCGTCGACGGCGAAGCCCGTGGACGCCGGGGTCCGTCTTCAACTCGGTGAAGTGCGACCGTCCGCCCTTTGCCACAGCGCCGTCGCCCTCCGTGCCCTGCTCCGTGTCGCCACCCGTGATCAGGTCTTCCAGCCCACGGTCTCGCCCGTCTCGTCGTCCTCGGCGATCAGTGCGAAGGCAGCGGGATGGTCGTCGAACAGCGCCTCGCCTGAGCCTGCTCAGCGGCGCGTTCGTACTCGGCGAGTTCGCGGATCATCGCGCGGATTTCCGCGACGTCGTTCACGGTGGCGGCCCGGATCATGCCGGAGATCATCGGTCACCGTGCCGAGCCGTGTCATCCGATTCCGCGCCGCCCGATGAATCGAGCAATGCGTCCAGTTCGGCCGCGAAGAGCTGCGCGGGGTCGAATCCCATCCCGGTGAAGTGGCCCGCGAGTTCCAGGGACAGGACGCCGTGCAGCCGGGTCCAGAAGGTCAGTGCCTGGTGGAGAGCCGCCGGCGGGGCGGGGTGGCCGTCCGTCCACTGGCGGCCGAGGCCCTCCAGGTGCTCGGCGAATGGCGTCGCCGGAGCGTCCGGGGGCCGCGCGGTCCAGGCGTCGAGCAGGACCGCCATGTTCTCGGACGCGATGGCGGTGATGTCGTCGGGCGCGTGGTAGCCCGGGACGGGCGTGCCGTAGATGAGGAAGTACCGCTGGGGGTCGGCCAGGGCCCATCCGCGCAGGGCGTGCGCCAGCGCGGCCACGTCGGCGCCAGACGTCTCGGACGCCGCGCGGAAGGTGTCGGCGAGGCTTCGGTACGCGTCCCTGATGAGCTCGGTGATCAGCTCGTCGCGGCTGGCGAAGTACCGGTAGAGCGCGGGCCCGCTCATGCCCATCTGTTTGGCGATCGCGTTGAGGGAGAGCGCGGACGCCCCCGCCGTGGCGATCTGCTCCCACGCGCGCTTCTTGATCTCCGCACGCACCTGGGCGCGGTAGCGCTCTCGCGGGGTCGTGGTGCCCGTTTCCGCCATGACCTGCCGCCCTTCCACGCCTGCGCGACTACAGCTTCAAGGTTTAGTTAGAAGCTATCACGGGAGCCGTTGACACCCTCCGCGTCATACAGTTATAACTTCTAACGAACACGAGAACATCTAGCGAAAGGCGAAGCGCAGCGGAGGTCGTCATGGACAGCGAAGGACTCGTCGAGGTTGTCCTGCCGGGCACGGTCGAGCCGGAAGGACTGCAGATCCGGCACGGCGCCGTGCCCGCCGCGGGCCCCGGGCAGGTCGTGATCAGGATGGAAGCGACCGGCGTCTCCTTCGCGGAGCAGCAGATGCGCCGCGGTCGCTACTACGACCAGCCGGCGTTCCCCTTCGTGCCCGGCTACGACCTGGTCGGCACCGTCACGGCGACCGGCGAGGGCGTCGAACCGGGGTTGGCCGGCGCCCGGGTGGCCGCACTGGTCAAGGTCGGCGGCTGGGCCAGTCATGTGGTGGTCGACGCGGCGGACGTGGTGGAGGTCCCCGACGGGATCGGCGCGGCGGAGGCGGAGACCTTGGTCGTCAACGGCATCACCGCCTGGCAGATGCTCCACCGCAAGGCACGCGTCCGCGCAGGGCAGACCGTCGTGGTGCACGGCGCCAACGGCGGCGTCGGCTCCGTCCTGGTCCAACTCGCCCACGCCGCGGGCGCGAAGGTGATCGGCACGGCGTCCACCCGCCACCACGCCGCCCTGCGCGAGCAGGGAGTCGCCCCCGTCGACTACCGCGCCGGGGACGTCGCCGCGCGGATCCGCGAACTCGCCCCCGGCGGAGTGGACGCCGTCTTCGACCACGTCGGCGGCCGGGGCATCGTCGACTCCTGGCGCCTCCTCGCACCCGGCGGCACGCTCGTCTCCTACGGCAGCGCCTCCACCCGTGACGACCAGGGCTCCAAGCAGTGGCCCGTGCTCAAACTCCTCAGCCGCGTCTGGCTGTGGAACGCGCTGCCCAACCGCCGCCACGCCTACTTCTACAACGCCTGGGCCGGACGGACCCTGGCCAAGAACCGGTTCCGGGCCCGGCTGCGCGCCGACCTCACGCAGGTCTTCGCCGCCCTCCAGCGCGGTGACATCACCGCCAAGATCGCCGCCCAACTGCCGCTCACCCGTGTCGCCGACGCGCTGCGGCTGGCCGAATCCGGCACCGTCGCCGGAAAGGTCGTCCTGACCCCGTAGCGCACGACGCCGATCCCACCCGAACGTTCGATCCCGCCCACCCACGACGAGAGGCACACCATGCTCAGCAACATGTTCAGGACCGGCGTGCGCGCCGCCGTCCTCACGGTCTCGCTCGCCGTCGCCGGCGCCGGCGTCGTCGGGGTCGCCCCCGCTGAGGCCCAGGCCGCCCACCACAACGGTCCCTCCCAGTGCCGCGGGGAAGGCGTCGACGCCGACGCTCGTATCCGCTACCAGTCGGACATCGTGATCAACGCGCCGCTGAGCACCATCTTCAAGCTGCAGACCGACGTGGAGCGCTGGCCGGCCTGGCAGGCCCCCGTCCTCACCATGAAGCGCCTCGACCCCGGCCCCCTGCGGAAGGGGTCGCGGTTCCGGTGGACCACCCCCGCGCCCGCCACCCCATCGATGCCCGCCACCACCCTGGAGATCACCTCCACCGTCCGGCAACTCCAGGGCAACCACTGCGTTCTGTGGCGCGGGCCCGCGATCGGCGAAGGGCTGCGCATCGACGAGGGTGTCCACCTGTGGACCTTCACCAAGGTCAAGGGCGGCGTCCGCGTCCACACCGAGGAGACCTGGACCGGCGCCCAGGTCGAAGCCGACGTCCCCACCGCGACCGCGGCCCTCGGCGCGGGCCTCGAAGCCTGGCTGCGCGACCTGAAGACCACCGCCGAAGCCCGCACCCGCGCACAGTGAAAGCGGCTACGAAACGGCTACGCGGGCAGCGCCGAGGCCAGGAAGGGCTCCACGGCCCGGCGCCAGCCCTCCGGCTGGTCGTAGTGGACGAGATGGCCCGCGTCCGTCACCTCCGCGTACTGCCCGCGCGGCAGGACGCGGACCATCTCCTGCGCCTCCGCCCGGCCCAGCTCGCCGTCCAGGCCGCGCACCACGAGGGTGGGGCACCCCACGAGCGCCAGCTCCTCCCAATGGGCGTCATGGACCCAGGTCTCACGGGCCTTGAGCATCTGGCGGCGGGAGAAGACCGGGCGCCAGCCGTCCGAGCGCTCGGCCATGACCTCGGCGAAGAAGTCGCCCCGCGCCGGATTGGGCCGCTCCAGCCTCGGGTCGTCCTCGCCGAACCACTTGCGCACATCGGCGAGGGTCGCGAACGGCAGCGGCCAGGACCCGAACCACTCGACCCACTCCGCCTGTGAGGCGGCGCCCAGTGCGGAGGCCCGCATATCGCAGATCACCAGGGCCCGGACCAGGTCGGGGCGGCGGGCGGCGAGCTGCCAGGCGGTCAGCGCGCCCATGGAATGGCCGATGAGGGTGACGGGGGCCAGGCCCAGCTGCTCGACCGCGGCCGCCGCGTCGGCCACATAGGCGGCGCGGTCGAACGGGCCGTCGGCGGGCTTCTCGCTGCGGCCGTGGCCCCGCTGGTCGAGGGCGACGGCGCGATGGCGGGTGGCCAGCCAGCGCGCGGTCCGCGCCCAGTGAGCCGCCCGGCCCATCAGGCCATGGAGCAGAAGAACACCCGGCCCGCGCGAGGCCCGCGCGCCGCCGCCCGCCTTGGGCGGCTCGGCGAACTCCCAGGCGGCGAGCCGCAGGCCGCCGGCTCCCGTCACGTCGATGCGCCGCACCATGTGTTCTGGCACCCCCATCCCTCCCTCGACCAGCCCCAGGATATCGAACTCTTATTCGAACACGCCGTGACGACCGGACAACACCCCTCGTTCGAGTGACCGCGCCAGGGGGTTGATCGTCCACACCGAGGGGAGACAGCTAGCGGGAGGCGGACTGCTCGGGGAAGGGAGTCCGCGGGGGCCGACCCTGAGAGCTCGGGGCTCCGGGTCGCCAGGGCCTCCGGCCGTACGGGCCGCGTCACAGCGGGCCGTACGGCCGGGGGCCCAGAGGGGGGACATGGGGAAGCAGGGCCCCGGCGGCTCAAGGCGCCGGGGCCCTCGCTCTCCTCGCTGTCGATCGCCCGCGGGGCGACACCGCCCGTCAGGCCCATGAGAGCCCCCTCCCCCGACCCGGGGGGACAGACGAGCAGACCTCGAATGCCCCAGCCCCAGGTCCCCCTGCACGAGATCCCCTGCACACCTCGGCGCACGAGCGCGCCCGTGCATATGCCTTCGCGACAGAGTCGCACGCGGCGGGCCCGACCGCTCGGATTCCACCAACTCCGGTGTCAGGAAAACATCACAAAAAGCAGTCGCCGCAGTTCACGGCCATCGAAGCTGCTCAATTAGCCGAACCGGTCGATTCGGTCAGTGTGTCGCGAGGGTCGGGCGAGCGGGCGCTGTGTTACGAGCGCGGCGCTCAGCGCTTGGCGACGAAGACGTGGGAGGCGATCTCCGGGTCCAGCTCGGCGGCCTCGCCGCTGCTGCCCACCAGCACGCCGCCGGGCGACTCCGTCACGCTCACCACCGAGCCCGGCTGCACACCCGCCCGGCGCAGCGTGTACATCAGCTGGGCGTCCATCTGGATCGGCTCGCCGATCCGGCGCACGACCACCGTCTTGCCCTCGCTCCCCGGCTCCAGCTCGCGCAGGCTCACCATGCTGTCGTCCAGGAACGGGTCGACCTCCGCCTTCTCGCCCAGCTCCTCCAGGCCCGGGATCGGGTTCCCGTACGGCGACTCGGTGGGGTGGCGCAGC
Source organism: Streptomyces sp. ME19-01-6 (assembly GCF_033793745.1). Taxonomy (NCBI): domain Bacteria; kingdom Bacillati; phylum Actinomycetota; class Actinomycetes; order Kitasatosporales; family Streptomycetaceae; genus Streptomyces; species Streptomyces sp. ME19-01-6. The sequence goes on along the minus strand of NZ_JARAXF010000006.1, from coordinate 241,802 downwards.
AGCTCCAGCACCCGCCGCTCCACCGCCTCGCTCATCACATGCTCCCAGCGGCAGGCCTCGGCGTGCACCTGCTCCCACTCCAGCCCGATCACGTCGACCAGCAGACACTCCGCGAGCCGGTGCTTGCGCATCACGCGGGTCGCCAGGCGGCGGCCCTCCTCCGTGAACTCCAGGTGACGGTCGCCGGCGACCCTCACCAGGCCGTCCCGCTCCATGCGCGCCACGGTCTGGCTGACCGTCGGGCCGCTTTGGTCGAGGCGCTCCGCGATACGGGCGCGCATCGGGACGACACCCTCCTCCTCCAGCTCGAGGATGGTGCGGAGATACATCTCCGTAGTGTCGATCAGTCCGGACATGCGTGCCCCTCGGATGTGTCGTGCGGTGGCCCTGACCCCAATTCTGACGCATCCCACCGACAACGGGGCCAAGTCCGGCGTCGCCGTCCCCGGCCGTGCCCCGCCGTACCCGTCGGTGCGGTCCCACGTCGACCCGGAATCGACGCGGAGTTGACAGCGCCCTGACCGACGACCCAACGTGATCCCCGCCACGCGGACACCGACCGCGGCACCGACCACGACACCGACCGCCACACCAGACCATCACGACCCACACCGACGGGAAGGGCCACTCGGGGATGAGTGAGAGCAAGCCGGCCGGGCAGTACTTCGACGCCGCCATCGGCCTGCTGCGGCGGGTACGCGACGAGGAGGCCGAGGCCATCGGCGCGGCGGGCACCCTGGTCGCCGAGACCGTCGCCGCGGGCGGCCGACTCTTCGCCTTCGGCGCCGGCCACTCCTCGCTGCCCGCCCAGGACGTCGTCTACCGCGCGGGCGGCCTGGCCCTGATGAACCTGCTCCCGGTCCCGGGAATGGTCGGCGTGGACGTGATGCCCGCGACGCTCGGCAGCGCCCTGGAGCGCGTCGACGGGCTGGCCGGCGTCGTCCTGGACAACAGCCCGGCGCGGGCGGGCGACCTGCTCTTCATCATCTCGCTGTCCGGGCGCAACCCGCTGCCCGTGGAGATGGCCATGAGCGCGCGGGCGCTCGGCCTCAAGGTGATCGGCGTGACCTCCGTCGCGTACACCACCGCCACCACCTCACGGCACCGCTCCGGAGACTTCCTGAAGGACCACTGCGACCTGGTCCTCGACAACAAGATCGCGGTCGGCGACGCCGAGCTGACCGCCGACGGCGTCGGGGCGCCCTTCGCCCCCGCCTCCACGGTCGTCACCTCCGCCCTGATGCAGGCCGTGATGGCCACGGCGGCGGGCGAGCTGGCCGCGCGCGGCATCGACCCGCCGATGCTGCGCTCGGGCAACGTGGACGGGGGCCACGAGTGGAACAGGCGGATCATGACCGAATACGGCGACCGGATCTTCTACCAGCGCTGAGCACCGCGCGGAGGCGCTAGCCCAGCAGCTGCGCGAGGTCGAGGGCGGCCGCGACCCGCGCGGAGACGTCCTCGGCGTACGCGATGTCCGCCCGGTCGAAGGGGCGGCGGCCAGATGCGCGCAGGAAGGTGACCACACCGAGCGTGCGGCCGCGGCTGCGGAGCGCGGTGCACAGGCCGTGGACCGTGCCATCCGGCCATTTGCGGGCCGCCGCCCACCCCGTGGCGGCCGCCTCCTCCGCGCGGGTCGCGCTGACCCGCACCGAACCGCAGCGCTCGGCCGCCTGGAGCGCCGGATGGCTCTCCGTATAGGCCAGTGGGATGCCTCCCGCGACGATCGCCGGGCAGGGGCCCGGGGCGCCGCTCGGCGTCGCCGCCGCCCGCACCAGCCGGACCCGGTCCGAGCCGGGGCCGCCGGGCCGGTCGGCCGGCGGGGCGTCAAGAACCAGGTCGATCAGGGCGTGGTCGGCGAAGCCCGCGAGCGCGAAGTCCAGATGGACGGTGGCCGCCTCGGCGGGGTTCTCGCACTCGGCCGCCGCCCGCGCCGCCCGGTGCAGCTGATTGCCGCGGAAGCGCAGCCGCGAGCCGTCCATCTCGTGGCGCTTGAGCTCCGTCACGTCCTGGAAGATCCAGGCCACACCGAGCGGCACCGGCTCCTCCGCCAGCGGCGAGGCCAGCCGCAGAAAGCCGCTGCGCCAGCAGCGCCGCGCGGGCGCGCCGCCGTCACCGGCCCCGCCGCCGACTCCGCCGCCCCGTAAACCCCTGAGGCCCTCACCGGTCTCCCGCAGGCTCACCCACAGCTCCGTGGGCGCCGGGGGCGCGCCTTCCGCCAGGACGTGCTGGAGCGCGCTTTCCAGCTCCTCCAGGCCCTGGTCGAGCAGCTCCCCCAGCGGGCGCCCCAGCGCCGCCGTACGGCCCGTGCGCAGCGCGCGCGCCGCGTTCTTGTTCACGACCGCGGGGCGCAGATCGGCGTCGACCAGGACCACGCTCCACGAGGCGTCGTCGAGCAGCGCCTCGCTGAGCGCTATCGACCGCTCCAGGTCGATCTGCGTATGCACCTCGCTGAACGCGCAGTACACCCCGCCCGGCCTCCCGTCCGCCCGCGGCACCGCCGAGGACTGGGTACGCACCAGGACCCGGCCGCCGTCCTTGGTCAGCAGCGCGAACTCGTACACGTGACGCCCCGGGGCGTCCATCGCCGCCATCAGCCGCGCCTCCACCTCGCGCGCGTCGGCCGCCCGCACCGCCCACCCCGCGAGCCCCTTGCGGCCGACGGCCTCCCGCGCCGACCAGCCGAGGATGCGCTCGGCCTCGCGGTTCCAGTGGGTGACGGTGCCCTTGGCATCGAAGGCGCACAGGGCCGCGTCCATGCCGTCCAGCAGGGCGGCGAGCAGCCCTGAGTCGTCCTCCCGGTCGGACGCGGGCCGCGGCGGCCGGACCTCCGAAGCGCTCACCGGACACCCCCTGATGGACCTGCTGGGACCTCTGTGACATTCAACTCGAACGTGACACGCGCCACGCCGGATTCGGCGAAACCGATGCTTCCCAGAAATTCACTTGTGGCTCAGCGAAGCGCTTCTTAAGGTGTGGAGCACACGAGAAGGGAGGTGGTTCGGCAGATGTATCAAATCCGGACGCGTGAGGTGACTGCGGGCTAGCAGTCCGTCGTCGCGCTCAGCGCATTCGCCGGACAAGCGCACTGAAGGCAGGTGCGCGGCCGGCCAATCCCAAGCAGTCACCCGACCCGTGGGTCGCCGGTACGTCCGACCGGCCCCCTCGCGCCTCAGGGCGCAGGGGAACAGACCCACGGGTCGTTTGCGTTTTCCCGCCCTGCGTTATTACGGGCTCAGGCGCTCGATCCGCCAGCCCTCGCCGCCCGGGCCCGGGACGTACCGCAGCCGGTCGTGCAGCCGGTTCTCCCGCCCCTGCCAGAACTCCACCGCGTCCGGCACCACCCGGAAGCCGCCCCACTCCGGCGGCACCGGCACCTGCTCCCCCGGCGGATAGCGGTCCGCCAGCTCCCCGTACGCCCGGTCCAGCTCGTCCCGCGAGCCCACCACCGAGGACTGCGCGCTCGCCCACGCCCCCAGCTGCGACGCGTGCGGACGGGTCCTGAAGTACGCCGCCGTCTCGTCCCGGCCGGTCCGCCGCGCCGTGCCCGTGATCAGGACCTGGCGGGCGATCGGGTGCCAGGGGAAGAGCAGCGAGACGTACGGGTTCTCGGCCAGCTCACGGCCCTTGCGCGAGGTGTAGTTGGTGTAGAAGACGAACCCGCGCGTGTCGAAGCTCTTCATCAGCACGGTGCGGGAGCTGGGCCGCCCGGCGGCGTCCGCCGTCGAGACCACCATCGCGTTGGGTTCGAACAGGCCGCTCGCCACGGCCTGCTCGAACCACCGCGTGAACTGCTCGTACGGGTCGGCCGCGAACTCGCGCTCGGCGATCCCCTCCGCGCGGTAGTGCTCGCGCATGGCGGCCGGGTCGTATGTGCGCGCGGCGGGACGCGCCGAGAATTGCGGGTCAACGTGAGGCACGCGCATATCTTGCAACATCAACGCCGCGCCTCGGGTACTGCCCCGAACGAGCGATTCCCCTCCCCCTTCCAGCCACGTCGTAACCCTTTCCGCGGGTCGTGGGGGGTGTGCCGCTTCTCACGCTTCCCCGGGGGTACCTCAGAGACCAGACTGTGGCGGACCATGCGCCCGCCGGGCGTGTAGGGCCGTACACGCCCGGCGCGACCGGATGACACCCGCCCGCACGGGGCATCACCGGGGTAACCGGTACGGACCACGAGCCGCGCGCGGCCGTGGAGCCGTCCCGGCGCCGAGAGCCGCACGACATCCCGGCCCACCCAGTACCGGGATCCGCATCAGTTCCGCCGTACGGTCCGAGTCCCCACCCGCCGCTCGTCCACCGTCGACCACATCACGAGGAGCCGCCTGATGTCCGACTTCGTACCCGGACTCGAAGGAGTCATCGCGTTCGAAACGGAGATCGCCGAACCCGACAAGGCGGGCGGCGCGCTCCGCTACCGAGGCGTGGACATCGAGGACCTGGTGGGCCATGTCTCCTTCGGGAACGTGTGGGGCCTGCTGGTCGACGGCGCGTTCAACCCCGGCCTGCCCGCGGCCGAGCCGTTCCCCATCCCGGTCCACTCCGGCGACATCCGCGTCGACGTGCAGTCCGCGCTGGCCATGCTCGCGCCCGTCTGGGGCCTCAAACCGCTCCTGGACATCGACGAGGCGCAGGCCCGCGAGGACCTGGCCCGCGCCGCCGTGATGGCCCTGTCGTACGTCGCCCAGTCGGCCCGCGGCCAGGGCCTGCCGATGGTCCCGCAGCGGGAGATCGACAAGGCGGAGACCGTCGTGGAGCGCTTCATGCGGCGCTGGCGCGGCGATCCCGACCCCAAGCACATCGCCGCCGTCGACGCCTACTGGACCTCGGCCGCCGAACACGGCATGAACGCCTCCACCTTCACCGCCCGCGTCATCGCCTCCACCGGCGCCGACGTCGCCGCCGCGCTCTCCGGGGCCGTGGGCGCCATGTCGGGCCCGCTGCACGGGGGCGCGCCCTCCCGCGTGCTCCACATGATCGAGGAGATCGAGCGCACCGGCGACGCCACCGCGTACGTCAAGCAGGCCCTCGACCGCGGCGAGCGGCTCATGGGCTTCGGGCACCGCGTCTACCGCGCCGAGGACCCGCGCGCCCGCGTGCTGCGGCGCACCGCCAGGGAGCTGGGCGCGCCGCGCTTCGAGGTCGCCGAGGCGCTGGAGCGGGCGGCCCTGGACGAGCTGCACAACCGGCGGCCGGACCGGGTGCTGGCCACCAACGTCGAGTTCTGGGCGGCCATCGTCCTGGACTTCGCGGAGGTCCCGGCGCACATGTTCACCTCCATGTTCACCTGCGCCCGCACCGCCGGGTGGAGCGCGCACATCCTGGAGCAGCACCGCACCGGCCGCCTCGTACGCCCCTCCGCCCGCTACACCGGCCCCGGCCCGCGCAGCCCGCACGACATCGAGGGCTTCGGGGACATCACCCGCTGAGCAGCTGGTTGTCTCAGCCCGGCGGGCGCAGCACGTCGTCGAGGATCCGCGCCCACTGCGCCACCACCCGGTCGCGGCGGGCGCGGTCGTCGGTCAGGAGGTTGGCGAGGCCAAGGCCGCGGGCCATGTCCAGGAAGCCCTGGACGGACTCCCGTACGCCCGGCACGGTCTCGTCGGCGCCCAGGAGCTCCACCGCCATCCGGTGGGTCTCCCTGCCGATCCGCGTCTCCAGGGCGGCCACGCGCGCGCCGAGCTGCTCCTCGTACGAGGCCACCACCCACAGCTGGAGCGCGGCCCGGAACAGCGGGCCGGTGTACAGGTCGACCAGCTCCTCGACCACGGCCCGCACCTGGGCCGGGCGCTCCTGGGAGAGCAGCGCGCGCAGGGCCGCCGAGCGCTCCTCGGCGACGTGTTGGACCGCGGCCGTGAACAGGTCCTCGCGGGTCGGGAAGTGGTGCTGGGCCGCGCCCCGCGACACCCCGGCCCGCTCGGCCACCACCGCCACCGTGGACCGGGCCCAGCCGCGCTCGGCCAGGCAGGCCACGGCGGCCTCCAGCAGCCGCTGGCGGGTCGCACGGCTGCGGTCCTGCTTGGGGTCGCGCAGCGCGCCACGCGGCGGGGTCACCGCGCCTCCCCGTCGCCGGCCGGGGCTTGCCCGGCCGGGGCTTGCCCGGCCGGGGCTTGCCCGGCCGGGGCTTCCCTCGCCGGGTCGCCCGCCGCCGGTTCTTTCCCCGCCGGGTCGCCCGCCGTCAGGTCGACCCACGCCGGGTCCCGCCGTTCCAGGAAGGCCGTCATGCCCTCGCGGGCCTCGGCCGAGGCGAACAGCGCCGCGGACCGCTCCGCCAGCCGGTCCGTCTCCCGGGTGAAGGCCCTCAGCACCTCCGCCGTGACCAGCCGCTTGGACTCGGCGAGCCCCTGCGGGGACCCGCGCCGCAGCCCGTCGAGGACCGGCGCCAGCAGCTCGTCGACGTCCGCCACCGGACCCCCCAGGGTCACCAGGCCGATCCGCGCCGCCTCGGCCGCGTCGAACCGCTCCCCCGTCAGGTAGTAGCGGGCCGCCGCGCGCGGGTCCAGTCGGGGCAGCAGCGGTATGGAGATCATCGCTGGGGCGAGCCCCAGCCGGGCCTCGGTGAAGGCGAAGCTCGCGCCCCCGCCCGCCGCCGCGATGTCGCACGCGCCCAGCAGCCCCAGACCGCCCGCCCGGACATGCCCGGTCACCCGGGCCACCACCGGCTTCGGCAGCTCCACGATCGACCGCAACAGCGCGACCAGGTTCAGCGCCGCCGACCGTGTGGGCGGCTCGCTCAGGTCCGCACCCGCGCAGAACGTGGTGCCGGTGTGGGTCAGCAGCACCGCCCGCGTGCCCGCGTGCCGCCCGGCCGCCGCCAGCGCGTCGCCCAGCTCGGCGACCAGCCGCGCGGAGAGCGCGTTGCGGTTGTGCGGCGAGTCGAGGGTCAGCGTGGTGATGCCGCGCGCGTACGCGTGCCGTACGAGGGGTTGTGGCGCGTCCGTCATGGGGCCGTCGTACTCCCTTCCCTGGCGCGCAGCTCACGCCTGAGGATCTTGCCGGTGGCCGAGCGCGGCACGGCGTCCGTGAATTCCACACGGCGCACCTTCTTGTACGGGGCCACCCGCCCGGCAACGTAATGGATCACTTCGTCCGCCGACAGCTCGGCCCCGGGTCTGAGCACCGCATACGCCTTGGGGATCTCATTGCCGTCCGCGTCCGGGACCCCGACCACCGCCGCGTCCACGATCGCCTCGTGGCTGAGCAGCACGGCCTCCAGCTCGGCCGGGGCGACCTGGTACCCCTTGTACTTGATCAGTTCCTTGACCCGGTCCACCACATACAGCCAGCCGTCGGCGTCCACATGCCCCACGTCGCCGGTGCGCAGCCAGCCGTCCGCGTCGACCATCGCGTCCGACTCCGCCGCCCGGCCCAGATACCCCTTCATCACCTGCGGCCCCCGGATCAGGATCTCGCCGTCCTCCCCGACGCCGAGATCCCGCCGCGCCGCCGCCGTCTCCACGATGCGCATCTCGGTGCTCGGCAGCAGCTTGCCGACCGTGCCCGGCGGCACGTTCCGCGCATGGCGCGGCACCATGTGGCAGCCCGGCGACAGCTCCGTCATCCCGAACGCCTGCAGCAGCGGCGGAATCCCCAGCCGCCGCGCGCACGCCTGAGCCAGCTCCGCGTCCAGCGGCGCCGCCGCGCTCATCACATACCGCAGCGACGACAGGTCGTATCCGGCGACCCCCGGGTGCTTGGCGAGCGCCAGCACGATCGGCGGCGCCACGTACAGCGCGGTCGCCCGGTGCTCCTCGATCGCCGCGAGAAACCGCTCCACATCGAAGCGCGGCAGCACGATCACCGTCGCGCCCTCCCGCAGCGGCGCGTTCACCAGGGCCGTCAAACCGTAGATGTGGAAGAACGGCAGCACCGCCAGGATCCGGTCCTCGGGCCCCGTCGGCACCACCGGATGCAGCTGCGCCAGATTCGTGGCCAGGTTGCGATGCGTCAGCATCACGCCCTTCGGGGTCCCCGTCGTCCCCGACGAGTACGGCAGCACCGCGATGTCCTCGCCCGGGTCGATCTCCACCACCGGCTCCGGCGCCGTGCACTCCAGCATGTCCACGACCGATCGGTGCCGGGGCCGGGACCCCTCCGCCGCGTCGCATACGAACACCTCGCGCACCCCGCCCGCCAGCTCCCCGGCGCGCCGGGCCACGCCCAGCAGCGCCGAGGTGGTGACGATCCACTCCGCCTTCGCATCGTGCAGCTGCGCCGCGAACTCGTCCGCCGTCGCCAGCGGATGCACCGTGGTCACCGCCGCGCCCGCGCGCGTCACGCCGTAGAACACCACCGGATACAGCACCGAGTTGGGGCTGTGCAGCGCCACCACATCCCCCTGGCGCACCCCCGCCTCCGCGAGAGCCGCCGCGAACCGCCGCGTGGCGCAGTCCAGCTCCGCGTAGCTCAGCGCCGTGCCGGCCACCCCGTCCACCAGCGCGGGCAGATCGCCGAACTCGGCGCTCGCCCGTCCCAGCACGGCCTCGTGGATGGGCAGGTCCAGGAGCGGGACATCGGGGTACTCACTGCGCCACGCCATGTCGGATCCCTCCGTTGTTCGTCCGGGGGCTTCGTGCCGTCAGTACGACTTGGGCAGCCCCAGCGTCTGGTGCGAGACGAAGTTGAGGATCATCTCCCGGCTGACCGGCGCGATCCGCGCCACCCGCGCGGCCGTGATCAGCTTCGCCAGCCCGTACTCCGCCGTCAGGCCGTTCCCGCCCAACGTGTGCACCGCCTGGTCGACCGCCTTCACCGCCGCCTCCGCCGCCGCGTACTTCGCCATGTTCGCCGCCTCCCCCGCGCCCGCGTCGTCGCCCGCGTCGTAGAGGTGGGCCGCCTTGGCCATCATCAACCGCGCCAGCTCCAGTTCGATATGGGCCTGCGCGAGCGGATGCGCCACGGCCTGGTGCGCGCCGATCGGCTCCTTCCACACCTGGCGGACGCGCGCGTACTCCACGGCCTTCGCGAGCGCGTGCCGGCCCATCCCCAGCGCGAACGCCGCCGTCATGATCCGCTCCGGGTTGAGCCCCGCGAACAGCTGCAGCAGCCCCGCGTCCTCGTCCCCCACCAGCGCCTCGGCGGGCAGCGGCACCTCGTCGAGCACCACCTCGAACTGCTTCTCCGCCGCCGCGAGCTCCATCGGGATGTGGCGGTACGAGAAGCCGGGCGCCCCGCGCTCCACGATGAACAGACACGGCTTGAGCCGGCCCGTCCGCGCGTCCTCCGTGCGGCCCACGATCAGCGTCGCGTCCGCGATGTCCACCCCCGAGATGAACACCTTCCGGCCGGTCAGCAGCCAACCGCCGCCGGGGGCGCGGCGGGCCGTCGTCGTGATGCGGTGCGAGTTGGATCCGGCGTCCGGTTCCGTGATGCCGAACGCCATCGTCCTGCTGCCGTCCGCCAGGCCCGGCAGCCAGGTGCGCTTCTGCTCCTCGGTGCCGAAGCGGGCGATCACCGTGCCGCAGATCGCGGGCGAGACGACGAGCATGAGCAGCGGGCAGCCCGCCGCGCCCAGCTCCTCCAGCACGATGGACAGCTCGGCGATGCCGCCGCCTCCGCCGCCGTACTCCTCGGGCAGGTTCACGCCGAGATAGCCGAGCTTGCCGGCCTCGGCCCAGAGGACGTCGGGGGCCGTTTCGCCGCTGCTGTGGCGCTTGGCGAAGGCCGCTACGGCGGAGCGGAGGGCGGTGCGTTCGGGGCCGTCCATGAGCGGGCTGGTGTCGGGTTTCACGTGCGGCTCCTCCCGGGTGCGGGCTTGTGGTCGCTGTGCGCTGTACGGGGCGGGGCCGGGGCCTCCGGGGCTGTCACCCTGGACCGCATATTTACGGCGTCGGTGCTCCGAAGCGCGGAGCGGGCCGGAACTTGGCGCCACACATATGCGTAAGCGTCCAGGGCGCCACCCCTGCACCCCCGTCCCCTCACGTCTCGTTCACCACCGCCAGGACCGCCCCGACCTCGACCTGACCGCCCGGGGCGGCGTGCAGGGCGGAGAGCACACCGGCGGCGGGTGCCGTGACCCGGTGTTCCATCTTCATGGCCTCCAGCCACAAGATGGGTTGCCCGGCCTCGACCCGGTCGCCGACCGCCACCTCGGCGAGCCGGACGACCGTGCCCGGCATGGGGGCCAGCAGCGAGCCCGGTTCCGTACGGGCGGTGGGGTCGGGGAAGCGGGGCAGGGCGGTGAAGGCGTGGGCGCCGAGGGGTGAGTCGACGTAAACCTGTGTGCCGTAGACGGCGATGTCGAACGGGCGTCGTACGCCGTCCACTTCCAGGACCACGTGGTGGGGGCTCGCTTCAAACAGCCGGGTGTTCGGGTGGTCGTCGGCCATGAGGCCGTCGCGGCTCAGGCGGTAGCGGACCTCGTGCTCGGTGCCGTCGGGTTCGGAGCGGTAGGTCTTGAGCTGCGGCTGCGACGGTACGTTGCGCCAGCCGCCCAGCCGCCCGGCCACGGACGTGGTCGTGGGGCGCCGTGCCGCGTCGGCCAGGGCGGCGGCGAGGGCGGCGAGGGGGGCGGTGGTGTCGGCGGTGGTGGGGCTGAGTTCGTCGAGGTGCCGTTCGAGGAAGCCCGTGTCCATGCGGGCGTCCTGGAACTCGGGGTGGCGGAGGGCGCGTACGAGCAGATTCCGGTTGGTGACCGGCCCGTGCAGCCGGGCCCGCTCCAGAGCGTGCGCGAGCCTGCGTACGGCCTCGGCCCGGGTGGGGGCCCAGGCGATGACCTTGGCGAGCATCGGGTCGTAGTGGACGGTGATGTCGTCGCCGTCGGCGAGCCCCGAGTCGACCCGCAGGCCTGGGCCCTCCGCCATGGACAGCTGATGCATCGTCCCTGTCTCCGGGCGCCATCCCCGCGCCGGGTCCTCCGCGTACAGCCGGGCCTCCACCGCGTGGCCGTGGGTCTGGGGTGGTTCCGGGGGCAGGGGTTCGCCTTCGGCGACCCGTAGCTGGAGGGCGACGAGGTCGACTCCGTACACGCACTCCGTCACCGGGTGCTCCACCTGGAGCCGCGTGTTCATCTCCAGGAAGTGCGGTTGCCTGTTCTGCCCTACGAGGAACTCCACCGTCCCCGCGCCCCGGTACCCGATCGCGCGGGCCGCGCCGATCGCCGCCTCGTCGAGGGCGTGGCGCAGCTCGTCGGGAAGCCCGGGGGCCGGGGCCTCCTCGATGACCTTCTGGTGGCGGCGCTGGAGGGAGCAGTCGCGGGTGCCCAGCGCCCACACCGTGCCGTGCGCGTCGGCGAGGATCTGCACCTCGACGTGGCGGGCGCCCTCGGCGTACGGCTCGAGGAAGACCTCCGCGTCGCCGAAGGCGGACAGCGCCTCCGCGCGGGCGGAGGTCAGCTCGGCCGGGAGGGCCGCGAGGTCGCGGACCACGCGCATGCCGCGCCCGCCGCCGCCCGCCGCCGCCTTGACGAGGAGAGGGAGGTCGTCGGGCGTGGCCTGGCCGGGGTCGACGGGGGCGAGGAGGGGGACGCCGGCGGCGCGCATGAGGTCCTTGGCGCGGGTCTTGGAGGCCATGGCCTCGATCGCCTCGGGTGGCGGCCCGATCCACGTGAGGCCCGCGTCGGTGACCGCGCGGGCGAAGTCGGCGTTCTCCGAGAGGAAGCCGTAGCCGGGGTGGACGGCGTCGGCGCCGGCCGTGAGGGCGGCTTTGACGAGGAGGTCGGCGCGCAGGTAGGTGTCGGCGGGCGCGGCGCCGGGGAGCCGTACGGCCGCGTCGGCCTCGCGTACGTGGGGTGCGGCGGCGTCGGGGTCGGAGTGGACGGCGACGGTGGCGATGCCGAGTTCGCGGCAGGTGCGGAAGACGCGGCGGGCGATTTCGGCCCGGTTGGCGACGAGGAGGGATCGGATCACGGGGTTCCTCACATCTCACATCCGGAAGACGCCGAAGCCGCCGCGCGCGCCCTCGATGGGCGCTGTGTGGAGGGCGGAGAGGCACAGGCCGAGGACGGTGCGGGTGTCGCGGGGGTCGATGACGCCGTCGTCGTACAGCCGCCCGGAGAGGAACAGGGGAAACGACTCGGCCTCGATCTGCTGTTCCACCATGGCCCGGAGGGCGGCGTCGGCGTCCTCGTCGTACGGCTGGCCTTTGGCGGCCGCGGACTGCCGGGCGACGATCGACAGGACGCCGGCGAGCTGCTGGGGACCCATGACGGCGGACTTGGCGCTGGGCCAGGCGAAGAGGAAGCGGGGGTCGTAGGCGCGGCCGCACATGCCGTAGTGGCCGGCGCCGTAGGAGGCGCCGATGAGGACGGAGAGGTGGGGGACGCGGGAGTTGGAGACCGCGTTGATCATCATGGCGCCGTGTTTGATGATCCCGCCCTGCTCGTACTCGCGGCCCACCATGTAGCCGGTGGTGTTGTGGAGGAAGAGGAGCGGGATGTCGCGCTGGTTGGCGAGCTGGATGAACTGGGCGGCCTTCTGGGACTCGGCGGAGAACAGCACCCCTTGGGCGTTGGCCAGGATCCCGATCGGATAGCCGTGGAGGGTGGCCCAGCCGGTGGCGAGGCTGGGGCCGTAAAGCGGCTTGAACTCGTCGAAGTCGGAGGCGTCGACGACGCGGGCGATGACCTCGCGGGGGTCGAAGGGGGCCTTGAGGTCGCCGGGGACGATGCCGAGGAGTTCGTCCGGGTCGTACTTCGGGGGTTCGGCGGGGCCCGGGTCGGGGTGCGCCTTGCGCCAGTTGAGGCGGGCGACGACGCGGCGGGCCTGGCGGATGGCGTCGGGCTCGTCGAGGGCGAAGTAGTCGGCGAGGCCGGAGGTGCGGGCGTGCATCTCGGCTCCGCCGAGGGATTCGTCGTCGCTCTCCTCGCCGGTGGCCATCTTGACCAGGGGCGGCCCACCGAGGAAGACCTTGGACCGCTCCTTGACCATGATCACGTGGTCGGACATCCCGGGGACGTACGCGCCTCCGGCGGTGGAGTTGCCGAAGACCACGGCGATGGTGGGGATTCCGGCGGCGGACAGCCGGGTCAGGTCCCGGAACATGGCGCCGCCGGGGATGAAGATCTCCTTCTGGCTGGGGAGGTCGGCGCCGCCGGACTCGACGAGGCTGATGACGGGGAGGCGGTTGGCGCGGGCGATCTCGTGGGCGCGCAGGGACTTCTTGAGGGTCCAGGGGTTGCTGGCCCCGCCCCGTACGGTCGGGTCGTTGGCGCTGATCAGGCACTCGACGCCTTCCACTGTTCCGATTCCGGTGACGACGGAGGCGCCGACCGGGTAGTCGCTGCCCCAGGCGGCCAGCGGGGAGAGTTCGAGGAAGGGGGTGTCGGGGTCGAGGAGCAGCTCGATGCGCTCGCGGGCGAGGAGCTTGCCGCGCTTGCGGTGGCGGGCGACGTACTTCTCGCCGCCCCCGGCGAGCGCCTTCGCGTGCTCGGTCTCCAACTCGGCGAGTTTGGTGAGCATCGCCTCGCGGTGGGCTGTGTAGTCAGGGGAGTAGCCGGCGCCGTGCGGGTCGAGGGCGGAGGCGAGCCGGGTCAAAGGAGTTCCTCCGGTATGGCGAGGTGACGCGAGCGCAGCCACTCGCCGACGGCCTTCGCCTGCGGGTCGAAGCGGGCCTGGGCGGCGACGCCCTCGCCGAGGAGGCCGTCGACGACGAAGTTGAGGGCGCGCAGGGCGGGGAGCGCGTGGCGGGTGACGGGCGGGCCGGCCGTCTCCGGGAGCAGCGCGCGGAAGCGGTCGACGGTGAGGGTGTGGGCCAGCCAGCGCCAGGCGTCGTCGTTCCGGGCCCACACGCCGACGTTCGCGGCCCCGCCCTTGTCCCCGCTGCGGGCCCCGGCGACCAGGCCGAGCGGGGCGCGGCGGGTGGGGCCTGGCGGGAGCGGGGGCGGCAGGGGCGGTTCGGGGACGGGGGCGAGGTGGGTGGCCGTGGCCGGTGGGGGGACCGTGACGGGGGTGCCGTCGGGGAGTACGGCGGTGTGCGGGACCTCGGCGGCGGGCACGTACACGGCCTCGAACACGCCGTACGGGGAGCCCTTCCCGGGCGGGGCCGTGACATGGAAGCCGGGGTATCCGGCCAGCGCCAGCTCGACGGCGGCGCCGCTGACCGCCCGGCCGATCTTTTCCGGGTCCGGATCGCGGACGGTGAGGCGGAGGAGGGCGCTGGCGGCCTCTTCGGTGTCGGCGTCCGCGTGGTCGGTACGGGCCAGGGTCCAGCGCACCTCGGCAGGGCGGCGCTTGCTCAAGGCCGCCTCCATCTGGTCGCGTACGAGGGCGGCTTTGGGGTGGATATCGAGGCCGGTGAGTACGTAGACGACCTCGTTGCGCCAGCCGCCGAGGCGGGTGAGGCCCACCTTGAGCGTCGGCGGGGGCGGCTCGCCCTTCACGCCGTGCACCCGCACCCGGTCCGGGCCGTCCTGGGTGAGCCGTACGGTGTCGAGCCGGGCGGTCACGTCGGGCCCGGCGTAGCGGGCGCCCGCCGTCTCGTAGAGGAGCTGGGCGGTCACGGTGCCGACGGTCACCGCGCCGCCGGTGCCCGGGTGTTTGGTGATCACGCATGAGCCGTCGGGGTGGATCTCGGCCAGCGGGAAGCCGGGGCGGCGTACGTCGTGCTCGGTGAAGAAGGCGTAATTGCCCCCGGTGGCCTGGGCACCGCACTCCAGGATGTGCCCGGCCACCACCGCCCCGGCGAGCGCGTCCCAGTCGTCCGCCCGCCACCCGAAGTGCGCGGCGGCGGGCCCGGTGACCAGCGCGGCGTCGGTGACCCGCCCGGTGACGACGATGTCGGCGCCGACCCGGAGGCACTCGGCGATCCCGCCGCCGCCGAGGTAGGCGTTGGCGGTGAGGGTCTGGACCGGCCAGTCGCGGGCGGTGCGCAGGTCGTCCCCGGTGACATGGGCGACGCGGGCGGCGAGGCCCTGCTTCTCGGCGGCGGTACGTATCGCGTCGGCGAGCCCGGCCGGATTGAGCCCGCCCGCGTTGCTGACGATCCGCACGCCGCGCTCCAAGGCGAGGCGGAGTGTGTCGTCGAGCTGGCGCAGAAAGGTGGTCGCGTAGCCGCGTGCCGGGTCCTTCTGACGCTCCCGGCCGAGGATGAGCATGGTCAGCTCAGCGAGATAGTCGCCGGTCAGCACGTCGAGGGGGCCGCCGGTGAGCATCTCGCGCATGGCGTCGAAGCGGTCGCCGTAGAAACCGGAGCAGTTGCCGATGCGGAGGGGTGGTGGGGTGGTCGGCGCCGGGGTCACGCGCCGCCCCCGGCGCTGGGGCCCGGGTCGTGACCCTCAGCCCGGCCCGAGTCGCGGCCCCTGGCAGCCCCGGCGCCCCCGACGTCCCCGGCGCCCCCGGCGGCGCCTCGCCCGGAGGGCGCGGGCGTCGCGGGCGGGGCGGGCGGGGCGTCGGCGGTGCGTTTCGCGACGCCGCCGGGTCGGGCGGGGCCGCGGGTGGGACGCCCCCCGCCCGGGGCGCGGCCCTTGCCGGGCGGGCCCGCGAAGGCCTGCGCGATCTCCAGCCACCGCTCCGCGTCCGGCCCTTCGGCGCGCACCGCCACATCCTCACGGTGCGCGCGCTGGGTGACCAGCAGGCAGAAGTCCAGCGCGGGCCCGGTGACTCGCTGGGCCGCGTCCTTTGGCCCGTACGTCCACAGCTCCCCGTCCGGGGCGCGCAGTTCGACCCGGAACTCCTCGGCGGGCGGCTCAAGGCCGCGCACCGCGTACGCGAAGCCCCGCGCCCGCACGCCGATCCGGGCCACATGCCGCAACCGGGCGGTGGGCGCGCGGCGCACGCCCAGCGCGTCGGCGACGTCCTGCCCGTGTGCCCAGGTCTCCATCAGCCGGGCGGTGGCCATGGACGCCACGCTCATCGACGGCCCGTACCAGGGCAGCCGCGCCCCGGCGGGCTGTCCGGCCAGCACCCGCCGCAGCCGCTCCCGCCCCTCCCGCCAGCGCCGCAGCAACTCGGCGGGCGGCTGCGCCGCGCCGAGCCGGGCGGCCTCGTCCACGAAGGTGTCCGGCTCGGCGGCGGCCGTGCGCACCTCGGCCGCGAATCCCACCGGATCCGTGGCCGCCTGCGCCGCCCGCTCGTCGGTCCAGGCGAGATGGGCGATCTGATGCGCGATGGTCCAGCCCTCGGCGGGCGTCGGCGCGGCCCACTCCTCCGCCGCGAGCCCGGCCACCAGGCCGTCCAACTCCTCGCCCTCGGCCAGCAGATCGCCGAGCACGACATCCGTATCGGACACGCTGCGCTCCCGTCGTCGGGGTCCTTGTCGTGCGTCCCGGGAAGGGAGCGTGGCAGCGCGGCAAGAAACAATCAAGCGTGCTTGCATCATTCATGCGCGCCGACGGCGGGGAGACGCAGGTCACATCCGTCCATGTCACAGGGTGGCGGGCTGCCTCGTCTCGGGGGTGTAGCCACTGACGACCACGGAGGAGCACATCATGGACGCGCGACTGAACTACTTCGCCAGCCCGACCGCCGGCAAGGCCCTCAAGTACTTCATGTCGGCGGGCAAGGCGCTCAAGGAGTCGCCGCTGCCGGCCGCGACGCAGGAGCTGGTGGCGCTGCGCGTGAGCCAGATCAACGGCTGCGCCGTCTGCATCGACATGCACACCAAGGAGGCCGCCGCCGCCGGCGAGACGTCGGTACGGCTGAACCTGGTCGCGGCGTGGCGGGAGGCCACGGTCTTCACCGAGGCCGAGCGTGCCGCGCTGGCGCTGGCGGAGGAGGGGACCCGGGTCGCGGACGGGGCCGGCGGGGTCAGCGACGAGGTGTGGGCGTACGCCGCCAAGCACTACGACGAGGAGCAGCTCACCGCCCTGGTGATCATGGTTTCCTTCATGAACGCGGCGAACCGGCTGAACATCATCACCCAGCAGCCCGCCGGTGACTACGAGCCCGGGCAGTTCCACTGAGACGGGGATCAAGGAGAGGGGACGCGGCGTGAGCAAGGTCGAGGAGTTCGAGGAGCTGCGGCCGCTGCTGTTCTCGATCGCCTATCGGATTCTGGGCAGTGTGGGCGAGGCCGAGGACGCGGTACAGGAGACGTGGCTGCGCTTCGACGGCTCCGCGACCCGGCCCACGTCGACCAAGGCTTTTCTGTCGGCCGCGGTGACGCGGATCTCGATCGATGTGCTGCGCTCCGCGCGGGTGCGCCGGGAAGAGTACGTGGGCCCGTGGTTTCCCGAGCCGCTGCTGAGCGATCCGTATCAGGATCCGGCGCGGTCGGTGGAGCTGGCCGACTCGGTGTCGATGGCGGCGCTGCTGCTGCTGGAGCGGCTCAGCCCGCTGGAGCGGGCGGTGTTCGTGCTGCGGGAGGTGTTCGGCTTCGGGTTCGACGAGGTCGCCGCGGCGGTGGGGCGTTCGGAGGCGGCGTGCCGGCAGCTGGTGGTGCGGGCGCGGCGGCATATGGAGGTCGGGCGGCCCCGGTTCGCAGCGGACCGTCAGGAGCGGAAGGAGCTGGCGACGCGGTTCTTCGACGCGCTGAAGAACGGCGATGTGGACGGGCTGCGGAATCTGCTGGCCGCCGACGCGCAGTTGGTCGGGGACGGCGGCGGCAAGGCCCCGCAGCTGGCCAAGGCCGTCATGGGCGCGGAGAACGTGGCCCGGATGCTGGGCACGGTCTTCCCCTGGATGATCCGGATCGACGTGACGTTCGAGCCGCACGAGGTCAACGGCCAGCCCGGCGCGATCTTCCACGACCGGGACGGCAAGATCCTGCACACCCTGGTCCTCGATGTGCTCGACGGGCAGGTTCAGACCATCCGCACGGTGATCAATCCCGACAAGCTCGGCCACCTCGGGCCGGTCGCCGACGCCTGGGCCATCGACCGGGAGGTGAAGCGGGCCCGCCGGCAGAGGAACTGACCTCGACTGTGGGCCGGCTCCGCGCCGACCTGGACCCCGGGTTCGAGGCCGGGCTCACCATGATCATGCGCGGACTGCGCACGCCGCCGTAGCGGCTCCCCCGGACCGGGCGCTACCGCCACCGCGATCCCGAGGAGGCGGCGCCGGCGCCTCGTTCGGCGCGCCGGGCGCCGTCAGTGGTGGAACAGTCTCAGGCCGGTGCGCGTGAGGGCGATCCGGTGCTCGCGGCAGGCAGTCTCGACCTCATCCGACCTGATGGATCCGCCCGGCTCTGCGATGTACCGCACGCCGTGGCGGCGGGCGTGGTCGACATTGTCGCGGAACGGCAAGGCGCCGTCGGAGGCGAAGGCGACACCGTCCAGCGATTCGATCCATCGAGTGCGCTCATCGGAGGTCAGCTCCTCGGCCGGTTCGGCAAGGGCCCGCGCCAGGCGCTCGCTCTCGTCCCCGGTGAGGTCGCCCTCGATGAAGCGGATCTGCCAGTTGATCCGGTCCTGGCGCCGGATGCCGGGCCGGAAGGCGAGGGCGCGAACCACCGGGTGGCGTCGCAGCCACCAGGTGTCGACCTTGGCACCGGCCAGCCGGGTGCAGTCCACCCGGGACTGCTGGCCGGCGCCGATACCCAGCGTCATCCCGTCGCGCAGGTAGCACACGGAATTGGACTGGGTGAAGCGCAGGACCGTCAGCCCCAACAGCAGATCCGCCACGGCCCCCTCCGGCAGCGCACCCCCACCTGTGGTGCGCTCCAGCAGGGCAGCGGAGAGCCGCACGTCGTCGTGGTCCTGGGCCAGGCGCAGGCCGAAAACCTCCCGCTCCTCGCAGGCCGGGGCGACGAACGCCTCGTCGGCCTCCATGACCAGGAAGCGGCCGCCCTTCTTCCTGCTGAGCCGCTCGATCGTGCCCGGGGCGTAGCCAGGGGCGATGATGCCGTCACAGACCACGCCGGTCAGCAGCTCGGAGAGCTCGGCGTCGACCGGGTGCGAGACGGCGGCGAAGTCACCGTAGGAGGATTTCGGGTCGGCATCCCGAGCGCGCAGATAGGCGCTCGTCACAGCGCCGGGACTGTCGCCGGCGATGCCGTAGAGCTCTGCGGTGACCTCGTCGACGGGCCCGGACATGGCCGCCCCGGCGGGTGAGACGTGCTTGAAGGACGCGGCTGCGGGCCGGCCGACAGCCTGGCTCGCCTGGTGAACCAACTGCCACCCGTTGAGCGCGTCGAGCATGTTGATGAAGGACGGTTGTCCGTGCAGAACCCGCACCGGCCACCTGCCGGGCGTCACGGGTGCGGCGTGCGCCGCCGCCTGGTGCGGGTTGGTTCCATAGCGCAGTTCCACGTCCTGGCCTCCTCAGCGGGCATCGCTGACGGAGGCGCCCAGGCGGTCGACGCTCACCCATCCGGGCAGGGCCGCTCCCCGGTGGTCGTCCACCCTCGCCAGTCGCGGCCAGGCCCCACCCTATCCGCGGGCGAGGGCAGGTGACCGGTCGCCCTCCGGCCGCCCACGGCGGCCCGCCTCGGCCAGGAGTCAGCCCAGCCAACCGTTATCGGTTAACCGTTGACACGATCTCAGGGGGTGACGAAAACTCATGGCGTCCTCAGGGCCGCTGCCGCAGCGCCCCGACCCGCCCCTCCCTGGAGCCGTCTGCCATGTCCGACCACCACCTCGTGACCCTGTATCACCTCAATGACCTGGGCTCCGATGAGCTGCGGCGGCTGCTGCCCGGCCACCCGGACCTGCGCATCACCGAGATCGGCCCTGACGAGGACCCGCACGACCACCAAGAGGCCCTGGCCGACGCGACCGTCGTCCTCGCCCCGCTGGAGAAGGAGCGCCGCATCACCGCGGAGCTGCTGGCGGGGATGGAGCGGTGCCGCCTCGTGCAGTCCGTGGCCGTCGGCTTCGACGGGGTCGACCACCGCGCCGCCGCCGAGCTGGGCATCCCGGTCGCCAACCTCCCCGGGTTCAACACCGACGCCGTCGCCGACTGGACGGTCGGCGCGCTGCTGTATCTGGTGCGGCACCACGCGGCCGGCCACACCAAGATCGCCGAGGGCGGCTGGGGGCCCGAGGGGCTGCGCGGGCGCGATCTGGCCGCGCTGACCGTGGGCATCGCCGGGTTCGGCAACATCGGCCGGGCCGTGGCGCGCCGCCTCGACGCGTTCGGCAGCCGTGTGCTGGTCCATGACCCCAGGCCGTCCGAGCCGGAGCGGGAGTACGTGAGCCTGGACGAACTCGCGTCCCGCTCCGATGTGCTGACCCTGCACATGCCGCTGAGCGACGCCACCCGCGGCCTCGTCGGCGACGCCCTGCTGGCCCGTATGGATCAGGGCTCGTATGTGGTCAACGCCGGGCGCGGCGGGGTCCTCGACGAGGACGCGCTGGTACGGGCGCTGAACAGCGGGCGGTTGGCGGGGGCCGCGCTCGATGTGTTCACAGAGGAGCCGCTGCCCGCCGGCTCCCCGCTGCGCGGCCGGTCCGACGTACTGCTCAACCCGCACACCGCGGGCGTCACCCACGAGGCGTACCACGCGATCAGGGCGCGGCTGATCGAGAGCCTGGACCGGGTGCTGTCGGGCGAGGCCCCCCGCAACGTCGTCAACGGCGTCATCGTCAACCGCGCCCAGCCCATCCCGGCGGCGCGGAAGGGGTGACGGTGTGCCGTGGCACCCGGGCCCGGCGGCTCCGGCGCCGGGCCCGGTCCCCGCCCGGTCGGGGGCTGCCCCCGGGCTGCTGCATAGTTTGGATGCGTTGGATCAATATTCGAGGCGACGGTGAGGGTGGCGACATGCCCGGCGAGCAACCGCAGTTGTACGAGATCCGCGATGAGCGCTTCCGCACGGGCAGGTGCCATGCGGGCGACTCGAAGCTGGAGACCCTCTTTGAGGGCTGCCGCTGGGCCGAAGGTCCCGTCTACGTCCCGGCCGGGCGGTATCTGGTGTGGAGCGACATCCCCAACGACCGCCTGCTCCGCTGGGACGAGACCACCGGGACGGTCGGCGTCTTCCGCTCACCCGCCGGTCACCCCAACGGCAACACCCTGGACAACGAGGGCCGCCTCGTCACCTGTGAGCAGGGCAACCGCCGCGTCACCCGCACCGAACACGACGGCTCGATCACCGTCATCGCCGACCGCTTCCAGGGCAAAAGGTTCAACAGCCCGAACGACGCCGCCGTGAAGTCCGACGGCTCGATCTGGTTCTCCGACCCCGACTTCGGGATCGCCAGCGACTACGAGGGCCACCGTGCCGAGAGCGAGATCGGCGCCTGCAACGTCTACCGCGTGGATGCGGCCAGCGGCGAAGTACGGCTGGTCGCCGACGGCTTCCGCGGCCCCAACGGCCTCGTCTTCTCCCTCGACGAGCGCCGGCTGTACGTCTCGGACAGCCGGGCCAACCACATCCGCGTCTTCGACGTCCACGAGAACGGCACCCTCACCGGCGGCGAGATCTTCACCGAGTGCGAGATCGGCAACTTCGACAACATCCGCTTCGACGACGACGGCCGGCTCTGGGCCGGCGCCATGCACGGCGGCGTGCACTGCTACGACCCGGACGGCACGCTCCTCGGCCGCCTCCTGGTCCCCGGCACCGTCGCCAACGTCCGCTTCGGCGGCGCCAAACGGAACCGCATGTTCATCGCCGCCGACACCGCGCTCTACTCTCTCGTCATGTCTGTCACCGGCACCCCAGCGCTGCCGACCGCACGTCAGAGCCACGCCTGACCGCGCGGTCCCTCACCGCTCACCGGCCGGGTCTCGGGGCAGCCGTTCCGCCAGGACCTCCGCGAGGTGGCGGGCCCGGCGGTCCGCCAGCTGCTCCAGCTGCGTACGGCAGGAGAAGCCGTCCGCGAGGAGTTCGGCGGCGGGGTCGGCGCCCCGTACGGACGGCAGCAGCTGCTCCTCCGCGCAGGCGACGGACACCTCGTAATGTCCCTGCTCGAAGCCGAAGTTGCCCGCGAGCCCGCAGCAGCCGCCGCTCAGCTCGCCCGTGAGGCCCGCGCGGGCGCGCAGGCGGCGCTCCGCCGCGTCGCCCAGGACCGCGTGCTGGTGGCAGTGGGTCTGGCCGACGACGGGGCGGTCGACCTTCGGGGGCTGCCAGTCGGGGGCGTGGTCCTCGAGGGCCTGGGCGAAGGTGGTGACGGCGTCGGCGAGGCAGGCGGCGCGGGGGTCGGCGGGGCCGAGGAGTTCAGGCAGGTCGGTGCGGAGGGCGGCGGTGCAGCTGGGTTCCAGGCCGACCACCGGCAGCCCGGCGTCCAGGGCCGGGGCCATGACGTCCAGGGTCCGCCGCATGACGGACCGGGCCCGGTCGAGCTGCCCCGTCGACACCCACGTCAGCCCGCAGCACACCGGCTCGGGCGGCACGACCACCCGCAGCCCGGCCGCCTCCAGCACGGCCACGGCCGACCTGCCGACGGACGGGGAGAGGTAGTTGGTGAACGTGTCGGGCCACAGCACGACCGTGGGGGCCTGCGCGCGGCCACCGGACCGCGCCGCCGCGTCCGCCCGCGGGCCGGAGGCCCCCGCGGCGGGCTGCCCCGGCGCGGACGCGCCACCGCCGCCGGGGGCAACGCCCGGGTCGGTGGCGGCCGGCCCGGCCGCCGCGCCGCCCCCCTCGCCACCGCCCCGCGCGGCGGCCCGCGCCCGCTTGCGCCACCACCGGGTGAAGGGCTCCGGGGCCAGCTCCGGGATGGCGCGCAGCGGCGCGATGCCGCCCGCGCGCTTGGCGAGCAGGGCCAGCGGGCGGACGCCCGCCGCCGCGTTCGCGACCGGTGCCGCTCGGAGAGTGGCGATGGCCCGTAGCCACAGGGGCAGCCAGCCCATGGAGTAGTGCGCGGCGGGGCGCGTCCGGCCCTTGTAGTGGTGGTGGAGGAACTCCGCCTTGTAGGTGGCCATGTCCACCCCGACCGGGCAGTCGCTGCGGCATCCCTTGCAGGACAGGCACAGGTCGAGCGCTCCGCGCACCTCTTCCGAGCGCCAGCCGTCGCGTACGACCTCGCCCGCGAGCATCTCGTGCAGCAGGCGGGCGCGGCCGCGCGTGGAGTGTTGTTCCTCGCCGGTGGCGCGGTAGGAGGGGCACATCACCGCGGCGCCGGAGACGGATTCGTTGCGGCACTTGGCGACGCCCACGCACCGGCGTACCGCCGCCGAGAAGTCGCCGTTGTCGTGCGGGTAGCCGAACTCCACGTCCACCGGGCGCCCGGGCAGCACGGCGAAGCGCAGGTTCTCCTCCATGCGCTGCGGGCGGGCGAGGGCACCGGGGTTGAGGCCGCCGGCCGGGTCCCAGAGGTCCTTGAAGCGGGAGAAGAGCCGGACCATCTCGTCGCCGTACATCTTGGGCAGCAGTTCGGCACGCGCCAGGCCGTCGCCGTGTTCGCCGGAGAGCGAGCCGCCGTGGGCGACGACGAGGTCGGCGAGGTCGGTGGAGAAGCGGCGGAAGACCTGGATCCCGGCGTCGCTCAGCAGGTCGAAGTCGATGCGTACGTGGATGCAGCCGTCGCCGAAGTGCCCGTACGGCGTGCCGCGCAGCCCGTGCCGGCCCATCAGCGCGCGGAAGTCGCGCAGATACGCGCCGAGGCGGGCGGGCGGTACGGCGCAGTCCTCCCAGCCGGGCCAGGCCTCGCTGCCGTCCGGCATGCGCGTGGCGGTGCCGGAAGCGTCCTCGCGGATCCGCCACAGGGCGCGCTGGCCGGCCGGGTCGGCGACGACGGTGTGGTCGGTGGTGGCGTCGGCGGCGGCGCGGGCGAGGGCTTCGGCGCGGGAGCGGGCCTCCTCCCGGGTCGCGCCGCCGACCTCGGCGAACAGCCAGGCGCCGCCCTTGGGCAGCCCGGTCGCGCCCGCGACCAGGTCGGCGGCCATGCCCTCGACGGTGAGCGGGCCGTGGGGCAGCAGGGTGTGGGCGGCCTCGGCGGCGGCGCTCTCGTCGGGGTAGCCGAGGACGGCGAGGGCGCGGGCGGCGGGCGCGTCCACGAGGCGTACGGTCGCCTCGGTCAGCACGCCGAGGGTGCCCTCGCTGCCGGTGAGCGCGCGGGCCACGTCGGCGCCCTTCTCGGGCAGCAGCGCGTCGAGGGCGTAGCCGGAGATGCGGCGGGGCAGGTCGGGGAAGCCGGTGCGCAGCGGGGCGAGGTTGGCGTCGACCAGGGCGCGCAGGGCCTCCCTCAGCCGCGGGGGCAGCCCGTCCAGGCCGCGTCCGGCGCGCAGCCGTTCGCCGCCGTACGTCACGACGTCCAGCTCCCGTACGTTGTCGGCGGTGGTGCCCCAGGCGACGGAGTGGGAGCCGCACGAGTTGTTGCCGATCATGCCGCCGAGGGTGCAGCGGCTGTGGGTGGACGGGTCGGGGCCGAAGGTCAGCCCGTGGGTGCCGGCCGCCGCCCGCAGATCGTCGAGGATCACGCCGGGCTGGACGACGGCGGTGCGCGCGTCGGGGTCGAGGGAGACGATGGAGCGCATGTGGCGGGTGAAGTCGAGGACGACGCCGAGCCCGGTGGCCTGTCCGGCGATCGAGGTGCCGGCCCCGCGCGCCACGACGGGCACCGCGCGCTCGCGGCACACGGCCAGTGCGGCCGCGACGTCGTCGGCGTCGTACGGGGCGACGACCCCGGCGGGCACCCGCCGGTAGTTCGACGCGTCCATCGTCATCAGCGCGCGGCTCGCGGTGTCGAAGGAGACCTCGCCGCGGACGGCTCGGCGCAGGGCCCGCTCCAGCTCTTGTGCCGCGCCTGCCCCTTCTGATTCGTGATCAACCATGTTCCCCATAGTCCCCGGCGAGGGCCCTGATGAGAATGTCACCATGCCTTCCCTGCGGGCCAGGGCGACCGCCGCCCTCGGCCGGGTACGGCTTCGCAGCCTCGGCGGGCGAGGGTCTGGCGCTGGTGCCGGTCGCGGTCATGATGCTGGCGGTCAGCCCGCTCACCACCCGGCTGCGGGACCGGTTCGGGGCCCGGGCGCCGCTGCGGCTGGGTGTGGCGTGCGGCGGGCTGTCGTTCGCGCTCCCGGCCGTGACGCACGCCCATATGTGGCAGTTCTACGCCGCCGGGGTGCTGATCGGCGCCGGGTCGGCAGCTGTTGATTCGGCTGTTGGCCTTGGCTGGCCGTCGTGTCCCTCGTCAGGGTGAATGGGGTCGGTTTCCAGGGTCCTGTGTGTGCCGGGAACGCATGATCGGTGGTGGCAGCTCAGTTCGTGGTGTCCCGGAGGAGAGCGGGGAGCGGTGACGCGTCGGCGTGGGGGGAAGCGTGTGTTGCGTGCGATCACGCCGCCGTTCACTGTGTCCGCGCCGTCGGGTGCCCGGATTCGGGACCGGCTGCGTGTCGATGTCGCGGACGAGAAGGTCCTCACCCTGGTCGGGCAGCATCTGGGCCGTCATCGGCGGGCGGATCTGGCTGAGCGCGTCGCGATCGGCCTGGTGCCGGTGAAGGAGAGCCGGAGGGCGGAGCGGAAGAAGAAGCTGACGGGGGTGTCTTCGTCGCGCTGGGCGGGGGCGATGACCCGTGCCAGCGAGGACCAGTACCAGCTCAGCATGCGCTGCCTGTACGACGAGCGAGCCGGGCTGCGCCGCGCCATCAAGAAGATTGCCCGCCGCCTCGCGGTGCCGTGCGGAGGGCGCAAGGGCAGGACGCGCGGCTACCGGGACCAGGGCGAACGCTTCCAGAAACAGCGCCGCCTCCAAGTACTCCAAGCCCGTCTTGCCGTGGTCGAGCACCGCATCGCCGAGGCGCGGCCGTCCGTGGTCGTGGGCGGGCGTCGTCTGGCGAAGCTGCGGCACCACCTGGACCAGGCCCATCTCACCGCCGAGGGGTGGCGCGAGCGGTGGGAGGCGTCCCGGCTGTTCCTCACCGCGGACGGTGAATCCGGGGCCCCGCACGGGAACTACACCATCACGGTGGATCCGGCGGACGGCAGTGTGACGATCGTGCTGCCCGAACCGCTGAGGCATCTGGCGAACGCGCCGCGTGGCCGCTACCGGTTGGCCTGCACCGTCACCTTCCATCACCGCAGGCCAGAGTGGCTGGACCGCGTGACCGCGAACCGGGCCGTCCGGTACGACATTGTGCGCGACCCGGTGCGCGGCCGCTGGTACCTCGACGCCTCGTGGTCGGCGGCGAAGAGCATGCTGCCGTCACCGCAGGAGATCCGGGCGGCGGGCAGGCGCATGCTTGGGGTCGATTTGAACGCCGCCCATCTCGCGGCGCACGTGCTCGACCCGCATGGCAACCCGGTCGGCGAACCTGTCACGGTTCCCCTGCAGTTGACCGGCCCTGCCTCGCGGCGGGACGGCAGACTGCGGGCCGCCGTCACCACACTGATCAAGATCGCCGAGATGCACGGCTGCATGGGGATCGTGGTGGAGAACCTGGGCTTCACCGACGCCCGGCACACGGGCCGGGAGACGATGGGACGCGGCCGGCGTGGCAAGGCATTCCGTCGCACGGTGGCCGGTATCCCGACCGCAAGGTTCCGGGAGCGGCTGCGCGGCATGGCCTGTCACCAGGGGCTGGTGGTGGTCGCCGTGGACCCGGCCTACACCTCCCGCTGGGGCGCCCAGCACTGGCGAACACCCCTCGGCGAACAATCGAAGACCACCGTCACCGCGCATCACGCTGCTGCGGTGGCGATCGGCAGACGCGGCCTGGGACAACGGATCCGGCGTCGGCCAGGTGTGACCGCTCCCGACCAGAGGATCGGACAGCGGAGAGCTACCGGCCAGACCGCATCCACGCCCAGACCGCATGGGGCCACGAGCCCACCCAGGACCACAGGCACGCCCCACAAGGGCGGTAAGACCTGCCGGAGCCGAAGTGACCAGCTCGTGCTGTTCCCCGCGCCCAGGACCGTTCGGGGTGCACCCGGTGCCAGACGCCTCACGCCTGGCCCGGAATGTGTTGATCCGGCCGACACTGGCCAACAGCGCTAGAAACGGTACGGACTGTCGTTCGCCGCGCTCGGAAACCTGGTCGTGGACACGGCGGGGCCCGCGGACATCGGGGTGGCCGGCGGCGTCAACACGATCGCACGCACCGTCGGGGGTGCCGTGGGCGCCCAGATCGCCGTCGCGGTCCTCGACGCCGCGGGCCCCGCCAAGACCCCCGGCTTTCCCGCCGAATCCGGCTCACCAGCGCTTTCGCCGTCTTCGCGCTGGTGGCCTGCGGCGCGCTCGGCGCCTCCTGGGCCATCCCGGAGAAGAGACACCGTGTCTCACCGGATGGACACCAGGGCGGGCTGGGCATACCGACGGATTAGGCTTCCGTCCGTGGCTGAGATCCGGATTCCCGCTGACATCAAGCCCGCCGACGGTCGCTTCGGCTCGGGCCCCTCCAAGGTGCGCACCGAAGCGCTCAGTGCGCTGGCCGCCACCGGAAGCTCCCTGCTGGGCACCTCCCACCGCCAGGCCCCGGTGAAGAACCTGGTCGGCAAGGTGCGCGAGGGCGTGCGCGAGCTGTTCCAGCTCCCCGAGGGATACGAGGTGATCCTGGGCAACGGCGGCTCCACCGCGTTCTGGGACATCGCGACCCACGGCCTGATCGAGACCAAGTCCCAGCACCTGTCCTTCGGCGAGTTCTCGTCCAAGTTCGCCAAGGCCGCCAAGCTCGCGCCCTGGCTCGACGAGCCGACCGTGATCTCCGCCGACCCGGGCACCCACCCGCTGCCGCGGGCGGAGGCGGGCGCGGACGTCTACGCCCTCACCCACAACGAGACCTCGACCGGTGTCGCCATGCCGCTGGAGCGGGTCGCGGGCGCCGACGAGGGCGCGCTGGTGCTGGTGGACGCGACGTCGGGCGCGGGCGGCCTGCCCGTCGACATCGCCCAGACGGACGTCTACTACTTCGCGCCGCAGAAGTCCTTCGCCGCCGACGGCGGGCTGTGGGTCGCGGCCTTCTCCCCCGCCGCGCTGGAGCGCGCCGCGCGCGTGCACGCCTCGGGCCGGCACATCCCGGAGTTCTTCTCGCTTCCGACGGCGATCGACAACTCCCTGAAGAACCAGACCTACAACACCCCGGCCCTAGCGACGCTCTTCCTGCTGGGCGACCAGCTGGAGTGGATCAACGGGCAGGGCGGCCTGGACTGGGCCGTGCGCCGCACCGCGGCCTCCTCGGGCGCGCTGTACGGCTGGGCGGAGGAGTCGAAGTTCGCCACGCCGTTCGTCACCGACCCGGCCAAGCGGTCGCAGGTCGTCGGGACGATCGACTTCAACGACGAGATCGACGCCGCCGCAATCGCCAAGGCGCTGCGGGCCAACGGCATCGTGGACACCGAGCCGTACCGCAAGCTGGGCCGCAACCAGCTGCGGGTCGCCATGTTCCCGGCCGTCGAGCCCTCGGACGTGGCGGCGCTGACCGCCTGCGTGGACTACGTCATCGAGCGCCTCTGACCCGACTGACCCGAGATCCCTCGAAGGGGCCCGCGGCCGACTCGACGGCCGCGGGCCCCTTCGCGTACGTACGGGGGCCGCTCAGGTGAGCGAGCGGCCTGTGGGTGCCAGCCTCAGTGTCCGGGGGGCTGCTGTCTGTTCCCTCCCGATGCCCGGCAGGATCTCCCGGGTGAGGGGATGGGCCTGTACGCCGGCGAGGTGCCGGCGGTACGCGCTCTCGTCGGGGTAGGACGTGAAGACCGCGGCGACGTTCTCTCCGGTGCGGACCGGCAGCCTGGCGAATGTGTTGTGCGCCGTCTCGGTGGTCAGGACGGCGAGTGGCGCGGGTCCCGTCTTGTGGAGCACGGGGAGGAGGCCGTCCCGGATGAGTGCGATGCCGTCGGTCCGTCCGGGAGGGAAGGACCACACGGTGGCGGACACGAACCGGTCCGGCGCCGGAGCACCGGCCTGGGGCCGCTCGGACGGGCGGACGGCAAAGCCGCTCCCGGCCGACAGGGGCCGCAGCAACAGGACATCGTCGGAGTCGACCATGGTGGCGTTGGCCTGGGGCCCGTGCTCGGCCCAGACGGGTCCGCCGTAGAAGGCCGCCAGCGCACGGTGCCGTATCGCCATGTCCCGGAATCCGCGCAACCAGACGAAGCGGTTCGGATCGTCAAGGTCCCGGAACTGGCCGAGCACGACCATCCCGGTCTCTTCCTGCGTTTCGACGAACTCCCGGTCGAACAGGTCGATGAGCTCGTCACGCCGACCGGGACGCAGGGTGTACTGGCGAAGCTCGATCACAGCGGGGCGGCCGACGGGGTCGGTGGGGGACACGAGGGAACTCCTGTTCGGTGCTCTTCTCCCGGCATGGGCTTCCGACCGGTTCGGTGGTCGGAGCCGGGCGTGGACCGACGCTAGGGGAGCCCTGTGCCACGTGCTGTCAGGGTTTCCGAGGAGAATGCGCCCATGTCCGCAGGCCGATTGCTGTCGCTGCTGTTGTTACTGCAATCCCGTGGCCGCATGTCCGCGCGCCAGATCGCCGACGAACTGGGGATATCCGTGCGGACCGCCTACCGTGACCTGGCACGTCTGCAGACCGCCGGGGTCCCGGTCTACGCGGAGCCGGGCCGCGGGGGCGGATATCAGCTGCTCGACGGCTACCGCACCCGCCTCACCGGGATGAGTGAGGGCGAGGCGCGGGCACTGTTCTTCGCCGGCCTGCCCGGGCCCGCCGCCGACCTGGGCCTCGCGGCGGAGGTGACGGCAGCACGGCTGAAGCTCCTGGCCGCGCTGCCGACGGGCCTGCGCGAGGAGGCCGCGCGGACCGCGGCGGTGTTCCACCTGGACGCTCCCGGCTGGTACCGGGAACCCGAACCGACACCGCACCTGCCCTTGTTCGTCGACGCGGTGCTCACCCGGCGCGCGGTGGACGTGCGCTATCGCCGTTGGCGCGCGCCGCACGAGGTGAATCGCCGGCTACGCCCCTACGGCCTGGTGCTCAAATCCGGCATCTGGTACCTCGCGGCCGCCGGGAAGAGCCGGATCGCGACCTACCGGGTCGCCCAAGTCGTCGATGCGGTGGTGAGCGACGAGCGGTTCGACCGGCCGCAAGGATTCGACCTGGGTGCGTACTGGACCTCCTACCTCGACGATTTTCAGGCACGCCGCTACACCGGCACGGCCACTGTCCGCCTGTCCCCGCGGGGACGCCGACGCCTGCCCGACAACGTGCCCCCGGAAGTGGTGCGGGCAGTCGACTCCACCGCGACCGCCGTCGGCGACGACGGATGGATCGAGGCCGTCATCCCGACCGAGAGCACCGACCACGCGTGCGGCGAGCTGCTGCGGCTCGGTATCGACGTCGAGGTCGTCGCGCCGGCCGAACTGCGCCAGGCCATGGCCGCCACCGTGGGCGTACTCGCCCAGGCCTACGGACTCCCCTGACGTCGGCCACCTGGTTCAGCTGCTCAGCCGCTGGAAGCGGCGTACGGCCAGCGGCAGGAACACCGCCGTCAGGACCACCGGCCAGACCACCGCCATCAGGATCGCGTGCTCCTCCACCCAGCCGCCCCCGCCCGGGACCGGATTGCCGAACAGGTCCCGGATCGCGTTCGCGGTCGACGAGACGGGGTTCCACAGCGCGATGGC
This sequence comes from Streptomyces sp. ME19-01-6, assembly GCF_033793745.1. NCBI lineage: Bacteria > Bacillati > Actinomycetota > Actinomycetes > Kitasatosporales > Streptomycetaceae > Streptomyces > Streptomyces sp. ME19-01-6. The sequence continues at coordinate 211,522 of NZ_JARAXF010000006.1, read as the reverse complement.
GCCCAGCCAGTCGGGCATCATCGTGGGCGGGGTGAAGACGCTGGAGATCATCCCGAGGGGGAAGGCGACCGCGAAGAGGTTCCCCGCCGTCTGCTGGTTGGGCACCAGCAGCCCCAGATACACCCCGACCCAGATCAGCGCGGACCGCAGCAGGATCAGCAGCGCGAAGGCGCTCAGGGTCTCCGGCAGGCTGCCGTCGGGCCGCCAGCCGACGGCCAGGGCGATCGCCGCGAGCACCGCCAGGTCCACCGTGGCGCCAATGACATCGGCGACGCCGCGCCCGCTGACCACCGCCGACGGAGCCATGGGCATGGAGCGGTAGCGGTCCATGACGCCCTTCTCCTTCACGACTGCGATCGCGACGGCGGTGCCCATGAACCCGTTCGCCATCGTCATCGCGAACATGCCGGGCAGCGCGTAGTCCTGGTAGTCCGCCCCGCCGCCCACCTCCATCGCGCTGCCGAAGACGTAGACGAACAGCAGCACGAACATCACCGGGGTGCCGAGCTGCCAGGCGATGGCGGCGGGATAGCGGAAAAGGGTGATGAGCTCGGCGCGGACGATGGTCAGGCAGTCCACGACCGCCCAGTACACCCGCCGCTCCGGCCCGTCCACGACGGCCCGTGTCTCTGCCGATCCTGTAGCGGTACTCACGCGCCGTCCTCCCGCTCAGTCTCGGCGCGCCCCAACGCGCGGGCTTCCCTCGTCACTGCTCGCTCGTCCGCCTTCTGTTCATCCGTCTGTTCGTCCGTCTGTTCGTCCGTCTGTTCGTCCGTGCGGTGTCCGGTCAGCCGCAGGAAGACCTCGTCGAGGGTGGGGCGGCGGAGGCCGATGTCCTCGACGGCCACGCCCCGCTCCTGGAGGGTCCGCGCGACCTCGGTCAGCGCCGCGACCCGGTCGCGCACCGGGGCCGTCACCCGCCGGTCCTCCCGGTCGGCCCCCGGCTCGGCCGCCCCCGCGCCACGGTCCATCACCCGCGCCACGGCCTCGACGGCCGCGGGCAGGTCGGCGGTGTCCCGCACCACCACCTCGATCCGGTCCCCGCCGATCGCCCGCTTGAGCTCGGCCGGGGTGTCGTCGGCGATCTTCCGCCCCCGGTCGATCACGGCGACGCGGTCCGCGAGTTGGTCGGCCTCGTCCAGGTACTGCGTGGTCAGCAGCACCGTCGTACCGCCCGCGACCAGCGAGCGGACCGCCTCCCACACCTCGTTGCGACCGCGCGGGTCGAGCCCGGTCGTCGGCTCGTCGAGGAACAGCACCTGCGGGGCGAGGATCATGCTCGCGGCCAGGTCGAGCCGGCGCCGCATGCCGCCGCTGTACTCCTTGGCCACCGTGTCGGCGGCCTCGGCCAACCCGAACGTGCTCAGCAGCTCGTCGGCCCGCCGCGCGGCCCGCGCCTTGTCCAGATGGAAGAGGCGGCCGAACATCACCAGGTTCTGCCGCCCACTCAGCATCTCGGCCACCGCCGCGTACTGGCCGGTCAGCCCGATCCGGCGGCGCACCTGGCGGGGCTGCTCCGTGACGTCGAACCCGCCGACCAAGGCCCGGCCGCCGCTCGGCCGGGCCAGCGTGGACAGGATCCGTACGGCCGTCGTCTTGCCCGCGCCGTTGGGGCCGAGCAGCCCCTGGACGGTGCCGCGGCCGACGGCGAGGTCGAGGCCGTCGAGCGCGTGTTTGTCTCCGTATCGCTTCCGCAGTCCTTCGGTGAGGACCGCCCATTGCTCCGTGTCCAAAGAAACCCCCACAGGAACCCCATGCCGGTCGGCGGCCGTCGGGCCGCCTCTGGGTACACCGTACTCAATTCCGAGTACAGCGTACCCAGTTTTGGGTACGCCGTACTCAGTTTTTCGGCGCGGCGTTAGGATGAGCGCGCGATGACGACCACCGAACACAGCGGCAGCGGAGACATCTCCCGCAGCCTGGAGCTCCTGTGGGGCACCGGCGAGCGACCCAGCCGCGGCCCCAAGCCCGGGCTGACCCTGGAGCGAATCGTGACGGCCGCCATCGCCGTCGCCGACGCGGAAGGGCTCGCCGCCGTCTCCATGCGGCGACTGTCGGCCGAACTGGGCACCGGCACCATGTCGCTGTACCGCTACGTCCCCGGCAAGGCCGAGCTACTGGACCTGATGCTGGATCAGGTGCATGCTTTCGACCCCGACGCCCACGTCCCGGACCTGGGGTGGCGGGAGACGCTGGAGACGGTGGCGCGCGGCTTCTGGCAGCTGCTCGGGCGCCACCCCTGGCTGCTCCAGGTCGACCAGGCGCGCCCCATCCTCGGGCCGAACGCGATGGCGGGTCTGGAGTTCGCGCTGCGCGGCCTCGACGGCATCGGCCTCACCGGCCGCGAGCGGGTCCATGTCATCGTGACCGTCGAGGGGTTCGCCACCGGCGTCGCCCGCACCCATCTGAACTCGGTCACGGCCGAGAAGCGCACGGGCGTCAGCGACGAGGAGTTCTGGAAGGCCCACGCGCCCGCGATGGAGAAGGCGCTGGCCAGCGGCAGGTTTCCGATGCAGGCGGCGCTCGGCGAGGACGCCTTCACGGGCCGGGGCGAAGAGATCTTCGAATTCGGCCTGAAGAGCCTGCTCGACGGCATCGGGGCGTTCATCGCGGCCCGCGCCCGCGACGCCGCCGAGCAGTAAGTCTCAGGCCGTGAGGGACGTCAACCGCGGCGGCGGAAGAGCGAGCGCAGGCCGAAGAACAGGGCCGCGGCGACGGCGAACGTCAGCGCGCCCTTGAGGAGATTGCCGTCCTTCTCCTTCTCCGAGGCCGCGCCGGCCCCTGTGGAGTCCCCGCCCCCGTTCTTCTTCTGCTCCTTCGCCGTCGCGTCCGGCAGCAGCTCCCCGCCCAGCTTCACCGCGGTCACCTTGCTGCCCGGGCCCTCCGTGCCGTACATCAGCGTGCCGCCGTCGGTCGTGAAGGTGACCGACTCGCCCTGCCGCTGCAGCGGCAGATCCGGCTCCTCCTTCAGGTCTTCGAGCTTGCCGCCGCGCCATCTGAACTCCGCGACCTCGAAATACCCGCGGAGCACGAGCCTGCTGGCGTCCGGGGCGAACGCCCCGTCCGTCACCTCCATGCCGATGTCGTCGACCCGTCGGAAGATATTCGTCCCGGAAGGGGACAGCGTCTTCGGCCCGGCGTACAGCCCGCCGTCCTCCTGACTCTTGCTGGCGATATAGGCTCGGCCGGTCTTGGGGTCGATCATCATCGCCTCGGCGTTGCGCGGACCGTCCTCGTATTTCACGGTGTACTGCGTCGCCCTGACCGTGGTGTTCTTCAGCGTCTTCGGCTCGGGAAAACGGTAGATCCATACATGCGACCAGGTACCGCCCAGGTTGTCGCCGATATCGCCGACATAAATGTCGCCGTCCGGCCCGACCGAGATGGCCTCCACATCGCGCGGGCTGCCGACACCGCGCATGGTGACGGTCGCGACCGTACGCCCGGTCCTGCTGTCGACGGCGTAGACGTACGGGCCGTCGTCGCTGTCGTTGTGCGTCCAGTAGACGCCCGGGTGGGCGCGGCTGGCCGCCAGGCCGCTGGACTCGGTGATCCTGGAGTCCTCGATCGTGAACGAGGAGGGCGACGTGGGGTCGTCGGCGGCGGCCGGGGCGGCGGCGGGCAGGACCGCCAGCGCGGCGGCGCCGAGGACGGACGGAAGCGAACGCATGGGGCCAAGACTGCCATCCGGGCCCGGGTCCGAGGGGGCGGCAGTCGGCCAGGGGGGCGGACTCGGGGCTGCTACACCTGTCTGATTGACTTCGTCGAGAACGGGCAGATAACGAATGTGACAGCGGTCGCCACCGACCTTTCACACGAATTCACAATCTCCCGATTAGTTGATCTGATCCGGAGATTAATTTCCGGAAATTTATCGGTCATTGACGGCAAAGCGGACCGTGGCGTTGCGTCGAAGAATACGACCCGCCTACGGTCTGCCCCATGAGCCAATACGGTGGATCTTCTTACGCACAACCCGCGCCGCCCGCCCCCGGGGGCGCTCCGGCGGACTCCGCACAGTCCAAGAAGTTCGCGATCATCGGGATCGTCGGCGCGGCCCTCGCCCTCGTCGGCTCCCTCGTGAACTGGGTCGTGGGCGGCTCCGGAGACGACACGGGCGGCATCAAGGGCATGGACGGCGACGGCGTCATCACGCTGATCGTCTCCATCGTCGCCGCGCTGGCCCTGGTCGGCGCCATTGTCACCAAGAAGGCGCAGCTCTTCCTGGGCGGTGCGGTCCTGTCGCTGGTCACCGTGGTCTTCGCCGTGATCAACATGGCTGACCCGGCGCGCCTGGTCGCCGCGAAGCTGGAGAGCGATTCAGGGGCGTCCGCGGAGGAGGCCGAAAAGGCCGCCGACGCGGTAGTGAAGGCGGCCGACATCGGCGCGGGCCCCGGCCTCTACATGGTGCTGATCGGCGCGCTGCTGACGGTGATCTTCAGCTTCCTCGCCTTCAAGAAGTCCCGCAGCAACTGATCCAAAAGAATTCGGCGACCGCGAAATTCCACGATCGCACCCGAGAGCCCGCTTTTCGGCCGCACCCCGGCCGAGAATGCGGGCATTCGGATTTTCGGGGATCGCCCCGAACGTTTTCCAGGGACCGCCCGACAATTTCCCCGGACCTCCGCCGTTTTCCCGGGAGTGCCCGGCGAATTCCCTCGGGCCGCCCGGCGCTATGATCGCCGCGTGGCCGATATCTATGACCTGATCCTGTCGGTGAACCTCCCCGACACCCTCTCGGACGCCGAGATATCCGAGCTCCGCTGGCACCTCGGCCTCACCCCCCAGCAGCCCGCCGCCCTGACCCTCGTGACCGGCTACGCCGAGCCGCTGATCGGTGACGACGGCAAGCCGGAAGAGGACGAGCAGGGCAACTGGCTGACCCTCTACGAGCCGTACCCCGTCCTCGCCGCCAAGGGCCCCGCCGACCGGGCCGGCGGGGTGCTCCTGTCGGCCATGGAGCCCGGGACCCGCGGCGGCTGGGCCCTGACGTCCCGCCAGGAGTTCCACCCCGATGAGCTCGACCGGGTGGACGAGCTCCTGGTCTGGCTGCACGAACGGGCCGTCGACCCCCTCGCCTTCCAGTGCCATGTGCGCTTCTACGAAGACGACAGGTTCGCGCCGGTGTCGGTCGCGGACGGGGAAGTGAATTGGCCCTGACGCACCCCCGGCGGGCCCTTGATTCGAGCGCACTCAAAGGGCTTGGCTGGGTGTTCATGGAGTACACGCAGCTCGGACGTACGGGACTCAAGGTCAGCCGGTTGGTCCTCGGCACCATGAACTTCGGCCCGCAGACCGACGAGGCCGACAGCCACGCGATCATGGACGCGGCGCTCGACGCGGGCATCAACTTCTTCGACACCGCCAACGTCTACGGGTGGGGCGAGAACAAGGGCCGCACCGAAGAGATCATCGGGAGCTGGTTCGCGCTGGGCGGCGGCCGGCGGGAGAAGACCGTGCTGGCGACGAAGGTGTACGGCAACATGGGCGTCGACGGCGAGCCCTGGCCCAACGACGACAAGCTCTCCGCGCTCAACATCCGCCGCGCCGTCGACGCCAGCCTGAAGCGGCTGGGCACCGACCACATCGACCTGTACCAGTTCCACCACGTCGACCGCTCGACCCCGTGGGACGAGATCTGGCAGGCCATCGACGTCCTGGTGCAGCAGGGCAAGATCCTCTACGCCGGCTCCTCCAACCACGCCGGCTGGCACATCGCCCAGGCCAACGAGGCCGCGCGCCGCCGTGGCTCGCTGGGGCTGGTCAGCGAGCAGTGCCTGTACAACCTCTTCGAGCGGCGCGCCGAGATGGAGGTCATCCCGGCCGCGCGGGAGTACGGCCTCGGGGTGATCCCCTGGTCGCCGCTGCACGGCGGGCTGCTGGGCGGGGCCATCCGCAAGGAGCGGGAAGGCGGCGGGGCGCGCAGCACGTCCGGGCGCAGCGCCGACGTGCTGAAGGACAGCGCGGTGCGGGACCAGATCCAGAGGTACGAGGACCTGCTCGACAAGCACGGTCTGGAGCCCGGCGAGGTGGCCCTGGCCTGGCTGCTGACCCGGCCCGGGGTGACCGGCCCGATCGTCGGCCCGCGCACCGCCGAGCAGCTGAGCTCCGCGATCCGCGCCGGCGAGCTGACCTTGAGCGAGGAGCTGCTGACCGGGCTGGACGAGATCTTCCCGGGCACCGGCCCCTCGCCCGAGGCGTTCGCCTGGTAGTAGGCGTAGTAGGCGTACGGCCACGTCACGCCGTGGCGGCAGCGGCTCGGCTTGGCCCCAGCCCCGACATCGGCCTCAGCCGAAGGCGGCCGCCACGGCGACGACGACGAGTATCAGCACGAGCGCACCGCTCATGATCAGGTTCCTGGTCTTGGGATCCACTCCTTGAGGGTAACGGGACCGCTCAATGCCCCAGCGGCCAGGCGGCCACCACCTCGTAGCGGGGCTGCGCGCCCGCGACCCCGGGCGTCGGCGGATGGCTGCGCACCAGACTGAGCTCGGCCACCGTCCAGGCGCTGCCCTCGAAGTCCGCCAGCCCCGCCACATACGGCCGCAGGTCCGCGCCGCCGCGGCAGCGCGCGAGCGTGAGATGAGGGTGGTAGGGGCGGTGCCGGTCCATGGGGAGGCCGGCCCGCCGGGCCCCCGCCTCGGCGGAGTCGGCCAGGTGCCCCAGGGTCGCCCGGTCGCCCTCGACGCCGACCCACACCACCTTGTCGGAGAAGCGGCCGCCGCCCGCGAGCCGCACCTCGTGGGGCGGGTGGCGGTGGGCCGCCCGGGCCAGCCGCTCGCGCAGCGCGGGCAGCACCTCCTCGTCGACCTGGCCGAAGAAGGCAAGCGTGAAGTGCCAGCCCGCGCGCTCGGTCCAGCGCAGCCCGTCCGCGCCCGGGAGCCCGCGCAGCGCCCCCACCCGGGCGGCGAGCTCGGCGATGGCCGCCTCGGGGGGCAGCACAGCGGCGAAGAGTCTCACCCGCCCAGTCTCGCGCAAGCCACTGCCCGCGTCAGGCCGCCGCGGGCACCGGGTCCTCCTGCGCTTTCTCCGCGTTCTCAGGGGTTCGCGGTACGAAGGTGAGGTGCGGGCGCCCCGGCCGCAGGTCCACCTTCATCCGCAGGCCGCCCGCCCGTACGAGGATCAGGCCCACCGCCACCGCGGCCGCCGCGGAGACCAGGCCGCCCGCCGCGAAGCCGACCCGTGCGCCGTAGGTGTCGGTCACCCAGCCCACCAGGGGACCACCGAGCGGGGTGCCGCCCACGAAGACCATCATGAACAGGCTCATCACGCGACCGCGCATCGCGGGGTCGGTCGCCAGCTGGACGCTGGAGTTCGCCGTCACGTTGAAGGTCAGCGAGAAGATGCCGATCGGCACCATGAGCCCGGCGAACAGCCAGAAGGTGGGGGACAGCGCCGCCGCGACCTCCAGCAGGCCGAACATCAGCGCCGCGCCGACCAGCACCCGCTGCCGGGTGGCGGTGCGCCGGGCGGCCAGCAGCGCGCCGGTCACCGAGCCGACCGCGATCAGCGAGTTGAGCAGGCCGTAGGTGCCGGGCCCCGCGTGGAAGACGCCGTCGGCGAAGGCGCTGAGCCAGATCGGGAAGTTGAAGCCGAAGGTGCCGATGAAGCCGACCAGCACGATGGGCCAGATGAGGTCCGGGCGCCCGGCGACGTAGCGCAGCCCCTCGCGCAGCTGTCCCTTGCCGCGCGGCGCGCGCTCGACCTTGTGCAGCTCGGCGGGGCGCATCATCAGCAGGCCGACGAGCGGGGCGGCGAACGACAGCCCGTTGAGCAGGAAGGCCCAGCCGCTGCCGACGGCGGTGATCAGCACACCGGCGACCGCCGGGCCCACGAGCCGGGCGGACTGGAAGTTCGCGGAGTTCAGGCTGACCGCGTTCCGCAGGTCCTTGGGGCCGACCATCTCGACGACGAACGCCTGCCGCGTGGGGTTGTCGACGACGGTGACCATGCCGAGGAGGAAGGCGATCAGATAGACATGCCAGACCTGCACCTGGCCGCTGAGGGTGAGCGCGGCGAGCGCGAGCCCGCACAGCCCGAGCGCGCCCTGGCTGAGTACGAGCAGCCGGCGCTTGGGGTAGCGGTCGGCGATGACCCCGCCGTACAGGCCGAAGAGCAGCATCGGGAGAAACTGCAGCGCGGTGGTGATGCCGACCGCGGTGGAGGAGCCGGTGAGGCTGAGGACGAGCCAGTCCTGGGCGATACGCGACATCCAGGTGCCGGTGTTGGATATCACCGCACCCGTGGCGAACAGCCGGTAGTTGCGGACCTTCAGGGAGCTGAAGGTCCCGCCCCTGGTACGCCCGGCTGCGGCGTCACCAGTGGGAACGGTCATGGGATCGGAATCAGGTGCGGGTGCGGAGTCTGCTCCGGGTCCCGTACTCAAAGCGCGTTCGCCTCCTAGGCGGCTCGTTCCCTCTCACATGTGCGCGAGCTTCTCCAAGACCGGCGCGGCGGCGCGAAGCGTGGCCCGCTCCTCCTCGGTCAGCCCGCGGACCAGCTCGGCCAGCCAGGCGTTCCGCCTGCGCCGGCTCTCTTCGAGCATGGCCTCTGCCCGCTCGGTCGGCGAGACGACCTTCTGCCGCCGGTCCTCCGGATGCGGCTCCAGCCTGACCAGTCCCTTGGCCTCGAGCAGCGCCACGATGCGGGTCATCGAGGGCGGCTGGACATGCTCCTTGCGGGCGAGCTCACCCGGGGTGGCGGAGCCGCACTGGGCCAGCGTGCCCAGGACGGACATCTCGGTGGGGCTGAGCGACTCGTCGACACGCTGGTGTTTGAGCCGTCGCGACAGACGCATCACGGCGGATCGCAGTGCGTTCACAGCGGCTGTGTCCTCGTTGCCACCATGGGACAGATCCGGCATGGTCTTTAGCATAACTCATTACCTCGCCTAATGAAAACCCGTGTGACGACCCGATAACATTTTCACCCATACGAGTGAGTCCGTTCCAGAAAGTGACGCAGGGAGACGCATGTGACGGGGCACCGGCCCGGAAGCGTCCCCCACAACGCGGAACGAGCGCCCGGGACCATGTCATCCGGACGCTCGCTCATGCGCGAGGTGTCTGTGTGGCGGCGTCAGCCGGACCCGAGGGCCTGCTGGATCGGGTCCAGCAGGAAGTAGACGAGGAAGCACAGCCCGACCACGCTGAGCAGCCAGGGCACCTCCCGCGTCCGCCGGGTCGCGATCCGCAGCAGCAGGTACGACAGCACGCCGAGGCCGATCCCGTTGGTGATGCTGTAGGTGAACGGCATCGAGACCATGGCCAGGAAGGCCGGGACCGCGACCGTGAAGTCGCTCCAGTCGATCTCCTTGACGTTCGCGGCCATGATCAGGAAGCCCACCACGACCAGCGCGGGGGTCGCGGCCTGCGACGGGACGATCTTGGCCAGCGGAGTGAAGACCAGCGCGAGCAGGAAGAGCCCGCCGGTCACCACGTTCGCGAAGCCGGTGCGGGCGCCCTCGCCGACGCCCGCCGTGGACTCCACGAAGCAGGTGTTGGCCGAGGTCGAGCCGAAGCCGCCGCCCGCGACGGCGACGCCGTCCACCATCAGGATCCGGCCCATCCCCGGCAGCTGGCCCCGCTCGTCGGTGAGCCCGGCCTCCTCGCCGACGCCGATGATCGTGCCCATCGCGTCGAAGAAGCCGGACAGCAGCACGGTGAAGACGAACAGACAGCCTGTGAGGATGCCGACCTCGTGGAAGCCGCCGAAGAGGCTGACGTGGCCGATCAGGCCGAAGTCGGGGGTGTCGACCACCTTGTCCGGCAAGTTGGGGACGGTCAGCCCCCAGCTGCCGTCCGGGATGTCGGCCACGGCGTTGATCGCCACCGCGACCACCGTCATGGTCACCATGCCGATGAGGATCGCGCCGCGCGTCTTGCGGACGACCAGGACGAAGGTGAGCGCGAGCCCGGCCACGAAGACCAGCACCGGCCAGCCCTGCAGCCTGCCGTCGATGCCCAGGCCCATCGGCACGGTGGTGTGCGCCTTGTCCGGGTTACGGCTGACGAAGCCCGAGTCGACCAGGCCGATCAGGGCGATGAACAGCCCGATGCCGATCGCGATGGCGCGGCGCAGCCCGCCCGGGATCGCGTCCATCACGCGTTGCCGCAGCCCGGAGGCGACCAGGAGCATCAGCACCAGGCCCGCCAGGACCACCATGCCCATGGCGTCCGGCCAGCTCATCTTGGGCGCGAGCTGCAGCGAGACCACGGCGTTGATGCCGAGTCCGGCGGCGAGCGCGATCGGGACGTTGCCGATGACCCCCATCAGCAGGGTGGTGAGGCCGGCCATCAGGGCGGTGGCGGTGACGAGCTGGCCGTTGTCCAGGTGATGGTGGTACTTGTCCGCGCCGGCCACGAGGATGATCGGGTTCAGCACGATGATGTACGCCATCGCGAAGAAGGTCGCCAGACCGCCACGGACCTCCCGGGAGAGGGAGGACCCCCGCTCGCTGATCCGGAAGAACCTGTCCAGGCCGTTCCTGGGGGGCGCCGGAGCCTGCTGCTCGGCGTCGGCCGGCGCGGTGACCGAGGGGGACATGAAGTACCTCAAAGGTGCGTGAACATAACCAACGGGTCTTTTTGGATGATCAGACAAGACAATCCAGCCAGACCCGGACGGTTTCAGTATGAATAGATGAAGCGTAAAAACGCCAATCCCGTGCGCCGAGGCCCATGGACGGCCGGCCACAGGGGCATGACCAGCGGCGACAAGCAGCGGGCCGGGTGCGGGGACGGCGCTCTCGCCGTCCCGCACCCGGCCCGTAAGCTGTGCCCATGACGAAGTGGACCCCCAAACACGAGGCCCCGGCGCCCCTGGAGGGCAATGTCGTCGCCACGATCACCGGTGGCACGATCGTGTGGTTCGTCCTCTTCCTGGTCCAGCTGCCGTTCTACAGCTGGTACGACGACCACGGCCATCTGTGGTGGCTGTGGACCTGCCTGGCCGGCGGCGGCCTGGGGCTGCTCGGCATCTGGTACGTCCGCGCCCGCGAGGCGGCCATCCGCCGCTCCCCCGAGCCCTGACCCGGTCCCGCTGACCGCACGTCTTACTGCACGTCTTACTGCACGTCGATGAAGTCCCCGCCCGCCGTGGCCGGCGGGGTGGTCGAGGTGCCCGCGAAGGTCCAGCGGTACCAGCCGTCCTCCGTGGCGGTGACGGTCGTCTTCAGGGCCCCGCGGCTGCCCGTGTTCACCGTCTTGAGCGTGGTGTACGTATCGCTGTCCCGCTTGCGGAACTGGAGCTGCGCGGGCTGGTTGGTGTAGCCCGCGTAGGCGCTGGTCTCCCAGTTGGCGCGGGTCAGCGCACCGGTCACGGTGAGGGTCTTGCCCTTCTTCACCGGCTCGGGCGAGGCGTCGACCGTCAGCTTGGACAGCCGCTGCATCGCGAAGGAGCCCGCCTTGCCGGAGGTGAAGTAGTCACCGTCCTTGGCGTCGATCCAGGCGCTGACATACCAGGTGCCCGCCGGGGCGTTGTCGACGAAGTCGACCGCCGGGTCGACGGTGAAGGTCCCCGTGCAGGTCGAGGTGGTGGCGTCCGTGGCCGAGGCGACACACTTCACCTTGGCGTCCGGCTGGAGGTAGCCGTACGACGGCCCGTCCAGGTAGAACTCGGCGCGCTTGACGCCCGAGTCGTCCGACGCGGTCACCGCGACCTTGAAGGTCTTGGCGCCCGTCGTCCCGATGGCGACCTTCCCCCCGCCGTCGACCGTCACGTTCGTGATCGTCGTGTCGCCGTACCCATCCGCCTGGGCCGCCGGAGCGGCCAGACCGCCCAGGGCGGTGGCGGCCGCGAGCATGGCGAAAATCGTGCGCTTACGCATCTGTCCCCCCACAGGACTGAGAGGGCCCGGCCGCGGGCATGCGGCAGCGGAGCCCGAAGAGGAACAACTGTACGATCTTCACTGATCGTTCACAACCGTTTCAGTGGTGCCACGATTCTTTCTGGGTACAGGAGTTGCTCACCTCTGGCGCCAACTGACCAGTAATGTGGGCTCCATGACCGGCCATGGTTTTCGAGCGGACCAAATCGACACCAGCAAGCCGCACTCGGCTCGCATGTACGACTACTACCTCGGCGGGAAGACCCACTACTCCGTCGATACCCGGGCCGCCGAACGGGTCGTGGCCGTCTGGCCCGACGTCATCCCGTGGACCCGCGCCAACCGGTCCTTCATGCACCGCACCACGCGCTGGCTGGCCACCGAGGCGGGCATCCGGCAGTTCCTCGACATCGGCACCGGCATCCCCACCGAGCCCAATCTGCACCAGGTGGCCCAGCAGGCGGCCCCCGCCTCCCGGGTCGTCTACGCCGACAACGACCCCATCGTCCTGGCCCACGCGCAGGCGCTGATGCTCTCCCACCCCCAGGGGCGCACCGCCTACCTCCACGCCGACGTCGCGAATCCCGAGTCCGTCCTGGCCGCCGACGAGCTGCACGCCACGCTGGACCTCAGCAAGCCCGTCGCGCTCTCCCTCAACGCGCTCATGCACTTCATCGGCGACGACCAGAAGCCGTACGAGATCGTCCAGCGGCTGCTGGCCCCCCTGGCACCGGGCAGCTACCTCGTCCTCTCCCACGGCTCGATCGACCCCCGCCCCGGCCTCTCCGACGCGGTCACCAACCTCTACCGGTCGAGCGGCATCCATGTGCAGGGGCGCACCCACGAGGAGATCACGGCCTTCTTCGACGGACTGGAGCTCGTCGAGCCGGGCGTGGTGATGCCGCACCGGTGGAAGCCGGAGAGCGAGCGGGAGCGTGCGGAAGCGGAGGCGGAGGATCTGTGGATCTACGCGGGCGTGGGGCGCAAGGGGTAACGGGGTAACGGTATTCGCCGCCCTCTCCCGAGGCCTCGGGAGAGGGCGGCGAGGTAGAGGCCGGTCAGTCGAACCAGCGGGCGCGGGCCAGTTCTTCGGTGCGGGTCAGGTCTTCCAGGAGGGCCGCCACCTCGAAGCGGCGCGCCCACTGGCCCGCTGCCCAGGCCAGGCCCGCCGCCACGCCCTCCAGCGTCGCGGCGTGCAGCGTGCCGTCCACGTACCGCCAATCCAGCTCAGCCCGCCCGTCCGGCTCAGGGGGCACCTCCCGGCGGTAGCCGGGGGAGCCGCCCTCGACCAGCAGCTCCTCGTGCTCGACGTACGACAGCGGGGCGCCCGGCAGCAGTTCGCGCACCGCCGTCGGGACCTCGTGCGGCTCGCCCTGGGAGACGACCGGGGCCGGGTACGCCTCGCTCAGCCGCCGGACCTGGAACAGCTCCGCCGCGTCCGCCGACCGCTCAGGGCCCACCGGGAGCAGCGCCCGGCCGTCCGCCTCGGCCAGCGGCATCAGGTCCGGCGCGTCCGCGACCAGCGCGTCCCCCGCGTCGACGACGCACGGCTCTCCATCGACCACGGCGCGCAGCTCGTCCGGCAGGGTCACCTGCTCGGGGTCCAGGTCGGCCAGGAGCCCGTAGATGGCGTGCAGCTGAGCGGGGGTCACCGGGCGGTCCTCGTCGGCCAGCCGCGCCAGCAGCTCCGCCGCCCCGCCCGGCTCGTCCAGCAGCGCGGCGACCGAGGTGCGTACGCCCAGCGCGCGCAGCACCTGCTCGTCCTCGAACCCGGCCGCGTCCACCGCCTCGTACAGGCCGGCCAGCAGCGGGTCGCCCCCGGCCGCGCGCAGTCCGGCCGGCCGGCGCCCGTCGAGCACCGGGTGGCCGCGCAGCCACCAGGCGGTGTACGAGCGCACCGACTCCGTCGTGCCGTCCGGCAGCAGCACCCGGACCGGCGCGGTGAGCGCGTCGCGCAGCGGTGGCCGGGCGAGCATCGCCAGCGCCTGGGGCCAGGCGTCGTCGTCGACCAGGTCCAGGTCCCGTACGGCGACGATCTCGGTGGCCACCGGCGGTACCGGGGTCTCGGGCAGCCGGTCCAGGGCGTCCTCGCACCACACGTCGACCGCGTCCAGCAGCCCCACGTCGTCGGGCTCGGCGAAGTCCCCTTCGCGCGGGTCCAGCTCGTCCGGGTCCAAAACCACATCGGTGGCCCGCACCAGCGTGAAGCCGGCCAGCACGCCGACCGCGGCCAGCGTCTCCTCGCCCCACCGCTCGGCGAGCTCGGCGTCGCACGCGGCCAGCTCGCCCTCCCGCATCACCCGTTCGAAATCGCTCCCGGGGAAGACCAGCTCCCCGGCGGGGGCCGGCTCTCCCTCCTCGTCGGGCAGCGCCAGCGCGCCCAGCCACGGCTCGTCGCCGGGCGCGAGCCGGGCCTGCTGGACGAGGCCGAGGACCGTCTCGGCGAGTGTGTCGGGGTCGAGCGCGGCGGCGGGCGCGCCCTCGTCCTCCGCGAACGGGTCGTACTCGTCCTCCGCGTCCAGCGAGTTCGCGACGGCGGCCCGCACCTGAGGCGTGGTCAGCACGGCCCGCGGGGTCGCGGGGGTCGCACCGAGCTTCTCCAGCAGCGGATGGGCGGCGTCCGGGTGGGCGACCTTCAGGCCCAGCCGCGCCAGCGTGCGGTGCCGGTCGTCGGCCGCCCCCTCGCCCCCGGCCGCCTCGCCGACCGCTTCCCCGCCGCCCGTCTCGCCCGGCAGCGGCAGCAGCACCTGCCGGGGCCCGATCGTTGTCCGCCCGTCCGCCAGCGGCACCGGCAGCCCGCTGAGCCGGTCCGGGTCGGTGCCGCCCAGCGAGTCGTACAGCCGCCGCCACCACGCCGGGGCGCGCTCGACTCCCGCGAGCCGGTCGATCACCTCGCCGAGCGGCGCCCGCGCCACGCCCAGCACCCGCAGCTCCTGCCGCCGTTCGAGACCGGCGGGCAGCAGCGTCGGGAACAGCTCGGCCAGCACCTGGACGGTCTCGACGCCCGCGCCCTCCAGGATCTCGGCGTCCCGCGGCCGCAGCGCGTACGGCTCCCTGTCCGAGCCGCCGACCAGAATGTCGTCGTCCCACTGCCGCTCGGCCGGCGCACCGCCGCCCGGGTTCCCCGGCCCGCCCTGCGCGGCGTCCGGGCCCAGTGCGTCCGGCGAGCCCAGCCAGCCCGTCTCCGCCCCGACAGCCCCGGCGTCAGCCTCTCCGCCGCCCTCCGGAGCGGCGGCGCTGGGCAGGAACGGCACGCGCGGCAGCAGCTCCAGGATCCGCCGCCGCAGCTCGCCGTCCAGCTCCCCCTTGCCCAGCGGGCCGGGGACCAGGCCGATCGTCCCCACCCCCACCGGGTGCCAGTCGCGCAGCAGCGTCGCGTACGCCTCGGCCGCGCGCTCCACCAGGAAGTCCGTCAGCGGCCCGGGGGCGGTGTGGCGGCGGGTCGGCTCCAGCGGGAAGGAGGCGATGAGCAGCGCGGGCACGCCCAGCGGCTCGTCCGTCGGCGTCGGCGCATGCACCACCGGGGCCGTGCCCGGCCGCGCCGGCGCGCCCTCCGCGTCCACCGGCACCGCCCAGGTCACCGACCACACCGGCCGCAGCCGCTCCTCCACCGGGCGGTCGGCGAGCAGCGCGGCGTCCAGCGGGCCGCCCGCGGTCTCGGTCCGCCACCGGCGGACCCCGTCGGCGTCGGCGGAGCCGCTGTCCTCCACGACCGTGTACGGACCCTGCTTGCGGCGACGCAGCGTCCGTACGCCCTCGGGCGTCTCGACCACGACCTCCGCCAGGCCCGGCAGCGTGATCAGCAGCGCGTCGTCGATCCGGGCCAGCAGCCGCTCCACCACGTCCTGCGCGGCACCGTCGCGCAGCGGCAGCACGACCACGGTGTCGTACCCCTCCGGCGCGATGCCCTCGGCGGGCAGCGGCAGGCGCAGCAGCGGTACGTGCCCGTCCCGGCGGCGCAGCTCGTCCCCGAGGCCGGGGCTCGCCGCAGCCACCCCGTACGCCAGCTCGCGCGCCTCCGCCAGCGACCAGCGCGCCCCGCCCGAGCGGCCCACGACCGCGGGCTCGTCGCTGACCGCGAGCACCGCCGCGAAGCCCACCCCGAACCGGCCGACCGCCGCGCCGGGCTCGTCCCACCCGGCGGTGTCCCGCTTCGCGGACGCCCGCAGCGTCGACAGCGACTCCACGCCGGCCGCGTCCAGCGACGCCCCGGTGTTGGCCGCCGCCAGCACGGCGGGCTCACCGTCCCGCGCCGGGTGCAGGGTCAGCCGCAGCCGGCCGGGCACACCGGCCCGGGCCGCGGCGTCCGAGGCGTTCTGCGCCAGCTCGACCACGAGGCGGTCCCGGTGGCCGCCCAGCGCCAGGTCCTCCTCGGCGTTGGCGTCCTCCCGGAACCTCGCGGGCGAAGCGGCCCAGGCGTCCAGCACGCCGCGCCGCAGCCGCGCGGTCCCGAACGGATCCGCGTCCTCCGTCGCGCCTCGCACCATCGCCGTGCTGCTCACGTGTCGCCTCCGGGGTCCTGGTCTGGGGCCATGTGGGGTCCGTCTGTGTCAGTTCCTGGGAATGCGTCCCGCGTCACTGAGTTCCCCCGCGGCCCGCCTTCCCCACTGCTGTGTCGCCGAACGTACCGCCACCTCGCTCCCGATCTCGCGCCGCCCTCTTCCATCCTGCGCGTGAGCGCGCCGCGAGAACGGGAACAGACCGGGCACCGGCAGACCAGGCAGCGACCGATCAGGCACGGGCCGATCAGGAGTGGCCGAGTTCCTCCGCCGGCGTATCCGCCTCCACCGACCCCCCGGTCCGCTCCGCGGGCCCCCGCAGCGCCAGCGGCTCGACGATCGTCTCGTCGATCACCGGCGGCGCCGGGCGCGGCGGCTTCGGCATGACGGCGGCCTCGGAGTGCGCCCCGCAGCCGTACGACAGGGACACCACTCGCCCGTCCGCCGGGCTGAACTCATTCGCGCACACCCCGAACGCCTGCCGCAACGACCCCGCGAGCGGCATCAGGAAGCCGCAGCTCGCGCAGGCCGCGGGGGCGGCCTGTGCCATCGGCGTCTTCGCACCGAACGAATCGTCCCAGCGGTCCGCCGCGACGTGCAGCCCGTAGCGGGACAGCACGCGGGCGCGGCGCATGCCCAGCTCTTCGGCGACCGCCGCGATGCTCCCGATCGCGGGCGGCTTCTCCTGCGCGGCGGGCGTGCCCGCCGTCACGTCGGCGTCCTCGACCGCCGCGAGCTGCTGCATCTCCTCCGAGACGAGGGAGTTCGGCGGCGGGGTGTCCTCGCCCGAGTAGCCGGGCTCCAGCCGCAGGTCCTCGGCCTCGCTGGGGAGCAGGTCGCCCGGGCCCAGGTCGCCGGGGCGCAGCCGCTCGCTCCAGGGCACCCACTCCGGCGCCAGCAGCGAGTCCGGGCCGGGCAGCAGCACCGTCTCGTCGACGGTGACGACCTTCGCGCGGGAGGCACGGGTGACGGTCACCGCCCAGCGCCAGCCTCGGTAGCCCAGCTCCTGGCACTCGAAGAGGTGGGTGACGACGCGGTCCGCGTCGGCGACCGCGCGCACATGCTCGCCGACCGTGCCCGGATGGGCGGCTTCCGCGGCCGCCTCACGCGCGAGTTCGACCGCCTCGGCGCACAGGCGGTCGGGGGTACGGCTTCGCATCGCAGCACTCACAGGATCGATTCTCTCTTCCACGCCGTCGCAGCCGTTTGACGAGTGCGCCAGCCGCACGGCCGGGACGCGGGACCGTGGACGGAGCGGACCATGGGGCCGCGTCGACGTCCACGCCCGATCCGGCCTCGGGCGCACCTTGTACGTCCCATTCTGCGGGATGGCGACTCGGCGCGTGGCCAAGAACGACCGTCGGTGGCGCGTAACGCACGCTACCCTGTCCGGCCCACTCGGCCCTACCCCCGTCCGCCCGGAAGCCGCGGAAGAAGCCATCCAGGAGCCGCCAAAGAAGCCACCAAAGAGGAACTTATAGTTCCGGATGGCGGTCGGGGGCCTCACATACCGGCCGTCTTGGCTGCACCATGGTCGGGTGGAAGTCACGAGGTTCATCGGCGACGGCCCGATCCGACGGTCCGGCCGTCGAATCGGCCGGGCGCTGCACCTCCCCTTCACCGCGACCGGCAGAGGCATCCGCCGGGCCACCCACGCCCACGGCGCCGGCGAATCCGGCCTCGGCAAGCTGATCGAGCTGCACGCCGTGAACTCCGCGGGCGACATGCTGATCACCGTCGCCCTCGCCTCCACCGTCTTCTTCTCCGTACCGACCGCCGAGGCGCGCGGTCGCGTCGCCCTCTACCTGGCCATCACCATGGCCCCCTTCGCCCTCCTCGCGCCCGTCGTCGGGCCGCTCCTCGACCGCCTCCCGCACGGCCGCCGCGCCGCGATGGCGAGCGCCATGCTCACGCGCGCGGTGCTCGCGCTCACGATGGCGGGCGCGGTGGTGGGCGGCGGCCTGGAGCTG
Source organism: Streptomyces sp. ME19-01-6 (assembly GCF_033793745.1). Taxonomy (NCBI): domain Bacteria; kingdom Bacillati; phylum Actinomycetota; class Actinomycetes; order Kitasatosporales; family Streptomycetaceae; genus Streptomyces; species Streptomyces sp. ME19-01-6. The sequence continues at coordinate 193,226 of NZ_JARAXF010000006.1, read as the reverse complement.
TATCCGGCGGCGCTCGGGGTGCTGGTGGCCTCCAAGTCGTACGGCGTCGTACGGTCCGCCGTCGTGCCACGCCTGCTGCCGCCCCGCTTCTCGCTGGTCAAGGCGAACTCACGGGTCACGCTCGCCGGGCTGCTGGCGACCGGCCTGGCGGCCCCCATCGGGGCCGGGCTGCACCAGATAGGGCCGACCTGGCCGCTGTACGGGGCGTGCGCGGTGTTCGCCGGGGGCGGCTTCCTCTCCTTCACGCTGCCGCACAAGGTCGACTCGGCGAAGGGCGAGGGCAAACTGCAGCTCACCTCCGGCGAGCACCATCTGCACCTGCCGAAGCCCACGCACCGCGAACCCACCCGGGAACCCGCCCCCGAGCCCGCCCGGGAACCCGCCCCCGAGCCCACGCCAGAGCCCGCGCCCGAACCCATGCCAGAACCCGCGCCCGAGCCGACGCCCGAGCCGACGCCAGAACCCACGCCCGAGCCCGCCCACGAGCCCGCAGGCGCGTCCGCGCGCGCCTCCCGCGACCCGGCGAGCGACACGGGCGACGGCGACAAGGCGGGCGACAAGGCGGGCGACAAGGCCCCGCGCCGCGTCGGCCTGCGCAAGGTCAGCCCCTCCGTGCTGCACGCCCTGCAGGCGTGCACCTCCCTCAAGGCGCTGTCCGGCTTCCTGACCCTCTTCCTCGCCTTCCTGCTCCGCGAGCACCCGCTGGGCGGACTGAGCCCCGAGATCTCGCTCGGCGTGGTCGCGGTCGCGGCGGGCGGCGGCAACGCGCTGGGGACGGCGATCGGCGCCTGGCTGCGGGAGCGCGGGCCGGAGCGGATCATCGCGGTGGTGCTGACCTCGGCCCTGGGGGTGCTCGTCGCGTCGGCCGCCCTCTACAGCGCGGTCATGGTCGCCGCCGTGGCCGCGACCGCCGGGATCGCGCTGGCACTGGCCAAGCAGTCGCTGGACGCGCTGATCCAGCGCGATGTGCCCGAGCGGGTCCGTACCTCCGCCTTCTCCCGCTCGGAGACCACGCTGCAGCTGGGGTGGGTCGTCGGCGGGGCCGTGGGCATCGTCCTCCCGCTCAGCGGCGTGCTCGGCATGTCCGCCGCCGGCGCGATGATCGCGCTGGGCGCGGCGGCGAGCGTGCGGGGGCTGCTGGCGGCCGCCCGGCATGGAGCGGCGCACCCCCGCGTGGCGTGATCACAGGGGCCCGATAGCCTGCCCGCATGACCGCTGCGCTGTTTACCAGGGGCAAGGGCCGCCGCGCCGCTACCGCCGCCTGTGTCGTGTCCCTCGGGCTCGTCGCCCTCTCCGCCTGCGACAAGCCGACCCCGCTGGCGACAGTCACGGTCGGTTCGAAGACCGTGACGACCGAGGCCGCCAAGGGCTGCTACAAGGACGGCGACGTCGTCGCCAAGTCCGAGAAGAAGGTCACGGCGTGCCTCACCAAGAAGCCCGGGCAGACGCTGTCGGTCAGCCCCGGTGAGAAGGTACGGGTCGGTGTGGACCCGAAGATCGCCGAGTCCGGCTGGCTCGTGATAAGCGAGGCCCACGGGCTCATAAACGGCCAGTCCAAGAAGACCTACCGCAGCCTCGACAGCGACACGCTGTTCGAGCAGACGAACCCGCAGACCGGCCAGACCACCACGCTCGACACCGTGACGATCGTGGTGGTGGAGACCGGCGAGGGCAACGGGATCAAGGGCGCGTGGCCGATCAAGCTCACGCGCGACGCCTGACACCCGCCGTCTGACCTGACCGGGACAGCCGCCGGCCGCCGCAGCCGGGAGATCCGGGAGCCGCTGATGCGCGTACTCGTCGTCACCGCCGTGCCCGCCGAACGGGACGCGGTGCTGCGTGGCGTAAGAAGCGAGACAGCGGCCGGCGCCGAGGCCGAGGTCTCCGTACCCGGCGGACGGACGCTGCACCGGGTCGTACGGCCCCCGCTCACCGTGGACGCGCTGGCCGCCGGGGTCGGCCCCGCCGCCGCCGCGGCGGCGACCGCCACGGCCCTCACCGCCGCCGAACTCGGGCACGCGCCGTACGGGCTCGTCGTCTCGGCCGGCATCGGCGGCGGCTTCGCCCCCACGCCCCTCGGCCGCGTCGTCGTCAGCGAGGCGATCATCGCCGCCGACCTGGGCGCCGAGACCCCCGACGGCTTCGCCGCCGTCACCGACCTCGGCTTCGGGACCGTCGAACACCTCCCGCCGCCCGCGCTCGTACGGGCCTTGGCCGAGGCGACGGGGGCGGTCCGCGGCACCGTGCTCACCGTCTCGACCGTGACCGGCAGTGCCGGGCGCGCCGCGGAGCTGCGCCGACGGCACCCGGGCGCCGTCGCCGAGGCGATGGAGGGCTTCGGGGTGGCCGAGGCGGCCGCCGCGCACGGGGTGTCCGGCGTGCCCGTTCTGGAGCTACGGGCGGTCTCCAACGCCGTCGGCCCGCGCGACCGGGCCGCCTGGCGGATCGGCGAGGCGCTCGACGCCCTGGCGGGCGCCTTCCGCCACCTCCCGCCCGCCCTCGCCACCTGGAAGGGACCCAGCAGATGACCGCCCAGACGCCTCCGCAGGCGACCCCTCAGCCGACGCCGCAGCCGTTGAGCATCGCGTACTCACCCTGCCCGAACGACACGTTCGTCTTCCACGCGTGGGCACACGGGCGCGTCCCGGACGCGCCCGCGATCGACATCACCTTCGCCGACATCGACATCACCAACGGCATGGCGGAGCGCGGCGAGCGCGATGTCCTGAAGGTGTCGTACGCCGTCCTGCCGTGGATCCTGCGCGACTACGCGCTGGTGCCCTGCGGCGGGGCGCTCGGGCGCGGCTGCGGCCCGCTGGTGCTCACGAAGGAGCCGGGGGCGGCCAAGGACCTCGCGGGCAAGACGGTCGCCGTGCCGAGCGAGCGCTCGACGGCGTATCTGCTCTTCCGGCTGTGGGCGGCCGGCGAGGTGCCGGGCGGGGTGGGCAGGGTCATCGTGCTGCCGTTCGACCAGATCATGCCCGCCGTGCGGGACGGCCGGGTCGACGCCGGGCTGGTCATCCACGAAGCCCGGTTCACCTATCAGAATTACGGCCTGCACCGCCTGGCCGACATGGGCGAGCACTGGGAGCTCACCACGGGCCTGCCCATCCCCCTCGGCGCGATCGTCGCGAAGCGGTCGCTGGGCGCCGAGCGGCTGCGAGCCATCGCCGAGGCCACTCGTACGTCCGTACGGGCAGCCTGGGACGACCCGACGGCTTCGCGCGGCTACGTCCAGGAGCACGCCCAGGAGATGGACCCGGCGGTCGCCGACCAGCACATCGGGCTCTACGTGAACGAATTCACCGCCGACCTGGGCGAGGACGGCTACGCCGCGGTGCGCGGGCTGCTCACACGCGCGGCGGCCGAGGGGCTGGTACCGCCCCTCGGCCACGGCGCGCTGGACTTCGTCTAGACGTCGAGCTGGTCGGCCACCGCCCGCAGCATGCCCGCGATCTTGTGGCCCTGTGCCTTGTCGGGGTAGCGCCCGCGCTCCAGCTGCTGCGTCACGTTCTCCAACAGCGTGGTCAGGTCCTGGACGATGGACGCCAGCTCGTCGGGCTTGCGCCGCTGGGCGGCCGCGACAGAGGGGGCCGGCTCCAGCACCGTCACCGAAAGTGCCTGGTCACCGCGGTTGCCGGCCACGACGCCGAACTCGACCCGCTGTCCCGGCTTCAGCGAGTCCACGCCTTCCGGGAGCACCGACGAGTGCACGAAGACGTCGCCGCCGTCGTCACGGGAGAGAAAGCCGAAGCCCTTCTCGCTGTTGAACCACTTGACCTTGCCGGTAGGCACGTCTGTCCTCGTCCTCGTCACTCGTCGGAAAACACGTAAAAACTGCTCTGGATAGCACTACAGCGGGTCGTAAGACCCGCCAGCACCAAGGCTAATGGTCCGGAGCCTGGTGACAAGACGTACCCGGATGGTTCCGGGTGGTGGTTCCTACGAGCGCTCTGCTCCGACCTACCCTGTTGCGGTGAGCAATGAAACACGACACGACGCAACGGCCCCCGGCGATCGACTGGTGCGCCTGGGGGTGATCGTCTTCGGCGTGGGCGCCGTGGCCACTCTGATCACTGTAGCCCCGCTCTTCCTGGGCCTGCACGCGCTGCCGTCGGCCGCGTACTTCGTGTGCATGCTGATGGGCGTCGGCTTCGCGCTCGCCGCGGCCGGCCTGCTGCGCTCGATCGCGGCGCAGCGGCGCGCGGCCGCGGCCGATGGTGCGCACCGCCCCGACGGGACCGGGCAGGCCGAGTCCCCGTCGGCGTCGCCCTCAGCGCCCTCTTAGGGGGAGGTCGCGAGGGCTCCCACGCCTGAGCGGAGGTCATCCCTCCAGGTGGCGGGCCAGCCACTCCGGGAAGGCGGTCAGGTCGTCGAGCACCACGTCGGCCCCTGCCGCACGCAGCTCCTCCGCGCCGCACGGCCCGGTCGCGACCGCGACGGACAGCGCGCCCGCCGTGCGTGCGCCGCGCACGTCGCCCGTGTGATCCCCGACGTACACCGATGCGCCGTACTCGCGCAGCGCCTCCGCCTTCGCCTCGGCCCACAGCCAGCCGACGACCGCGTCCGCCTCGATGCCCAGATGGCTCAGGTGCAGCTTGGCGTTCGGCTCGTGCTTGGCCGTCACCACGACCGCACGGCCACCCGCCCCCTGCACCGCGGCGACGGACTCCCGGGCGCCGGGCATGGCGGCCGTGGGGGCTATCGCGTACTCCGGGTACAGCGTCCGGTACAGCTCCCCCACCTCGTCGATCCGCCCCTTCGGAAACCAGTGCGCGAGCTCCTGCTCCAGCGGCGGGCCGAGGCGGCTGATGGCGAGGTCGGCGTCGACGAAGGTGCCGGTGGCGGCGGAGAGCGCCTCGAAGGCGGCCTTGATGCCGGGGCGGGAGTCGATCAGGGTCATATCGAGGTCGAAACCGACCGTCACGGGGTGCGCAGGCGTAGAAGGCATGCCCGACATTCTGCCTCCGCTACCGAACGCTTCCTTCCGCACACGTTCTGCATGTGCCCGTAAGCGGTTCGCGCCCTGTCGGCAGAGAAGCTGTCGACGGAGAAGCTGTCCATGGACAAAGGGCATCGTCCACCGTTCATCAGCCCCCCTGACCTGCGGCATGACCGCCGCCACCGGGTGGCCAATCCCTCCGGCTCGCACGGTGGGGTTTCCCCTCCACGACCCGCCACCGCCGGAGGAGACAGCTTTGTGTTCGCAAGCGTTCGGGCGGGTCAGCGCCAGGGGTTGTGAGCTGCTGCCGGTTGACAGCGCTTGGGTGCGTTTTGGTGTGCATGAGTGAGCATCGACGACCGTGCGACGGGACTTGGGAATGAAGGGAATGGGAGTTCTTATGTCGAATGCGTGACCTTTATGGGGGGTGCTCGTTGGGAGTGGTGACGGGGTCTTCGAGCCGGGCGGGGGTGGGGATGGGCCAGCTGCGCGAGGTGGCGGCGCCGTTCGAGGTGCCCGGACCGACCGGGGTGGCGATTCGCACCAGTCTCAAGGGCCTGACCGGGCCGGACGAGAGGGTCCTGCGCCTGGTCGGCGGGCTGCTCGGTTCCCTGGCCTCCCGGGACCTGAAGGCGCGTTGCGCGGCTGGGCTGGATCACGACAGCCGCCAGTGGGCGCAGCGCAAGCGGGTGTTGACGCCAGATTCCTCCTCGCGCTGGGCGGGCAGTATGACCAAGGCCACGCATGACCAGTGGGCGCTGGCCCGGCGTGGTCAGCTCGCGCATATCCAAAGCCTCCAGGCAGCCATTGGCGTGATCGTGTCCCGGCTGTCGCTGCCGGTGGGGTCGAGGGGTTCCAAGGGGGCGCCGGGTGGTTACCGTTCCCGGTCAGAGTGGTTTGCCAAGTCCCGGCGTCTGCGCCTGCTCGAGGACCGGCTGGAGCGGGAGCGGGCCGACCGTGCGGCCGGACGTGTGCGGGTGGTGCGCGGTGGCAGGAAGCTGCTGCGCAGCCGGCACAACCTTGAGGCCGCCCGGCTTTCCGAGGCGCAGTGGCGCCAGCGGTGGGAGGCCGAGCGCTGGTTCCTCCAGGCCGATGGCGAGTCCGGGAAGAGTTGCGGAAACGAGACGATCCGCGTCACCCCGGACGGTGAGGTGAGCGTCAGGCTTCCGGCGCCGCTGGCCGCGCTGGCGAACGCGCCCCATGGCCGGTATGTGCTGGCCTGCCGGGTTCGCTTTGGGCATCGGGGCGAGCAGTGGGCGGACCGTGTCGTGGCGAATCGTGCCGTGGCGTACCGCATCCACTACGACGCAGGCCGTGGCCGCTGGTACTTGACCGCCTCCTGGCAGACCCCGCCCGCAAGGACGGTGCCGCTGGAGGTTGCACGGTCCGGCGGGCTGGTGGGTGTGGACATGAACGCCGACCATCTGGCCGCCTGGCGCCTGGACGCCCACGGCAACCCCGTCGGCAATCCTCGCAGGTTCGGCTACGACCTGTCCGGGAGCGCACCGCACCGGGACGCGCAAGTGCGGCACGCCCTCATCCGCCTCCTGCACTGGACCCAACGCCACCACCTGGCCCTCGCGATCGAAGACCTCGACTTCCAGGCGGAAAAGACCCGCGAGAAACACGGGCGGCGCAAACGCTTCCGCTGCCTGATCTCCGGCATGCCCGTGAGCCAGCTGCGCAGCAGGCTGGTGTCCATGGCCGCCGAACTCGGCATCACCATCGTGGCCGTCGACCCCGCCTACACCTCCCGCTGGGGCGCCCAGCACTGGCAGAAGCCCCTGACCACCAACACACGCACAACCACCCGCCACGACGCAGCCGCCGTGGCGATCGGACGGCGCGCCCTGGGGTGCCCGATCCGGCGACGGACGCAACCGCCCCCACAGCACCGGAGCGATGCTGTGGGGCATCGGAGCATCCAGGCCGTATCGGGCACCCCGGGGCGTGAGGCCGCAGCCCATCAGCGGCCTCCGGCCGCGGGCCGCCCTCGCATTCCCGGACCACGGACACGATCCGTCGGCGCTGGATGCAGAGCGAAAGCGGGGGACCAGGGGGTACCTCCCAGCGGTAGCTGGGGGAGTGCCCACAACCGTTCGGGGCACACGGCTGAGCACGAGTCCTGGCACCAGGACTCACTCCCGCTCAGTCTCTAGGAACGGTTGGAGCCCCGGCGACGACCCGCCCTTCCATAACGCTCGGGTCAGCGCCGGCGCCTCGCGCGCCATACGAGGAAGAGAGCCGACGCGATCGCCGCGGCGCGCACGACGACCGGCCAGGCCCCCCGCACCGCGTCCCCCATGCCGTTCTCGGGGATGGGCTCGCCCCATCTGCCGGAGGCCCGGCCCCACAGCCACGCCATGGTCGCGGCCGCGACCAGGCCGGGCATGCCCAGCACGGCCCACTTCACCTCGGCGCGGGACAGCTTCCGCGTGCTGTAGGCGAGCACCCAGCCGAAGGCCATCACGAGGAGATTGCCCAGCGCGGCACCGGCCACGAGCAGCGCGGCCGCCAGCAGGACCAGCGGGCTGAGGGAGCCCGCCCGCCGGCCCCCGTCCCCGTCTCCGTCTCCGTCTCCGGCCCCGTCGCCCTTCCCGCCGCGCCGCCGCAGCGCGCGGCGCAGCAGCCCGGGCTTCCGGGCCTGGGCCGCCTTGCCGCCGGTGTCGGCCTCCGCCCCCTCGGCGCCCGCGTCGGCGCCCTGCTCCGTGCCCGTGCCCGCGGCTCCCGCGGCGGCTTCCTCGGTCTCCTTGTCGGCTTCGGTCGGCAGGCCGAGCAGTTCGGGGATCTCCACCCCGCCGATGAACCCCTCCACCTGGCCGAGCGGCGAGTCACGCTGCTCGGGCCGGCCGAACGGGCCCGGCTCGACATGCCACCAGTCGGGGTTGGACTCGCGGGGGCCGAGCTCGTCCTCGCCCGCGAGGTGAGGCGGCGCCGCGGCGGCGGACGACCGCCGGCGGTGCGCCGGCTTGCCGAGGCCGTCTGCCGACGCCTCGCCGGACGAGGACCCGCCGGACGAGGACTCGGGCCGAACCGGGGAGTCGCCGTCGCGCGGGGTGGGCACCTTGCCGATCAGCCCGCTGCGCTCGGCGAACCCGGACAGCTTGTCGCGGGCCGCGCGCGCCATCCCCGCCGCGCCCGCACCGCGCGACGGCGGCTCCCCACTCCCGTACGCCCCGCTCGCGCTCCCCGCGCCTGCCGCACCCGCCGCGCCACCATCCGGTGCGGCGCCCTCTGCCGGGCGGTTGTCCGCGGCGGCCACCACCTCCGCGGGCGAGCCCAGCTTCGCGAGGATCCGCTTCACCCCCGCCGGGCTGTCCGCACCGACGGACGCCCGCCTCTGGTCGATGTCGGCGCGCAATCCGGCGACCAGCCGCATCCGGTCGCCGGACGGCAGACCCCGCTGCTGTGCCAGATCGCCGACACGGCTCAGATAGTCGTAGACGAGCTGCTCGCTCTCGATCCCCACCAAGACCCCTGACCATGCGCACCGCTGGCGTATCAGATCGTTCCGACGGTACCGCGCCGGACCGGCGGCCCGCCGCACCTCCGGCTCCTCACCGCCCCCCGGTATTGTGGATCGAATGACCAGCTCGCGGAATCGGGAGGCACACGTGCCTGCAGAGACCGGCCCACGGGACAGCGGCCGCGGAGCGCCGCGCACGCTCGCCGAAGAGCTGCGCACCCGCCCCGACGACGCCCTCGCCACCCTTCTGCGCGCCCGTCCCGACCTGCTGTCCCCCGTGCCCACCGACCTCACCCAGCTCGCCACCCGGGCGGGCACCCGCGCCTCCGTCGTACGAGCCGTGGAGCGGCTCGACCGGTTCGCGCTGCAGACCGCGGAGGCGCTGGCCGTCGCGCCGGACCCGTGTGCGTACGAGACGCTGAGCGCCCTGATGGCCGGCGACGCCCCGGAGGCCGCGGAATCCCCAGAGGGTGCTCATGCCCCCGGCGCCGCCGACGAGCACGACGAACAGCCCCCGGATCAGGCTGCCCAGGCCGCCCAGCCCGCCCAGGCCACCCACGAGCAGGCCCCGGACCACCTCGCCCAGGCCACCCGGGAGCAGATCCTCGCCGAGCTCCCCCGCGCCGTGGCCGCCCTGCGCGCCCAGGCCCTCGCCTGGGGCGGCGACGACCGGCTGCGCCTGGTCCGCACCGCCCACGAACTGCTGACCCCCTCGCCCACGGCCCCCTCCCCGACCGGTCTGGGCCCCACCGTCCAGGAGGCCACGGCCGGCATGTCCCCCGGCCGGCTGCAGGAGATCCTCGCGACGGCCGGGCTGCCGCCCACCCACGACCCGGTCACCGCGGTGGCCGCCCTCACCGCGCTCTTCGGCGACCGCTCCCGTATGGCGGCGCTGCTCGCCGAGGCCCCCGCCGCCGCGACCGCGGTCCTGGCCAAGCTGACCTGGGGCCCGCCGTACGGGGAGGCGTCCGTCGCCTCACCCAGCCCGCCCGTCGAGTGGCTGCTGGCCCGCGGCCTGCTGCTGCCGTCCGGGCCGCGCAATGTGGTGCTGCCCCGCGAGGTGGCCCTGCATCTGCGCGGCGGCCGAGCGCACCGCGCGCCCGAACCGCTGCCGCCGCCCCTTCCGCCCGCGGCGCGGCACGATCCACAGACTGTGGACGCGACCGCGGCGGGCCAGGCCTTCACCGCCCTGTCCACGGTCGAGGAGCTGCTGGGCGAGTGGGGGACCGCCGGACCGCCCGTCCTGCGCGCGGGCGGCCTGAGCGTACGGGACCTCAAGCGGACCGCCGTGGCACTCGACGTGCCCGAGCCGGTGGCCGCGTTCTGGATCGAGCTGGCGTACGCGGCCGGGCTGCTCGCCTCGGACGGCGAGACGGGCGAGCGCTACGCGCCCACCCCCGCCTACGACGACTGGCTGGGGCTGCCCGACGAGGAGCGCTGGGCGCGGCTCGCCGCCGCCTGGCTGACCGCGACCCGCACCGCGGGCCTGGTCGGCGGCCGCGACGCGAAGGGCCGCACCCTCGCGACCCTCGGCCCGGAGCTGGACCGCTCCCCCGCCCCCGAGGTGCGCCGCCGCGTCCTCGAGCTCCTCGGCGCCCTCCCGCCCGGCGCCCCGATCACCGCCGAAGCACTGCTGGCCCGCCTGCGCTGGGAGCGCCCGGCCCACCGCGGCGCGCCCGCCGACGACCTGCGGTCCCGGCTGGCCCAGTGGACGCTGGCCGAGGCCGAACTGCTCGGCGTCACCGGCCGCGGCGCCCTCTCCACCCACGGCCGCGCCCTCCTGGGCCCGCCCCCGCCCAAGGTCCCGTCCCCGGCGGGCCCCGCGACCGGTGAGACGGGCGGCGCCAAGAGGCGAGGCACCGGCAGCCGCAGCACCGCACCCCAGACCGCCGAAGGCGAGGCCCCCGGGGTCGAGGGCCGGGCCACCGGCCGGACACCCACGGAGGCCGGAGGCCGGACAGCCACCGGGACCGTGAGCCAGACCGCGGGCCGGCCCACCCCCGAGCCTGAGAGCCAGGCCGCCGAGACCGGGGGCCGGACAGCCGCCCAAGCCGGCAGCCAGACCGCGAGCCGACCCACCCCCACTCCCACTCCCACCCCCGGCCGACCCCTTTCCGGGGTTGAGGCTGCCGCCGCCGCGGCGGCGGCGGCGCGGTTGCTCGCGCCGCTGCTGCCGCAGCCGCTGGACCACGTCCTCCTGCAGGCCGACCTGACCGCCGTCGCGCCCGGACCGCTGGAGCGTCCGCTCGCGGCGATGCTCGGAGTGCTCGCCGAGGTGGAGTCCAAGGGCGGCGCCACGGTCTACCGGTTCACGCCCGCCTCCGTACGCCGCGCGCTGGACGCCGGGCGGGCGGCGTCCGACCTGCACGTGTTCCTCGCGCAGCACTCCCGCACCCCCGTGCCCCAGCCGCTCGCCTACCTCATCGACGACGTGGCCCGGAAACACGGCCGTCTGCGCGTCGGCGCGGCCTCCGCGTATGTGCGCTGCGACGACGACGCCCTGCTGGCCGAGATCCTCGCCGACCGCCGCTCGGCGGGCCTGCGGCTGCGGCGCCTCGCGCCGACCGTGCTGGCCGCGCAGGCGGCGCCGGACGCGCTCCTGGAGGGCCTGCGGGCGATGGGGTACGCGCCGGCCGCCGAGTCCGCCGAGGGCGATGTGCTGGTCACCCGCGCCGAGGCCCACCGCACCCCGCCCCGCTCGGCCCCCGTCCCCGTGCCCGAGGGCCCGCCGGTGCCCGACGAGACGCTGCTGGGCGCGGCGGTGCGCGCCATCCGCGCCGGTGACCGTGCCGCGACGGCCCCCCACAAGCCGGTCCCGGCGACCGCCGCCGCGGGCGGCCGGCTCCCCCGTACCACCTCGGCCGACACCCTCGCCACTATGCAGGCCGCGGCCCTCACCGGCTCGGCCGTCTGGATCGGCTATGTCAACGCGGACGGCGCGGCGAGCCAGCGCGTCATCGCCCCGGTGCGCGTCGAGGGCGGCTTCGTGACGGCGTACGACCACACGGCCGACGAGGTGCGGACGTACCCGCTGCACCGGATCACGGGGGTCGCCGAGCTGGCGGACGACTCGGTGTGAGCGGCGTTCAGCCCGTCAGCGCGTCAGCGCTTCTGCTGGACCGGCGCTCCGGGGTCCACGTCCACCGGGAAGGGCTTCTCGATCGATGTGGTGTGTCCGGCCTCGGCCGCGAGCCGCTCGACGTAACGGCCGTTCCCCATCTGGGAGACGATCAACGCGGGCACGGGCTCCAGCTCCAGCCGCCACAGGTGCTCGATCCCGGCATCCGCGTAGAACGGTGGCTTGAGCAGGCGGTCCATGCCACGGCCGGAGGACGATGGCGAGACGATCTCGACGACAGGCAATACCGCCTCGGCGTCGTGGGTCACCGGATCTTCCTCAGCGGCAGCGGCATCCACGATGGCGAGGTCCGGAATGAACAGCCCCTCTGGCAGCACCACATTGACCGTCTGAACACCTCCACCGGCGCACCGGCCGCCTCGACCGCAGCGTCCAGCAAGCGCCACAGACGGGATGAAGCCCACTGGTGCTTCGTTCCCGGAGCAGGTGCCCCGATCCACGCCCCGTCGGCCGCTCCGTTCCCGTTCACCCTCCCGAGTGCGTAACACCGGAGCTTGCCCCCAACCCCGTCTTGAAGGGCCCAGGCGCGTGAACGAACCGCTGATCGTCCACAAGGCCGGAGCCGTTGAAGTCCTGCAACACGCGGACCGGCTGCGCCCCAGCGCGCCTCCTCGTCGAGGCGAAGGTGCGGCGCTCGCCAATCTCGGGCGCGCACTGGACGAACTGCGCCAGTAAGACGAAGCCGTGAGCGTTTTCCGGCAGGACATCAAGATCTGCGTCGAACCCGGCGACCGGCACGGCGAAGGAATGGCCCTCAACAATCTCGGAACGGCGATACGGGAGGGTGGATTCGGTGACGGAATCGATCAGCACACTGCAGCAATCCGCGCCTTCCGTGAAATTGTTAATGAACACGGCCGGACGGATGAGGCCATCGGGATCCTCCGGCGTGCGATCGCCCGGTTCCGACAGGCACACGACAGCCACGGCGCAGGAAGGGCGCTCGCTCACCTCGGGTCGATCCTCTCCGGAGCGAGTCGCAAGGAAGCCTTGGCCGTCAGCGTCGAAGCCGTCGAAGCGTTTAAAATCCATGATCCGCGACGGAGAGTGCTACGAGGTACTACCAACCGTTACAGCGGCAGCTTGACATCGTCATTGGGAAGTTCTTTAACCTTTGGCGGAGCCTCTGTGACGCCGGTAGATTCTGCGCGGTGACTTTGATGGAGACGCAAGGTCTCGTGACGATGACCGACGAGGCGCAGGTGCGCTGGACGGCGCTGGGGGACACGACTCGGCAGCCGGCTGCGGTCCTGCTCCATGGAGGTCCGGGTCTGCCGGACTATCTGGGTGATGTCGCCCCCATGATCGCGGACCTCGTGCCTGTGTACCGGTACGACCAGCGTGGTACGGGCCGATCCCCGTGGCAGGCCCCCATTCCTTCGCCCGGCATGTTGACGATCTCGCCGAGCTGCTCGACGCATGGGATGTGCCCAAGGCCGTGCTGATCGGTCATTCCTACGGCACCGATCTGGGGAGCCGGTTCTGCCTGAGGCACTCTGACCGGGTTGCCGCAATGCTGCTGATGTGCGGGCCATTCGTCGGTGATTGGCGTACCGGGGATCGAGCGGAGCGCGGGCGCCGCATGTCCGCAGCGCAGCAGGAGCGGCTCCGCGAGTTGCAGGAGCTGCCGCACCGCACAGAGGAGCAGGAAGTCGAGCTGCTCACGCTGGCCTGGTTCACCGACCACGCCGATCCTGAACGCGGGTGGCTCTGGGCAGCCCAGGGTGCCCTGCGGCGTCGCCCGGTCAACTGGTCCATGAACGGGGAGCTTGGCAAGGAAGGACACGCGGATCCGCTCGATGGGCACCTTGGCGATCTGCGTGCGCGCCTGCCCGCACGGGTGGAGGTCCTCGGTGGGGTCGACGACCCCCGCCCTGTGTCGGCGCTTGAATCACTCGCGCTTCGGCTCGCTGTTCCGCTGACCCGGATCGAGGGCGCAGGGCACGAGCCCTGGTTGGAGCAGCCCGACACTGTGCGTGTGCACCTTCGGCGATTTGTGCGAGGCGCCGTGGGCGCACAGGGCTTTGCCTGAGTGCCCGGTTCCGCTGCACTTCGAGTCGTAAGTCCAGTCACTGGCGGTGATCGGCTGTCGGCCGGGAACGCAGATGACAAGGGGTACTCCCCACGTCGCTGGCGTGCGGTCACTCGGCGTCACGCTTCTCGCCTCCGGTCTCACGCACACGAGCGGCCCGCCATAGGAAGCAAGTCCAGCGGCGGGGCGGGAGTTGCAGTCGGGCCGGCTCAGCTCAGAAGAGGGTGCCGTCCATTTCCTCCGCCATCGTGTCGATGACGGGTGCGGTGCCCTTGCCGTCCGCGTCAGCGCGCCGGATGAAGCCGTCTTCCCCGAAGAAGACCGAGAAGCGTGACGTGTCGAGTTTCGGCCCGCCCCGCCGAGCGGGTGCCACATGAACGAACGCCCCTGCGTTCAGCAGGAGGTCGCGCTTCCCCGCGATGTCCGCCTCCTCCCACAGCTCCGCGTGCGTCTTGCCTGTGGGCATGGCTTCCACACCAGCGGGCTTGGCGTTGCGCTGCCTCTCCTTCAGGGACGCCAGTCGCTCCTCCAGCTTGGCGTACTGCATGGCGTACCGCAGGGCGCCGTCGTCACCCTTGAAGAGGCCGTGTTCGTACCGGTCCTTCTCAAGATCGCTCAGCGCTTCCTCCGCCTGCCGGATCTGGGGGCGGAAGTCCTCCCCCACGCGCTCCACCACCCGGACTACCGGGAGATCGCCGAACTTGTCGAGGAAATCGGCCGTAACGTGAGCTTCTGTGTTCTTCCCAGGGACGGATGGCCCATAGCACGCGCCCTGTTCGCCCGTGCGCTGACGGTTCTTCAGGCGACCAATACAACGATAGCGAACCTGGCCCTTGGCTCCGGTGTAGGTGTACATGCGCGAGTCGCACACCTGGCAGTACAAGACACCCCGCAGCAACGACGTGCCCTCTCGGCGCTTCCCTCCCGGGTTGGCGCGCCGATTCAGTTCGTTTTGCAACGCGTTCCACGTGTCCATGTCGAGGATCGGCGAGCGGTTGACCAACGGCAGCCCATCCGTCCGCAGGATCGGCTTGCCGTCTTCGATCACCTGGCCGAGTAACTGCGGGTTGGTGAGCAGCTTTTTCAACGTGTTCGTGTACCACTGCTTCGAGGCGCTGCGCTTACCCGTCGTCTGTCGCGAGGTGTGCCCCGGGGATGGGATATCGGTTTTGCTCAGGTCCGTTGCGATCTTCATGAGCGAGTCCTTCGCCAGGACACGCTCCACAATCATGCGGACCGTCTTGGCTTCCTCCGGGTTGATCTCCAGCACCTTGCCCGCCCCGTCAGGATTGGGGGCAACTCGGTACCCGTATGGAACGCGCCCGCCCGTGTATCGGCCCTCACGGCGCAGGTGCTCGTGAGCGCTGGACACTCGCATTCCGGTCGTGTCCGACTCAAGCTCGGCAAAGACCGCGATCACCTTCGCCATGGCGCGCCCCATGGACGACGTGAGGTCAAGCGGCTCCGTCGCCGACGCCAGCGCGACCCCCTGTGCCTCAGAAAGCTTCATGATCTCGGCGAAGTCCACCGTTGACCGCGCAAGCCGGTCGATCTTGAAGAAGACGATCACGTCGAACTCAGCAAGGCGCGTCAAGATCCGCTGAAGCCCCGGACGGTCCAGGCCACGTGAGAAGCCCGACACGTCGATGTCCTCTTCCACGGCTATGACTGTCCACCCGCGCGCCTCGCACAGCGCCCCACAGGCCGCGCGCTGGCGCTCCGGGGAAGTACTCTCCTCAGTGTCGCGCGATAGGCGAACATAGATAGCGGCACGCATCCCCGGCGCGCTGGCCGGTACACCCCTCCGGCGCCGGGCACGGGGTAAAGCCCGAGCGGTCGAGGGTGCGGCAGGTGTTTCACTTGTCACGAGACGATCCTATCGACGGAGGTATGCGTGTCCTGCTTGATCGTCCAAAGCGACAAGACGCTCCTGCTCGAGGTCGACCACGAGCAGGCCGATGCCTGCCGCCGCGCCATCGCGCCCTTCGCCGAGCTGGAGCGGGCTCCCGAGCACATCCACACCTACCGGGTGACCCCGCTCGGCCTGTGGAACGCCCGCGCCGCCGGGCACGACGCCGAGCAGGTCGTCGACGCGCTCGTCCAGTACTCCCGCTATCCCGTCCCCCACGCCCTCCTCGTCGACATCGCCGAGACCATGGCCCGCTACGGGCGGCTGCGGCTGCTCAAGCACCCCACCCACGGACTCGTCCTGGAGACCTCCGACCGCCCGGTCCTCCAGGAGGTGCTGCACTCGAAGAAGATCCAGCCGCTGGTCGGCGCGCGCATCGACCCGGACACGGTGGTCGTCCACCCGTCCGAGCGCGGGCAGATCAAGCAGGTGCTGCTCAAGCTGGGCTGGCCCGCCGAGGACCTGGCCGGGTATGTGGACGGCGAGGCGCATCCGATCGAGCTGTGCGAGGACGGCTGGGCGCTGCGCCCGTACCAGAAGCACGCCGTCGAGGGGTTCTGGCACGGCGGGTCGGGGGTCGTCGTCCTCCCCTGTGGCGCCGGGAAGACGCTGGTGGGCGCGGGGGCGATGGCCACCGCCAAGTCCACCACCCTGATTCTGGTGACCAACACCGTCTCGGCCCGCCAGTGGAAGCACGAGCTGGTGCGGCGCACCTCCCTCACCGAGGAGGAGATCGGCGAGTACAGCGGCACGCGCAAGGAGATCCGCCCGGTCACCATCGCCACGTATCAGGTGCTCACGACCAAGCGGAAGGGCATCTACCCGCATCTGGAGCTCTTCGACTCCCGCGACTGGGGCCTGATCGTCTACGACGAGGTGCATCTGCTGCCCGCCCCCGTCTTCAAGTTCACGGCCGACCTGCAGGCGCGCCGCCGGCTCGGCCTGACCGCGACGCTGGTACGGGAGGACGGCCGCGAGTCCGATGTCTTCTCCCTCATCGGCCCCAAGCGCTTCGACGCGCCGTGGAAGGAGATCGAGGCGCAGGGCTACATCGCGCCCGCCGACTGCGTCGAGGTGCGGGTCAACCTGACGGAGAGCGAGCGCCTGACGTACGCGACGGCCGAGGCCGACGAGAAGTACCGCTACTGCGCGACGACCGACTCCAAGCGCAAGGTCACCGAGGCGCTGGTGGCGCGGCACAAGGGTCAGCAGACCCTGGTCATCGGCCAGTACATCGACCAGCTGGACGAGCTGGGCGAGCATCTGGACGCGCCCGTCATCAAGGGCGAGACGACCAACGCACAGCGCGAGAAGCTCTTCGAAGCCTTCCGGCAGGGCGAGATCTCCGTCCTCGTCGTCTCCAAGGTCGCCAACTTCTCGATCGACCTCCCGGAGGCCACGGTCGCCATCCAGGTGTCGGGGACGTTCGGGTCCCGCCAGGAGGAGGCCCAGCGCCTCGGCCGCGTCCTGCGGCCGAAGGCGGACGGCCACCAGGCGGTCTTCTACTCGGTCGTCGCCCGCGACACCATCGACCAGGACTTCGCCGCCCACCGGCAGCGGTTCCTCGCCGAGCAGGGGTACGCCTACCGGATCGTGGACGCGAGCGCGCTGCTGGCGGGCGAGGACGTGTGACCAGACGTATGACCCCGGCCGACCCCAGCCGACCCCGCCTGTCCAGCTGATCCGCCTGATCCGCGGCTAGTCGGCGGCGGCCGACGGCCAGTTCTCCAGCAGCGTGGCCAGGGCGTTCACGCCCCGGTCCCATGACGCCTGGACCTCGCGCGGGTCCCGGAAGGCGCCGATCGCCTCCAGGCTGACGTAGCCGTGGAAGGTGCTGCGCAGCAGCCGTACGGCGTCGGTCAGGTCCGGCTCGGCGAGCCCGTACGCGTGGAACACGGCATATGTGGCCGCGATGATGCGGGCGCCGCCCGAGGACTGGGCGGCCAGCTCGGGGTCGATCTCGATGTGGGTCGCCGCGTACCGGCCGGGGTGCGCCAGCGCGAAGTCCCGGTAGGCGTTGGCGAAGGCGATCAGGGCGTCGCGCCCCGCCCGCCCGGCCACGGCCGCCGTGATGCGGTCGGCGAAGTCGCTCGCGGCGCGGAACGCGACCCGCTCGCGCAGGTCGCGGATGTTCTTGACGTGCGAGTACAGGCTCGCGTCGGCCACGCCGAAGCTCCGCGCCAGCGCGGAGATCGTGACGTTCTCCAGGCCGACGGCGTCCGCCAGATCCGCCGCCGCCTCCGCCACCCGCTCAGGCGTCAGACCCGCACGGGGCATGCGCCACCTCCCGTTCCCTCGGCACCAGAACCGCTTCACACCGGACCCACGCCATCCAACCAGGCCGACTCGCGGGAAAAACCATTCGCGGTCCCGCGGAGCGCTGGCTACAATCGCCCGTCTTGCCGCCTCCCGACCACCGGGGAGAGCCGCCGCCCGGACGGAAACCGGCCGGCTTCTCACTTGAGCCACTCAAGCCCTGCACCTTGTCTGTCTGCTTCGTGTACACGCCGGAGGCTACGCCGTGCCCTCGCACGCCCCTGACCACCCCGATCCGCTCGAGCGGGAGCGCGCCCACCTCGCCGCGTCCCGTGCCGCCCTCCGCGCCATGCGCGCCGACGTCGAAGCGCTCGACATCAAGGACGTCACCGCCAACTGGGTGAACGCCGAGGCCCTTCAGCACCAGGTCGACGAGCGCATCAAGGCCCTCGCCGACCTGGCCCACACCCCGCTGTTCTTCGGCCGCCTCAACTATCTGCACGCACCGGGCGCGGAGACGGCGGAAGGAGCGGAAGGTGAGCAGTTCTATATCGGGCGGCGGCATGTCCACGACGCGGACGGCGACCCGATGGTCATCGACTGGCGCGCCCCCGTCTCTCAGCCCTTCTACCAGGCGTCGAAGAAGGCGCCGATGGACATCGGGCTGCGCCGCCGCTTCGGCTACACCGGCGGCGAGCTGACCGCGTACGAGGACGAGCGCCTCACCGACCCCACGGAGGAAGAACACGCCAGCAAGCTGCTCCAGGCCGAGATCGAGCGGCCGCGCGTGGGCCCGATGCGGGACATCGTCGCCACGATCCAGCCCGAGCAGGACGAGATCGTACGAGCCGGAATCGGCGGCACGGTCTGCGTCCAGGGGGCGCCGGGCACCGGGAAGACGGCGGTCGGCCTGCACCGGGTGGCGTATCTGCTGTACGCGCACCGGGAGCGGCTCGCCCGCTCCGGCACCCTGGTCATCGGCCCGAACCGCTCCTTCCTCCACTACATCGAGCAAGTCCTGCCCGCGCTCGGCGAGTTGCAGGTCGGCCAGGCCACGGTGGACGACCTCGTCGCGCGTGTGGAGGTGCGGGGCGCGGACGGCGCCGACGCGGCGGGCCTCAAGGGCGACGCGCGGATGGCCGAGGTGCTGCGCCGCGCCGTGCGCTCGCATGTGACCCTGCCGACCGAGCCGTGCATGGTGGTGCGCGGCTCGCGGCGCTGGCGGGTCCCCGCGTACGAACTGGAGGAGATCGTCCGCGAGTTGCTGGACCGCGACATCCGGTACGGCGCGGCCCGCGAGGCGCTGCCGCAGCGGATCGCACACGCCGTGCTCGTACGGATGGAACAGGCCGGCGAGGCGCCCGACGACCGGGTGCAGAACGCGGTGGCCCGCAACCCCGCCGTGAAAGCGGCCGTCAAGGCGATCTGGCCGCCCGTCGACCCGGCCAAGCTGGTGCTGCGTCTGCTCTCCGACCCCGACTTCCTCGCCGAGCAGGCGGACGGGATCCTCGACGCCGACGAGCAGAAGACCATCCTGTGGACCAAGCCGCCGCGCAGCGTGAAGTCCGCGAAGTGGTCGCCGGCGGACGCGGTGCTCATCGACGAGGCCACCGACCTGATCGAGCGGACGCACTCGCTCGGCCATGTGGTCCTGGACGAGGCGCAGGACCTGTCCCCCATGCAGTACCGGGCGGTGGGCCGCCGCTGTACCACCGGCTCGGCGACCATCCTCGGCGACATCGCGCAGGGCACCACCCCCTGGGCGACGGCGACCTGGGAGGAGGCCCTCGTCCACCTCGGCAAGTCCAGGGCCACGGTGGAGGAGCTGACCCAGGGCTTCCGGGTGCCGCGCGAGGTGATCGCGTACGCCTCGCGGCTGCTGCCCGCGATCGCCCCCGGCCTGTCGGAGGCCACCTCGATCCGCGAGGCGGCGGGCGACTTCTCCGTACGGGCGGTGGA
The DNA here is from genome assembly GCF_033793745.1 of Streptomyces sp. ME19-01-6. Lineage (NCBI taxonomy): Bacteria > Bacillati > Actinomycetota > Actinomycetes > Kitasatosporales > Streptomycetaceae > Streptomyces > Streptomyces sp. ME19-01-6. Next base: position 173,523 of record NZ_JARAXF010000006.1, on the reverse strand, counting down.
CCCCGCCGCCCTCGACTCCGCCGTGATCGCCGCCTGCCACGAGGCGCTGGGCCACGAGGGCTCGATCGGCCTGATCGCGGCCGACGCGCGGATCCCGGTGCTGGCGGCCGCCCTGGACGCGGCGGGCCTGGCGTATCTCTCCCCCGGCGAGGAGACGAGCGCCGAGGCCCGGCTGACGCTCGTCCCGGCGACGCTCGCCAAGGGTCTGGAGTACGACTACGTGGTGCTGGACGAGCCGGCCGCGGTGGTCGACGGCGAGCCGGACGAGCGCACCGGCCTGCGCCGCCTGTACGTGGCGCTGACCCGGGCGGTGTCGGGACTCACGGTGGTCCACGCGGCGCCGCTCCCGGAGCAGCTGGCCTGAGCGGGCCCGCTTACGACTCGGGCCTGCTCCACGGCATGGACTTGAGCAGCGCGTCGAGGAGTCCGGGGAACCTGGCGTCGAGTTCGTCGCGGCGCAGCCGCACATAGCGGTTGCGCCCGGCGACCCGCGTCGTGGTGATCCCGGCCTCGCGCATCACCCGCATGTGATGCGAGACCGTCGACTTGTGGAAATGCTCGAGCTTCACCGCCTCGGGCGCGCAGCTGTGCTCCTCGCCGTCGCCGTAGACGCAGAGGAGCCACAGGCGCACCGGGTCGCCGAGGGCGTGCATGACCTTGACCAGCTCGATGTCCTCGGCATCGGGCTGGGGCAGCCGTTCGTCCACCACGCCCTCCTCCCTCTCTGTCTTCTCTTCCCCGCCCGTCTCGTCCCCCGGGAACAGTTTGACATCCGTCCACGCGAGACAGTTTGACACCTGTCCAACCATCCCTATTGTTGGGCTTACGTCAAACAATCTCTCGGGGAGGAAACCCGTGCGGCTACGCCTGCTCCTGCTCGCCCTCGGCACCTTCGCGGTGGGCACCGACTCCATGGTGATGGCCGGAATTCTCGGCCTGATCTCCCGCGACCTGGACGTATCCGTCCCCACGGCCGGGCAGATGGTCACCGTCTTCGCGCTCGCGTACGCCCTGCTCGCGCCCGTCCTCGCGACCGTCACCGCCCGCTGGCCGCGCCGCCGGCTGCTGCTCACCGCGCTCGCGTTCTTCACCGCGGCCAACGCGCTGAGCGCGCTCGCCCCCACGTACCCCCTGCTGCTCGCCACCCGTGTGCTGGCCGCCGCCGGAGCCGCGCTCTACACCCCGACCGCCAACGCCGTCGCCACCTCGCTCGTCCCACCCGAGCGGCGCGGGCGGGCGCTGGCCACCGTGCTGGGCGGCATGACGGTGGCCACCGCGCTCGGCGTACCGCTGGGCACCTGGATCGGGCGCGCCGACTGGCGGCTGACGATGTGGCTGGTCGTCGCCCTCGGCGCGGCGGCCCTCGCGGGCCAGGCCCTGCTGCTGCGCGACCTGCCCGGCCTGCCGGGCCGGCCCGCCGCTGGTGGCTCGGCCGGTGCTGCGGCCGGTGCCGGTGCCGAGGCCGGCACCCCAAGCGCCCCGACCACCCCACCCACCCCGCTCGCGCCGCCCGGGCTGCGCGAGCGGCTGGCACCGCTGCGCGACCGGCGCGTCGTCGGGGCCACGGCCACCACCTTCCTCTTCTTCCTCGCCTTCAACTCCGTGTACATCTACGTCGCCACGGCCGTGCGCCCGGCCACGGGCGGCGAGGCCGGGCGGCTGAGCCTGGTGATGCTGGTGATGGGCGTCGCATCGGTGGCGGGCAGCTGGCTGGGCGGCCGGGCGGTGGACCACTGGGGCGTACGCAGCGTCTTGCTCACCGGGAGCGCGGTCACGGCCCTCGCCTTCCTGGCCCTCCCCTGGCTCGGCCGGACCATGCCGGGCGCGCTGCTCTACGCCCTGGTCACCCCGGTCGCCGGCTGGTCCGCCTCGGTCGCCCTCCCCCACCGGCTGGCCTCCCTCGACCCGCCGAACGCGCCCCTGCTGATCTCCCTCAACAGCAGCGCGCTGTATCTGGGGATGGCGGCGGGCGGCGGCGCGGGCAGCGTGTCCGTCGCGCTCCTCGGCGACCGGTGGTTCCCGCTGACGGCGATGCTGCTGGCCCTGCTCGCCACGGCCACGGTCCTCGCCACGACGCGCACCCCGCGCGCGCCTGAGCCCCCGGCGCCCTCGCCCCCCGCCCACGGGAAGGCCGCGGCAGAGGCAGGCCGGTCCCTGTGACGCGTGCCGAGCCGGGTACAGGTGACGACCCGGGCCCCGCCCTCGGTCTCGTGGTCGGGGAAGGTCAGCGTGACCATTCCCTTGCGTTAGCGGGCCTGCATGTTCCGGTAGCCGGCGGCCTGTCCGTCCGTCAGGCCGCCGGTCGTCACGGTCGGTTGATGTCCGTGCGATCGGCGGGCGTTTCGCGGATGCGGCTGCCACCGCGGCCTCCGAGGTGGTGTGATCGGGTGGTGACAGTACGCTGCGGGCGCTGGGAGTTGTCCGCCCGCGGCGCGGCGCACCGCCACAGGGCAGGCGGATGAGACCAGGCGGACAACGGCGGTTGTCCGCGGACAGGGGGACGCGTGGGGAGAGCCGGGCGGCCGCAGGGAGCGCCGAAGGGCGGCACAGGAGAAGCGAATGCTCTGGCGGGGTTCCTGCGGGACCTCACCGCCGGGATGACCGTACGTGAGCTGGCCGAGCGTTACGGCACCAGCAAGACCCTGTGGAGTGAGTACCGGTCCGGCGCCCGGATCATCCCGCTGGGCCGGCTCAACACCGTGGTCAAGGACCGCGTCCGGGACGAGCGCGGGCGGACCACGATGCTGGCGAAGGCACGAGCCCTGTACGAGGCGGCCAACACGGCCGAGCAGAACATCCACACGGCGGCCGACCCCGACGCGGCGCGCCGTCAGGCCGAGGCGGACCGCGACGAATCCGAGAAGCTCGTCAAGGCCCTGCTGCAGATCATCGCCGCTCTCACGGACCCGGACGAGCCCGTCGGCGCCGGAGCCGACGCGGCGCTGGAGCAGCAGCACTTGGCCGCGGCACGCCACCGGCTGGGCGTCGTACGGCAGGTCCAACAGGCCGCGGAGCGGGTCCTGGCCGAGACCCAGGCGCCCCCACCTCCTGAAGACAGGGCACCCGGAGAAGAGGAAGCCCAGGACGGCGACGAGAATCGCGACGAGAGCCACGATGAGGACCGCCTGCCGGCCGTGTCGGCCCGCGGGGCGCTCATCCTCCAGTCGGCTCGGGTGCACGACGAGGTGGAGGAGCAGCGAACCGAAGTCGCCCTCCTGTGGCAGCAGATCCGCCCGGCTTCCCCCGACCCGGCCGGGTCGGACATCATCCAGGGCATCGTCCTGGAACGCCGGGACACCCCGTCGACCAGCGACAGCGACCCCGCCACCAACACCAGCACCAGCACCAGCACCAGCACCAGCACCAAAGCCGATCCCGCCTCCAACCCACCTGCCGACACGAGCCAGTCCGTGGTCGCCCGTCCACACCGCCGCCGCAATCAGGCGATCCTGGCCGCCGGAGTCGCGGTCGCCGTCGCGGCCGCCACGGCGGGCGTGATCCACTACGCCTCCACCGACCGCCACGACGGGGCCCCGGCTCGCGCTCTGTCCTCGGCCCCGCAGCCGCCGCCCTCCTCCGGTCCGGCCGCGCCCGGCCCCTCCTCCGCCTCGCGGAGCAGCGGCCCGACCCCCAGCCCGTCGGCCTCCTCACCCCGGCACAAGGACACCCGGCCCGACACCGAGTCCTCGGAGGCCGTCGAGGACTCGGACGTCACCGACCCGGCCGGCGTCTACGCCGTCTCCAAGGACGGCAAGGTGCTGCAATGGAGCGGAACCGGCACATCGTGGCGGTCCATCGGCGGCGACGCCGACAGCATCGTCGCGGGAGGGGCCGGCCTGTTCCGGATCAATGAATCCGACGGCTGGATCTCCCAGTACCGTCCGGCCTCGCGCAGCTGGAAAGCGATCGGCTCCTCCGGCTTCCAGTTCATCCAGCAAGCCGGCACGCTCTACGCGCTCAAGCCGCAGCGCGACGCGGTCATGCGCTGGGACCCTCACAAGGACAAATGGACCCGCGTCGGGCTCGCGTATGCGAAGCTCTACGCCGGCCCGGCCGGACTGTTCGCGATCAACCCGGACACCGGGAACATCTGGCAGTACAGCGGCACCCCGGAGAAGTGGACCGAAGTCGGCGGCCCGGGCGCGGATTTCGCGGTCGGCGAGCGCGTATGGGGCATCAACCCCGAACGCGACATGGTTTTCGAATGGTCCGCGGAGCCCGGTCATTGGTTCCCGGTCGGCGACGCCGCCGACAAGATCTACGCGGGCGGTGCCGGGATGTTCATCGTCCGCGAGTCCACCGGGCAGATCCTCAAGTACAACGAGAAGCCCTTCTCCTGGACCCTCATCGGCACCGCCGGCGCGGATCTCGTCGTCACCGACCGCAAGGTGTACCGCGTCTCCAGCGACCGCAAAACCGTGTCCCTCTGGAGCGGCCACGGCACCACATGGACCACCATCGGCTCCTCCGCCACCGACCTGGCCGCCACCGACTGAGCGGTCCCCGGCCCGGCCCCGGCCTCGGGCCGGGGCCGGGGCCGGGGTCTGGGAGCGTCACCCCACCGGCACCACTTCGTCCAGCGCGGCCCGCCACTGCTCGACCGATGCGATGTCCACCGGCCCGTCCCACCCCGAGGGCCGCGCCGCGCCGCCGATGTGGAAGGCGTCGATCCCGGCGGCGCGCAGCGCGGGCAGGTGGTCGAGCCGCAGCCCGCCGCCCACCATGATCCGGGGCGCCGACGCCCCGGCCGCTGCCTCGTCCACCAGGGTCGGAAGCCCGTCGTCGACCCCGGCGGCCGACCCGGCGGTGAGATACGTATCCAGCCCCGGAAGGCCCGCGAGCTGCCGCCGGAGCACATCGCGGTCGGCGGCCCGGTCAATGGCCCGGTGGAAGGTCCACCGGCTCTCGTCGAGCCCGCGACCCGCGCCGATGACGTCCATGAGCGCGCCGATGGCGGCCAGGTCGGCCAGGCCGTCGGTGGCCAGTAAGCCGAGGACGAACTCGTCCGCCCCCTCGGCCCGCAGCGCAGCCGCCCGCGCGCACAGCGCGTCGAGCGCGGCGGCGCCACCGCATCCGAAGCCGTCGGACGCGCGCAGCATCACCCGCAGTGGGATGTCCACGGCCGAGCGGATGGCGGCGAAGGTCTCGCGGGAGGGGCTGAGCCCGTCGGCGGCGATATCGGTGACCAGTTCGAGCCGGTCCGCCCCTCCGGCCTGCGCCGCGACCGCGTCCGTCACGTCGAGGGCGATCACCTCGAGAATTGGTCTAGACATGCTGAACAGCTTGCCACACCCCGCACGCCCCCACACCCTCACCCCGCACAATTGGCCCCATGGCCGACCCCGCACCCCGCCACCCCGCCCACGACACACTCCTCACCCGCTGGGCGATCCACCTCAACAGCGCCCGCGAGCCGGTACGTGCCCCCTCCCCCGCGCCGTACGGCCACGACCTCCTCGCCCGCTGGGCCGAACCCCAGCGCCGCTACCACACCACCGACCACCTCCTCGCCATCCTCGACCGGGTCGACGAACTGATCACCCACGCCGCCGACCCCGCCGCCGTCCGCCTCGCCGCCTGGTTCCACGACGCCGTCTACCTCCCCGAGCGCTCCACCAACGAGGACCGCAGCGCCCGCCTCGCCGAACGCGCCCTCCCCGAAGCGGGCGTACCGGAACCCCGCACCACCGAAGTGGCCCGCCTGGTCCGCCTCACCCGCACCCACGACCCCGCCCCCGGCGACACCAACGGCGAAGTGCTGTGCGACGCCGACCTGTCGATCCTGGCGAGCACCCCCGAGGACTACGCCGCGTACGCCGCCGCCGTCCGCGAGGAGTACGGCTTCGTCCCGGACGACGCCTTCCGCGAGGGCCGGGCAGGCGTACTGCGCGAACTGCTGGCCCTGCCGAGGCTGTTCCGCACGCCGGAGGCCCACGACCGCTGGGAGGACGCGGCGCGCCGGAATCTCGCGACGGAGCTGGCGCTGCTGGAGGCGTAGTCACGTACCGGACCGCGCCGTGGGCTTGGACCGAGAACAGCCTCTAATGGAAATTCTGTTGGAATTGGAACGTGAGCGAAACGACGTACAGCCCCGGCGAGGGGCCCACACACACCAGGTCCGTGTCCTTCCATGTCGGCACGTCCGAGGCCGTCAACGCCCGCGTCGGCGCCCGCGGATTCTCCGCGTACGTCGAGCAGGCCGTACAGCGCCAGATCGAGCGGGACAACCTTGCCGAACTGGTCGCGGCGAACGAGGAGGTCCACGGCCCCCTGACCTCCGAGGAGATCGAAGCCGCACGCGCCGAGCTGCGCGAGGCCCGGCACCGCGCCGCCCAGGGCAGCACCGACGTTGAGCGGGCCGCGTGAGCGGAACCCTCGTACTCGACTCCGAAGGCCTCTCCCTCTACCTGCGGGGCGACCGCGCCATGCGGCCCGCATGGAGGCAGCCCGACAGGACAACGTCCGGGTCACAGTCAGCGCCGTGACGATCGTGGAAGCCGACCCGAAGGGAGCCCACAAGGCCCGTGCCTCCTGGGCGCTCTCCCCGCTGGCCCCGAGCCGGTCACGAAGGAGATCGCGGCGGTGGCCGTCGGCCTGCTGAGCAACATCGACAGTCGCGGAGGCCACAAGTACGCGCTTGACGCCATCGTCGCCGCGACCGCCCGCGCCGCGCACCCGCCGGTCGTCCCGATGACCTCCGACACGGAAGACCTCAAACAGCTCTGCGGCCCCGGAGTCGCAGTCATCGACGTCTGATGGCGCGCTCCGGTTTCACCCGCGCCTCCACCCACGACATCGACGTGGCCATCTGAATACTTCAGGCGTCGAGCGCGTGTCCCGTCGTCACGTCGACATGGTCGGGGATCTCCTCATGGCGGTCGCCGACCGTCGGTGTCCCGGCGGGCTCGAAGAGGAGGATCGCGGCGCCGGTCGGGGCGAACGGCTTGTGTTCCGTGCCACGGGGGACGGTGAAGACCGCACCCCGAGGAAGCCGGACCGTACGTTCCCCGGCGGCCTCGCGCAGGGAGATGTACAGCTCGCCGTCGAGCACCAGGAAGAACTCGTCGGTGTCGTCGTGGACGTGCCAGATGTGCTCGCCCTCGACCTTGGCAACGCGTACGTCGTAGTCGTTGACGCGCGTGACGATGCGCGGGCTCCACAGCGCGTCGAAGGACGCGAGGGCCTTGCTGAGGGCGATGGGTTCGTTGCTCATGAGGGGAATCCTCGTCGGTTGAGCACGGCCGACGTGAGTGCTAGGAATTGCGCATGGCGAAAGATTCCTCGCATGAGGCTCGTGGAGCGGTGGGCCCGCACCGGGTCGTGGTGATCGTGGACGAGAACTCCAACCCCTTCGAGCTCGGCTGCGCGACCGAGGTCTTCGGACTGCATCGCCCCGAGATCGGCCGGTATCTCTACGACTTCCGCCTGTGCTCGCCCGAGCCCCGCACGCTGATGCGGGACGGCTTCTTCACGCTCACGGGGGTCGCCGAACTGGGCGCGGCCGACACGGCGGACACCCTGATCGTCCCCAACCGGCCCGATGTCGAGGTGGCGCGCCGCCCGGCCGTACTGGCCGCCGTGCGGCGGGCGCACCGGCGCGGGGCTCGGCTGGTCGGTTTCTGCAGCGGCGCCTTCACCCTCGCCGAGGCCGGAGTCCTCGATGGGCGCCGGGCCACCGCGCACTGGCAGTGGGCGGGCTCCTTCCGGGCCCGTTTCCCTTCCGTCCGGCTCGAGGAGGGCGTTCTGTTCGTGGACGACGGCGACATCCTCACCGCCGCCGGGAGCGCGGCCGCGCTCGATCTCGGGCTGCACATCGTCCGCCGCGACCACGGCGCGGAAGTGGCCAATTCGGTCAGCCGACGGCTGGTCTTCGCGGCACACCGGGACGGTGGGCAACGGCAGTTCATCGAACGCCCGATGCCCGACCTCCCGGACGAGTCCCTGGCGCCCGTCCTGGCCTGGGCCCAGGAACGGCTGGACGCGCCACTCACGGTGTCCGACCTCGCGGCGCGCGCCGCGGTCAGCCCGGCAACCTTGCACCGGCGCTTCCGGACGCAGTTGGGCACGACACCGCTGGCGTGGCTCACGGGGGAACGGCTCACCCTGGCGTGCCGGCTGATCGAGCGGGGCGACTCACGCTTCGAGGTGGTCGCACGGAGCAGCGGGCTCGGCACCGCCGCCAATCTGCGTGCGCTCATGCGTCGCGAGATCGGTCTCACTCCGTCGGCATACCGGCGCCGGTTCGGCCCGGCGGTGGCTTGCTGAGCGGCCCGCCACGAGGCAGAGGACTCGTTCGGGTCAGACGGCGGGGAACTCCCCGCGTATGAGGGCAGAGACGAACGACGACCAGCCCTCGGCCGAGAAGATCAGCGCCGGGCCCTGGGGGTCCTTGGAGTCACGGACCGGGACGGCGCCGTGGGTCTGGGTGAAAGCGCGGGAGAACTCCACGCACTCGCCGCCATTGGCGTCGCTGTAGGGGGATCTGACCCACTCGGCAGCCGTGAGATCCAAGTCGGCACTCATGCGCGGTACTCCTTCACCAGAGACTTGATCAGGATCAGTGACCGGTCCGGGGACAGCGCGTGCGCCCTGAGCAGATCATAGTCATCCACGGCGGCGGCGACCGTCCGAGCGGAGTCGTGCATCCTGCCACCTACCCGGGTCTCGGTGTACAGCACCGTGGGTGAGTCCGGGAAATGCAGCAGAGTGAATGGCTTCGTGGAGGCGGCTGGAGCGCCCGCCGAGAACGGCATCACCTGAAGCGTGACATTCGGGGACGCAGCTGCCGCCAGCAGGTACTCAAGTTGCCCGGCCATGACCTCCGCACCGCCTACGACCGTCCGCAGACACGACTCGTTCAGGATGACCCACAGGAAAGGCGGAGCGTCCCGCTCGAACACCTCTCGCCGACGCAGACGAGCCGCGACCTTTCCCTCGATCACCTCATCCTCTTCCCGCGAGAAGTACGAGCGGAAGATGGCCCGTGCGTACTCCTCTGTCTGAAGAATGCCGATCACGACGGTCGTCGAACAGCCCAGTACGCGCGACGCCTTCCGCTCCAGATTGAGATAGGGCACGAACCACGACGGGTGGTCGCCCTCGTCGATCCGCCGCAGCATGCCCGCGAACAACTCACCCGTGCCGAAGGCGACATCGCACCCCTTCGCGAACCTGTCACTCGGCCTGGGCAGGAGCTTCCCGGCCTCCACCCTGCTGACGTACGCCTCGGAGTAACCGGTGGCCCTGCCCAGGTTCTTCTGCGTGAGCTTGCGGGCGAGACGGACCTGCTTGACGTCGCGGCCGAAGCGCTGGAGGGGGTTCAAGTGCGCGGATGGGGTCGTCTCGTCCATTGCCGTGACCTCTCGCCAAATGGTCGCAGTGCGCATTGCAGCAGGTCGCCGACTTGCAGGCTTCGGTTCAACCCACCTCATTCTATTGGCAACCGCGTTGCCGGGGTGACCAATTGACTACACACGGTGCCTACGTCTAGCGGGCACCGGAATGAGAGAGGTGACGCGATGAGGGGCCTGCGCCTGCTGCCGTGGTCCGACCCGGACGGCAAACCGTGCTACCTGGCGGCCGACAGCGGCGACAGCCCGTTGAGCCGGAAAGCAGACGAGATCGAGGCACTGCAACTCGACATGGGTGCCCAACTGCTCAGCCATGCCGCCGCGCTGCTCGCCGACAGCAAGGCGAGCAGCCGCGAACTCCGTTTCCTGGCCCACCGGCTGACCGAGGCGCTGACGGACGTGTTGCGGGTCGCGGAGAGCAGGGGCGAGCGGCTGCTCGCGTGCGACGACGGCACCTGACCTGGCACGTCAAGCCCGACGATCGTCAGGGGTCGGGGGTGTCGTTCGCGTCGGGTGTCGGTGGCCGGTCGTCCCTAGCGTCGGGCGCATGGAATCCAGAATTGCGTACGACATCCGCCGCCGAGTGCTCGGTTCGCTGGCAGCGCTGGGCGCGGGAGTTGCGGCTCTCGCGCTGCTCTATCCGGGCGGACTGGGGAAGGCCGGGCCGGTGGAGGTGACCGGCGGCGCCTCGGTGGCCGTGTACCGGGCAGTCAACGGTGTGGTGGCCGAGGGGCCGTCGGGGGTGGGGGCGCTGCTGGACCTCGCCGCCGACGGGCTCTTGGTCGTCCTCGGGGTGCTGCTCGCGTGGACGGGGTGGGCGGCCGTGCGGCGCCGTAGTGCCCGGGGCGTGGCCGGGGTGATGCTGGTCGGCGTCGGGACCGCCGTCGCGTACGCGGTCAGCGAGGCGCTGAAGCTGGTGGTGGACGAGGAGCGGCCGTGTCGCGCGGTGCGCGGGGCGGAGCTGTTGGCCGACTGCCCGGGGACGGGTGACTGGTCCTTCCCGAGCAACCATGCCACCCTCGCGGCCGGGCTGGCCGTCGGAGTGGCCCTGCTGCGCCCGCGCCTGGCGGCCGTCGCGTTGCCGATCGGGGCGCTGGTGGCGGTGGCCCGTGTGGCGGCGGGCGTTCACTACCCCCACGACGTGCTGGCCGGCGCCGCGCTCGGGGCCGCCGTCGTCACCGTGGCGGTGTGGCAGGCCGCCCCGCCCGTCGCCCGGGCCATGGCCGTACTGCTCGATCGGCGGGGGCGATCCGGCGCGGCCTTGGGTGGCGGGTAGCCCCCGGCCCACCGCCGGCGACACGAACGGCGAAGTGCACCCCCGACGACTACGCCGCATACGCCGCCGCCGTCCGCGAGCAGGCGGCCTCGCCGACACTCCCCGGGGGTGTGCTGCACCCGGTCGCGACCGGTCAGTGGGCTCGGGTCAGCAGGCGTCGCAGCACTGTCGGCGTCCGGCCCAGGTACTGGCGCATGGTCCTGGTCAGGTGAGCCTGGTCGGCGTAGCCGAGGTCGGCGGCGAGGGCGCTGAGGCTGTCCTCGCCGGCCTCCAGGCGGTCGAGGGCCCGGCCGATACGGACGCGGTGACGGTAGCGGGTCACCGACACGCCGAGCTCGCGGGGGAAGGCCCGGCTCAGGCGGTACGGGGAGACACCGAGCAGTTCGGCCAGCGAGAACAGCGTGTCCGACGCGGGGTGCCCTTCGGCGATCGCCTCGCGGGCTGCCGCGACGAAGCGCCGATCGGGTGCGGTGGAGGCGCTGCCGAGCGGGGTCGGTCCGGCCACCGCCCGGCCGATGGCGGTCGACAGGAGCGCCAGCAGCTCCTCCGAGACCGCGTAGTCGACATCTCCCGAGCGTGCGGCCGCGAGGAGACGGCGGTGGGCCAGGTCGAGCCGGGGGTCGACGTAGACCGTCCGCGCGGCCGGTACCGCAGCGTCCCCGGCCAGGGAACGCCACAGCGTCGGCGTCACGCTGATCGCCGTGCACAGATCCCCGCCAACGGGATGGGCGAAGCTCTCCTCCTCGCCCGGGTAGCCCACATAGGCCAAGGCCGCGTCGATGTCGGCGCGGACGCCGGCGGTCATTCTGCGGAACCGGCCGCGCCGCACGAGCACCACCCGGTAGTCAGCGCGGACTTCCGGCGCCGACCAGCGGGTGTGGTCGGCGCGGCAGGCCACCGCGCTGATGCCGAAGTCGGGACGACTGGCGACCGGAACAGAGGTGAGCATCTTTCGGACACTACGCGGCGGGTCCGACAACCGCGCAAGGATGTTCAAGACGAGGGCCTGCCGCCGCGAGCATCCTGGCGGGGTTGGTCGCGACGGGCCGCGCTCCCGAGGCGTCACGCCCCATCGCGCTCCTTCCTCTACCGATCCTCTACCGATTCTCAGGAGTCATCGGCATGCCTGTTCTCAAGCAGCTCAGCACGGTCGTGCTCGACTGCGCCGATCCGGCCGCGCTCGCCGCGTTCTACCAGAAGGCCACCGGCTGGGAGATCACGTCCAGCGAGCAGAACTTCGCGTCTGTGGGCAACGGCACCCCCGTACAGCTCGCCTTCGTGCGCGTCGAGGGCTACCAGCCGCCGAGCTGGCCCGACGGCGCCAACCATGTGCACCTCGACTTCACCGTCACCGACCTGGACGGCGCCGCCGAGGAACTGGTCGGCATCGGAGCGTCCCGGCCCGACTTCCAGCCGGGCGAAGGGCAGTGGATCGTCCTCACCGATCCCGAGGGCCATCCGTTCTGTCTCGCCCCCGACACCTCCGGCGACTGATCGCCCGGCAGAAAGGAAGACCGACTGTGGCATCCATCCACCGCGAAATCATGATCGCCGACACACCCGAGAACGTCTGGGCGGCGGTTCGCGCCTTCGGCGAGGTCCGCAAACGCCTCGTACCGGGTTTCGTCACCGGCACCCGCGTCGAGGGCGACATCAGGATCGTGGCCTTCGCGAACGGCGCCGTGGTGCGCGAGCTCATCGTCGACCTCGACGACGAAGCCCGACGCATCGCCTACGCGGTCGTCGGCGGCTCTCTGGAGCCGACGCACCACCACGCGTCCATGCAAGTCTTCGGCGACGCCGGGGGCCGCAGCCGATTCGTCTGGATCACCGACGTGACGCCGAGCAGTCTCGGGGAACCCATGGCCGAGATGGTCGACCAGGGGATTCACGTGATCAAGCAGACGCTGGACCGCAAAGCCGAGCCGCCCCACTGACAAGGTGCGTGGTAGCGTGCGGGAGTTCGTGTTGGATCAGATCGAGGACGACAGGGAGGGCGAGTTGATGGCCGCGTCGAAGGCCACTGCGCCGCGCAGCGCCCGGACCGTCCTCACGTCCCGGGCGACGGCCTGATCCCGTCACCCGCCTCGCCGGGAGCGTGAGCTCGCGGGGCAGTCCTGCACACGAACCAACCATGGAACGGATCCTTATCCCGTCATGCGTACCCACAACCAGTGGATCACCCGCGCCGAGACCAAGGCCGACATCCCCGCCATCCGCGAGATCGTTCTCGCCGCGTTCGACACCCCGTACGAGGCCGATCTCGTCGACGCCCTGCGCGCCGACGTCTCGTGGATCGAGGGCCTGTCCGTCGTCAGCGCCGACACGGACGGCGATCCCGTCGGCCACGCGCTGCTGACGCGCTGCCACATCGGCGACACCCCGGCCCTGTGCCTGGCGCCGGTGTCCGTCCTGCCCGAGTACCAGAGGACGGGCGCCGGTTCGGCGGCCGTCCGGGCCGCGCTCGGCGCGGCCAAGGGCCTGGGCGAGTACTACGTCACCGTCCTCGGGCACCCGGCGTACTACCCGCGGTTCGGCTTCACCCGCGCCTCCGACCACGGCATCGACGTGACCTTCGACATCCCGGACGAGGCCATGATGGCCCTCACCATGGACGAGGCCACCCACCCGCTGCCGAGCGGCACCGTCCGTTACGCGGCGCCCTTCGGGGTCTAGCGGCCCGCCTCCAGCCGTGCGAGGGGCCGGGCCCCTCGCACGGCTGCTGTCCGGGCACGTCCGGACGGAAGTTGCGGTGAGTTTGGGACAGCGACACGCCGTTGCGTCGGCGTGTCGCTGTCCCAAACTCACCGCAAAGTCACTGGCCACCCGTCTCCCCGGCCAGAAGGCGCTCGACCAGGGCGGTGACCAGGTCGCGGCGGTGCTCCGCCGAGAAGAGGTCGGGGAGGGTGAGGGCCTCCAGGATCAGCCAGTTGAGGGCCAGGTACAGCAGGACCACCGTCGTCGCGTCGCCGGGCAGGCCGGACTCCAGGTGGTTGCTGATGTTGAAGTCGACGTCGGCGCGGATGCGGTGGGTCAGGACCTCGCGCAACTCCGGTCGGCGGGTGGCCTCCAGGCGCAGTTCCAGCAGGGCGAGGAAGCCCGTCGGGAACGCGGCCACCCGGTCCACCAGGACGTGCATGAGCCCGGCGACCCGGGCACGGTCGCGTGGGCCTTCCAGGCCGGAGGCGAGCAGCGCCTCGTCCGGCTCCAGTCGCTCGTATACGCGCTCGCTCGCCTGCGTGAGCATGTCCTCTCGGTTGGTGAAGTAATTGGAGGCCGTGCCACCGGGTACGGCCGCTTGTTGGTCGACCGCGCGGAAGGTCAGCCCTCGCGCGCCCTCGCGGGCCAGAACCTCGATCGCGGCGTCGAGCAGCGCCGCCCTTCTCTCCGGATTGCGTCGCACCATAAGTCGTTGACACCACTTCACTTGTAGTACTACGGTCTAACCACTCCAAGCAAAGTACTACATTCGGAGTCAATCCGGGGGGCGAGGTTCAAGAATGCGAAAGCTCGTGTACTACGTCGCGGTCTCCATCGACGGCTTCATCGCGGGCCCGGGTGGGGAGTTCGACTTCTATCCGCAGGCGCCGGACATGGTGGACTACCTGCGCGCGGAGTTTCCCGAGACCATGCCCACCCACATGCGCCCGGACATGGGTCTTGAGGAGGCGCCCAACAAGCGCTTCGGCGCCGTGGTCATGGGGGGCGTCACCTACAAGCTCGGCGGCGTGACCAGCCCGTACACGCATCTGCGCCAGTACGTCGTCTCCCGCTCCCTCCCCGAGATCGCCGACCCGGCCGTCGAGTTGGCCCCCGATGACCCGATCGGCCTCGTACGCCGGCTCAAGGCCGAGGGCGGGGAGGGCGACATCTGGCTGTGCGGCGGGGGCGTGCTGGCCGGGCAGCTCCTGTCCGAGATCGATGAGTTGGTATTCAAGCGGTATCCGGTCGTCGCCGGTGACGGCGTGCCGGCCTTCGCCAAAGGGTTCCAGCCCCGCCCGTTCGCCCCCGTGGAGACGCTCACCTTCAGCAACGGCGGGACCGTGACCACCTACCGCCCGGCCGCGTAACCCGGAAAACGCGTGACCCGGAAGGTCACCAGTGGTCCGGGGTCGGTATCGCCTGGCTGAAGTCACCGGCGCGCAGTGCCTCGGTGGGGATCGACCAGTGCATCCAACCGCCTTCCCCGTCGATGTACCACTCGTGCCGGCCGGAGAGCTGGAGCAGGTGGTGGTAACGGTTCGAATCGTCGCCGTTCAACATCGCTGACGAGCTTCCCGTGGGGAACACCGGTCGGCCGAAGGCCATGTCCTCGCAGGACAGCACGCCCTGGGGGGACCACTCGGTGCGTATCGCGTGCTTGAACGCCTCCACCGCCTCGTAGTCGCTCCCCCCGTATCCCAGGCCGAGTGTGTCCCAGGCCTCATCCCAGGTGTCGGGGAGGGCGAAGCCGGGCTCCGCCGCCCACGGGACGGGGGCGAAGACGCTGGATCGTGCGGGTGGGTCGGTTTCGACGGCGTGGGTGGAACGGGCCGCGACGACCCTCCCCACCTCTGGGCCCTCTGGGCCGAAGCCCGCCGCCACCTTCCAGGCCGTGGGGTCGCTCTGCTCGGATTCCTTGTCGAGATGGAAGAAGTTGAGCAGGCCGGTGCCGGGCGGGAGGAGGTCGCCGAGCCAGGGGGCCAGGGCGTCGGTGTCGAGGACGGCGAGCAGGCTGAGCGGGAGGTCCTCGCACACCGGCCAGGGGGTGCCGGGCTCCAGCATGGCTTTGCCGCCGAAGCGGCTGTGTCCGGCGGCCTGGCCGGGGGCGGCCTCGGTGAGCGAGAAGCCGGGCCGGGCCAGGCTGACGACGCGGTCGGCGAGGTCGGCGCCGAGATGTTCCGCGCAGGAGTCGCGCAGGGCTGCCAGAGTGGTCTTCGGATCCATACGAGAAGTCAAGCACCCGCCTCGGACAAAACGACGAGCATGTGAGAGGGCGGAAACGGATGCGGAATGCCAAGCTCTGGGCGGCGGTTGGCACTTGGCGTGTCCCCCACTGACCACACGCGCGTCCGCATGCCCGTCGCCGTCCACATCCTCGGACTGTCCGTCTTCGCCCTCGGCACTTCGGAGTTCATGCTCTCCGGGCTGCTGCAGCCCATCGCCCGCGACATGGATGTCTCGATCCCGACCGCCGGGCTGCTGATCTCCGCCTTCGCGATCGGGATGGTGGTCGGCGCTCCGCTGCTCGCCGCCGCCACGCTGCGGCTGCCGCGCCGGACAACGCTGATCGCGCTGCTGGCCACGTTCGGGCTTGGGCAGGTCGCGGGGGCGGTGGCGCCTTCGTACGGGGTGCTGTTCGCGTCCCGGGTGGTCAGCGCGCTCGCGTGTGCGGGGTTCTGGGCGGTGGGGGCGGCGGTGGCCGTGTCGCTGGTGCCGGTGAACGCGCGGGCGCGGGCGATGGCGGTGATGCTCGGCGGGTTGAGCGTCGCGAACGTCGTGGGTGTGCCCGCGGGGGCGTTCCTCGGGCAGCACGCGGGGTGGCGGGCGGCCTTCTGGGCGGTGGCCGCGCTGTCGGCGCTCGGGCTCGTGGGCGTGATCGGGCTCGTACCGCGCACGGAGGCGCCGACCGGGCAGGACCAGCCGAGGCTCCGCGCCGAACTGTCCATCTACCGCGACCGGCAGGTGTGGCTCGCGCTGGTCACCACCGCGCTCAGCGGCGGCGCCGTCTTCTGCCTGTTCTCGTATCTCGCGCCGCTGCTGACGGACGTGGCCGGGATGGAGGAGGGCTGGGTGCCGAGTGTGCTGGCGCTGTTCGGCGTCGGGGCGATCGTGGGGACGGCGATCGGCGGGCGGATCGCGGACGCCCATCTCTTCGGCACGCTCTACGGCGGTATCACGGCCTCGACCGTCGTGCTGACCGCCCTGGCGCTGACCGCGCACCACGCGGTCGCCGCCGTGGTCTTGGCCCTGTTGCTCGGCGTGACGGCCTTCTTCACCGGGCCCGCGCTCAACGCCCGGATGTTCAACGTCGCGAACGCCGCCCCGACCCTCGCGGGCGCGACCACGACCTCCGCCTTCAACATCGGCAACACGCTCGGCCCCTGGCTCGGCGGGCTCGTCATCGACGTGGGCTGGGGCTATCCGGCCGTGGCCTGGACGGGCGCGGCCCTCGCGGCGGCGGCCGTCGGGACGACGGCGCTCGCCGCGCGGTCGCATCACGCCCAGGGCGCGTCACTCGTGATCGTCGGCGAGCAGTAGGTCACGTGTGGGGATAGCTGGTGATGCCGTCCAAGACGGTGGTCAGGTTGTGGTTGAAGGTTTCCTCGGCGTTGAGGTGGGCGCCGTCGATGACGAGCCGGGCGACGGTGGGATAGCGGCCTGAGTCGAGCATGCGTGTGAGGTAGGGCCCGAGGCTGACCTGCCAGTCGGTCACGTCGGTGCCGGTGGAACGGGCGGTGCGTCGCTCGGTGATCTCTCTGCGGAGCGCTCCGATGATGAAGGCGTTGAGGGCGCCCAAGGCCCGCTGGAGGTCGTCGATGCCGCGCACGCCAGGAGCCTGACTGAGCGCCGCCGCGGTCGATTCGCCCACGGCGAGCGCATGAGGTCCCAAATGTGGCCTTCCGCCGAGCAGGTCGGAGAACCACTCATGGTCAAGGGCGGCGTCACGGGTCCGGTGAACGATGGCCAGTACCGTGGCGCGCCACTCGGAGTGCTGGTCGGCCTCGGCGATCTGGGCATAGACGGCGTCGACCATCAGATCAAGCAGTTCGGATCGGTTGCTCACGTAGTCGTAGAGCCGCATCGGACCGACACCGAGCTCTTTGGCGAGCTTGCGAACCGACAGTCCGTCGAGGCCGTGCGCGTCGGCGAGCCGGATCGCCGTAGCGGCGATCTTCGCGCGGCTCAACGGCACCGGCGCCGCCCGCGGCTGAGGCTCGGGCCGTTCCCAAATGGGCAGCACGACGCTACCGTACGGCGTATCCATGAAATACAGTGTACGGTACGGAGATGACGATGCGAATTGCGATCGCCGGTGGCGGCCTCGGCGGCCTGACGCTGGCACGAATCCTGCGCCGGCACGGCATCGACGCGGTGGTGTACGAACGCGAGGCAAGCCGATCCGCGCGATCGCAGGGCGGAATGCTCGACCTGCACCCGGAGTCCGGGCAACAGGCCCTGGCCGAGGCGGGTCTCGCCGACCGGTTCCGGTCCGAGGCGCGGCCTGAGGGCGAGGAACATCGCATCCTCGACCCGGCCGGACGCACCCTCGTGCACCACAAGCCAGATCCCGGCTCATTCTCCGGACGTCCTGAGATCGATCGGAGCACACTGCGTGATCTGCTGCTCGATTCGCTCCCGGGCGACGCGGTTGCGTGGCAGCACCGGCTCGTCGCGGCGACGCCACGACCTGACGGGGGCTTCGGGCTGACGTTCCATGGTGGCCACAGAACCGACTGCGACATCCTCATCGGCGCGGACGGCGCGCGCTCGGTCGTCCGCTCGCTGCTGACCGACGCGAGACTGTCCTACGTGGCCACCTTGGTGGAGCTGGACATCAGCGACGCCGACCGGCGCCACCCGGATCTCGCTGAGCTGGTCGGCCCCGGGAACCTGTGGTGCATCGGCGTGAACCAGATCCTTGCAGCACAACGCCTCGGCGATGGCACCATACGAGTCGGGATCTCATTGCGCGCAGAAGATCGCGACATCGACACATACCGTAGTAAGCGTGCTCTGCTGGACCTGTTCGACGGCTGGGACTCAGGCCTCACCGCACTCATCGAAGCCGGCGACGGCGCGCCGACGCCTCGCAGGATCGAAGCGATGCCCATCGGTACGCGCTGGTCCAACCAGCCGGGAATCACCCTCATCGGTGACGCCGCGCACCTCATGCCGCCGGTCGGCGAGGGTGCCAATCAGGCCATGCTCGACGCCGCCGAACTCGCCGGCGAACTCGCCGCCAACCCCGCCGACCCGGACTCGGCGATCCGGACGTACGAAGAGGCGATGTTCACCAGAACTCACGCGATCGCCGAAATGTCCGCACGAGTCCAGGCGATGATGCTGTCCCCCACCGCAGCGGACGACATCACCCGCTTCTTCACGGCGCGGCCCACGGAGCCGGCACCCGCGGACTGAACGGACCGGCCGCCTTGAGGGTGTGCAGGACGGGCGCCGTCTCCAGGGTGAGGGCGGCCGGGTCGGGGCACAGGGCGTGGGCGACCAGGTTGGTGGCGCCGGTCGTGGCGGCGACGATAGCGAGTTCGGTGTGGCGGGCGAGGGCGGTCGCGATCTCGTCGAGACGGGCCGGGGCGACGGCCATCCACAGCAGCGCCTGGGTGGTGACGCCCAACAGCGCGTCGTCGATCTCGACGTCGAAGAAGAGCGTGCCGCGCTCCCGGAGGCCGGTGAGGCGCCGCGCGACCGTGGCCGGTGACCAACCGGTGGCGGCGGCGAGGTCGGCGTGGCTGGTACGGCCGTCCTGGCGCAGGGCGTCCAGCAGCGCCCGGTCGGCCTCGGTGAGGGGCGGGTCGGCCTCGGCCAGAGGCAGATCGCCCTCGGTCGGCGGGCCGGGCGGCGGGGCGAGCCGTCGCTGCTGCTCGTCGGACAGCGCGCCCAGGTGGCCGCGCCACGCGGTGGGGCCGCCCAGGTAGGTGTGGAGCAGCAAGTGGGCGGAGACCGCCGTGATTCCGGCGGTCCGCGGGATGTCGCGGAGCAGCATCGAGCGCGAGGCGTCCGCGCCGCGCGGCGCGTGGACGACCATGACGATCTCCGTGCCCCCGGAGGCCAGCTTGACCCATGAGGTGTCGGGACGCCGGGCCAGGGAACGGGCGAGGGTCTGCGCGGTGGCCGGGGTGGCGGCGATACGGACCAGCCACTGGGTCTCGCCGTCTACCCCGGTGTCCGGCCAACCGGCTGGCCGTGGCCGCTGCTCGGGGCGCTGGCGGTCGGCGGCGTGGGGCTCGGGCTGTTCACGGTCCCGTTCTTCACCGCCGCGCTCTCCCAGGTGCGCCCGCATGAGACCAGGTCCGCCGCCGGGCTGCTCAACGCGGTCCAGCAGCTCGGCGCCACGCTCGGCATCGCCGTGCTCGGCACCACCTTCTTCCACAGCCTGGCGCCCTTGCACAGCCTGGCGCCCGCCGGGTCGCGGGCCGCGTCGGAGGCGGCTCAGCACGCTCTGTGGGTCGCCGTGGGGCTCATCACCGCCGCGACCGTGACGGCGGCCCTGATGCGCGGCCCGCGCGAATGACCGCCCGATGACCGCCGATGACCGCTTAATGACCCTCCAATGACCGTCCCCGCCGCGCCCGTCACACGGTCCCGAGCGCCCCCACCCGCGCCACCGCGACCGCCGTCTTGCCGCACACCCAGTGCGGATCCGGCCCCAACTCCGGCTCCACGTCCAGCGCGTGCAGATCGCCGCCCTCCGTGCACACCGGGCACAGCGGCCAGCGGCCGTACCGCTCGAGCAGGGCGTCCTGTACGTCCTGGGCCACCAGCCCGGCCACGTACATGGCGCCCTCCGGCCACTGCTCGACCCACCATCGGCGGTGCGCGATGGAGTCCTCGACGAGCGAGACGATGTCCGCCTGGGCTACCTCTCCCGCCGCGAGATCGGCGAGCACCAGTGCCCGTGCCGCGTGCAGTGCCTGTTCGAGCTTCATGGGACCCATTGTCACCTTTGAGCACAACTGGCGCCCGTCGGTCAGCGCGAAGGGCGCCATGGCGGGGCCTCTTGACGCCCCCCAGGCGCCGAAAATATCTTTCATGGGTGAGTAGCAAGCTGAAGGAAACTTTCACCGTGCCCGAAGCCACTCCACCCGCCCCCGGCGCCCTCGCGGCCAAGGTCCGCACCCTCGCGCCCTCCATGACCCGCTCCATGCAGCGCGTCGCCGAGGCCGTGGCGGGGGATCCGGCCGGCTGTGCCGCGCTCACCGTCACCGGGCTCGCCGAGCTCACCGGCACCAGCGAGGCCACCGTGGTCCGCACCTCGCGCCTGCTCGGCTACCCCGGCTACCGCGATCTGCGCCTCGCGCTCGCCGCGCTCGCCGCGCAGCAGGCGGCCGGCCGCGCCCCGGCGGTCACGGCCGACATCGCGGTGGACGACCCCATCGCCGACGTCGTCACCAAGCTCGCCCAGGAAGAGCAGCAGTGTCTGGCCGACACCGCCGCCGGACTGGACACCAGCCAGCTCGAAGCGGCCGTCACCGCCCTCTCCTCCGCCCGCCGGATCGACATCTACGGCGTCGGCGCCTCCAGCCTGGTCGGCCAGGACCTGGTCCAGAAACTGCTGCGCATCGGCCTGATAGCGCACGCCCACGCCGACCCGCACCTCGCGGTCACCAACGCCGTGCAGCTGCACTCCGGCGACGTCGCCGTCGCGATCACCCACTCGGGCCGTACCACCGACGTCATCGAGCCCCTGCGGGTCGCCTTCGAGCACGGAGCCACCACCGTCGCGATCACCGGCCGCCCCGACGGCGAGGTCGCGCAGTACGCCGATTTCGTGCTCACCACGTCCACCGCCCGCGAGAGCGAGCTGCGCCCGGCGGCGATGTCCAGCCGCACCAGTCAACTCCTCGTCGTGGACTGCCTCTTCATAGGTGTGGCGCAGCGTACGTACGAGGCGGCCGCGCCCGCGCTGGCGGCCTCGTACGAAGCTCTCGCCCACCGGCACGACCCCCGGCCCGGACCCCGCTGACCGAGCGCTGACCGAGTCGGGACACCCCCGTATCGGCGGGGCCCCCCGCCGCCACCCCCGTACCGGAAAGAGCCGCTTCGCCATGACTTCCGCCGCTGACCAGGAACAGCTGCGCGCCCAGCTGGACACGCTCACCACCGAGGCGTTCCGCCCCGAACTCGCCGAGATCGACCGGCTGGAGACCGTCGAGATCGCCCGCATCATGAACGGCGAGGACGCGGCCGTGCCCACGGCCGTCGCCACCCAGCTCCCGCGGATCGCCGCCGCCATCGACGCCATCGCCGAGCGCATGGCCCGCGGCGGCCGGCTGATCTACGCGGGCGCGGGCACCGCCGGGCGGCTCGGCGTACTCGACGCCAGCGAGTGCCCGCCCACCTTCAACACCGACCCGGACCAGGTCCTCGCGCTGATCGCGGGCGGGCCCACCGCCATGGTCACCTCCGTCGAGGGCGCCGAGGACAGCAAGGAGCTGGCCGCCGCCGACCTCGACGCGCTGGGTGTCGGCGCGGACGACAGCGTCGTCGGCATCTCCGCCTCCGGCCGCACCCCGTACGCGGTCGGCGCGGTCGAGCACGCCCGCCGGCTCGGCGCGCTCACCGTCGGCCTGTCGTGCAACGCGGGCTCGGCGCTCGCGGCGGCCGCCGAGCACGGCATCGAGGTCGTGGTCGGGCCGGAGCTGCTCACCGGCTCCACCCGGCTGAAGGCGGGCACGGCCCAGAAGCTCGTGCTCAACATGGTCTCGACCATCACCATGATCCGGCTGGGCAAGACCTACGGAAACCTGATGGTCGATGTGCGCGCCTCGAACGAGAAGCTCCGCGCGCGCTCGCGCCGTATCGTCTCCCTCGCCACCGGCGCCCCCGACCCGCAGATCGAGGCCGCGCTGGCGGCCAGCGACGGCGAGACGAAGCACGCCATCCTCTCCATCCTCGGTGGAGTGGACGCCCCGACCGCCGCCCGGCTGCTGAGCGAGTCGGACGGCCGTCTGCGGGCCGCCCTGGAGGCAGCGCGGGGGTAGGGATCGAGTGGGTGAAACGCCGTCGGGGCGGCACCCCTGGGAGAGGGTGCCGCCCCGACGTACCCGATGTTTCGGGCGGACAGCAGATCGACGTGAAGTCGTCGATCAGAAGTCCATGTCACCGCCCGGCATACCGCCCGGAGCGCCCGCCGCGGCGGCCTTCTCCGGCTTGTCGGCGATGACGGCCTCGGTGGTCAGGAACAGCGCGGCGATCGACGCGGCGTTCTGCAGCGCGGAGCGCGTGACCTTGGCCGGGTCGATGATGCCCTCGGCGATCAGGTCGACGTACTCGCCGGTCGCAGCGTTCAGGCCGTGGCCCGGGGTGAGGTTGCGCACCTTCTCCACCACGACGCCGCCCTCGAGGCCGGCGTTGACCGCGATCTGCTTCAGCGGGGCCTCGAGCGCCAGGCGCACGGCCTGGGCGCCGGTGGCCTCGTCGCCGTCCAGCTCCAGCTTCTCGAAGACCGAGACGGTCTGCAGCAGGGCCACGCCACCACCGGCGACAATGCCCTCCTCCACGGCGGCCTTGGCGTTGCGCACCGCGTCCTCGATGCGGTGCTTGCGCTCCTTGAGCTCGACCTCGGTGGCGGCACCGGCCTTGATGACGGCCACGCCGCCGGCCAGCTTCGCCAGGCGCTCCTGAAGCTTCTCGCGGTCGTAGTCCGAGTCCGAGGACTCGATCTCGGCGCGGATCTGGTTGACCCGGCCCTGCACCTGGTCGGTGTCGCCGGCGCCGTCCACGATGGTGGTCTCGTCCTTGGTGACGGTCACCTTGCGGGCACGGCCCAGCAGGTCGACGCCCGCGTTCTCCAGCTTGAGGCCGACCTCCTCGGAGATGACGGTGCCACCGGTGAGGATGGCGATGTCGCCGAGCATGGCCTTGCGGCGGTCACCGAAGCCCGGGGCCTTGACGGCGACGGACTTGAAGGTGCCACGGATCTTGTTGACGACCAGGGTCGCCAGGGCCTCGCCCTCGATGTCCTCGGCGATGATCAGCAGCGGCTTGCCCGACTGCATGACCTTCTCCAGCAGCGGAAGGAGGTCCTTCACGCTGGTGATCTTCGAGTTGACGATCAGGATGTACGGGTCGTCGAGCGACGCCTCCATACGCTCCATGTCGGTGGCGAAGTACGGGGAGATGTAGCCCTTGTCGAAGCGCATGCCCTCGGTGAGCTCGAGCTCGAGCCCGAAGGTCTGCGACTCCTCGACGGTGATGACACCTTCCTTGCCGACCTTGTCCATCGCCTCGGCGATGAGCTCGCCGATCTGGGTGTCGGCGGCGGAGATGGAGGCGGTGGAGGCGATCTGCTCCTTGGTCTCCACGTCCTTGGCCTGCTCGAGCAGCTGGGCGGAGACGGCCTCGACGGCCTTCTCGATGCCGCGCTTGAGGGCCATCGGGTTGGCGCCCGCGGCAACGTTCCGCAGGCCCTCCTTGACCAGCGCCTGGGCGAGGACGGTCGCGGTCGTCGTGCCGTCACCGGCGACGTCGTCCGTCTTCTTCGCGACCTCCTTGACCAGCTCGGCGCCGATCTTCTCGTACGGGTCCTCGAGCTCGATCTCCTTGGCGATGGATACACCATCGTTGGTGATCGTGGGGGCGCCCCACTTCTTCTCGAGGACGACGTTGCGACCCTTGGGGCCGAGGGTGACCTTGACGGCGTCGGCGAGCTGGTTCATCCCGCGCTCGAGGCCGCGCCGCGCCTCCTCGTCGAACGCGATGATCTTGGCCATGTGAAGTGGTCCTCCCAAGACGGGGTGGATTGCTCCGGACCGCGCCTGGCGCCCGCGACGGACGGCCTGCCTGCCCTGCGGTTCCTTGCCCCGCATGGCCTGACGGACCTCACCGACCCGATCCTTCTGTCACTCTCACCTTCAGAGTGCTAACGCCAATGATTAGCACTCGACCCCCGAGAGTGCAAGCGTGAGTGGGTGACAGGGTGGGACAAGCTGGTCGCGAGAGCTCATGTCAAAGGGCCCGTTCCCCATGGGGGTACGGGCCCTTCGAACGGTCCAGTCAGCTGCCTCGCGTCGGCGCTTCAGCCAACAGCCACGCGGACCATGTCCGCCTGCGGCCCCTTCTGGCCCTGCGAGATCTCGAACTCGACCCGCTGGCCTTCCTCGAGGGTGCGGTAACCGTCCATCTGGATCGCGCTGTAGTGGACGAACACGTCCGCACCACCGTCGACCGCGATGAAGCCGTACCCCTTCTCCGCGTTGAACCACTTGACGGTGCCCTGAGCCATTCCTAACTCCCCTATTGCTGGCCCTTGCGCAGGACCGCACTCCGCGGACCCGGGTCAGACCTCACCCCCCGAGTCGAGGGGGGTGTGCGCCGGAACGCGTCGACCGCCGCTGAATGTATCTGTCCCACTGCCCTGTGCAACAGGTCAATCGGACGAGAATTCTGGCGACGGCCGAACGGTAATAAGCGGCAAATTCCCGTGAATTCAGGGCAAGCCGGGCCGGACATAACGGACCAGCCCGGCAATTCGCGCGCACAGTTTGGGCACAAGTTGACGAGTTCTCATATGCGGTCGGCGCGGGGGCCGACAGAAGGGGATCGCTGTAACTGTATCGCGGTTCCACACATGGAATCGCCCCGTCCGTTTCTATCAGGACGAGGCGATTCCGTTTATCTCGGGGGGTACGACCGCCCGTGACCGGCCCGTTACCGGCTCAGCAGCCGCCCGCGACCGCCGGAATGATCGAGACGCCGGCGCCGTCCGGGGTCGCCGTCTCCAGGCCCTCCGCGAAGCGCACGTCGTCGTCGTTGACATAGACGTTGACGAAGCGGCGCAGCTTGCCCGTGTCGTCCAGGACGCGGGCCGCGATGCCCTGATGGTTGCGGTCGAGGTCCGCCAGGACCTCGGCGAGAGTCGCTCCTTCGGCGCTGACCTCGGCCTGCCCGCCTGTGTAGGTGCGCAGGATGGTGGGGATTCGGACATTGACGCTCATGAGCGTTTCACCTTCTGTGGGAATTGCAGCGGGAGGCGAGGAGCGAATTCAAGCCAGCCGGTTTGAGCCGAGCCGATTCAGGCCAGACCAGCCTCGCGGAACGCGTCGAGACTCGGGCGGATCACCGCCGTGGGCCCACTCGTCGGGGCGACCGCGTCGAGCGTCTTGAGGCCGTCTCCGGTGTTGAGCACGACGGTGGTGAGGGCGGGGTCCAGGACCCCGTTCTCGAGCAGCTTCTGCGTCACGCCCAGGGTCACCCCGCCCGCGGTCTCCGCGAAGATCCCCTCCGTACGGGCCAGCAGCTTGATCGCCGCGACGACCTGCTCGTCGTTCACGTCCTCCACCGCTCCGCCCGTGCGGCGCGCGATGTCCAGCACATACGGCCCGTCCGCCGGGTTGCCGATGGCCAGCGACTTGGCGATGGTGTTGGGCTTCTGCGGCCGCACCACGTCATGGCCCGCCTTGAAGGCGGTGGAGACCGGGGAGCAGCCCTCGGCCTGGGCGCCGAAGATCTTGTACGGCCTGTCCTCGACCAGGCCGAGCGCGATGAGCTCCTTCAGCCCCTTGTCGATCTTCGTGAGCTGCGAGCCGGACGCGATCGGGATGACCAGCTGGTCCGGCAGCCGCCAGCCGAGCTGTTCGCAGATCTCGTACGCGAGGGTCTTGGACCCCTCCGCGTAGTAGGGGCGGAGGTTGACGTTGACAAAGCCCCAGCCCTCGCCCGCCGGGTCGCCGATCAGCTCGCTGCAGAAGCGGTTGACGTCGTCGTACGTGCCCTCGATGGCGACCAGGTCGCCGCCGTAGACCGCGGCCATGACGACCTTGCCCTGCTCCAGGTCGTGCGGGATGAAGGTGCAGGAGCGCAGGCCCGCGCGGGCGGCCGCGGCGCCGACCGCGCCCGCGAGGTTGCCGGTGGAGGAGCAGGAGAGGGTGGTGAAGCCGAAGGCGCGGGCGGCCTCGACGGCCTGGGCGACGACGCGGTCCTTGAAGGAGTGCGTCGGGTTGCCGGAGTCGTCCTTGATGTACAGCTCGCCGGTCACACCCAGCTCGCGGGCCAGGTTGTCGGCCTTCACCAGCTTGGTGAAGCCGGGGTTGATGTTGGGCTTGTCGGCCACGTCGGCCGGGACGGGCAGCAGCGGGGCGTAGCGCCAGATGTTGTTCGGGCCGGCCTCGATCCGCTTGCGCAGCGCCTCGGGGTCGCCGGTCGGCAGGTCGTACGCGACCTCGAGCGGCCCGAAACACTCCACACAGGCGAAAATGGGGCCGAGGGGGAATCGCTCACCGCACTCACGACAGGACAGCGCGACGGCGGGGCCGAGGGAGACAGAAGACCCCGTGGAACCCGAGGAATCCGCTGAACCGGCAGAAGTAGTTGAGCTTTCGACAGCTTGCACAGCCATGGAGGCGAGGCCCTTTCTCCTCATCTTCCTCACGGCGCATCTCGCCGCGAGCCGGAATTGGCACCTTCCCTAGCCGGGGCCCCGCTTCGTGGCGAATCAGGACCGGCTGGAGGGTTGCCGGGGCTTCAACGGGCCGTTCCCTCTGCCCCTCTGGATGAGCGGTATGACGCCGGGCCCAGCCCGGCGTGTTTGTCGCACGAGGACCCCCGACATACGACGGTCACGTGCGTTGTTCAAGACTGTAACCGAAGGCCTGGATGGTTGAGATAGTCGTCCGAAGCGCGAGATGCATCACAGCTGAGCAGGGAGGTACGGACGTGCTGGAAGAGGTGGAGCGCTGGCTGAAGGAGCGGTCCTGGTCCGCCGACGACCGTCCGCTCGACCGCCTGCTGGCCGCCAAGCGCGCCACGGGCCAGGCCGTGAGCGTCGTCCTGCCCGCCCTCAACGAGGAGGCGACGGTCGGTGAGATCGCCGCGACCATACGTCGCGAGCTGATGGGCCGGGCCGCGCCCCTGGTCGACGAGCTGGTGGTGGTGGACTCCGGGTCCACCGACCGCACCGCCGAGGTCGCCGCGGCGGCCGGGGCGAGGGTCGTGCACCGCGACTCCCTGCTGCCCGAGCTGCCGACGCTGCCCGGCAAGGGCGAGGTGCTGTGGCGCTCACTGCTGGCGACCAGCGGCGACATCGTCTGCTTCATCGACGCCGACCTGCGGGAATTCGACGCGCGCTTCGTCTTTGGGATCGTCGGCCCGCTGCTGACCGACCCGGACGTGCACCTGGTCAAGGGGATGTACGACCGGCCGCTCGGCCCCGAGTTCGGCGGGCTCGCCTCCGGCAGGGCGGCCGGCCAGGGCGGACGCGTCACCGAGCTGGTCGCCCGGCCGCTGCTGAACCTGCACTGGCCGCAGCTGGCCGGTTTCGTACAGCCGCTCGGCGGCGAGTACGCGGCGCGCCGCTCGCTGCTGGAGCGGCTGCCCTTCCCGGTCGGCTACGGGGTGGAGCTCGCCATTCTCATCGACTCGCTGCACACGGTCGGGCTCGACGCGCTCGCCCAGGTGGACCTCGGCGTGCGCAAACACCGCCACCAGGACCCGCAGGCGCTCGGCCGGATGGCGGCCACGATCTACCGCACGGCCCAGCTGCGGCTGGCCCGCGGGCATCTGGTGCGGCCGCGGCTGACCCAGTTCGACCGGGGCGAGGCCGGTTTCGTGGCACGGACGAGCGCCGTGGACACGGAGGAGCGGCCGCCGATGATCGAGATCCCGGAGTATGTGCAACGGCGGGCGGCGTGACGCCCTCAGCCTCCGCCCCGGGCCCCGCCGGGAGGCGCCGACCGGGGCAAGAAACCGCACGCACGTTTGCGCGGCGCGTGGGATGGCTAGGTACGCGACATGGCCTCTGAGCACACCGCTGCACAGGTCCTCGTCGCGTCCAACCGCGGCCCGGTCTCCTACACCCTGCGGGAGGACGGTTCGCTCGGCCCCAGGCGCGGCGGCGGCGGGCTGGTCTCCGGCCTCAGCGCCATAGGGCCGGACACCGACGCCGTCTGGATCTGCGCGGCGCTGGGCGACGGCGACCGCGAGGCGGCCCGGCGGGCCGGGGCCGGGCATCTGGACCCGGGCGACACCGGCGGGCAGCTGGTGCGGATGCTCGACATCGCGCCGCAGGTCTTCGACGCCGCGTACAACGGCATCGCGAACTCAGTGCTGTGGTTCGTCCACCACCTGCTCTACCAGACGCCGCTCGAACCGGTCTTCGGCGCGGAGTTCCGCGCCCAGTGGGACGCCTACGAGACGTACAACGCGGCCTTCGCGGACGCCCTCGCCCAGGAGGCCGCCGAGGGCGCCGCCGTGCTGGTCCAGGACTACCACCTGGCGCTGGTGCCCGGCCTGCTCCGCGAGCGGCGGCCGGACCTGCGGATCGGCCACTTCTCGCACACCCCCTGGGCGCCGCCGGACTACTACCGGCTGCTGCCGGACGACGTGGCGGCGGGCGTGCTGCGCGGCATCCTGGGCGGCGACCGCGCCGCGTTCCTCACCGAGCGCTGGGCCCTGGCCTTCGCCGACTGCGCCGCGGCCGTGCTCGGCGCGGAGGTGGTACGGGACGGCGCGCGGCTGTCCGTGCGCTTCGAGGGGCGCGAGACCCGGCTGGGCGTACACGGCCTCGGCGCGGACGCGGACTTCCTGCGGAAGCGGTCGCGGGAGGCGGACGTCGACGAGCGGCTGACGGCCCTGCGCGCGCAGATCGGCCCCGGGCGCAAGACCGTCGTCCGGGTGGACCGCACCGAGCTGTCCAAGAACATCGTCCGCGGGCTGCTGGCCTACCGGCGGCTGCTGGAGATGCGCCCCGAGTGGCGGGAGCGCGTGGTGCACGTGGCCTTCGCCTACCCCTCCCGCCAGGACCTGGCCGTCTACCGCGACTACACGGAGCAGGTGCGGCGGGTCGCCGACGCGATCAACGCCGAGTACGGCACGGAGGGCTGGCAGCCGGTCGCCCTCCATGTGAAGGACGACTTCGCGCGCTCGCTCGCCGCCTACCGGCTGGCGGACGTGGCCCTGGTCAACCCGATCCGGGACGGCATGAACCTGGTCGCCAAGGAGGTGCCGGTGGTCTCCGAGAAGGGCTGCGCGCTGGTGCTCTCCCGGGAGGCCGGGGCGTACGCGGAGCTGGGCGGCGACGCGCTGGTGGTCAACCCGTACGACATCGAGGCGACGGCGCTGGCGCTGCACGAGGCGCTGTCGATGAAGGACGGTGAGCGGGCGGCGCGTACGGAGCGGCTGGTGGCCGCCGCGACCGCGCTGCCGCCCGCGCAGTGGTTCCTCGCACAGCTGCGGGAGCTGACGGCGGAGTGATGTCCACCCGCCAAGACGTGTTCACCCACCCCGGCGTGTTCACCACCTGAGGGGTTCAGCCCTCGATCGCCCCGGCCAGCGCCGTCAGCAGGTCCACGACGCCCGCGGGGCCGTCGACCACCACGTCGGCCCGCCGGGCCAGCTCGGTGACCTCGGCGCTGCCGCTGCACACCAGCACCCCGGGCACCCCCCGCGACCTGAGCCGATCCACCGCCGCGAACGCGGCCAGGTCCCCCAGGTCGTCGCCCGCGTACAGCACCGCCCCGGCGCCGGTCTCCCGTACGTACTCGGTGAGGGCGACGCCCTTGTCCATGCCCGGCGGGCGCAGTTCGAGCACCAGGCGGCCGGGCTCGACGATCAGCCCGTGCCGCTCGGCGAGCCGGCGCAGCGGCTCGCGCAGCGCCTCGAAGGCGCCCCGCGGGTCGGCGGCGCGGCGGGTGTGGGCGGCGACGGCGCGCCCCTTCTCCTCCACGGTGGCACCGCGCGCCTCGCCGACCGAGGCGAGTACGTCCGGGAGTTCGGCCTGGGCCGCCGCGACGCCCGGGTGCGGGGGCGGGGCGCTGACCTCGCGGCCGGCGGCGTCCCAGCGCTCGGCGCCGTAGTGGCCGAGGACCACGAGGTGGTCGAGGCCCGCGGCCTCGGCGAAGCCGCCGTACTCCACGGCGAGGGCGGCCGGACGGCCGGTGATCACCGCGGCGGAACGCAGCCGCGGGGCGAGCCGGGAGAGCGCGGGCACGGCGCCGGGGTGGGCGCGCGCCTGGTCGGGGTCGGGGACGATGTCGGCGAGGGTGCCGTCGAAGTCGAAGGCGACGACGGCCTCCGCGGGCCGCTGGAGGATCGCCGCGAGGCCCTCACGGCCGGCCGCTGTCGTGGGTACGGGAAGAGGGTGGCTGCCCATGTGGCCGACCCTATCGCCGTGGAGCGTGTGGGGTGGGGCAATGGGGCGGTCTCGGTCAGCGGCGTTCGCGCCGCGCCTCGCGCAGGCGGCGCAGGCGGTTGACGGTCACCGGGTCGTGGGCGAGGGCGCGTGGGTCGTCCAGGAGGGCGTTCAGGAGCTGGTAGTAGCGGGTCGGCGAGATGCCGAGCTGTTCGCGTATCGCGCGCTCCTTGGCGCCGGGCCCCGGCCAGCCGCGCCGCTCCACGGCGAGCACGGCCCGGTCCCGCTCGGACAGCCCAGCCGCCTCGCCGGGTCCCCCAGCTGCCTCGCCGGGGGGCCCGGCCGCGTCTTCCTCCGCGCCCCTGCCCCCCGTCTCGCCGGGCCGGTCCTGCTCGCCGTGCATCGCTAGCCCTGCGCGCTCTCCAGCGCGTCGGCCTGGCGCTGGATCTCGCTGAGCACACCCGCCGGGTCGCCGCCCTTGGAGACCACCGCACCGATCTTCTTCTTCAGGTCCGACTGGACCGTCGCCCAGGACGTCTTGTCCACCGGGTAGAACTGCGCCGTCGCCAGCTCGTCGAGGAACTTCCACAGCCGCTTGTACTGGCGGTCCCCGCGCATCGTGGCGGAGGCCTTGCTGGTCACCGGCAGCAGGTCGTACTGGGAGGTGAAGTCGAGAACGTTCTTCTCGTCGTACAGGAAGTCCAGGAAGAGCCCGGCCTGCCGGCGGTTGCCGTTCTGCTTGAAGGCCATGACCCAGTCGGCGACGCCCATCGTGGCCTTGGACTTACCCGTACGGCCGGGCAGCGGCGCGGTGCCGTAGTCGATGCCATGGCCGTCCGCCTGCTGCATCAGGGTCGGGTGGCCGTTGAGCATGCCGACCTCACCGCGCGTGAAGGCGTCGAAGATGTCCTGGCGGTTGGTGCGGGCAGGGACGTCGGGGCCGGTGAGGCCCTCGCCGACGAGTTCGTCGCGCAGCCACTCGAAGGTCTTGATGTTCTCGTTCGAGTCGATGGTGTAGCTGCCGTTGCTGTCGGTGTAGCCGCCACCGCCGCCGAGCATCCACATCATGGCCTCGCCCTGTGACTCCTCGGGGCCGAGCGGCAGCCCGTAGGGGATCTTCACGCCCATCGCCTTGAGCTTGACGGCGGCGTCCTTCAGCTCGGCCCAGGTCTCCGGGACCGAGAGGACACCGGCCTCCTCGAACAGCCGCTTGTTGTAGAAGAAGAGCCGGGCGCTGGAGACGAAGGGCAGCCCGTACTGCACCCGCTTGACCTCGCCCGCCTGCGCGATCGAGTCGATGAACCCGGCCTGGGTGGGGATGGAGAGCATCTGGTCGGCGCGGTAGAGCTTGCCCGCGGCGGCGAAGTCGGCGTACGCGCCGATCTGCGCGATGTCCGGGGCCTCGCCGCGCTTGACCATGTCGGCGA
The DNA here is from genome assembly GCF_033793745.1 of Streptomyces sp. ME19-01-6. Taxonomy (NCBI): domain Bacteria; kingdom Bacillati; phylum Actinomycetota; class Actinomycetes; order Kitasatosporales; family Streptomycetaceae; genus Streptomyces; species Streptomyces sp. ME19-01-6. The sequence continues at coordinate 141,684 of NZ_JARAXF010000006.1, read as the reverse complement.
CGCTCTTGTCGACCTCGGTCCAGCTGAGGATCGTGACGTCGACCTTGATGTTCTCGTGCTTGGCCTCGAACTCCCGGGCCAGCTTGTCCCAGTACTTCTGGGAGCCGTTGGCCGAGCTGTCGCCGTAGTCGGCCGCCACCACCTTCAGGGTGACGTCGCCCGAGCCCGGGCCTTCCTTTCCGCACGCCGTCAGCGCGGGCGATATCGCCGCCGTCGCGGCACCCGCCGCCGTCAGACTCATGAATCGCCGACGCTGCACTGCTTTTCCCCACCCTCGTGGTCCGACTGTCCCCCTGGCCGGTCCCCAGGAGCGTCGAGCGAGTCTGCCCCGCGTACCTCCACAGGGTCTACACCATACGGATATCGCTTCGGTATCGACTTTCACCTTTTCGCGGACAACCGGAGCCTAGTCCACCGTACGCACGGCGAGTGGACTAGACCTCTTACGGGGGATCGCGCGAGACTGTCCCCGTGAGACACGTCATCGCCCTGGATGTGGGCGGCACCGGCATGAAGGCCGCCCTCGTGGGGGCGGACGGCGCACTCCTCCATGAGGACAGACGGCCCACGGGCCGGGAGCGCGGACCGGAGGCCGTCGTCGCCACGATCCTCGACTTCGCCGCCGAACTGCGCGCCATCGGCGAGCAGCGCTACGGCACCCCGGCCGCCGCGGCCGGGGTCGGCGTGCCCGGGGTCCTCGACGAGGACCGCGGCATCGCCGTCTTCGCCGCCAACCTCGGCTGGCGCGATGTGCCGCTGCGTGCCCTGCTGGCCGAACGGCTCGCCGGAACGCCGGTCGCGCTGGCCCACGACGTACGCATGGGCGGGCTGGCCGAGGGCCGGATAGGAGCGGGCGAGGGGGCCGACCGCTTCCTGTTCGTGTCGGTGGGCACCGGCATCGCGGGGGCCATCGGCATCCACGGACACGTCGACCCCGGGGCCAACGGCTCCTCGGGGGAGATCGGCCACGTCGTCGTACGGCCCGGCGGCCCGGTGTGCGGGTGCGGGCAGTCCGGCTGCCTGGAGACGCTCGCCTCCGCCGCCGCGGTGGGCCGCGCCTGGGCGCGGGCGAGCGGCGACCTTCATGCGGACGCCGCGGACTGCGCCAAGGCCGTCGAGTCCGGCGACCCGCGGGCCGTGGCGGTGTGGCAGGAGGCCGTGGGCGCCCTCGCCGACGGCCTGGTCACCGGGGTCACCCTGCTGGACCCCGGGGTACTGATCGTCGGCGGCGGCCTGGCCGAGGCCGGGGAGACCCTGTTCGCGCCGCTGCGCACGGCGGTCGAGGAGCGGATCACGTTCCAGAAGCTGCCCTCTATCGTCCCGGCGGCCCTCGGGGACACCGCCGGATGCCTGGGCGCGGGTCTGCTCGCCTGGGATCTTCTCTCCACGGAGGTAAGCGCCTGATGATCGGACGAACGGCTCCCACGGCTCGAACGGTTCTCACGGGCGCCCGGGTGGTGCTGCCGACCGGCGTGGTCGAGGACGGACGGGTGACGGTCGAGGGCCGGCACATCGTCGAGGCGGGCAGGGCGGCGACCGGCGGAGCGCAGGTGAGCAGCGGCGGCGCGGCCGCCCCCGGCGGCTCCGCGCGCGATCTGACCGGCCACTGGATCGTCCCCGGCTTCGTCGACATGCATGTGCACGGCGGCGGCGGGGCGTCCTTCTCGGCCGGCACCGCCGAGGAAGCCCTCACCGTCGCCCGTACGCACCGCCGCCACGGCACCACCACCCTGCTCGCCTCCACCGTCACCGGCGACCTCGACGACCTCGCGCGGCAGGCCGCGGCCCTCTCCGAACTGGTCGAGCAGGGCGACCTGGCCGGCGTGCACTTCGAGGGCCCCTTCATCTCCCCGCACCGCTGCGGAGCCCACCAGCCGTCGCTGCTGCGCCACCCGGACCCCGCGGACGTGCGCAAGCTCGTCGACGCCGCGCGCGGCACCGCGAAGATGATGACCCTGGCGCCCGAACTGCCCGGCGGCCTGGACTCCGTACGGCTACTGGCCGACAGCGGCGTCATCGCGGCCGTCGGCCACACCGACGCGGCGTACGAGGCGGCGCTCGAGGCCGTCGAGGCGGGCGCGACCGTGGCGACGCACCTGTTCAACGCGATGCCGCCGCTGCTGCACCGCGAGCCGGGGCCGGTCGCCGCCCTGCTGGAGGACGAGCGGATCACCGTCGAGCTGATCAACGACGGCACGCATCTGCACCCCGCCGCACTGCGCCTCGCCTTCCGCCGCGCGGGCGCCGGCCGGGTCGCCTTCATCACGGACGCGATGGGCGCGACCGGCATGAGCGACGGGATCTACCCGCTGGGCCCGATGGAGGTCGAGGTCTCCGGCGGGGTCGCGCGGATCAGCAGCGGCCCGACGGCCGGTTCGATCGCGGGCTCGACCCTGACCCTCGACCAGGCCTTCGCCCGGGCCGTGACCCTCGACGGGCTGAGCGTGCCCGAGGCCGTACAAGCGCTGTCCGCGACCCCCGCGAAGGTCCTGGGCCTCGATGCCCGGGTGGGCTCCCTGGAGGCGGGCAAGGACGCCGATCTGGTCGTGCTGGGCGAGGACTTCGGGGTGGTGGGCGTGATGCGCCGGGGCGAGTGGGTGATCGATCCCGAAGTGGGCTGATCCGACACCTCGGTTGGGCGGGCCGGCCCCGGTGGGGGTCTGGGCCCGCCGCCGCCGTTTTGGCATGATCCTTCACAGCCGCGCAGCGCCGAGGACGGGCCGGGGGACGGAAGAACCAGAAGAACCAGAAGAACCAGAAGAAGGGGATGCCAGGGTGATCCTGACGGTCACGCTCAACACCGCCCTGGACATCACCTACCAGGTGCCACGCCTGCGCGCCCACACCACCCACCGCGTCACCGAGGTCACCGAGCGGCCCGGCGGCAAGGGCCTCAACGTCGCCCGGGTGCTGGCCGCCCTCGGCCACCGCACCGTCGTCACGGGCTTCGCCGGGGGCGTGACGGGGACAGTCCTGCGGGAACGGCTCGCCGAACTCGGCGGCGGGGTGACGGACGCCCTGGTGCCGATCGCCGGTACGACCCGGCGCACCGTCGGCGTCGTCGACGCCGACTCGGGCGACTCCACCCAGCTCAACGAGCCCGGCCCGATCGTCACCACGCCCGAGCGGTCCGCGTTCCTCCGCGCGTACGCCGAGCTGCTGCGCGAGGCGTCCGCGGTCGCGCTGTGCGGCAGCCTGCCGCCCGGCGTACCCGTCGGGACGTACGCGCGGCTCATCCGGGACGCGCGCGCGGCGGGCGTGCCCACACTGCTGGACACCAGCGGCGAACCGCTGCGCCGCGGCATCGCCGCCCGCCCCGACATCGTCAAGCCGAACGCCGACGAACTCGCCGGGCTCACCGGCTCCACCGAGCCGCTGCGCGCCGCGCGCGACGCCCAACGGCGCGGAGCGCGCGCGGTGGCCGCCTCGCTCGGCGCGGACGGCATGCTGGCGGTCACCTCCGAGGGCACCTGGCGGGCCGCCCCGCCGCGCCGCCTCGCGGGCAATCCGACGGGGGCGGGGGACTCCGCGGTGGCCGGGCTGCTGTCCGGCCTGGTCGACGGGGCCCCGTGGCCGGACCGGCTGGCACGCGCGGTGGCCCTGTCGGCGGCGGCCGTACGGGTCCCGGCGGCGGGCGAGTTCGACCGCGCCACCTACGAGGAGCTGCTGGGCCGGATCGAGGTCACCGAGGGCCCGGCGGCCTGAGCGGCCACCAGGCCCGGCGCCCCGCGCCGTACGGCGGCGTCGTCAGCCGTCCTTGCCGGTGAGCCACAGCTGGTCGAGGATGACCTCGCACTTGTCGCCGGCCTCACAGGACACCTTGACGGTGTTGGTGCCCTCGTTGAGGTTGACGAGGGACCAGGTGCTCGTCCAGCTCTTCTCCCAGTCGCCCTTCTTCGCGCCCGGGACGAAGTTCTCCATATTGATCGGCCGGGTCGACCGCTCCCCGTTGACGGTGAGCGAGAGCGACTGGTTCTCGCCGGGCACGCCGTACCTCGCGTACACCCGGTACTGGCCCGCCTTGGCGACGTCCACGTTCCAGGTCACGGACGCGCCGGGGGCGTTCATCCCGCCGACGTACTTACCGCCCTCGGCCTTGGCGCCGGGGATGTCCGTCGCGGGGGCCGCGCCGCCCTCCAGGCGCATGCCCCACGCGTCCTCGGTGGGCAGCGCGGACGGCTTCTTGGACGGCTCGGCGGTCTCGCTGGGCTTGACGCTCGCGCCCGCCGTGGGCGAGTTGGTGGGGTCGGCCTTGTCGTCCTTGTTGCCGTCATTGTTCGTGAGCATCGCGACGCCGATGCCGACCACGACCACGGCGACGACGGCGAGCGCGCCGATGAGCAGCCCCTTGTTGTTGGGGCCACGGCCGCGGCCGCCGCGCGAGGGGGCCGGCTGGCGGGGGGCGCCGCCGGGCATGGTCTCGGGGGCGGCGTAGTGGGCGTTCTGCTGCCCGTGGCCCTGCTGCTGGCCCTGGCGGCCGTACGCCTGCTGGTTCGGGATCTGCTGACCCTGCTGGTACTGCTGCTGGTTCTGCTGCCCGTAGGTGCGCTCGCCGACCGCGCGGACGTGGTTGTACGAGGTGCGGGGGACCCCTGGCTGGTGCGGGGCGGCCGGGCCCGGGTAGCCGTAGCCGCCGGTCCGGGGGGCGGAGCCCGACTGTCCCGGCTGGCCGTCCTGTCCGCCCTCCGAGCGGTACAGATAGGCGAACGGGTCGTCATTCTCCGGCGTGTCCGAGCCGTTGTTGCCGGCCGTCATCCCTCTCGTCACTCCCCTGTGCATATGGCCAAAGGCGCTCAGGTGCGTATGCGCCATGACAGCTCATATCAGGGCCGGGAGGGCCGCAACAGGGCATGCACTGTCCGGATGGCCAATATTCATGATCGATTCACCCTCGGCGGCAGTGCCGCATCAGGGCAGCCTACCCTGCCGAGGGCAACGCGAGTCGGAGAAGGTTCATCCGACGCGGCGGCGGTCCTTGGCGCGCGACCGCTTCTCGACGTACATCCGCTGGTCGGCCGACTGCAGCACTTCCTCGGCCGTCATCCCGCAACTGGCCCAGCCGATACCGAAGCTGGCCCCGACCCGGACGGCCCGGCCGTCCACCCGGATCGGTGGGGTGATCGCGTTGCGTAGCCGGACCGCCAGGTCCTTGGCGTCGGCCCGGCCGAGGCCGTCCGCGAGGACCACGAACTCGTCGCCGCCGAGGCGGGCCACGGTGTCCCCCTCCCGCACCCCGGCGGCCAGCCGGCGGGCGACCTCGATGAGGACGGCGTCGCCCGCGTGGTGGCCGAACCGGTCGTTGATCGACTTGAAGCCGTCCAGGTCGCAGAAGAGGACGGCCAGCCCCTTGTGGCCGTCGTCGACGTCGTCGTCCTCCCGTGGCGCGATGGCGTGTACATGGGGCTCGTACGGGATGGAGCCGCCCGGCCTGTTCGGCCCCGGCCCCTCGAAGACACCCGGCGCATCGAAGACGCCCGGCTCGTCGAAGACAGCCAACCTCTCGAACTCGTCGTAGCCGCGGGAGAGCGCGCCCGCCCCGGCGTCGGCCCCGGTCCCGGACCGCCCGGGCCGCGGCGGGTTGCCGCACAGCCTGCTGCCGAGGCGGGCGCGCAGCTCGGCGCTGTTGGGCAGGCCGGTCAGCGAGTCGTGGCTGGCGCGGTGGGCGAGCTGCAGCTCGTGGTGTTTGCGCTCCTCGATGTCCTCGACGTGGGTGAGCAGAAAGCGCGGGCCGTCAGCCGCGTCGGCGACCACGGAGTTGCGCAGGCTCACCCAGACGTAGCTGCCGTCCCTGCGGGCCAGCCGCAGCTCGGAGCGGCCGCCCTCGGCGGAGGTGCGCAGCAGGGTGCCGATGTCCTCGCGGTGCACGAGGTCGGAGAAGGAGTAGCGGCGCAGGGCGGAGGCCGGGCGGCCCAGCAGCCGGCACAGCGCGTCGTTGGCGCGCAGCAGCCGCCCGTGCTGGTCGCCGCCCATCTCGGCGATGGCCATGCCGCTCGGCGCGTACTCGAAGGCCTGCCGGAAGCTCTCCTCGCTGGCGCGCAGGGCCTGCTGCTCGCGCTCGAGGCGCAGCAACGCGCGCTGCATGTTGGCGCGCAGGCGGGCGTTGCCGATCGCGGTCGCGGCGTGAAAGGCGTACATCTGCAGGGCCTCGCGCCCCCATGCGCCGGGGCGGCGGCCATTGCTCGGCCGGTCGACGGTTATGACGCCGATCAGCTCGCCGCCCGCGCCGCCCGCCGTGTACATCGGGGCGAACAGGCGGTCCATGGGATGCCATTCGTCGGCGTAGCGGGGCGCGGGTCCGGGGGTGGGCCACTCCGGAACGTCGTCCTCGTCCAGCACCCACCCCTCCGTGTACGGGATGAAGTGCAGGTCGCCCCAGCGGTCGCCCATGGACAGCCGGCGCTCCCAAGAAGCGCGCGAGCCGACCCGGCCGGCCATCAATGCCTCGGCCCCGGCGTTTCCGCCGACGGCCGCGACGACCAGATCGCCGTCCGGACGGACCAGATTGACGGCCGAGAGCTGGTAGCCGAGCCCGGCGATCACCCCGTCGGCGACTGTCTGCACGGTGTCGGCGAGGCTGCGGGCGGTGTTCAGATCGGCGACCACCTGGTGCAACAGCCGCAGGGTCGCAAGGCGGATATACGGCTCCGACTCGGTCTCCATCGCTTGCTACTCCCCCGAGACCTCGACAGCAACTCCTGGCTTCTCGTCGTCCTTCTTGTCGTCCGACTTGTCGTCCGATTGCCATGGCCACTGAATCACAGCGAGCTGCCCACTCGGTACACAGGGTCAACAATTACTGCCTGGTGTGAGTCATGTCACAGACAGTGTTCAAGCCTTGGAGACAAGCGTGGGAGCGCTCCTGTTTTTTGTGAATGCAAATCCCGAAACGCCGTTCAGCCACTCATCCGAAGGTCGCCCACTGCCACCCCCGGCGTAGGGCGGATACAGCCCGCGACCTAGGACCGGCCTGGTCCCGGGGCCCGATGCGGAACCCGCCGGGCCCGCGTTAGCGTTCAGTACGTGCCGCACCCATCGAGTTCCGCCCCCGCGCAGCCCGCCATCCCCCATGCTGGTGGGGTGAGTGAGGACGAGTTCCGTGCCGCCCTGTCCCGACTCTCGGCGGGCGTGGTACTGGTGACCGCCCACGACCCGGAGGAAGGGGCGCGTGGCGAGGACGTCGGCATGACAGCCACCGCGTTTATGTCAGTGTCACTTGACCCGCCGCTCGTCATGGTGAGCGTTCGCAACGGCTCGCGGATGGACGACCTCCTGGCCCGACAGCCCCTCTGGGCGGTATCGGTCCTGTCGGAAAGCCAGCGCCACATAGCGGGACGATTCGCCATGAAGGGGCGCATCAGCGACAGGCTACTGTTCGAGGACATCCCCTATACGCGCGGCGCCACCACAGGCGCGCCCCTCGTCGGCGGGGCGCTCGCGATCGTGGAGAGCCGCACCGAGCAGCGGGTGACGGCCGGCGACCACACGCTGGTGGTGGGCCGGGTGCTGTCGGCGGGGACCCCGAGCGCGGACGGCGGCCCGCTGATGTACTTCCGGGGCCGCTACCGCACGCTGGACTGACCCTCTCCCCGCTCGGGTAACGTCGTCCACGCTCCTTTTGGCGATCGAGAGACCGACGAACCCATGGAAATCTGGATCAACCCCGCCTGCTCCAAGTGCCGGTCCGCGCTGACCCTGCTGGACGCCGAGGGCGCCCAGTACACGGTGCGCCGCTATCTGGAAGCGCCGCCTACGGCCAAGGAGATCGAGGACGTACTGCACCGCCTCGGCCTGGAGCCCTGGGACATCACCCGCACCGGTGAATCCGCCGCGGCCGAACTGGGCCTGAGCAACTGGCCGCGCGAGGAGTCCGCCCGCGCCCGGTGGATCGAGGCGCTGGCCGCCCATCCGATCCTCATCCAGCGGCCGATCATCACAGCGGACGACGGCACGGCGGTCGTGGGCCGCACACCGGACGCGGTCCGCTCCGTACTCCCGTAGCCGCCCGGAGCCGCCCGTCGAAGCAGACCTTCACGCCGTCGGCCAGGACAAGCGGCCAAAGCGCGCCACCCCGACTAACCCCAGTCCCGCCCGGACCGCCCCCGCTTGGTGTCGCCGCGCTGCTTCTTCTCCCGCAGCCGCCGCTCGTTGATGCCGCGTGGGATACGGGTCGGACGGCGCGGCTTGGGCGGCGGCGCGGTCGCCTCGGCCAGCAGCGACGCGAGCCGGACCGCGGCCGTCTCACGGTTGCGCCACTGCGAGCGGTGCTCGGAGGCCCGTACGGTCACCACCCCGCCGACCAGCCGCCCCGCAAGCCGCTCCAGCGCGCGCTCCTTCCACACCGGCGGAAGCGCCTCGGTCGCGGCCAGGTCGAAGCGCAGCTCCACCTGGCTGTCGCTGGTGTTGACGTGCTGCCCGCCCGGCCCGGACGACCGCGAGAAACGCCACATCAGCTCGGCCTCCGGCAGGGAGACCGAGCCACGGATGACATAGGGCCCGGGCATGCCCCTATGATCCCGCGCCGCCGGAGGGCCGTCATCTGTATTTCGCGCCGGGCGAGAGCGAACCGCCCGGCGATAAGACTTGGCAAAGAAGGTAAAGGAACCTGGAACCGGTGGGCGGCTGACGGCGTTGAGGTGGGTGACGGTAGCTTCGTCCGGAGTACGAAGCCCCGAGGACTCGACCACGAAAGGGACTCCCCATGGCTGTAAGCCTGTCCAAGGGCGGCAACGTCTCGCTCACCAAGGAGGCACCGGGCCTGACCGCCGTCACGGTGGGCCTTGGCTGGGACGTCCGCACCACCACCGGTACCGACTTCGACCTGGACGCGAGCGCCATCGCCGTGAACCCGAGCGGCAAGGTCTACTCGGACCAGCACTTCATCTTCTTCAACAACAAGTCCACCCCGGACCAGACCATCGTCCACACCGGTGACAACGTCACCGGCCAGGGCGAGGGCGACGACGAGCAGATCAACGTCAACCTGGCGGGCCTGCCCGCCGACGTCGAGAAGATCGTCTTCCCGGTCTCCATCTACGACGCCGAGTCCCGCAGCCAGAACTTCGGCCAGGTGCGGAATGCCTTCATCCGCATCATCAACCAGGCCGGCGGCACCGAGATCGCCCGCTACGACCTGAGCGAGGACGCGGCCACCGAGACCGCCATGGTCTTCGGCGAGCTCTACCGCAACGGCGCGGAGTGGAAGTTCCGCGCGGTCGGCCAGGGCTACGCCGCGGGCCTGGCGGGCATCGCCAAGGACTTCGGCGTCAACGTCTGAGGTCTGACGAGCCACACCACGCCGAGGGCCGCCCTGTTCAAGGGCGGCCCTTGGCGCGAGGCCGGTGTCACGCTCTGAGGAACGCCAGCACCGCCAGGACCCGGCGATGCCCGTCCGTGTCCACTGGCAGATCGAGCTTGTTGAAGATGTTGCCGATGTGCTTGTTGACGGCGGCTTCGCTGATGAACAACTGGGCCGCCAGATTCGCGTTGGACCGTCCCTCCGCCATGAGGCTCAAGACTTCCTTTTCGCGGGCGCTGAGCCGTTCCAGAGGATCGTGACGGAGCTTGACGAGCTGGTGGATCACCTCGGGGTCCACCACGGTCCCGCCGCCGGCCACGCGGTCCAGCGCCGCCATGAAGTCGACGACCGCACCGACGCGTTCCTTCAACAAATAACCCACCGCCGCGCCGTTGCACGAGTCGAGCAGCCGTACGGCATACGACCGCTCGACGTACTGGCTGAGCACCAGCACCGGCAGCCTGGTGTACGTCTCGCGCAGGGCCACCGCCGCCCGCAGTCCGTCGTCTCCCTCCCCGGGCGGCATCCGTACGTCCGTGATCACAAGATCGGGCCGGTCGTGGTGGACCGCCTCGAGCAGCGCGTCCGCACTGCCCACCGCGGCGAGCGTCTCGTGGCCGAACCGCTGCAACAGGCTGACCAGCCCTTCACGCAACAGGACGGCGTCCTCCGCGACGATCACGCGAAGTGGCATGGAATCTCCACATGGAGCAGGGTCGGACCGCCGACCGGGCTGGACACCCGCATCCGGCCCTCCAACGCGGTGAGCCGGTCCGCGAGACCGGTCAGACCGCTGCCGGCGCTCGGCTCCGCGCCGCCGTGTCCATCGTCCGTGATCTCCAGAACCAGCACGTCCGCATGGTATCGGCCATGGATCTTGGCGCTCTTGGCGCCGCTGTGCCGCGCGATGTTCGTCATGGCCTCGTTGATCAGGTAGTACACATTGGTCTCCAGTTGCCGAGGGAGTCTTCCCGGCAGCTGGAGATCGACGGTGACCGGGACGGGGAAACGGCTCGCGTGGTCCTGCACGGCGGCGACCAGGCCGTGGTCCGCGAGCACCGGGGGGTTGAGCCCCCGGATGAGACTGCGCAACTCCTGGTGGGCGGTGGAAAGCTGCTCCTCGGCCGCCGTCAGCTGGGCGGCCAGCGGAGATCCCTCGGGGATGTCCAGGCGCATCAGACCCAGCATCATCCCGAGCGACACCAGCCGTTGCTGCGCGCCATCGTGCAGGTCGCGCTCGATGCGTACGCGCTCGGCGTCGAAGGAGTCGATGAGCCGCACGCGCGAGGCCTGGACCTCCCGCAGGGACTCCCCGAGTTCGCCGTCCCGCGGGGCGAGGAAGGTCCGGGTGAGCGCGGCGCGCGCCCCCGCCCACGAGGTCACGGTGTACGGCGAGGCCAGCAGCACGATGACACCGAAGACCGCCCACGGCCAGGTGGTCCTGTCTTGGAGTGCCTCGAACGTGAGCACGGGCAGTCCGAAGGAGAAGGCGAGTACCAGCAGGTCCAGCCACCACAGCGCCGCCGCGGAGACAAGCGCGAACCCCAGCTCGCGCCAGGTGACCTGTTCGGTCAGCCGGGTCGACATCCAGGCGCGGAAACCGGCTCCGTCAGGAGGCCGGTGCGGGTTCGGCATCTCGTCGCGGTCGACGAGGCGCAGCCGGTACCGCTCGACCGTCGCCACGGTGTTCGACGACAGCACGACGCCGACCAGCGGGGCCACACCGACCAGGACCACCAGCAGAAGCAGCCCGGCCACGAGCCCTGTCACGAACACCGCCACCGCGGCCGCGCCGACCACAACACCGGTGGCCAGATACGCCAGTGAGCGCCATGGCCAGCTGGAGGTCAAGAAGCTCAGTGGGCGCTGAGCCATGGCCTGCCAGGCCGTTCTGGGGTACATGCGACGACGCTATCCCGCGCAGCCGGTCAACTCAGTAGAGCTGGCTCTACCTACGGACTACAGCTCAGATCAGTGCGGTGGCACGGGTCGTCCCGCTGAAATCGACGCCATGACCCCTACCAGGCAGGCACCCGCATCCGATGCGGTTGAGCTTCACACCGTCCGCAAGGTCCACGGAGCCGGCGATCGCTCCGTCACCGCACTGGACGGCGTTTCCATCGGCTTTCCCCGTGGGACCTTCACCGCCATCATGGGGCCGTCCGGCTCCGGGAAATCCACGCTGCTCCAGTGTGCGGCCGGTCTGGACCGGCCCACCGAAGGCCGGGTCGTGGTGGCCGGTGTCGACATCGGCCGGAAGAACGAGCGGGAGCGCACCACATTCCGGCGCGACCACATCGGCTTTGTGTTCCAGTCCTTCAACCTGGTCGAATCACTGACCGCGGCGCAGAACGTCGAGTTGCCGTCGCGTTTCGCCGGGCGCCGGGTGGGCCGCGGGCAGGTCGCCGAGGCGCTGGCCGCGGTCGGTCTGTCCGAGCGGGCGGGGCACCGCCCCAGCGAGATGTCCGGCGGCCAGCAGCAGCGCGTCGCACTCGCCCGCGCGCTCGTGACCCGGCCGGACGTGCTGTTCGCGGACGAGCCCACCGGCGCACTGGACACCATCACCTCGCGCGAGGTGCTGCACATGATGCGCATGCTGGTCGACCAGGAGGGCCAGACCACGCTCATGGTCACCCACGACCCCATGGCCGCGGCGGTCGCCGACGTGGTCGTCTTCCTCAAGGACGGCCGCATCACGGACCGGATCGCCCTCAGCCGTGGCTCCGACAGCCGCAACGCCGCCTCGATCGCCGCCCACATGGCAAAGCTGGAGGCGTGATGCTGGTCTTCGCAAACGTCCGTGAGCGCTGGAGCAGCTTCCTGGCAGCCTTCGCCGCGGTGCTGGTCGGCGTCGCGCTCATCACCACGACGCTGATCATCTACGACTCCTCCCTCCCCAACGTCCAGTCCCGTCTGGCGGGTGCCCCCGCGCTCGCGATCCCCGACCAGGCGGCCGACGAGGACGGCAGCCCGAAGGACCGGGTGCCGTGGAGCGAAAGCGAGGCGCAGCCGCTCATCGAGAGGCTGCGCGAGGTGCCCGGCGTGGCCTCCGTGGTCGTGGACCGCTCGTTCTACGCGCAGGCCTTCCGCGGCGAGCGGCCGGTGGCGGACAAGGGCGCACTGGAGGCCGGGCACGGCTGGCCGAGCGCGCGCCTCGCACCGTACGAGCTCGTCAAGGGACGGGCGCCGGCCACGGACCACGAGGTCGTGGTGGACCGGTCGCTCGGGGTGGCTCCGGGCAGCACCCTCACGGTGAACATCACCGCCGGCCGCACCGAGTTCCGCGTGGTCGGCACCGTCGACGGACCGGGCTACTACTTCACCGACGCCTTCGCCGCACGGCAGGAGCCCGGCGTCGGCGCCCTCGCGATCCTCACCGACAAGGGCGCCTCCGTCAGCGAGGTCAAGGCGAAGGCCGAGAGCGTCGTCGGCGACAAGGGCACCGTGGTCACCGGCGACGGCCGCTCGGCGCTCCAGCCCGAGTACGTGGAGCACAAGCGGTTCCTCGGCACACAGCTCATCACGGCTTTGGCGACGCTCGGCCTGTTCACCACGGTCTTCGTCGTCGCGTCCATGCTCGCCCTGGCGACCGGGCTGCGGCGGCGGGAGATCGGCCTGCTGCGCATGATCGGCGCGACCCCCCGGCAGGTGCGCCGGATGATCCTGGGCGAGGCGGGCGTCATCGGCCTGCTCGGCTCGCTGACCGGCTGCCTGACCGGTATCGGCGCCGCACCATTGCTGCGTGACATCCTCAAGGGGCTCGACGTGACGCCCCCGGAACTCACGCTGCGGGTGGCGATGTGGCCGCTGTTCACGGCCGCGGCCATCGGTATCGGCGTCAGCGTCCTCGGGGCCTGGTCGGCCGGACGGACCGCTGCCAAGGTCGCGCCGGTCGAGGCGCTGTTGGACAGCGGGGCGAACAGCCGGACCATGAGCCGTGCACGCTGGATCGGCGGCCTGACCGTGCTCGGCCTCGGCCTGGTGCTCGCGATCGCGACCGCCTCGGTCGCCGCCGACAGCCGCATCAACCTGGCGATCTGCGCCACGATGGTGCTCATCGTGGCAGCGGCGCTGCTCGCGCCGGTGTTCGTCGGCCCCGTCGGACGTGCCCTCACCTCGCCGTTCGAGCGGTCCCGCTCGGCCGCCCCCCTGCTCGTGCGGGCGGAGCTGGGCGCCAACGCGCGCCGGGCGGCCTCCCTCGCCGCTCCGGTGATAGCCGCCGTCGGTTTCGCCGTCCTGCTCAGCGGCATGGTGGAGACCATGCGTGTGGCGTACCCGGCGGGCGACGCGGTCAAGCTCAAAGGACAGATGATCGTGACTCCGGACGGGACACCGGGCAACACCGACGAGGTGGTCGCCGCCAACCCGGTGGGCAAGGCCGCGCTGCCCACCCGCGCCTTCGTCCGCGACAAGGACGGCGACCTCGCCGTCATCGACGCGCTCGGCTCACGCGACGCGCGCTGGGACAAGCCGGGCCAGGCGGTGCTCGGCGAGCGGATGGCGGCCTTCCTCGGCGTGAAGGCCGGTGACAGCCACACGGTGCGCTTCGCCGACGGCACCACGATGACGCTGCGCATCGCACAGGTCCTGGCGGACGACCCCGCCCGCGGCGACTTCGTCGTGGCCCGCGCGCTGGTGCGCGAGCACGATCCGGCCGCGCTCACCGACGACATCTTCGTCCCGGCCACGTCTCAGCCCGCCACCGCCGTCCCCGGCACGGCCGTGCACGACGCGATGCGGTACGCGCTCGACGATTACAACACCGACGCGAAGCTGACCGACAGCCTCGCCACCATGCTGATCGTCATCGCCGTCGGCTACAGCGGCATCGCCGTGGCCAACAGCATGGCCATGACCGCACACAGCCGGCGCCGCGACTTCTCCGTGATGAGGTCGGCCGGCGGCACGGAACAGCAGCTACTGCTGTTCTCCGTCGCCGAGACCACCCTCGTCACCACCGTCGGCGCGGCCCTCGGCGTCCTGGTGCCCCTGGGCCCGCTGGCCGGCATGGCGTCCGGGCTGTCCCAGGCGACCTCCACCGACGTCGGCCTGCACCTGAACCTGTCCACGGTCGCCTGGGTGATCGCCGGCTCCCTCTTGCTGGCCACCGCGGCGAGCGTGATCGTCACATGGCGAACCATGCGCCGGGAAACGGCATAGGACGGCGTGGCGATCAGCGCCTCCGCGAGCTGCCTCAGCCCGGCCCGTCATGCAGGCGCAGCAGCAGGCCGTGAAGAAGGGTGCGTTCGTCGGTGCTCAGGGGTGCGAGGATCGCGTCCTGAACGGCCTCGGCTTCGTCGATGAGAGCGGCGAGGGCATCGCGCCCGGCCGGTGTGACGGTGACCAGGACCTTGCGGCGGTCGGCGGGGTCGCGGTCGCGGGTGACATGCCCCTGGGCGGCGAGTTCATCGAGAAGCTTGGTCATGTCACTTGTGTGGATGGCCAGTCGCTGGGCGAGGTCCCGCTGAGCGTGCGGGCCGAAGTCGGCGAGGGCGGCGAGCGTCGCCATGTGCCACAGGCGCAGCTCCTTGACCGCGAGGCGTTCGGCGAGGAGACCTCGGGCATTCTTGCCCACTTTGGACAGAAGGTAGCTGGTGAGCGAGGTGAGACTCGGAGGCATTGCGGACATGCCCTTATGGTAGGTCAACACCAATCATTGGTGCGCACCTATCATTGGAGAAGGAATCCATATGGACGCGATGCACCCGCGCCTCCTCGTGACTCGATTCGGCGACTGCTTCCGGTTCTACGACTCGGTCTTGCCGAAGCTGATCGGCGCTCGTCTGACAGGCGGCAATGAGCAGGGCCCTTACGCGAGTTGGGACGTGGGCGAGGAGGGGGCGGTGAGGCTCTTCGACCGCGCCGCCATGGCCGCGGCGGCCGGGACCACCGAGCTGCCCGAGCACCGGCCCGCACAGGATGCGGTCATGCTGGTCAGCCGGGTCTCCGATGTCGACGCGGCCCATGCGCTGTGTCTCGCCAACGGGGCGCAGGACGTCGCCGGGCCGACCGCGCGCCCCGAATGGGGGCCGACATGCCGCACGGCCCATGTCCGCGACCCCGAGGGCAACTTGCTGGAGCTGCAGTCCTATTGACCGAACCGCCGGAAGCAAGGCCCGGGGTCTCATCGACTCGCCCCCGAAGGAGCCGTACCGCAAGCAGCTCCACACGCCCCCTCAAGGGCCGCCGCGCTGAGCGCCACAAAGGCTTCCTCGATCGACGCGAGGGTACGCGCGCCGGCGCCCGCATCCGGCGCACGCTCGACAACCGTCAGAACCACGGCGAACTTCCGGGGTCAGTCGGCGAGAAAGCCGTCACCCTTGATTTCCGACACGAAGGCGGACCACGCAGGGGCGGGGAAGACCAAGGCGGGGCCGTCGGGGTGTTTGGAGTCGCGTACGGGCACTATGCCGGGGTGGCCGTCGGCCACCTCGACGCATTCGCCGCCGTCAGCATTGCTGTAGCTGCTCTTGCGCCACACAGCGGCGTTCAGGTCAGGGGTGGTCGACATGCCTTCCAGTCCTCCATCGCCGCTCGGATCATCGCCTCGGAGTCGCAAGGCGAGAGGGCCATGGCCCTGAACAGATCTGGAACGTCATATGCCCACCCCTGTGTCCCGTTTCCACCCCTTGACGAGGCAAGGGAGTATTTAGGTCCACCCAATTTAGGACACCCACGGCAATCCCGCTGTCACAACAGGTAATTACCCCCTCGAAGGGATGGCTCGGCCCTGCGCCGAAGGCGCGAGACGATGCCCGCCACCCGCCCGAGCCGAATGCCGCCCACCGGCGCACACGCGGTCCACGCGGATCAGAACTCGCTCGTATCCAGCTCGAATTCGAAGGGATACGGCAGGGCAACCGTCTTGCCGAGCTCCACCTCGGTCCGCCGGGCGTAACGCTGCCCGGCGGGCTCGGTGTGCACGACCACGTGGCCCCGTTCCCTGTCGATCAGGAGGTAACAGGGGATGCCCGCCTGGGCATAGCCGCGAAGCTTCGGCCCTCGGTCGTTCTCGGCGGTCGAGCCCGAGGTGACCTCGCCGACAAGCAGTGTGGGGCTGGGGTCGTGGTACTCCAACGCGTCGCTGAAGCTGCCTTTGGGCGCGATGACGAGATCGGGTACGACCTTGCCGGTGGGCGACCCGCCCGGGACGAGAAGCCCGATGCCGGTGTAACGCCCCAGGTCCTTCCGATGGTCACGCACTTGCCCCGTCACTTCGGACACAATCTCTTCGTGCTCGCCATTGGCGGGAGGCACCACGTGGATTTTCCCTTCGATCAGTTCCACGCGCCACCCCTCAGGGGCTGCCGCGCTCAACGCCACGAAGGCGTCCTCGACCGATGAGACGGTGTTCCCGTCGGTGTCCGTGTGCGGTGCGAGCTCGGGAGCCGTCAGTGCCACGGTGGACCTCCTTCGTACGGAGCGACGCTCCCAGCCTAGGCGGGCAACCGATGGATCAATGCGCCAGATGTCACCCATACGAGGAGTGCTCAGCGTTCCCGCAGGTCATGGGTGTCACCTCTGAGCTCCAAGTTGCTCGCTCACGCGGACCCCGGCGCCAGGGCCCGCGCGATGAGGTCGTCGGACAGCTCGCGCAGCCTCCGGCGGGCCTGCGCGTCGTAGGCCTGGGGGTCCGCGCGGGATTCCTCCGTGCCGTTGAAGTAGCGGCCGGAAGGCACGCCGCGCGCGGGGGCGGAGAGGAGGTGCAGGACCGCTTGCGCCCCTTCCTGGACCGTGCTCCAGGGCGCGACGGCGGCCTCGCGGACCATGGTGGTGGCCATGTACGTCGCGGGATGCAGGGCGCCGACGAAGACGGCGGCGGGGTCGAGTTCCTCGGCCAGGTCGAAGGTGAACATGATCTGGGCGAGCTTGCTCTGCGCATACGCGTGCGAACGGTCGTAGCCGCACTCCAGCATCACATCGGTGAAGTCGAGCGCCCGCTGGCCCACCGAGGCGACGTTGACGACGCGGGCCGGGGCGGAGCGGGTGAGCAGGGGCAGCAGGCGGCGGGTGAGGTGGTAGCCCGCGAGGTAGTTGACGGCGAATCGGAGTTCGTAGCCGTCGGCGCTCTCCTCGCGGCCTCGGCCGGGCGGGCCGCCGCCGAGGCCGGCGTTGTTGATCAGGACGTCCAGCCGGTCGCAGCGGGCGAGGACCTGGTCCGCGAGGCGGTCCACCGCCCGCAGGTCGGCCAGGTCGGCGAGCAGCACCTCGGCGCTGCCGCGAGCCGTGGCCGGCCCGGCCCCCGAGTCTGCCCCGGAGCCCGGTCCGTGGCCGGACGCGGACCCGGCCGTCGCCTCCCGGATGCGCTCGCACACCTCCTCCGCCCGCTCCGCGTCCCGCCCGTGGACCAGCACATGCGCGCCTTCGGCGGCGAGCCGCACGGCCAGCTCACGACCGAGCCCGTCCGTCGAGCCGGTGATCAGTACGGTCCGGCCCGCGACCGCGGAACGCACCGTCACAGCGCCGCCGCGTTGAGCCGCAGGCCGCCGTCGACCGACAGGACGGTGCCCGTGGTGTAGCTGTTGCCGATCAGGTATCCGATGGCGTCGGCGATGTCCTCCGCCGCGCCCACACGCCCGGCCGGGGTGACCTTGGCGTAGCTGTCGAAGGCTTGCTGCCGCGCCTCGGCGGGCATCCAGTCCCACCACGGGGTGGCGATGACGCCCGGCGACACCGCGTTGACCCGCACCGGCGCGAGTTCCACGGCCAGCACCGGAACCATCGCCTCGACGGCGGCGTTGACCGCCGCCAGCCCCGCCGTGCCGGGCAGCGAGGCGCCGGACGATCCCGCGGTGATGAAGGTCAGCGAGCCTTCGGGGGCAAGCACATCGAGCGCCGCCTGTGCGGCGACCGTCTGGGCGACGAGCTTGCCCTCGACCGCGGTGCGCAGTTCGTCGACCGCCAGGTCCTTGAAGGGGCCGGCCGCCGAGGCGCCAGTGGCGGTGATCACGACGTGGTCGACCGCGCCGAGGCCGGTGAAAAAGGCGCGCATCGCCGCCTCGTCACGCGCGTCCACGGACCGGCCGGTGGCGGCCCCGCCCAGCTTCCGCAGCTTTTCCAGGGCGGCCGCCAGGCGATCCGCGTCCCGCCCGGTGATCACGACCTCGCGGCCCTGGGCCAGCTGCCGCTCGGCCGCGGCCAGCCCGATGCCCGAGGTGCCGCCGATGATCACGATTCGTTCCGTCATTGCCTGCTTCTCCTCAGCACTTTTTACGAGGCACGGTGACTCGTTAAATTTAATTCGAGGCATGGTGTCTTGTAAAGTGGGTTCCATGACAGGCATCCCGGCGCGCGGCAGACCGCGCAGTGAACAGGCGCGGCGGGCCGTCCTGGCCGCGGCGCTGGAGCTGTGCCATCGCGACGGCTTCCAGCCGCTGACCATCAAGGGGATCGCCGAGGCGGCCGGGGTCGGGCGGCAGACGGTCTACCGCTGGTGGCCGACGAAGGAGGCCGTGCTGCTGGAGGCGTTGCGCGACCTGACGGAGCGCGAGGCCCCAACCCTTCTCCCGGACACCGGCGATCCGCTGCGCGATCTGGAGACGTTTCTCGTCGCCGCGTACACCATGACCGCGCGGCTGACCGGCCAGGCCGTCGCCGGGCTGATGGCCGAGGCCCAGCGCGACCCCGAGCTCGCCGACCGGCTGCAGGCCGGGCTGCTCGCGTCGCGCCGGCGCGCGCTGCGCGAGGTGCTGGAGCGGGCGGTACGGAAGGGGAAGCTGAGCGAGCACGCGGCCTCGCTCGACCTCGCGGTCGACCTCGCCTTCGGGGTGATGTGGTACCGGCTGATGAGCCGACACGCCCCCGTGAACGCCGAACTCGCCCACGAGGTGTCAGCCGCGCTGCGCCGGCTGCTCGCCCCACCGGGCGGGGTTGCGTCGGCGGGCGGGGTCGACGCCGGGTAGAGCACCCGGCCGCGAAGGCCGGTGGGGGGTAGCGCCCGCCGGGCCGCCAGACCGCGGGGGTGCGGAGGCTCCAGGCCGCCGGGGCGCCGGGCCGCCAGGCCTCCAAGCCGCAGGGGTCCGGGCCGCCAAGGCGCCACCCCGACGGGGCGGGCCGGCGCCGGGCAGCGCCCGCCAGGTGGGCGCGCCAGGCGAGACCCGCGTCGCCGAGTCGCCGGGGTCCGACGCCGAGGCGAGGGCCGCCGACGCCACGCTCAGGGTGGGCGCGGCCGACGTCACGCCTGGCGCGTGGGCAGCACGATCACCTGGCGCAGGTTCACATGGGCCGGGCGGCTGGTGACATACGCGATCAGGTCGGCGACGTCCTCGGAGGAGAGCCCGCCGAGGGCGGCGAACATGTCGTCCAGCTGGCTGGTCGCCGCCGCGTTGTCGACGTGGCTGCCGAGCTCGCTCTCGGTCAGCCCCGGCTCGATGTTGGTGACGCGCACGTTCCGCGGGCCGAATTCGGTGCGCAGCGACGCCGACAGTTGGGTGAGCGCGGCCTTCGTCGCCGAGTACACCGCGTAGGTGGGGAACGGCACATGCGCTCCGATGGAGGAGATGTTGACGAGGTCGGCGGGCCTGCCGTCCGCCGCCGCGGCGAGCAGGTCCTGGGTGAAGGCGCCCACGACGCGCAGCGCTCCGGTGAGGTTGGTGTCCACCATGCGGGTCCACTCGTCGATCCGGCCGGCGTCGACCGGGTTCGGCAGCATCACCCCGGCGCCGTTGACCACCAGGTCCACTGGGCCGAAGGCGTCGTGGACCCGGGCGGCACCGGCGGCGACCGCGGCCTCGTCGGTCACATCGACCGGGACCGCGAGAGCCTGTCCGCCCTCGGCGGCGATCTTCCCGGCCAGCTCCTCCAGCCGGTCGGCGCGCCGCGCCCACAGCGCCACCCGGGCGCCCCGGGCGGCGAGCAGCCGGGCGGTCGCGGCGCCCATGCCGCTGGCGGCTCCGGTGACGACGGCGGTGCGCCCGGCGAGGTCGCCGGTGTTCGCGGCGGTGTTCGCGGCGATGTTCGCGGCGGTGTCGGCGTGGCTCATCTCGTTGCTCCTGAGGTGTGGTGCGGTGATGTCGTGCGGTGCGGGAACCTCCCCGGCACGTCCTCAAGACTGCGGCCGCCGCGCCGCCGTACCCAGGGTGCTGCTTTTCCTGGGTCTGCCAGTACCAGGTTGGCGGCGGAGGGCTGGCCTACCCTCAAGGCATGCACGACGACGCTCTCGGTGACTTCCTGCGCTCACGGCGCGCCCGTATACGCCCCGAAGAGGTGGGGCTGGTCTCCCATGGGCGCCGCCGGGTGCCGGGGTTGCGCCGGGAGGAGGTGGCCCAGCTGGCCGGGGTCAGCGTGGACTACTACGTCCGGCTGGAGCAGGGCCGCGGGTCGAACGTCTCCGACGCGGTGCTCGACGCGGTCGCGCGGGTGCTGGCGCTGACCGAGGCCGAGCACACCCATCTGCGAGATCTGGCCAGGCCGAAGCGGGGCCGGGGCCGCGGGGCGGCGGCGCGGGAGGGCGGCGCGCGGGCGCTGCGTACGGGGGTGCGCACCCTGATGGACACCATGACGCGCACGCCCGCCTTCGTCCTCGGGCGGCGGATGGACATCCTCGCGTGGAACGCCCTCGCGGACGCCGTGTCGGGCTTCTCCGCGATGGCCGAGGGGGAGCGCAACGCCGCCCGGCACACCTTCCTGGACCCGGCGGCCCGCGCGTTCTACACCGACTGGGCCACGGTGGCCGCGGAGACGGTGGCCTATCTGCGGCTGGATGCGGGCCGGCACCCGGACGACCCGCTGATGGCATCGCTGATCGGTGAACTGGCGATGAAGAACGAGACATTCCGCCGGCTCTGGGCCGACCACCCGGTCAAGGAGAAGACACACGGGGTCAAGCGCATGCGCCATCCGGTCGTGGGCGATCTGGAACTGGGGTACGAAACGCTCGCGCTGCCCGGCGATCCCGACCAGCTTCTGGTCGCATATACGGCCGTGCCGGGCTCGGCCGCCGCGGAGAAGTTGGCGGTGCTCGCGAGCTGGGCGGCCACCCAGGGCGGGGCCGATTCGGCGGCCGAGGACGGCCGCGCGAAAAGTGACAAGCCCTCATCTTCCAGGCGCGGTTAAGTGGCGGAAACCTGACCTGAATCGCTTCTGAAGAGACAACGCCAAGTCAAATTCTTGTTTCAGACCTGTCCGAACAGGTCGTTCGATGACAATCTCTGCTCGGTCACCGCGCATGTTCAGATGCACGTCAGATGACTGCGCGCCAGGTGCCGGCACCACTCAAGCAAGCGTCACTCACGCACCACTCCTCGCACCACCGGGCAACCCACCCATGGCTGCCCGCACCCCCTACACAGGACCGCGACCCAGCGGCCCCAAGGCAAGGAGACCGAGTGAGATCCATCGCTTCCGCCACCCGTAAGAAGACCATCCGCACCGCGGCCCTCGTCGCCTCCGCCGCGATGGTCGTGATCGGCGTACAGACCGGCCCGGCCAGCGCCCAGGCCGAGCGCGGCCGTGAAGCCGGCGCGACGGCGCTGCCGCTCTCCGCCCAGGAGCGCGCCTCCGCGATCAAGGCCGCGCAGGCCGACGCCTCCGCGCAGGCCGAGTTCCTCGGGCTCGGGGCCCAGGAGAAGCTCCTGGTGCGGGACGTCATCAAGGACGCGGACGGCACCGTTCACACCCGCTACGAGCGTACGTACGCCGGGCTGCCCGTCCTCGGCGGCGACCTGGTCGTCCACGAGAAGGCCGGCGGCGCGCGCAGCGTGACCAAGGCGACCTCGGCCACGATATCCGTGCCGACCACCTCCGCCGACGTGCCGTCCGCGGACGCCAGGAGCGCCGCCCTCAAGGCGGCGCCCACCGACGACAAGGCCGGCAAGTCGCCGCGCAAGGTCATCTGGGCGGCGACCGGGAAGCCGGTCCTGGCCTGGGAGACCGTCGTCACCGGCGTGCAGAAGGACGGCACCCCGAGCGAGCTGCACGTCATCACCGACGCCGCCACCGGCAAGAAGCTGTTCACCGACGAGGCCGTCGAGACCGGCACCGGCACCAGCAAGTACAGCGGCACGGTGACGCTCGGCACCACCAAGAGCGGCAGCACCTACAGCCTCACCGACGGCACGCGCGGCAACCACAAGACCTACGACCTTAACCAGGGCTCGTCGGGCACCGGCACCCTGTTCACCGACGCCGACGACGCGTGGGGCGGCGGCCGCCAGACCGCCGGCGTCGACGCGCACTACGGCGCCGCGGAGACCTGGGACTTCTACAAGGAGGTGCTGGGCCGCAACGGCATCAAGAACAACGGCGTCGGCTCGTACTCCCGGGTCCACTACGGCAACAACTACGTCAACGCCTTCTGGCAGGACTCCTGCTTCTGCATGACCTACGGCGACGGCTCCGGCAACGCCAACGCGCTCACCTCGCTCGACGTGGCCGGCCACGAGATGACCCACGGCGTGACCGCGGCCACCGCCAAGCTGAACTACAGCGGCGAGTCCGGCGGCCTCAACGAGGCCACCTCCGACATCTTCGCCACCGCCGTGGAGTTCCACTCCGGCAACTCCGCCGACGTCGGTGACTACCTCATCGGCGAGAAGATCAACATCAACGGCGACGGCACCCCGCTGCGCTACCAGGACAAGCCCAGCAAGGACGGGGCGTCCAGGGACTACTGGTCCTCGACGCTCGGCAACATCGACGTCCACTACTCCTCCGGGCCCGCCAACCACTGGTACTACCTGCTGTCCGAGGGCAGCGGCGCGAAGACCATCAACGGCGTGAGCTACAACAGCCCGACGTACGACGGCTCCACGGTCACCGGCATCGGCCGGGACAAGGCCACCAAGATCTGGTACAAGGCCCTGACCACGTACCTGACCTCCACCTCCAAGTACGCGCAGGCCCGCACCGCCTCGCTCAGCGCGGCGACCGACCTGTACGGGGCGAGCAGCGCCGAGTACAAGGCCGTCGCGGCCGCCTGGACCGCGATCAACGTGAAGTGAAGCCGAAGCACCCGAAGCGCCTGAAGCACCTGAAGTAGGCCCGGCGCCAGGAGCGCCGCGGCGACGACGGGCCGCACCGCAACCCGGTGCGGCCCGTTTCCCGTACCCGCCGCTTCCGTACCCGCCGCTTCCGCCGCTGCCGCTCCTGTCCCCGCCGCTGATCGGCACTTACGCTGCTGCCATGACTCAACACGTACGCGGTGTCATCGCCCCGGGCAAAGGCGAGCAGGTCAGGATCGAGACGATCGTGGTGCCGGACCCCGGTCCCGGCGAGGCGGTGGTTCAGGTGCGGGCGTGCGGTGTGTGCCACACCGACCTGCACTACCGGGAGGGCGGCATCAACGACGAGTTCCCGTTCCTGCTCGGCCACGAGGCGGCGGGCGTCGTGGAGTCCGTCGGGGAGGGCGTCACGGAGGTGGCCCCCGGTGACTTCGTGATCCTCAACTGGCGTGCGGTGTGCGGCCAGTGCCGGGCGTGTCGCCGCGGCCGCCCCTGGTACTGCTTCGACACCCACAACGCCACCCAGGCCATGACGCTCACCGACGGCACCCCGCTGTCCCCGGCCCTGGGCATCGGCGCGTTCGCCGAGAAGACGCTGGTGGCGGCCGGGCAGTGCACCAAGGTCGACCCGGCCGCATCGCCCGCGGCGGCGGGCCTGCTGGGCTGCGGGGTGATGGCCGGCCTCGGCGCGGCGATCAACACCGGCGCGGTGGGGCGCGGCGACTCGGTCGCCGTCATCGGCTGCGGCGGCGTCGGCGGCGCGGCGATCGCCGGGTCCCTGCTGGCCGGAGCCTCGAAGATCATCGCGGTGGACCTGGACGACCGGAAGCTGGAGACGGCGCGCGCCCTGGGCGCCACCCACACCGTCAACGGCACGACGGCCGATGTCGTCGAGGCCGTCCAGGAGCTGACCGGCGGCCACGGCGCCGATGTCGTGATCGACGCGGTCGGCCGGCCAGAGACCTACCGCCAGGCCTTCTACGCCCGCGACCTCGCCGGCACCGTGGTGCTGGTCGGCGTGCCCACCCCGGAGATGAAGCTGGAGCTGCCGCTCCTGGACGTCTTCGGACGCGGCGGCGCGCTCAAGTCCTCCTGGTACGGGGACTGTCTGCCCTCCCGCGACTTCCCGGTGCTGATCGACCTGTATCTGCAGGGGCGGCTCGACCTCGACGCGTTCGTCAGCGAGACGATCGGTCTTGACGATGTCGAGGAGGCGTTCGCGAAGATGCACCGCGGCGAGGTGCTGCGCTCGGTGGTGACGCTCTGATGACTCCCCCGCCCGTACGCGTCGACCGGCTGGTCACCTCCGGCACCTTCTCCCTGGACGGCGGCACCTGGGAGGTGGACAACAACGTCTGGCTGGTCGGCGACGACAGCGAGGTGTACGTCATCGACGCTGCCCATGACGCGGACGCGATCACCCGGGCGGTCGGGGACCGGCGGCTGCTCGGCATCCTGTGCACCCACGGCCACGACGACCACATCGACGCGGCCCCGGACGTCGCCGACCGCACCGGCGCGCCGATCCTGCTGCACCCGGACGACGAGGTGCTGTGGCGCATGCGCCACCCCGACCGCAAGCCCGACCGGGCGCTGGCCGACGGCGACGTCCTCACCGTCGCCGGCACCGAACTGCGGGTGCTGCACACCCCCGGCCACTCCCCGGGCGCCGTCTGTCTGTACGCCCCCGCGCTGACCACGGTCTTCTCCGGGGACACGCTCTTCCAGGGCGGCCCCGGGGCGACCGGCCGCTCGTACTCGTCCTTCCCGACGATCATCGAGTCCCTCCGGGAGCGGTTGCTGTCGCTGCCGCCCGAGACCGTCGTACGCACCGGCCACGGCGACCCGACCACCATCGGCGACGAGGCCCCGCACCTGGAGGAGTGGATCGCCCGCGGCCACTGAGCGCGTCCCGCGTCACCCCGCGCCTTTCCCTCCCGGCGGGACGGCGCGGGTGACGGGTGCGGCCCGAGGGGGCGGCACCCCCCGTGACACCATCGACCGCGTGATCGACCTCGGCTACTCCCTCTCCCGCCGCTTCCCCGACCCCCCGCAGACGGACTACCGCACCGCGGATGTGCGCACCCTGCGCCACGACCTGTTCTGCGGCGACGTCTACCTCGCCGACACCGACGCGGACCGCGAGCTGTCCACAGCCTGGGGATGGGTGCCCGTGCTCGACTTCGCCTGGGCACTGTGCCACATCGTCGAGCGGCTCGACCGCGACCCGCTCGGCAGCCGCTCCGCGCGCCCCGTCCACGCCGAGCTGGACTTCACCGAGTCGGCCGACCGGATGCTCTTCGAACGGCGCTTCGGCTGGGTGGACATCACGGCCGACTGGATGCCGGCCGAGGAGTCGCCGCTCACCTTCAACCACGCCACGCTGCGCCGGGAGGCCCGCGACTTCCTGCACGACCTGATCGCGGACCTCACCGATATGCACGAGGGGCTGGCCGACAACCCGGCGGTGTGGGAGCTGCAGGCCCGCTACCCCCGCGTCTGATCCCCGGTCCGAGCCTCCGCCTCCACCCGTATGCCCAGCCGGGCCGCGAGCGCCGGAGCCAGGTCGAGCAGCTGCGACGGGCTGATCACCGCGCCCGCCAGGTGCTCCACGCCCCGCTCGATGTCCAGCTCCGTGACCGCGCGCAGATCGACGTCCGTCAGCCGCGCCTGCGTGAAGTCCGCCCCGCGCAGCGCGCAGTCCACGAACTCCACCCGCTCCAGCACCGCCCCGCCGAAGTCCGCCTCCGCCAGCAAGCACCCCTCGAAGACGACGTCCGTGAGCCGGGCCGTCCGCAGATTCAAATAGTCGATCTTCCCGCCGCGCACCACCACCCGCTCCAGCACCGCCCCGTGCAGCTGGACGCCGCCCAGCCGGGCGTCCACCAGCTCCACATCCCGCAGCCGCGCCTCCGAGACATCGGCGCCCACGCCCCGCACGCCCTCCAGCACACAGTCGACGAAACTGGCCCGGGACAGCCTGGCCTCGTCGAACCCGCAGCGGCGGAACCCGCAGTCCAGGAAGCGGGCGCCGCCCGCCCGCTGCCCGGCGAAGTCCAGGTCCGCGAAGTCCAGCCCGTCGTAGTCCCCCTCGGGCTCCAGCTCCCCGCCCCCGTAAGGCCGCAACTCGGGCAGCGCCACCTCCGGCCGCCGCGCCGCCCGCACCGCGCCCGCCGTCCTCGCCCCGCTCCTGCCGCGCCCTGCCATCGCCGCTCCGTCCCGTCCGCTCGCCATGACCCGCTCTCCATCGTGAACCACCCCACTGACAACGGCCTGACAGCGGCCCGATGTCACACCTCGCCGCGCCGCGTCGTCGTACTCGTGAAGCGCGATCCGACCCGGGTCGCAGTACGTCAGGGAGTGCTGCCCATGCGTCGTATCACCGTCATCGGCGGCGGCCTCGCAGGCCTCACCGCGGCCATCGCCGCCGCCGAGGCCCGGGCCGGGGCCGGGGTGACCCTGTACGAGTCCCACCACACGCTCGGCGGCCGCGCCCGCACCGCCCCCGCCCCGTACCGCACCAATGAGGGTCCGCACGCCTTCTACGCGGGCGGGCCGCACTGGTCATGGCTGAAGCAGCGGGGCCTGCTCGGCCCGCTCGCCAAACTCCCGCCCCTGGAGGGCGCCCGGCTGCGCTTCCACCGCGACGGACGGCTGCGCCGCGTGCCGCCGGCCGCCATGCTCAGGCTGCTGCTGACCAAAGAGGCGCCGGTCGACGCCGACTTCACCACTTGGGCGACGGGCGTCGTCGGCACGGCCGGGGCCCGCGCGGCCGCGAACTACGTGGGCGTCGCCACCTTCCACCACGCCCCCGGGCAGCTGTCCGCCGCCTTCGTACAGGAGCGCTTCCGGCGCGCCGCCAAGGTGCCGCCGGAGGCCCACTACGTGCGCGGCGGCTGGGGCGCGGTCATCGACCGGATGGCCGACCACGCCTGGAAGCTCGGCGTACGGATCGAGACCGGCTCCCGCGTGGACGCGCTGCCCGCCGACCGGGGCCCGGTGATCGTCGCGACCCAGCTGTCCGCCGCCCGCGCGCTCCTCGGCGACGCCTCGCTCACCTGGGCCGGCGGCCGCACCGTGCTGCTCGACCTGGCCGTACGCACCCGGCGCGGCGACGCGTTCGCCGTCTCCGACCTCGAATCCCCCGGCTGGGTCGAACGCTTCACCGCCCAGGACCCCTCACTGGCCCCGCCCGGCGAGCAGCTGATCCAAGGTCAGGTGCCGATCGGCCCGGACGAGACCAGGGCCGACGGCATCGCCCGCGCCGAACACCTGCTGGGCCTGGGCTTCCCCGGCTGGCGCGAGCGTACGGTCTTCCGGCGGGAGGCCCTGGCGACCGGGCGTACGGGGGCGGTGGACGCGCCCGGCACCACCTGGCGGGACCGGCCGGCGGTCGACCGGGGCGACGGGGTGTATCTGGCGGGCGACCAGGTGGCCGCGCCGGGGGTGCTCTGCGAGGTGTCGTTCAACAGCGCGCTCACCGCCGCCACGCTCGCCCTCGGCGGGCATCGTGCCGCCTCCCCGCCGCTCGGCACCCCTTGACTTCAAGTTTCGTTGAAGTTGGAGGGTTACGGCGCGGCACAGCACCGGCTGTTCCGTTGAGAAGCCCTGGGAGACCACCATGTACGCCATCCGCCTGCACGCCTTCGGCCCCGCCGAGAACCTGACCTTCGAGAAGACCGACGATCCGCTGCCGGGTCCCGGCGAGGTCCGGATCGCGGTCGCCGCGGCCGGGGTCCACCTGCTCGACACCACCCTGCGCGAGGGCCGGACCACCACCGTGCACTCAGCGCCCGAACTGCCGACCATCCCCGGCCGCGAGGTCGCGGGCACCGTCGAGGCGCTCGGCGAGGGCACCGACCCGGCATGGCTCGGCAAGCGCGTGGTCGCCCACCTCGGGATGGTCCCCGGCGGCTACGCGGAACTGGCCGTGGTCGCCGCCGGGAAGCTGCACGAGGTGCCCGCGAACCTGGACGAGGCACAGGCCGTCGCCATGATCGGCACCGGCCGGACCGCGATGGGGATCCTGCAGTTCGCCGATCTGACCGCCGACGACGTCGCGGTCGTCACCTCGGCGGCGGGCGGCATCGGCCAGCTCCTGGTGCAGTACGCGCGCCACGCGGGCGCCACGGTCGTCGGGCTCGCGGGCGGCCCCGAGAAGGTGGCGCGGGTACGCGAACTGGGCGCCGACATCGCCGTCGACTACACGGCCCCTGACTGGCCGGACCTGGTCCGCGCCGCCCTCGGCGGCCGGGCCGCGACCGTGCTGTTCGACGGCGTCGGCGGCGAGCCCGGCCGCGCGGGCGTGGACCTGCTCGGCCCCGGCGGCCGTCACCTCGTCTTCGGCTGGTCCTCGGGCGGACTGCTCACCGACGGTGACGGCCCGCTGGAGTTGGGCGAGGAGGAGCTGACGGCGCGCGGCATCACCTCCGAGGTCGTGCTCGGCCCGCCGATGCTGGCGAAGGCCGGCGGACCGGACCCGATCCGCACGCTGGAGGAACGCTCCATGGCCGAGGCCGCGGCCGGCCGCCTCGTCCCGGGGGTGCACCGCTTCCCCCTCGCCGAGGCGGCGGCCGCCCACCGGGCCCTGGAGACGCGCGCCACGACGGGCAAGGTCGTCCTGGTGCCGTAGCCGTCCCGGTGCCGTAGCCGTCCCGGTGCCGTCACCAGAGCGGTGCCGTCAGCCAGACCGGCCCGCCGGGGCCGGTGCCGCTCCACGAGGGGAGAGCGGGACCGGCCCGGCGGGCCCCACCAGCTCCCATCCCGCCAGTAGTACTCCAGCCACCGCTCCCTCAGGCCACCACCCGCAGCTCCCGCGCCGTGTTGTTCAACCGCCGCCCGCCCGTCTCCGTGCAGGTCACGATGTCCTCGATGCGCACCCCGAACCGCCCCGGCAGATAGATCCCCGGCTCGATCGAGAAGCACATCCCCGGCACCAGCGGCAGCTGCTCGCCCTCCGCCATATAGGGCGGCTCGTGCGTCGTGACGCCGATGCCGTGGCCGGTGCGGTGGATGAAGTACTCGCCGTAGCCCGCCTCGGTGATCACCTGGCGCGCCACCCGGTCGATGTCCTGGCAGGCCGCCCCCGGCCGGACCGCCTCGAACGCCGCCTGCTGCGCCTCGCGTACGACGTCGTGGACCTTGCGCTCCTCCTTCGTGGCCTCGCCGACGTGCACCGTACGCGTGGTGTCGGAGCCGTAGCCGTCCTTGAGGCCGCCGAAGTCCAGCACCACCATGTCGCCCTCCTCGATCACCCGCTCTCCGGCCTCGTGATGCGGGTTGGCGCCGTTGGGGCCGGAGCCCACGACGGTGAAGTCGACCTGGCTGTGGCCGTACCGCAGCAGCAGTGCGCGGAGGTCGGCGGCGATGTCGCGCTCCCGCCGCCCGGCGAAGCGGACCCGGACGATCTCCTCGTACGCGGCGTCGGCGGCCGCCCCCGCCGCCGCGAGCCGCTGCACCTCGTGGGTGTCCTTCACCGCGCGCAGCATGGGCAGCGCCTCGCCCATCGCGGAGTAGGAGGTGTCCGGGAGGGTGCGCTGGAGGCCGAGCAGGTGGACGGCCCAGGTCTCGTCGGAGATCCCGTAGCGGCCGCGCGGCGGCAGCAGGTCCGCCGCCGTCCGGTACGGGTCGCTGCCGTCGGTCCAGCCCGTCACCTCGGTCGCCCCCACGCCGGTCGCGGCCAGGGCGTCCGGCCGCTCCAGCAGGGGCACCAGGAGCCGGGGCGTCTGCCCGGGGACGAGCAGCAGCGCGGTGAGGCGCTCGGTCTCCGCCGGCGGACGGTAACCGCACAGATGGACCATGTCCGGGCCTGGGGTGACCACCAGTCCGGACAGCCCGGCGTCGGCGGCGGTCCGGGCCGCCCGGGACATCCGGACGGTGTAGTCCTCAAGGGTCATGGGGGCGAGCTGTTGCTCAGCGGGCGTCGGCATGCGGACAGCATCCCGCAGCGGTGGCCGCGCCCGCGACTGAGCCGAAGGGGCGCGCCGCCCGCGCCGGAGGCGCTGATGTGCGCTGTGAAAGGGAGAGCGCGCGGAGGGCCGAGCAGGGTCGACCGTCGACAGGGGGCTGTGGCGCCCCGGAGACGAACCGAATCTGGCTGCGGCGGCCCTCGCCTCCGAGGTCAGCGCTGGAACCCGCTGCCCAGCCGTACCGCCGCGTCGATCACCGCGCTGCCGTAGACCCGGCCCGGGGCGCCGGACATCCGTCCGATGGGCCCGGAGATCGACAGCGCGGCGACCACCCGGCCGCCGGGGCCGCGCACCGGGGCCGCCACGGCGGCTATCCCGTGCTCCCGCCCGCCGACGCTCTGGGCCCAGCCCTGGCGCCGTACACCGGAGAGGGTGGCCGCCGTGAACTGGGCGCCGCGCAGCCCCTCGCACAGGTCCTCGGGCCGCTCCCAGGCCAGCAACACCTGGGAGACGGGGCCGGCGTTCATCGGCAGGGCGGCGCCGACCGGCACCCGGTCCTGGGCGACGGGGTTGCCGGCCACCGCGGCCTCGGCGACACAGATGCGCATATATCCGCGGCGCCGGTAGAGCCGGGCGCTGGCGCCGGTCACATCGCGCAGCTCGCTCAGCACGGGTTCCGCCGTCGTGGCCAGGTGGTCCCGACAGGCCTCCAGGGCCATCAGCCCCAGCCGCGGCCCCAGGATGAACCGGCCCTGCGCGTCCCGGGCGAGCAGCCGCAGCCGCTCCAGGGCGAGCACCAGCCGGTGCACGGTGGGGCGTTTGAGGCCGGTGGCGGAGACCAGCCTGGCCAGGGAGGCCGGGCCCGCTTCCAGGACGCCGAGCAGGAGCGAGGCCTTGTCGAGCACCCCGACCCCGCTCAGCAGTTGATCTGGAGAGGTCCGGTCTGGAGAAGTCCGGTCTGGAGACATCCGTTCCGGAGTCATCCTTTCCGGGGCGGCCGGAACAGCCGGGGCAGCCGGAGCCGTCTTTCCCCGAGTCGTCTTCCGGTGATTCGTCAGCAGCTTTTCGGGAGTTGAAATCGTCATAAGAGTGCCTCCTTGTCGGGCCGGTCACTCCCATGCGCCAGGACCGTCCGCAACTACGGCTTTCGTCAGGTCAGTTCATCATGTCTAGCCGGACGCCCAGAGCACCCGCAACGCGGCTACAGGAAGCTGCCAGCACCTCAACCGGCCACGGTCACCGGCCCCCGCGCCACCGGCTCAGCGCCGGTGGCGCGGGGGGTCCCGCGGGGCGTCCCCGGGCGGTGTGACCGGCAGTAGCCCCAGCTCAGCGGCGCGCACCCCGGCCTGGAACCGGGAGCTCGCACCCAGCAGGGCCATGATCTCGGCGACATAGCGGCGATAAGTACGCACCGAGACCGACAGTTCGCGCGCCGCGACCTCGTCGGTGACGCCGAGCCTGAGCCACTCCAGGATCGGCCGCACCATCTCCATCCGGGCGTGGTCGCCGAAGTCGACCCGCTCGTTCGCCACCACCGCGTTACGCCAGATGCCGTCGAAGAGGGTCTGCAGGGTCTCGATGACCCCCGGGTCGCGGATGGCGGAGGCCCGGCGGCCGACCGCGGAGTCGGCGCAGACCAGCGCGGCGCGGCCGTCGACGATGAGCGCGGCGAGCAGCGGAATCCGGGCGACCCGGACCTCCAGGTGCTGCCGGTCCCCAGCGTGCCGCCGGACGAAATTCCAGTCGAGTGAGTTCTGTGCGCACAGAACACGCGTTCTCACGTCCTCGCCGCCGGAACGGAGCCATTCGCTCAGTACGGAATGCAGCGCACCGACATGCGCGGCCTCCGCCGCGAGCACCACGTCGACATTCCCCCGGGCCTCCCGGATCAGCTCTTCGGCAGCCGTTCGAATTTCTTCCTCGTCCGTTTCCACCGCCGCGACCCAGGAGTTCCCGTCCGATCGCCCGGCGCCCTGGTCGGGAGCGGATTCACCGGAACCGGATTCACCGGAACCAGATTGACCGGACCCGGAATCGCCGACCCCGGAATCACCGACGGCGGATTCGGCGGCCGCAGCTGATGCGGCGACCGTGGATTCTATGAGCGCGCGAACCGCCAGCAGTTCCTGGGCGATGGCCCGCTCGGCCCGCTCGCTTTCGGCGTCGCCCTCCTCGTGCCCGGTCACGTCAGTCGACGTCCGACAACAGCCCCAGTTCGACGGCGCGCACCCCGGCCTGGAAGCGGGAGTTGGCCCCGACGTCACGCATGATCGCCGCGACGTGGCGGCGATACGTGCGGAGCGAGACCCTGATCTGGCGCGCCGCCACATCGTCCGTGTGACCCTCGCGCAGGCGCTCCAGGATCATCCGTACCGAGTCCGAGCGCAGCCGCTCGGCCAGACGCTGGTGCTCGTCCAGCGGCATCGCGCTGCCCCAGGCCCCGGCGAACATCAGGTCCAGCGCGCGGACCGAGGCCGGGTCGGTGTTGAAGGTCGCGTACCGGCCGCCGCACTCGCCGCCCGACCGGCCGAAGGCGGCCCTTCCATCGGCGATCACGGTCCCCTGCAGATCGACGTCCGCGACCCGGACCTCATAGCCCAGCGGGCCGCGCCGCGCGGCGGCGAGGATGCCGAGGGGGGCCAGGACCTGCGGGGCGCACAGCACACGCACGGTGACCCCGGTGCCCGCGACGGCGGTGAACCGGCCCATCAGCGGGAGGACCGGTTTGGCCCGCTCGAAGGTGCCGGGCACGATCAGACTGACGCTGTGCCGGGCGCGCGTCAGGAGCTGCCCGATGGCCTGTCTGACGGCGGGGCCGTCGGTGGCCAGCACCATCGGTGGGGACTGGACCGGGACGCCGAGCACGGACGCCGCCGGCTGTTCTTTTGTACTGGACATGGACAGTTCAGCCATGACTCCCCCATGCGGCACACGACCCGTCCGTCGTATACCCGTCGGTTGCTGCCGACCGTCCCAGGTCACCAGAACGGCCGCGATGGCGATCGGCGGCCGCCCCGTATGTGAATCCGTAATGATCAGCCGCCGACCAGAATCACGAACTTCCGCATCACAAACTTCCGGGCCACCGTGACCCACCGGTTCTTAACTTGCGAGTAGCCCTTCTTCCCCGCAGTCAAGAAGCCCTTGTCCAGTGGGTGGATTGTGGCCGGAAAGGCCGCACAAGCCCCTGCGGCGCGAGATTAGTTCGCCTTCCGCAAGCCAGTCAACGCACTACAGTTGGTAAAGATCAAGTAAAATGGCCCACTTTTGCGCCGCTTCTGCTTAACGCCACAGCGCGGCAGCCGCGGGTTTGTCAACAAGCTGCACTCCAACCCGGAAACTCCACCCCAGGTGACCCGGTTCCGAACGCGCAGCGCACTCGAGGGGCAACGGTGGGCGATCACGCCGGGGGGAGGCTGGCAATTTGTTGACAGCCTGGGCGGGAACCCGGCGCACGGGGGTGCGTGTGAAGGGTGAGACGCACGGCCCTCCGTGGTCCGCCACGAAGGGCCGTGCGCTCGCGGAGCCGACTGTCGGGCTCGAACCGACGACCTTCGCTTTACAAGAGCGGTGCTCTACCAGCTGAGCTAAGTCGGCGCGTCCCCAGCAGTGTACCCACGCCGAGGGGGTGATCCGTTCGAAAATTCTCCCCTCGTCCAAAGTTTGGTCCGCTCAGGTAGAGACAGGGAGCCCCACCCCGAGTTAAGGTCACGGCCAGTCCGCACGAGTGGACTAGACCCCTGCCTTTACTCGGATCGTCCGGCACGTTCCTGCCGGTGAAGGGACCAGATCAGCATGGCTACGGTCACGTACGACAAGGCGACCCGGATCTACCCGGGCACTGAGAAGCCCGCCGTCGATCAGCTCGAGATCGACATCGAGGACGGCGAGTTCCTCGTTCTCGTCGGCCCCTCCGGCTGCGGCAAGTCCACCTCCCTGCGGATGCTCGCCGGCCTCGAGGACGTCAACGGCGGCTCGATCCGGATCGGCGACCGCGATGTCACCCACCTTCCGCCGAAGGACCGGGACATCGCGATGGTGTTCCAGAACTACGCGCTGTACCCGCACATGTCCGTGGCGCAGAACATGGGCTTCGCACTGAAGATCGCCGGCGTCAACAAGACGGAGATCCGGCAGAAGGTCGAGGAAGCGGCCAAGATCCTGGACCTCACCGACTACCTGGACCGCAAGCCCAAGGCGCTCTCCGGTGGTCAGCGGCAGCGTGTCGCGATGGGCCGCGCGATCGTGCGTGAGCCGCAGGTCTTCCTCATGGACGAGCCGCTGTCCAACCTGGACGCCAAGCTCCGCGTGCAGACCCGTACCCAGATCGCGAGCCTGCAGCGCCGGCTGGGCATCACCACCGTGTACGTCACCCACGACCAGGTCGAGGCCATGACCATGGGCGACCGGGTGGCCGTGCTCAAGGACGGGCTGCTGCAGCAGGTCGACTCGCCGCGCAACATGTACGACCGCCCCAACAACCTCTTCGTCGCGGGCTTCATCGGCTCCCCGGCGATGAACCTCGTCGAGGTGCCGATCACCGACGGCGGTGTGAAGTTCGGCAACAGTGTCGTTCCGGTCAGCCGCGAGGCGCTCAGCGCGGCGGCGGACAAGGGTGACCGCACGGTCACCGTCGGCGTCCGCCCCGAGCACTTCGACGTGGTCGAGGAGGGCGGCGCCGTCGCCAAGACCCTCGCCAAGGAGAGCAAGGACGCCCCGGCCGGCCTGGCCGTCACCGTCAACGTCGTCGAGGAACTCGGCGCCGACGGCTACGTCTACGGCACCGCCGAGGTCGGCGGCGAGGTCAAGGACCTGGTCGTCCGGGTCAACGGCCGCGCGGTGCCGGAGAAGGGCGCCCAGCTCCACGTCGTCCCGCGCCCGGGTGAGACCCACGTCTTCTCGACGTCCACCGGCGAGCGCCTGAGCGACTGAGCGAGCGGCACCCCCGGCTGACTCCACGGCGCCGTCCGTCCGCCTCCGCGCGGACGGACGGCGCCTGTTGCTGTATCGACAAATACCCCGACAGATAAATACCCTCACAGATCGGACATTTCACCCCAACTCGTCAAGGCCCGCCCCACTCCTCGACGTATCGGGTCCCCCGAAACGGTGACTAAATGTCGCCAAATCATCGCTCCTCGCTACGATCGCCGCGTACCGCAGTCCCGTACGCACCGACCGTCGAGCACGGCCACGAACCGCGAGGAACGTCCTTGAACACCGCAGCACGCCGCATCGGCAGAACTCTCGCCCTCGTCCTCCCCGTCGTCCTCGTCCTCTCCGGGACACTCGCCGTCACCCGCGTCCCGTGGGCCTCCCCGGCGTCCGAGTCGCAGATCCTCACCGCCTCCTCCGACAAGGCGTCCACCCGCGCCGCCCACCGCGCCCCGCACGAGGCGCTGCGCGACCGGCTGCTCGCCGAACTCCAGGAGAAGGACCCCGGCGTGGCACTCACCCACCTCCAGGCCGCCACGTCCGAGCGGCCCTCGCTGGCCAGGCACTGCGTCTCCATCGCCCGCGCGCTCGGCCGCGCCGCGGTCGCCAAGTACGGCGGCGTGGACCGCGCCCAGGCCTACTCCCGCCCGGTCTGCGACACCTCGTACGCGACCGGCGTGGCCCGGGCCCGCCGCTGACTCGGCTCGCCGCCCCCACCGATATGTCTGTGGCGGTCCCGCATATCGTGCGGCCCATGACAGATGACGCCCGCACCGCGGCGCGGCCCCCGCTGCCCGCGCGCCCCACGCAAGCCGTCGTCCTGGCCGGAGGCCAGGGCTCGCGGCTGCGCCCGTACACCGACGACCGCCCCAAGCCCATGGTGGAGATCCCCGGCACCGGCACCCCGATCATCGGCCACCAGCTCGCCTGGCTGGCCGCCGAGGGCGTCACCGATGCCGTCGTCTCCTGCGGTCACCTCGCGGCGGTGCTCCAGGACTGGCTGGAGTCGGCGGACCTGCCGCTGCGGGTGACGACGGTCGTCGAGAAGGAGCCGCTCGGCCGCGGCGGCGGTCTGAAGTTCGCCGCGGCGTCGCTCCCGCACCCCGACCGGTCCTGGTATGCCACCAACGGCGACATCTGGACCCGCTTCTCGCTCCGCGACATGGCCGACTTCCACCGCGAGCGGGACGCCGTCGCCACGCTCTCCCTGGCCCGTCCGCGCATCCCCTGGGGCGCGGTGGAGACCGACGAGTTCGGCCACGTCCTCGACTTCATCGAGGCGCCCCCGTCGCCCTACCTCATCAACGCCGGCGTCTACGTCTTCTCCGCCGACTTCACCGCGCTCCTCCCCGACCGCGGGGACCACGAGCGCACCACCTTCCCCCGGCTCGCCCGCGAGCGCCGCCTGGCCGGGTTCCCGCTGCCCCACGGCGCGTACTGGCGCGCCATCGACACGGCCAAGGACCTGACCGAGGCCGCCAAGGAGCTGGCCGCCGGACCGCCGCCGCACGGCACGCACTGACTTGGGGGGCGGACCGCGGTCCGCCCCCCAAGAGTGTTTCCAGGGACCAGTGTGTTCCCAGGTACCAGAGCGCTTCGAGGTACGAGACTGTCTCCGGGTACGAGAGTGTTTCCGGGTACGAGACTGTCTCCGGGTACGAGACTGTCTCCGGGTACCAGATGGCGCGTCAGCCGACCGGCACGTCAGCCGAGGAGACCGCCGAGGGCGCCGCCGCTCTCCGGGGAGCCCTCGCCGTAGCCGTACGAGTCGCCGGACATGCCGCCGCTGCCCCCGGCCACCTCGGGCCAGGTCTCGCCCTCGCCGCTCCCGAGACCGCCCCGGCCGCTCCGCCCGCCCGCCGACGACGGCCCTTCCGTGGTCGCCGGGTCGGCGGGCCGCCGCGGCTGCCCGGGGGCGGTCCGCGCGCCGCCCTGGGACGGGCTGGGCCGGTGGGAGCCGCCGGCCGGGCCCGACGCGCTGGGCGGGCCCGCCGAGGAGGCCGCCGACGGGGTGGTCGGGCTGGTCCGCGGGGCGCGCGGGGAGGCCGCTCCGCCCGCGCCGAGGGGGCCGCGGGTGGCGCCGGTGGGGCTCTGGTCGGCCCGCCGGGGCAGCGGCGAGCCGGGCAGGTTGTTCGTCGGGGCGTCACTCGGCTCCGGCGCTCGCACCGTCTCCGAGGCCCGTACGGCGCCGCCGAGCATCGAGCCGAGCAGCAGCGTCATCCCGACCACGATCAGCGCCATGAAGCCGCCCCGGCGCAGCACACGCCACCGCAGCGCCCACAGCCCGACCCGCGGCCCCAGCCGCCGCCACGCCTCGCCCGCGAGCCGGGAGTCCGTCGAGTACACCGGGGCGCCCGCGATGATCAGCGGGCTCCAGGCGGCGAGGTAGATGATGTCCGGCGCGTCGTACACCGGTACGGTCCGCCAGCTCACGGTCAGGATCAGCGCGGCGGACAGCGACGCGCCGAAGCAGGCCGCCAGGCGCTGCCACAGCCCCAGCACCGTGAGCACCCCGACCACGACCTGCAGGAAGGCCACCGTCAGGCCCGCGCCCACCGGGTGCCCGAGCGCGACGTCGCGCAGCGGCTCGGCGATCGGCCAGGGATGCAGCGAACGCAGCCACGTGACCATCGAGCCGCGCTCGCCGCCGTCGAAGTAGACCGGGTCGGAGAGCTTGCCCATGCCGGCGTAGATGGAGATAAGGCCGAGGAAGATGCGCAGCGGGAGCAGCACCACGCCCAGGTTCATCCGGCGGCCGGGGTAGTAGGCGTGCCGTACGGAGTCGGCGTGGCGGCGCGGGCGCGGCACCTCGGCGCCCCCGCGCCGGGCCGTCCGCCCTTCAGCCGTCCGCCCCTGTGGCGCGCGCGGCTCGCGCGGTGCCCCGTGCCGCGCCCCGGCCCCGTCCGCGGACGGCGCTCCCCCGGCTGCCGCTGGGAGGTGCCCCTTCTCGGCGTACGAGCTGCGGCGCGGGCCGACGACCGTGGGCGGGCCGTCGTCGAAGGTGAGCCGCGGCAGCACCTGTGTGGCGGTCGCGTCCTCGCCGCCGTCCCCGGCACCGGAGGCGCCGGCGATGCCGGTGACGCCGCTTTCCGTGAGCCCCGCCCCCGCGTACCGCACGGCCTGCAGCAGCCGGGTGGCCGCCGCGTCGCCGCCGGGCCGGGTGCGGCCGCTCCAGACCACGGGCGGGCGGCGCCGGGCGGCGGACGGGACGCGGGCGAGCCGCGTGGTGTCCGCCAGCGCGCCGCTCACCACCGGGGCGGCAAGCCGCACCCGGAAGCTCGCCGGATTGACGGTGACCTGTGCCGGATCGCTCGGCACCTTGGTCATGGTCAGCTGTGGCTCGTCGTCAAAACCCGGTGCGCGTCCCCCCATGGGCGTGCGGGGTGTTCTGGTCTCCACGCTCATCTAACCGAGTGACGCGCGGATAGGACACTGCCATGACCGCCCCGAGGTGTCCGAGGCCCGTCAAGCCATGATCATGTGAGGCCCATCAAGCCCAGGTCGGGTCAGCCCCGGTGCCGGACCGCCTCGTACAGCACGACGCCCGTCGCGACGCCCGCGTTGAGCGATTCGGCGCCGCCGGGCATCGGGATGCGCACCAGTACGTCGCAGGTCTCGGCGACCAGCCGGGACAGCCCCTTTCCCTCGCTGCCGGCGACGATCACCACCGGGCCGTCCAGAACCTCGGCGTTCTGCACCTCGGTCTCACCGTCGGCGGCCAGCCCGACCACCATCAGGCCCGCCTTCTTGTACGCCTCCAGCGCGCGGGTGAGGTTGGTCGCCCGCGCCACCGGAGTACGCGCCGCGGCGCCCGCCGAGGTCTTCCACGCCCCCGCCGTCATCCCGGCCGCGCGCCGCTCCGGCACCACCACGCCATGGCCGCCGAACGCCGACACCGAGCGCACCACCGCGCCCAGGTTGCGCGGGTCGGTAACCCCGTCGAGGGCGACGATCAGCGGGTCCTGGTCCTCGTCGGCCGCGGCCGCGAGCAGGTCCTCGGGGTGGGCGTACTCGTACGGCGGCACCTGGAGCACCAGCCCCTGGTGGTTCAGGCCGTTCGTCATCCGGTCCAGCTCGGGGCGCGGGGCCTCCATGAGGTGGATGCCGCCGCGGTCGGCCGCGAGCTTCAGCGCCTCGCGCACCCGGTCGTCGCTGTCGATGAACTGCTGGACGTACAGGGTGCTGGCCGGGACGCCTTCGCGCAGCGCCTCGAAGACCGGGTTACGGCCCACCACCAGCTCGTTCGTGCCTTTGCCGCCGCCCCGGCGCGGGGCCGGGCGGCGGGCGGCCTGCTTGGCGCGCGCCTGGGCGACGCGCTGCTTGGCGTGGCCCTTGCGCATCTCGGCGGGCGGGGTGGGGCCCTTGCCCTCCAGGGCCCGGCGCCGCTTGCCGCCGCTGCCGACCGTCGCGCCCTTCTTGTTGGCGGTGCGGCGGTTCCTGCGTTGGCTGTTGCCGGCCATGGGGTTCACCTGTTTCTCATCCGTGGCCGCCCGCCGGCCGCCCGGCCCTGACGGGCCTCACGGCTTCGCGCGGCTGTGCCGCCGGACCTGGTCCGGCGGCTGCCTGCTTGGGTCATGTCGGTGGGTGCGCCGGGGCGCACCGCGTCGGTCGGGGGTCTGTCGGGGCTCGGTCGGAGCGGGGCCGCCGGGGTCAGCGCGAGCCGAGCTCCCAGCGCGGCCCGCTCGGGGTGTCCTCGATGACCAGCCCCGACTGCTGCAGCTGGTCGCGGATGGCGTCCGCCGTCGCGTAGTCCTTACGGGTCCGCGCGGCCTGCCGCTGCTCCAGGACCAGCCGTACGAGCGAGTCGACCACGCCGTGCAGATCCTCACCCCGGTCCGGGCCGCCCGCCCAGTGCTCGTCGAGCGGGTCGAGACCCAGCACACGGAGCATGGCGCGCACCTCGGCCAGCCGCTGGACCGCCGACTCCTTGTCGTCGGCGGTCAGGGCGGAGTTCCCCTGGCGGACGGTGGTGTGGACGACGGCGAGCGCCTGCGGGACGCCGAAGTCGTCGTCCATCGCTTCCGCGAACGCGGGCGGCACCTCGGCGGCGGGAGCGACCGCCTTCCCTGCCTTTTCAGTGACTCGCTGTACGAAGCCCTCGATGCGCGCGAACGCGGACTCGGCTTCGCGCAGCGACTCCTCGCTGTACTCGATCATGGAGCGGTAGTGCGGGGTGCCGAGGTAGTAGCGCAGCACGATGGGGCGCCAGTGCTTGACCATCTCGGAGACCAGCACCGAATTGCCGAGCGACTTGCTCATCTTCTCGCCGCTCATGGTCACCCACGCGTTGTGCGTCCAGTACGTCGCGAAGTCGTCGCCGAACGCCTTGGCCTGCGCGATCTCGTTCTCGTGGTGCGGGAAGATCAGGTCGACGCCACCGCCGTGGATGTCGAAGGCCGAGCCCAGATACTTGTGGGCCATCGCCGAGCACTCCAGGTGCCAGCCGGGCCGGCCGCGCCCCCACGGGGTCTCCCAGCTCGGCTCGCCGGGCTTGGCCGCCTTCCACATGGCGAAGTCGCGCGGGTCGCGCTTGCCGTTCTCCCCCTCGCCGGAGGGCTGGCGCAGCCCGTCCAGCTCCTGGTTGGAGAGCTGCAGATAGCCGGGGTACGAGCGCACGTCGAAGTAGACATTGCCCTCGGCGGCGTAGGCGTGACCCCGCTCGATCAGGCCCCGCATCATTTCGATCATCTCCGGCACATGGCCGGTGGCCCGGGGCTCATAGGTCACGGGCAGGCAGCCGAGGATGTCGTACGCCGAGTTGAAGGCGCGCTCGTTCTCATAGCCGATCGCCCACCAGGGGCGGTTCTGCTCTGCCGACTTCGCGATGATCTTGTCGTCGATGTCCGTGACGTTGCGGATGAACGTCACGTCGTAGCCGCGGTAGGTGAACCAGCGGCGCATGATGTCGAAGTTGAGCCCCGACCTGATGTGCCCGATATGCGGGGCGGCCTGCACGGTCGCGCCACACAGGTAGATCGAGACGCAGCCCGGCGTGAGCGGGTTGAAGTCACGGATCTGCCGGGCGCTGGTGTCGTACAGGCGAATAGTCACGCATCAAGGGTAGACGGAAGGCGGCAGTGCCCCGCGACCCTATGGCCGCAGGGACACAGAAGCGTGACACTCGGGACGCTCCGGCCGCCGGCTCAGACCCTGCCGACCACCTTGCGCGGGGTGATCCGTACGGCGATGCGCTGGGCGTCCTCCGCCGACGCCGGGTTGAACTCGGCGTACTTCTTGCCCGTGTACTTGAGCGACAGCTCGTCGATCAGGTCGTAGGCGCCCTCGGTGGTGTAGCTGGCGGTGCCGCGGATCTCCGCGTAGGTGTACGGGGCGTCGGAGGGCTGCACCACGACCGACACCCGCGGGTCCCGGGCGATGTTCTTCTGCTTCTGCCGACCCATGGTGGTCGAGAACAGCAGCTCGTCGCCGTCGCGCTTCACCCAGACCGGTGAGAGCTGCGGACTGCCGTCGGACTGGAGGGTCCCGACGGTCACGAAGACGGGGGTGTCGAGGAGACGCTTGAGCTCATCGGAGAGTGCGGCTGACACG
The DNA here is from genome assembly GCF_033793745.1 of Streptomyces sp. ME19-01-6. Taxonomy (NCBI): domain Bacteria; kingdom Bacillati; phylum Actinomycetota; class Actinomycetes; order Kitasatosporales; family Streptomycetaceae; genus Streptomyces; species Streptomyces sp. ME19-01-6. Next base: position 100,057 of record NZ_JARAXF010000006.1, on the reverse strand, counting down.
GCGGTTCCTTCCCTCGCGAGATACGTACGGTGTGTTGGGTACCCGATGAGCGCGCGACACACCGTCAAATCCCGGCGCGCAGGGCCGTTCGGCGGAGCGCCTTTCCCCCGCCCTGCCCCGTCCCGGACAGCGCGGCTAGCGCGTCCGCACCACCAGGGCCGTGGCGATCGCCGCGAGGCCCTCCGCCCGGCCGGTGAGGCCCAGACCGTCCGTGGTGGTGCCCGAGATCGCCACGGGCGCCCCGACCGCCGCCGAGAGCGCGTTCGTCGCCTCGTCCCGCCGCTTGCCGATCTTCGGGCGCACGCCGATCACCTGGATCGCCACATTCCCGATCTCGAAGCCCGCGGCGCGGACGATCCGGGCGGCCTCGGCCAGCAGGGTGACCCCCGAGGCCCCCGCCCACTCGGGGCGGTCGGTGCCGAAGTGCGCTCCGAGGTCGCCGACCCCGGCGGCGGAGAACAGCGCGTCACACGCGGCGTGCGCGGCGACGTCGCCGTCGGAGTGCCCGGCCAGGCCGTACTCTCCGTACTCATCGCTCTCCCACAGCAGACCCGCGCACCACAGCTCCCGGCCCTTCTCGAAGGCGTGCACATCCGTGCCGATGCCCACGAGCGGCATCCCGGCCAGGGGCGTGCCGGAGACCTCAGAAGCCATCGGTGGCCCTCCTCCGCGCGAGCACGGCCTCGGCCAGCACCAGGTCCAGCGGCCTGGTCACCTTGAACGCCTCCTCGTGACCGGGCACGACCACGACCTCGACCCCGAGCCGCTCCACCATCCCGGCGTCGTCCGTCGCGCCCTCGCCCTCCAGGGCGATCTTCTCGTGCGCGGCGACCAGCGTGGCCCGGTCGAAGCCCTGCGGGGTCTGCACCGCGCGCAGCAGCGCGCGCTCCGGGGTGCCGACCACCGGCTCGGGCTCCCCGGCCCGGTCGCCGGTGCGCGGTTCGACCTGCTTGACGGTGTCGGCGAGCGGCAGCGCCGGGACGACGGCGGGCGCCCCCTCCCGTACGGCGGCGACGACCGCGTCCACGGTGTCGACGGGCACGAGCGGGCGCGCCGCGTCATGGACGAGGACGCACGTGATGTCCTCGGGTACGGCGGCCAGGCCGCGCCGGACCGACTCCTGGCGGGTCTCGCCGCCGGGCACCACCACCACCTCGGTGTTTCCGGCCAGTGGAGAGGCGTCGAGCAGCCGGCGGACCTCATCGACCCCGTCCGGCGGGGCGACCACGACGACAAGCGTGACGGAACGGGACCGGGCCATGGCGCGCACCGCGTGGACCAGCATCGGCGTACCGCTGAGCGGCCGCAGCGCCTTCGGCGCGCCGGGCCCCAGACGCACCCCGCGGCCCGCTGCCGGGATGACGGCGGCGGTACCGGTGGGACGGGCGGGGCTTTCGGCGCCCCTGGGATTCGCGGACTGCCCTGATACGGACATTGAGTTGGCGTTCAGGTTTGCTTCCTCGACCGAAGTGGGTATGGCCACAGCGTGCCGGGCGCGATGCCCCGACCAGCCCCTTCCGTGACGACTGGTCGAGCCAGCTGCCCGGGCCCGGCACACCAGCACCGTCGGCGCGAAGCCGGCAAGCAGTCGGCCGGAGCGTCAGCCGTGGTACGTACAGCGGGGCCGGATGTTCGGGGCACCTTTCAGGGCACCTGAATCTCCGGCGACACCGGCATGCGCACATGCCGCAGCGCCCGGCGACAGACGCTATGTCGTCTGAGTCACTCGGGCACCGCGGCATCTATGTGTCAGGACGCGAGGACCTCGTCGAGCAGGGCCTCGGCCTTGTCCTCGTTGGTGTTCTCAGCGAGGGCGAGCTCACTCACCAGGATCTGGCGTGCCTTGGCGAGCATGCGCTTCTCACCGGCGGAGAGTCCGCGCTCCCGCTCTCGGCGCCACAGGTCGCGCACCACTTCGGCGACCTTGATAACGTCGCCGGAGGCGAGCTTCTCGAGATTTGCCTTGTAGCGACGGGACCAGTTCGTCGGCTCTTCGGCGTACGGCGCGCGCAACACCTCGAAGACCCGGTCCAGCCCGTCCTGGCCAACCACATCACGCACACCGACGAACTCCGCATTGTCCGCCGGCACACGAACCGTCAGGTCACCCTGAGCGACCTTCAGCACCAAGTAGGTCTTGTCCACGCCTTTGATCTGGCGAGTTTCGATGGCCTCGATCAGCGCGGCCCCGTGATGGGGATAGACCACGGTGTCGCCAACCTTGAACGTCATGTGACAGGTACCCCTTCCGTGGCTATCCAGGGTAACACGGGAACGCCTTCTTCTGAATGGCGTTTTCGCAGGTCAGGGCATATCTCGGGGCTTGACAACAGCGGGCGGAACGTGCTGGGCGGGGGCTACGGAAGCGGGTATCCGCAGGTGGGAGCGGCTGCGCGGGCGCAGCGAAACCCGTACGTTACACCCCTCGACACCCCCCCACGAGTGACCTTACGTCCCGTTTTGCCGGAGTCCAGTCGAAGGACTTCCGCTACTCCGTTCGAGCCCGGAGCGGCTGATCCCATCCTCTTTCCCGAATTGATCACGCCAGAGTGGATCAGGGGTGGATCAACAGTGGATCAAGAGTGTTGATCAATTCTCGGACGTCCACACATTCCTTACCGATAATCGCCCCTTCCGCCACCGGACCGATATTCGCCGCACACATCAGACACGCACGTCAGAAGTGGATCCGGGAAGCTGAAGATCGGATCGGGAGCGCCCGGGATGCGGTGCCGGACGGTGCGCCGGGCGGGCCGCGGGCGAGCAGCGGGCAACCCGGGGTGGGTCGGGTGCGGCCCCGGACAGGGGGATCGGTAACCTAAGCCCGCTGATCCAACTTTTACCTAGCCCTAGGAGATGCCGCCGCCGTGAGCAGCAGCCTTCGACGCGGCGCCCTCGCCGCCGCCGCCCTCGTGGTCTCGGTCGCCTCACTCTCCGCCTGCGCGGCCGGGAACGACGCGCAGACGCTGCAGGTCAAGCCGGACAACGCCGCGACGTCCGTCGGCGATATCAAGATCCAGAACGCCACCGTCGTGACCCAGCCGGACCGCAAGACGAAGGGCCCGGCCGTCATCACGGCCAAGATCTTCAACAACGGCGGGGGCAACCAGACCCTCAAGGCCATCACCCTCCCCGGGACCGGCATCAAGGTGAAGGTCTCCCCGGCCAAGGGCACCGGCGCGGTCGTCGTCCCGGCCGGCGGCTCGGTACTCCTCGGCGGCAAGGGCAACCCCTCCGCGGTCATCGCGGACGGGCGCGAGGCCCCCAAGAACGGCGACGCGCAGCCGATCGTCTTCGACTTCAGCAAGACGGGCGACGTGCCGATCACCGCGTTCGTGGTCCCGGCGACGCACTACTTCGAGGACTGGGGCCCGTCGCAGATGCCGACCACGACCCCGTCCGCCACGGCGCCCACCACCCCGGGCGGCAAGCAGACCACCACCACGAAGCCGGGCTCCCCGGCCTCCGGCACCGCCACGGCGACCAACAAGCCGTCCGGCGCGGCGAACGAGAGCGGCGCGCCGACCAACGGCATCGCGTCCGGCGAACCCACGCCGACGGGCCACTGAGCCGACAGCAGCGACAGCAAACGCCGTGAGGGCCCTGGAAGCAACTCCAGGGCCCTCACGGCGAAGCTGTACGGCTTACTCGAACCCCCACCCCAACGCGCCCCTCGCACCGATCGGCCCCAGGGGGCCTCACGGGCTTCAAGACGCTGCGCCGGACTCCGCCCGCCGAACCCCGGGGCTCAGGCCGGCTTACGGCTCGAACTTGTAGCCCAACCCGCGCACCGTCACCAAATACCGCGGCGCCCCCGGGTCAGGCTCAATCTTCGCGCGCAGCCGCTTCACGTGGACGTCCAGCGTCTTCGTGTCGCCGACATAATCCGCACCCCAGACGCGGTCGATCAGCTGCATCCGGGTCAGCACCCGGCCCGCGTTGCGCAGCAACATCTCCAGCAGGTCGAACTCCTTCAGCGGGAGGTCCACCTTGCCGCCGCCGACCGTGACCACGTGCCGGTCGACATCCATCCGCACCGGGCCGGCCTCCAGCGCGGCCGGGGTGACCTCCTCCGGCTCGCCGCGGCGGCGCAGCACGGCCCTGATGCGGGCCACCAGCTCACGCGAGGAGAAGGGCTTGGTCACATAGTCGTCGGCCCCTATCTCCAGGCCGACGACCTTGTCGATCTCGCTGTCCTTGGCGGTCACCATGATCACCGGGACGTTGGAGCGGCCGCGCAGCTGACGGCACACCTCCGTGCCGGGGAGGCCCGGCAGCATCAGGTCGAGCAGCACCAGATCGGCACCGTTGCGCTCGAACTCGTCGAGCCCCTCAGGCCCCGTTGTCGCGATCGCGACCTCGAATCCCTCCTTGCGGAGCATGTACGACAGCGCGTCACTGAACGATTCCTCGTCCTCGACGACCAGAACTCGGGTCACGGAAGGACCTCCGGGGCAGAAAGGTGATCACAGGAATTGGTCTCGTACGGCCGGTCCTGGTCCTCTCCATCGAGGTCAGCGTTGGTCTCGTACGGCTCGCGCGACGAGCGGTCGCGGTCTCGGTCGCGGTCGCGTACCGAGCCGGCTTCCGGCAGCCGCAGGGTGAAGGTGGAGCCCTGTCCCTCGGCGCTCCACACAGTGACCTCCCCGCCGTGCGAGGCGGCCACGTGTTTGACGATGGCGAGCCCGAGCCCGGTCCCGCCGGTCTGTCGCGAGCGTGCCGGGTCCACCCGGTAGAAGCGCTCGAAGATCCGCTCGCGGTCCCTCTCCGAGATGCCGATGCCCTGGTCGGTGACGGCGATCTCGATCTGATCGCCGCCGGTGGCGGGGATGCGGCGGGCGGCGATGCCGACGCGGGTGCGGGCCGGGCTGTAGTTGACCGCGTTCTCCACGAGGTTGCCGAGCGCGGCGGCCAGCTGGCCGCGGTTGCCCCATACGTGCAGGTCGGCGGTGCCGCCGGTGGCCATGGTGATCTGTTTGGTGCCCGCCTGGTGGCGGCACCGGTCGATGGCCTCGGCGACCAGTTCGTTCACGCGGACCGGCTCCGCGTCCTCCAGCGGGTCGTCGTTCTGCACCCGGGAGAGGTCGATGAGCTCTTGGACGAGGCTGGTCAGCCGGGTCGCCTCGATCTGCATCCGCCCGGCGAAGCGGGTGACCGCCTCGGGGTCCTCGGACGCGTCCATCACGGCCTCGGACAGCAGGGACAGCGCGCCGACGGGGGTCTTGAGCTCATGGCTGACGTTCGCGACGAAGTCGCGCCGTACGGCTTCGATCCGGCGGGCCTCGGTGAGGTCCTCCACCAGCAGGAGCACCAGGCGGGAGCCCAGCGGGGCGACTCTGGCCGATACCGCGAGGGCCTCGCCGCGGCCGGTGCCGCGCCGGGGCAGGTCCAGTTCGATCTGGCGGATCTCTCCGTCCCGCCGGGTGTCGCGGGCCATCTGCAGCATCGGCTCGACGGCCAGCTTCCCGCCGCGGACCAGCCCGAGCGCGTACGCCGCGGAGCTGGCCTTGACCACGGCGTCCGCCTCGTCGAGGACGACGGCCGAGGAGCGCAGGACGGAGAGCACGGTGTCCACGCCTGGCGGCAGCGCAGCGTCGGTGTGCAGTGAGGAGCGCGTAGGCTTCGCCTGTTCGCGTTCGCTCCAGCGGAACGCCAGCATGGCGATGACGCCGGTGCACAGCCCGGCGAGCGCCGCCAGTGCGGCGATCGCCGCGTTCACGTTCATGCGTCCAGGTTATGCGCGGCACGAGACAGCTCCACAGCCCCAGACGGGCGCCCTCGGGGAGACGTTGCCCAGAGTTCACCGGGGAGTCAGTGGCGGTTCACTCCGGATGCCGGAGCCCGACGCGTTTTCGCCGGAACATGGAAGCCTGGGGGGCGGCGATTCGGCGTCGAGTCCAAGAGTTCACCGAGATCCAACAGCGAGAGAAGGTCAGTGATGCGGGACGCGTACCACGAGGAGCTCGATTCGATCGGGGATGGCCTCGTCGACATGGCCAGGCTGGTCGGCTCGGCCATCGGTCGAGCGACCACGGCGATACTCGACGCGGACCTCAAGCTGGCCGAGAGCGTCATCGCCGCCGATGAGAAGGTCGACAACCTGCAGCGCGACCTGGAGGCGCGGGCGATCACGCTGCTGGCCCGGCAGCAGCCGGTGGCCACGGATCTGCGGATAGTGGTGACCAGCCTGCGGATGAGCGCCGACCTGGAGCGGTCCGGCGACCTCGCCCAGCACGTCGCCAAGCTCGCCCGGCTCCGCTTCCCGGACTCGGCCGTTCCGCGTGACTTGAACGCGACCATCCTGGAGATGGGCCAGCTCGCGCAGCGGCTGATGGCCAAGGCCGCCGAGGTGATCATCACCAAGGACGTCGACCTCGCGCTGCAGCTGGAGGAGGACGACGACGCGATGGACCTGCTGCACCGCACCCTCTTCCAGCACCTGATGGACGACCGCTGGAAGCACGGCATAGAGACGGCCGTCGACGTGACGCTGCTGGGCCGCTACTACGAGCGGTTCGCCGATCACGCGGTTTCGGTCGCCAAGCGCGTGGTGTACCTGGTCACCGGGGAGCACGCCGACGAGATCACGCAGGCGGAGGCGCCCGAGGGGGCCTGATCTTCGGCCCCGTAGCGCCCGAGGGGCGTGTCCAGGGGCCCGCTCAGGGGGCGTGAGGGCGTCCCGGCGCGCCCTCACGCGCCGGGCACGCGCCCGGCGCGCCGCGGGGCCCGTGCATCCGCGCGCCGTCCATGCGCCGCTACGGGCGGGGGCCACCGGACCGGCACCATGGGCAGGAGGTGACCCCTCCCAAGGAGGCGACTCATGGCCGACTTCCCCACTCCCACCCCCGCCGACCCCACCCGGCCGGCCGCCGAACACCGCCCCCCGCTGCCTCTCCTCGGCGCCTGCGGCTGCGGTTCCGGCTGTTCCTGCGGCTGCCAGTCCGGCGGCTCCTGCTCGTGCGGGGGCAACTGCGGCTGACGCATTTCGCACCCAGCACATTCGTACCCACGCATTCGTACTCACGGCGACGCGCTGAAGGGCCTTCGACCGGCATCCGAGTATCCGGTGTCCGGTCGAAGGCCCTTCGGCGTGTGCCGCATCGCGAAGAATCTGCCGCATCGCGAAGAATCGCACCGAAGCAGAACAAGTGTTCTGTCGCGTGGTTTAGGATCTTGGCATCTGGGCGCGGCTGGCGTCGGGGGAGGTCTGATGTCCGGTCCGGCGCGAGCCGTCACCGTCGTGGTGCTGGCCGCCTTCGCGACCGTCTTCCTCTCCGGCGGGTCGTTGCTCGCGCCCGTCGTGTTCGGCCTCCAGTTGTTCCATGTGCTGCCATTGCCGCGGCGGTGGCAACCGGCATGGCCGTGGCTGCTCGCCGCACAAGGAGCCGCGTGCTACGCGGCGGTGTACGCCACCGGCGCGTCCGTCGGGATCCTCGGTTTTCTCGGCGGTTCAGTGCTGTTGACCCCGGCGTGGCCGCTGGCCGTGCCGGTCGCCGTCGGCGCGGCACTCCGCGGGCCCGTGGACTCGGCCATCAGCATGGTGCTCATGAGCTTGGTGATCTTCGGCCTCACCCGGCTCACCGAGCGGGCCGACGAACTCCACGCCGCCAGGCTGAGCCTGGCCGCGGCCGCGGTCGCCGAGGAGAGGCTGCGGATCGCCGGCGAGCTGAGCGACGGGCTCGGGCGCGGGCTCGCCGAGATCACCACGGGTGTACGGGCGGCCCTGGCGAAGCCGGAGCGGGCCGAGCGGCTGCTCGCCGACATCACGCGCTCAGCCCGTGACTGCCTCGCCGACGCCCGGCGTTCCGCGGCGTCCTACCGCTCCATGTCGCTGGCGCCCGAGACGACGGCGGCGCGGGCGATGCTGACCACGGCCGGGGTCCCGGTGGAGGTGCGCACCGGACACACCGAACCCCTCGGCCCCGCGGGGGCGCTGCTCGCGGACGTGCTGCGCGCGGCCGTGACCGACATCGTCCGCCGGGGCGCGGCCACCGGCTGTCTGATCGAGACCGCGGCCGAGCGGGGACGGATACGCCTGCGCGTCGTCAGCGACGGGGCGCGGACGGCGGATGACGAGAGTCTGGGTGATCTTCCCGACCGGATCGCGGAGGCGGGCGGCACCCTGACGACCGGGCTGACCCGCGAAGGGCGGCGCGTGGTGGAGGCCACGCTTCCCGATGTGGCGCGACCCCGGGAGCCGGCCGGCGACGGGCACGCTCGCTCGGTCTCCCTCATCCTGCTCGTCACCGTGCTGGTCGGCTTCTCGCTCAAGGCACTGCTGATGGTGCCCGGTGGCCGGGTCCTGCCCGCCGCCGCCTGTCTGGCCGTGGTGATCGCGCTGCAGGTCCGTTCGGTGCGCGGACGGCACATGACGGCGCTCGCGGTGATGGCGCTGTTCACGTATCTGCCGATCCTCGCGTTCGGCCGCGCCTGGCTGGGGGCCGCCGGGTTCCTCGCGGGACCGCTGCTGCTCGCGTTCCGCCGGTCCGTGGCCTGGCCGCTGGTCGGCTGTGTGACGGCGAGCGTCGCGCTCATCGGGCCGCGGCTGGGTCTGTCGCTCGCGATGACGGTCAACTACGCCCTCAGCACCGTGGTCACCGGGCTCGTCGTCTACGGCCTGCTGCGCCTCGACCAGATCGTGAACGAACTCAAGGAGGCGCAGCGGCGGCTGGCCCGCTCGGCGGTGGTCGAGGAGCGCCTGCGCGCCGCCCGTGACCTGCACGACCTGCTTGGCCACAGCCTGGCCGGCGCGCTGCTGACCTGCGAGCTTGCGCGCCGGCTGCCGCCCGAGCAGGCCCGCTCACAGCTGATGAGCGTCTTGGCCATGGCCGAGCGCGGCGAGGCCGACCTGCGGGCGGCTTCCGGTGGCGTGCGCAGTATGTCGCTGACCGCGGAGGCCGCCTCGGTGCGCTCGGTGTTGACCGCCGCGGGTGTCTCGGCCGAGGTGTCACTGGCCCACGACGGCCTTCGACCCGAGGCGGAGACCGCGCTGAGCGCGGTACTGCGGGAGGCGGTGACCAATGTGCTGCGGCACAGCGACGCCCGCTCGTGCACGATCTCGACGGTCTCGGTGGACGGCGGGGTACGGCTGCTCGTACGCAACGACGGGTACGACGGGTCGCGCGGCGCGGGCGGCCGTTCGGGGTCGTCGGGGATCGGGAATCTGACGGCCCGGCTCGCGGCGCTGGACGGGAAGCTGACCGTGGACTCGGGCGACGAGGGCTGGTTCGAACTGGCCGCGTGGGTGCCGCGCGAGGCCTGACTGTCGTCGACGAAATCCGGCCGGGCATCACGCCCCCGAGGACCGGCCGGCCGAGATCGCCGGGGCGATCTCTTCCTGGACGGACCGCCACGGGCTCCGCTGACCCTGCCCTAGATCCAGCCCGCTTCCGTCGCGATACGGACGGCGTCCGTCCGGTTGCGGGCGTTGAGCTTGGTGACGATGGCGGTGAGGTAGTTGCGGACCGTCCCCGCCGTGAGGTGCACCTGCGCCGCGATCTCGGTGGCTTCCGCGCCCTGGGCCACCAGCCGCAACACCTCGGCCTCACGGGGGGTGAGCGGGTTGTCGGCCAGGTCCCACGCGGTGACCGCGAGCGAGGCGTCGAGCACCCGCTCGCCCACCGCCACCTTGCGGATCGCGGCGACGAGGTCTTCCGGCGGCGCGGTCTTCAGGACGAACCCGTCCACCCGCGCGCCGAGCGCCCGGCGCAGATGCCCGGGCTTGCCGTACGCGGTGAGCATCAGCACCCGGCAGTCGGGCACCTTCTCGCGCACCACGGCCGCCGCCTCCAGCCCGTCCATCGTCCCGGGCATGTCGATGTCGAGCACGGCGATGTCCGGCCGGTAGACCCTGGCCGCGTCCACGGCCGCGGCGCCGGAGTCGGCGGTGGCGACGACCTCGATGTCCTTCTCGAGGCCGAGCAGCGCTGCCAGCGCCTCCCTGATGATGTGCTGATCCTCCGCCAGAAGCACCCGTATCACCCGGCCAGGTATACCAGTTGCACAGAGTCCGGATCATGACGAGGTCATGCTTCGGACATGATGACGTCCGTGGCCCGTGCCGTGCCTGACCAGCAGGGTTGACCTCATGGCAGACACAGTGCGGTTGGACGACACAGCGCGGTTGGCGGACACGGCGCGGTCGACAGACACAGTGCGGTTGGACGCGGTCAGCAGGGTTTACGGCAAGGGCCAGGGGTCCGTCGCCGCACTCCGCGAGGTATCGGTGAGCATCGCCCAGGGCAGTTTCACCGCGGTGATGGGCCCCTCCGGGTCGGGCAAGAGCACGTTCCTGCACTGCGCCGCAGGCCTCGACACACCCACCTCGGGCACGGTCCGGCTGGGAGACACGGACCTGACCGGGATGGACGAGACAAAGCTGACCCGACTGCGGCGGCAGCGGGTCGGGTTCGTCTTCCAGGCGTTCAACCTCATCCCCTCGCTCACCGTGCTGGAGAACATCACCTTGCCACTGCGGCTGGCCGGTGCCCGCCCGGACAAGGCGTGGCTGGGCGAGATCGTGCGGCGTGTGGGTCTTGAGGGGCGTACGGGCCGCCGCCCGGCCCAGCTCTCCGGCGGCCAGCAGCAGCGCGTCGCGCTCGCCCGCGCTCTGGCCACCCGCCCGGAGGTGATCTTCGGGGACGAGCCGACGGGAGCGCTCGACACGATGACCGCCCGCGACGTCCTGACCCTGCTGCGGGAGACCGTCAGCGACATGGGTCAGACGGTGGTCATGGTGACCCACGACCCGGTGGCGGCCTCGTACGCGGACACCGTCCTGTTCCTGGCCGACGGCCGCATCGTGGACGTGATGGGCGCCCCGACCTCAGACAGGATCGCCGAGCGGATGACCCGGCTGGGAGCGTGGAAGTGATGGCCGTGCTGACCCTCGCACTCAAGACGCTGCGACACCGCAAGGCCGCCTTCGCGGGCGCGTTCGTCACCCTGCTGTGCGCCGCCGCGCTCGTCACCGCCTGCGGGATGCTGCTGGAGACCGGGCTGCGCGGCCGTGTCGCACCCGAGCGTTACGCGGGCGCTCCGGTGCTGGTGGCCGGGGACCAGTACGTGCACCAGACCATCCACAAGTCCAATGGCAAGACGAAGCACAAGGCGAAGCCGATCGCCGAACGCGCCTGGATACCGGCGTCGTTGACACAGCGGCTGCGCCGGTCCCCGGGCGTACGCGAGGTGGTCGCCGAGGTGACCTTCCCTGTGTCCAGCAAGAGCGGCCCGGCCCAGGGCCACGGCTGGGACTCGGCGGCGCTCACCCCCTTCACCCTGGCCTCCGGCCATGCCCCGAAGGCCGCCGACGAGGTGGTCGTCGACAGCCGCTCAGGTGCCCGCCCGGGCGCCCGGCTGTCCGTCCTGACCTCGGCGGGCCCCGCCACCTACCGGGTGTCGGGCGTCACCCGGCAGGCCCTGCCCAGCCAGGACACCCTCTTCTTCGCCCCGGCCGAGGCACGGCGGCTGGCCGGCCGCCCCGGCCAGGTCAGCGCGATCGGAGTCTTCCCGAAGCCGGGGGAACGGCCGGATCTGACCGCCGCCCTGCGCGGGACCAGGGCCCTGGAGTACGCCGGAGACGGCCGCGGCGCCATGGAGTTCCTCGACGCGGAGCAGGCGCGGGTGAAACTCGTCAGCCTGGGCGCAGCACTCGGCGGCACCTCACTCCTGGTCGCGATCCTCGTCGTGGCCGGCACCTTCGCGCTCTCCGTCCAGCAGAGGCAACGGGAGATCGCCCTGCTGCGCGCCATCGCGGCCACCCCGAAACAGCTGCGCCGGCTGCTCGCCGGCGAGGCACTCATGACCGCCGTCGCCGCCGGCCTCCTCGGCTCCGCCGCGGGCATCGGACTGGGCTTCTGGCTGCGGTCCCGGTTCGTGGCCCTGGGCGCCGTGCCGGAACATCTGGCGCTGGTGGTCAGCCCCTTCCCCGCCTTCGCCGCGCTGCTCGCCACGGCGCTGGCCGCATGGGCCGCGGCCCGCCTCTCGGCCCGCCGGGCGGCCCGGGTACGCCCGGTGGAGGCGCTCGGCGAGGCCGCGCTGCCGACCGCGCGGCTGCCCTGGGTCCGGCTGGTGGCCGGTCTCCTCGCCACCGCCGGCGGGGTCACGCTCACCCTCGTGCTGTCGACGCTGTCCACCGAGGCGGCCTCCGGCCCGGTGGTGCTGCTCACCGCGCTGGTGTGGACCCTCGCGGTGTCCCTCCTCGGCCCGCTCCTGGTCCGCGCGGCGGTCGCCCTGCTCGCCCTGCCGCTCCGCATCTCCCGGGTCGGCGGGCATCTGGCCGCGGCCAACCTGCGGGCCGAATCCCGGCGGCTGGCGTCCATCGTCACCCCGCTGTGTCTGCTCACCGCCCTGACCTGCACGATCCTGTTCTCGCAGACCACGATGGGGCACGCCGCCCAACGTGAGATCGCCTCCGGCAGCCGAGCGGACTACGTCCTCGGCCCCCGCGTCCCCGACTCCCTCGCGGAATCCCTGCGCGACCGGCCCGGCGTCGAGGCCGTCACCGAAGTCCTGCACACCTCGGTACGGATCGGCCTCAAGAAGTACGGGGCGCAAGCAGTGACCGCCCAGGGCCTCGAACGGACGACCGACCTCGGCGTGGTCGCCGGTTCCCTCCGCGACCTCGGTACGGACTCCCTGGCGGTCAGCGAGAACGCGGCCAACCGGCTCGGCGTGACCGTGGGCGACACCCTCCGCCTCACCTTGGGCGACGGCACGCCCGCCACCCTCAAGGTCGCCGCGCTCTACAGCCGCGGCCTGGGCTACGGCGACCTCACCCTCTCCTACGCCTCGGTGGCCCCCCATGTGGACAACCCCATGGCCACCCTCCTCATCACGGCCCCCAACCTGTCCCGCCCTCAACTGTCCGCCCTGACCTCGGCCGTCCCCGGCGTCACGGTCATGGACCACACCGAGGCCGTCGCCGCGAGCGCGCCCAACGCCGAAGTCAACTACGTGGCCATGGGCCTGATCATCGCCTTCTCCGCGATCGCCGTGATCAACACCCTGGCCATGTCCACCTCGGACCGCTCCCGCGAACTGGCCCTCCTGCGGCTGGTGGGCACCACGCGCCGCCAAGTCCTGCGCGTCCTGCGCCTGGAGACCCTCACCGCCCTCTTGATCGCCACGGCCCTCGGCACAGGCATCGCCCTGCTCACACTCACCGCCTTCGCCACCGGCATGACCAGCTCATCCACCCCGCACATCCCACCCCTCACCTACCTCGCCGTCCTCCTGCCCACCGCCGCCCTAGCCCTGACCGCCACCGCCCTCCCGGCCCGACTGGCCCTCCGCCGACACCCTGCGGAGGCGATCGGCGCGCGCGAGTGAGGACCGCCGAAGGCCCCCTGCCTGCGCGAAGGGCACGGGTGGGGGGCTTGGGCGGTGGGGCTTACTGTTTGTTGTTACTTCTCCTTGCCCTCAGTCTTGCCGGGGATCTTGGTGAGCTGGGGTTTCGCTGCTCAGAGCAGTGCCCGTGAGTGCCTGGTGGTCGACGTTGGTCGCTCTTGGCCACCATTGATCGGCCTTGGACGGCCCAGGGACGGCCCGAATTTTGGGACAGACTGTGTGCGCCGGAGGCGTCCTAGCACTTGCCGGTCACGTAGACGTCTACCTGCCGTCGCGCTCCGCTGAGACGGCCTCTAACTTGCTTGTCGTGAATGACGCTGGCGCTGGGGTCCAACGCCTTGAGCATCTCGCGAACTGATAGTTCATAGCGTTGCCAGAGGGGATCTGATGTCGAGGTCACGAACGCAAGCTAGCCGCTACGCTCCGGCCGAGCCCTCCCTGTCAGACTCTCGTGAGACATGAGGACAATCGGCCGGTGTGGCCGATGACGAGGTCGTGGGCAACAAGAAGCTCGGTCCCCGCGCGGGCGGGCCGAAGCGGTGGTCCTTCACTCCGGAGCACAAGCTTCGGATCATGGAGGAGTACGAGCGGCTGACCGAGCCGGGCGCGAAGGGCGCGCTTCTGCGCCGTGAGGGGCTGTACCACTCGCACATCATCGACTGACGGAACGCCCGGGACGCCAGCGCGCTGGATGCGCTGACCGCCTTCCGGACCGACGGGCAAGAGCGCGGCCGGGAAAAAGGCCGAACGGCTGCGCGCGGAGAACGAGAAGCTGGCTGCCGAACTGGCCAAGTGCCAGAGGGCGCTGGCCATCCTGGGAAAAGCACACGCGCTCTTGGCTCAGCGTCGGAGGCTTGTAGTCCAGATCACGCTGCCCGGGAGGGGCCGGGGGCTCCGGAACATACGCTCACGCGTCCGGCGTCGGCTGCCCGTCGCGCAGAAACTTCGGGTGTGCGTCGGACAGCGCGGTGATGGCGGCCTCCAGCCGTCGGCCCAGCCGGCCTTGTAGCCAGCCATCGATATGGTGCGGTGGCACGAAGGCCAGTTCGGACAGTTCGTCGTCGTGAGGGCGCAGTGCGGTGGCCTGGTCGTGGTCGAGGGTGCCGCCGTCGAAGACGAAGGCGATCTGGTCGTCCCAGGCGCCGTGGGGTGGCACCCAGTCGACGACGAGCGGGCGGAGTAGCTGGAGGTCTAGGCCCAGCTCCTCCTTGATCTCCCGACGGGCCGCGTCGTCGGGCGCCTCGTTCGCCTCGGCCATGCCACCAGGGAGGTCCCAGCCGGGTTTGTAGGTGGGGTTCACCAGCAGGATGTGGCCGGCCAGGTCGCGCAGGATAACGTCGGCGGAGACGCGTTTCCGGGCCTGGGTGGCGTTGCCTTCGGCAAGGTAAGCGTTCCAGGCGGCGGGGTCTGCGGGGGTGGGCCTCATGGAGTGGTGCCTTTGCTGGGCGGCTGGATGATGTCGGCGAGCAGCAGCATTCTGGCGTGCCAGGCTTCGTCGAAGCGGGCCAGGAGGTCGCGTACGGGGCGATGGTCGCGGTGGGATGCCAAAAGCTTACGAACGGTGTCCAATTGGTGGACGACACGGACGGAGCTGAGGGCGGGATCAGCAGCGATCAGGGTGTGGCCGACGCTGACGGCGGCGTCCAAGTCCTGGCGGTCGATGTGGATACGGCACAAGGTGATGCGGCTGAAGGCGAGGGACCGCGCCCGACCAGTTTCTCGGAGTGCGATGGCTTGTTCGGCATGGTGCAGGGCATCGTCGTACTGCCCCAGGTCGCGCAGGGCGAGCGCAGCCTCGCTGGCCAGGGCGGCGGAGTCGAAGGGGCTGAGCCAAAGATGCTCGGCCTGTGGCGTGGCGCTGTCAAGGGCCTGGTGGGCCTGGTCGAGGGCGCGGGCAACCACAGCAGCTTGGGTGGACGCGGCCAGGGCGCGAGCCGACATGACGTGCAGGCGGGCGGTGAGCGCGGGGACGCGCGGGCCTTGGCCGGCGAGTTCCAGGCCGGTGCGGGCCCAATGCGACGCGGAGGTCGGATCGCCGGCCTGAAGGGCCAGGTGGCTGTTGCTGGCGGCGATATTGGCGGCCAGCAGGGTGTCGCCCGAGGTGCGGGCAAGGGAGAGGGCGCGAGTGAAGTGGCGCCCGGCCAAGTCGTCGCGGCCGGAATCGTGTGCCATCCACCCGGCCATCTCGGTCAAAGCGGCTGCGGCGGCGAAGACGTGGGGGCTGCTGTCGGCATCGACGAGGCGGGGAGCGACGCTGCCGCTGAGGTGCCGGACCACCGCTCCGTAGAGGCGACCGCCGCCGGTCTGCCGGTCGGCGCTGCGGAAGGCGTCCACGGCGGCCAGGTCGTCGCCGTCTGGAGGGACCGCTCGTTCGAGCGCGGGAGGTGGCGCGGGGGTGGGTTCCCAGGGGCGTGAGGCCAGGCCCAGGAGCTGGCCCGGGATGTGGAAGGCGTCCGCGATCTGCTCAAAGATGACAAGCTTCTCGACCCGGCTCTTGCCGTTCATGTAGTCGTAGAGCCGCCCTTGGGTGATGTCCACGGCGGCCGCAATGCGCCGAGTGCTGATCCCGCGGTTGTTGAGCAAGCGGAACAGCGCTCCCATGTCACGCCTGGCGCAGGCAGCGAGGAATCGATCGTCGCCCAGCAGGCCGGCGACAACTTCGCGTGAATCTCGCCGCACACGGTCCATGGACGTCTCCCCCATAAGGCGGTTCCTCGAGGCTATGCCAAACGAGCGAGCCGTGACTCCGACTTGGGGTCACCTGACGGAGTCTCGCGGGGGCCCGCATGAGGCGTCTACTGGGTCCGCCGTTCGAAGCTTCCCAGTCCTGCGGAGCCGCTCAGTACGGCGTGCCCGGCGGTCTCCCCTCTGCCCCCGTCAGGAGGGGCCGCTCCGTCCCCTCCCCGAGGAGTTCCCCTCATGCCCATGCGTCGTACCCTCCTCGCCCTGCCCGTGGACCCGGCCGTTATCGCCTCCGCCCGCGATCGAGTCCTCACCGAGGCGGTCGGCTGGGGTGTGCCGCTGGACGATGCCCAGCGGGAGGCCGTGAAGCTGGTCGTCTCGGAGTTGGTCACCAACGCGGTCGTCCACGGCAGGGGGCTCGTCACCGTCGGCCTCTTCTACGAGTCGTACGAACGGCGACTCCTGCTCGTCGTCTACGACGGCAATCCTGATCCCCCGAAGCGCCGGGACGCGAAGGCCGACGAGGAGCACGGTCGCGGTCTGGCGCTCGTGGACCATCTGGCCTCCCGGCATGGCTGGGAGCCCACAGAGGCAGGCAAGAAGGTCTGGGCCGAGTTCGACGTCCGCATCCGTAGGACGGCGAAGGGTCGTGACCTGCTGTTACGACGGCACCTTAGCGCCCTCACCCCACAGCAGTACATACACGGCCTTCAGGCGCAGATGGCGTCGGCGGGTGGCCTGTGACCGCCGGACGCCATACGGCCCCAGCGGAGGCGATCAAGGATCCGGGCATCCGGTTCATCCTGGCCACGTTTGGACTGCGGGTCATCCCACCGCTCATTGTGCTCAACACCCAGGCCATTGGCCTGCTGTCCGTCGGCCACTCGCTCGCCACGACCGCCCCGGACACCGGCTCGCTGGACGAGGAGCAGATGTGACTACGACCACCCGTCTCGCTGCTGTCCCCGGTGCTGTGATCATGCAGCCGACGACACTCTGCCAGCCGCTTGACTGCCGATACTGCTACCTACCGTTCCGCAAGGAGAAGCACCTCATGCCCGTGCAGGTGGCCCAGGCCGTGGCCGCCTCGGTCAACGAGTGGGCCCGTGACGACCCATGGTTCGAAGTCGTCTGGCACGGCGGCGAGCCCCTGTCCGCCGGGCGCGACCACTTGGCGCAGCTCATGGAGCCGTTCACCGGCGTCAAGCACACCCTCCAGACCAACGCCGCGCTGATCGACGACGCCTGGTGCTCGTTCCTTCTGGAACACGACGTGGGGGTGGGGGTGAGCATCGACGGACCGGCCGACATGAACACCCACCGGACCACACGCGCCGGACACCCCGCCTTCCGCGTGGTGATGCGGGGCATCGAGCGACTCCGGTCCCATGGCATCCCGTTCTCCGCCATCGCGGTGGTCACCGATCCCGAACCGCGACGGGCCACCGAGTTCTACGAGTTCTTTGCCGAACTGGGCTGCCACTCACTCGGCGTCAACGTCGAGGAGCAGGAGGGAATGAATAGGGCGCCGTGCGCCCACGACGCTGGCCGGACCACCGATTTCTGGGCGACCTTCACGGCGGCGTGGGAATCGAACCCGGTGCTCCAGGTCCGCGAGGTCTCCCGGGTCCTGGAGTTCGCCGGTTCCGTACTCGGGCGGCGGGGGCTGGCCTCCGGCCCGTCCGCCGCGCCGTGGGACCCACTGCCCACCATCTCCTACGACGGCGGCGTCGTACTCCTCTCACCGGAGCTGGCCGGTTTCACCGACCCCCGCTTCGGTGACTTCACCACCGGCAACGTCCTGGACCGCGACCTACGGTCCCTCCTGGCCGACGCCGAACACGGCACCCCCTGGTTGGCGGAGTTCTGGAGCGGTGTGGACGCCTGCCACGCCACTTGCCCGTATTTCGCGTTCTGCGGCGGCGGCCATCCGGCCAACCGCTACTTCGAACACGACGGCCGCCTAGACGGCACCCGTACCCGCTACTGCACCGCAGCGAAAATCGCCCTTCTGGAAGGAGTCACCCAGCATGTCCGCAACCACCGCCACTGATCTCGTGCTCGACTCGGCCGACCGCTTCCGCGCCCTCATACGAACCGCGGGAACGGTGCCGCACACGGCGAAATTCGACAACCGCCCCACCTGGTCGAACACGACGCCTTCGTTCGATAACCGCCCGACCTGGGATAACTGGAACAAGAAGAAGTAGCCTCGGCGCCCCTCAGCCCCGGAGAGATGGAGCACGACTGTGGACACCCGAACCATCGGCCGCGTCACGGTGACCCTTCCCAGCCTCGACGAGCCTGGCCTGTACCTGTCCAATGTCCAGTCCCTCGAAGGCGGCAGGGGGATCGTCCAGGACTTCCAGTACGCCGACGCCGACCTGCGCTCACTCGACCTCGCCGACACCCAACTGGTCAGCGGCCGGGTCACGAACCTGCGGGCCGCCCGCGTCCACCTGGAACGGCTGCGGCTGAACTCAGTCGAGTTTGTGGCCTGCGACCTCGGCTCCGCTACCTGGCGCGACAGCAAGCTGTCTCGCGTCGTCTTCCGAGATTGCAAGCTCATGGGCGCGAACCTGGTCGAGCTAGCCCTGGACGACGTCCTGTTCGAAGGCTGCCGACTCGACTACGCCATGCTGGAAAACGTCCGCGCCACCGGTCCGGTCGCCTTCTCCCGATGCGTATTGACCGAGGCGTCAATGACCGGCTGCGACCTGACCCAGGCCGTCCTGGGCACCTGCACGCTGCGGCTGACCGAGTTCGGAAAAGGCCGCTACCAGAGCCTCGACCTGCGCGGCAGCGACCTCTCCTCCGTGCACGGCGTCGAACGGCTTTCCAAAGTCATCATCGACCGCACCCAGGAACCCGAACTGACCGCAGCCCTCCTGGCTCAACTCAACGTCACATACAGCGAGGATCTCGATGCCCCACGCTGATCGATCCCACCGTCCCCGCATGTCCCTCGCCATCGCCGCCACCGGGGCCGCCGCACTCCAGGAGCGCTGCGAGGTGACGACCCTGCGCACCATGCGCGGCAGCCTCACCTACGGGGACCACGCGGTCGTCCCCGTCGGCCCTTGGACGAAGATCACTGACGAGATGGAGGGAAGTCTCACCGAACCAGCCGCGATGATCAGGGACAGCGCGCTGGTCGAACTGGTGAAGCCACCCGAGCCCATTGCCCTCGGCACCCTGACCGACCGGCTCGGCGATCCCGATGCCCTCTACCTCGGGCAGGCAAACGCTCCCGCCGACACCTTCACCACCACCGGCAACCACGAGAACGAGGGCCGCCGTATCGGCCTGCACGTCGACAACTGGGACAAGCTCCCCTACGCCACCAAGCACACCGCCCGACGCCGCCTCTGTCTCAACCTCGGCCCCGGCACCCGCTACCTCCTCCTCGGCGACCTCGACATACGGGTCGTATGCCGCACCGTCCACGAGGACTTCGCCCACAGATACCCGCACACCGACGACCTGCGACAGTTCATCGACGACGGCCACCTCATGCTCTGCTTCCGGCTTCGCCTGGAACCCGGCGAGGGCTACATCGCCCCGACCGAACTCTTCCCCCACGACGGCTCCACGGAAGCACAGCCCAAGCCCTCGACCGCCGCCTTCTGGCTGGGCAACTGGCCCCGCGGCGTCCTGCCATCCCTGATCTAAGGCTTGTCCATGTGGGTCTGTGGCTCGACTCGCCGGACAGGCCGTAGGCCCCGAACCAGCACCCGCTCGGGGCCTCGCTCGTCGTTGGGTTGTGGCGGGCCGGTCAGCGGAGCTCGGAGAACAGCGCGTTGAGTTCCAGAAAGGAGATGCCGCCTGCGAGGGAGTAGTAGTCGCCCGTGACAAAGAGCTCCTGCGCCGCGCGGCGGACGGCAGACCGGCTGACCGGCTGACCGCAGAGGTGCGCGCTCACAAGCTCACAGAGGTCCGGCGCGAGCAGGCGCTGGCTCAGCGCCAGGTTGACGCTTCCATGGGGGTCTCCATGCCTCGGGTTTCGGCGATCGAACACGGCGAACTGGACCGCGCCGAGCTGGCCCCGATCCGCTTTTATGTCGAAGCGCTGGGTGGTCGGCTGCCCCAGAGACGGCCCCGGCACAACAGGGCACCCCACCAATGGCCAGTAGCGGCCGTACGCCGCGCAGGCCCGCGCCGAGTCCCGTCGGCCCCGTCCCAAGCTCCGCAAGACCGCTCTCCATCCCGAGCTGCGGGACTTCGTCCAGGACCGCCTGAACCGGCGGTGGAGCCCGGAGCAGATCTACCAGGCTTTGCGCACCCGCTTCCCCGACCGGCCGGAGCTGCACGTGGCCCACGAGACGATCTACCAGGCCCTCTACGTCCAGGGCCCGCGGTGAACTGCGCCGGGAGCTGGCGAAGGCCTTGCGCACTGGACGGGCATGGCGCAAGCCGCGCCGCCTGGCCCAGCAGCGCCAGCCCCGCTACCGCCACCCCATGGTCACGATCAACGAGCGCCCGCCGAGGTCCCAGATGGGCACCTCCCGCGCTCGCGGGTGTGCTCGGGTTTCCTTCCGGTGCAACCATTCCGGGGGTTCGGCAGTCATCTTCGGTGCCGTCCGTGCCGCCGAGCGGATGAGGCCGCCTTTACCCGGATGAGCTGGCCTCCCCTGCGTCGGATGCGCCTCGCCGGTTATGTCCCGGACATCCCGGGACCACCAGAGTGTGGGGGAAACACACTTATGCCTAAGCGCGCCACCGTGGCCGCCGTTGCCAGCGCCCTGGCCCTGTCCGCGTTCGTTGGTCCAGGCGCCGCCCAGGCGGATGAGGCCGTGGGCGACACCGAAATCACCAAGGTGGTCGTCAACGGCGGGTCCAACATCGTCCTGGGCACCACGAACCCGAAGACCTTCACCATCGCGGTGACCGCCACCGACGACTCGGGCATCAAGGAGGACTACACCTTCCCCGTGCTGTGGCACGGGCCCGGCCAGAAAATGCCCGACGACCCCTACGGGCTGGTTATCCCCGACGACGTGTCCGGTGACTGCGTGGCTCACAGCACCACCACGACCACCTGCACCTTCACCTTGACCATGAACCCGCGGATCGACCCCCAAGACAACACCACGGCCGGAACCTGGAAGGTACGTGCCAGCGCCAGTGGCAACGACTGGGACTATGTCAGCAAGGACGTCGCCGCCACGGTGAAGGTCAGGCGCTACTCCAAGCTGACGGTCAACGCCTCGCCGGAGCCGGTGAAGAAGGGCAAGACCCTCAGTGTCACCGGCAAGCTGACCCGCGCCAACTGGGAGACCTACAAGTACGTCGGCTACACCGCCCAGCCGGTGAAACTGCAGTTCCGCGAGAAGGGCACCAACACCTACACCACCGTAAAGACCGTGACCACGGGTACCGGCGGCGCTCTCAAGACCACAGTCAAAGCCGCCGCCGATGGTTACTGGCGCTGGTCATTCGCCGGCACCTCCACCACCGGCACCGCCACCGCCACCGCCGACTACGTCGACGTTCAGTAAGCAACGATGAAGCACCGCGGCACCGGGCCCCTCAGCCGGGGCCCTCAGCCGGGGCCCGGCGCCGTGTAACCGGCGTCCGGGATGACGAGGGGCCAGCCGGGGAGGGAACCCCCTCCTGAGCTGGCCCTTTTTCTGCGCCCCGGCAGTGTGCTCGCTCAGGACATAGGAGGTGACATAGGAATGGGGTGTCTCAAGACATCGGAATGACCTCGGGGTCAAGGTCTGACGATGTCGAAGAGGCGTCTGGTGATCACTGCTGTGGTCGTAGAGGGCCGTACCCAGGGCGAGGTCGCGCGGGCGTAAGGGGCGTCACAGGGCTGGGTCAGCCGTCTGGTGGCCCGCTACCGAGCCGAGGGCGGGGCGGCCTCGAGCCGCGCTCCCGGCGGCCGAAGACTTCACCGACCGCGCTCGATGCGGACACGGTCGCCCTGATCGTCCGCATCCGAAAGGAGTTGGCCGAACAGGGCCTGGACGCGGGGCCCGAGACGATCGCCTGGCACGTGCAGCACCATCACCACCTGCGCGTGTCGCGGGCGACGATCAGCCGCTACCTCACCGCCCACGGCCTGGTGGTCCCCACACCCAGCAAACGGCCCCGCTCGTCCGACATCCGCTTCCAGGCCGAGCTGCCCAGAGACCTGGCAGGCCGATCACCCACTACCGGCTCGCCGGCTCAGCCGGCACCGACACCGAGATCCTCACCTGGCTGGACAACTGCTCCCGCTACGCCCTGCACGTGACCTGCTGGCTGCGGGTGACCGACCCGATCGTCCTGGACACCTTCCGCCGCGCTATGACCACGCACGGCACCCCGGCCTCCACCCTCACCGACAACGGCATGGTCTTCACCACCCGCCTCTCAGGCGGCCGCGGCGGCCGCAACGCCCTGGAACACGAGCTGCGCCGCCTGCACATCACCCAGAACGCCGCCCCCCAACCACACGGCATCCGGGGGTCGTACGCGCGGACGATCTACTCCAACGTGCGTGCCGCCCTGAGCGCAGCCGTGGACGACGAGCACCTTCCCCGGAACCCGTGCGCCGCCCCTCGGTCCGGCCGCCGACCATCGATACGAAGCGTGTGATCCCGTAAACGCCGGGACGTCTCTTCGCTGTCCGGGCCGCCATGCGGGAGCGCTATCAGGCCATGGTCGACCTGGGCGGCGGCTGCGGGCTCCGTCAGGGCGAGATCCTTGGCGTAGCCGTCGACGCGATCAACTTCGAGTCAGACACGCTCCACGTGGTCCAGCAACTGAAGCTGAGCCGCAGCAAGGCCGTGTTCGCCCCGCCCAAGGGCGGCATGCTCCGGGACGTACCGCTGCCCGGACCAGTCGCCGACGCGCTCCGGGAGCACATGAAGCGGTTCCCGCCGGTCGAGACACTTTGCCGTGAAGGTTGCGGACGGTCCCCCGGTGACCAAGCGACTGGTCTTCACTGGGCCGCGTGGTGGGCACGTCTGGCGCACATCGCTCAACGAGGAGGCATGGAAACCGGCGCTCGCTGCGGCTGGGGTCATCCCGGCGCCCGAGCGGGGCCAGCCGTACGCGGAGTCCCGCCAGAACGGCATGCACGCGCTGCGGCACTTCTACGCGTCGGTGCTCCTGGACGCCGGGGAGAACATCAAGGCTTTCGCCGAGTACCTCGGCCACTCCGACCCCGGCCTGACGCTCCGCGTGTACGCGCACCTCATGCCAACCAGCCAGGAGCGCACCCGTAAGGCCGTGGCCGCCGTCTTCGCGTGATTCAGGATTCCTACGAACATTGCACCCGGCGAGGAAAGTTCGGTGTAACCATTTCATCGACTCCAACATGGAATCACCATCCGTGAATCCATCCTGCCAGTACGGAAATTTCCTACTTCACCAATTCGTCGGCGCCAACATTTGCAATCATCATCCGTGAATTTTCACCCCAGGCTGGAAAGTTCATGTTTCGCGGCCTCGTCGACTCCAACATTGGATCACCATCCGTGAATCTCCTACGAACCGTGATTCAGTCTGAGCCCCAGGAGCCCGGCCGGGCGGCCGGGCGGGCGACCGGGCGGGCACCTGGTCGGCCGGGCGGGCAGATACAAGGAGCGCCTCAGGAACCAGCGCTTCCCTCGCACCCTAAGAAGTATGCGCACGCCTGTAACGGCAATCGAAGTACACGGCGAAACATGAATCTGCAACGCCCGCTCGCGATGCCCCGAGAGCCACCCAAGTCGCGGATTTGCGATGGGACTCGCCATGCGCATATGGTCGGGGTCGAATTCTTGCCGCTCGGCATGAATTCGGGCCGCCCCCCTGCACGGGAGCGGCCCAGTCTCCATCGATGTATTAGATCAGATGCACCAAACGGAGGAAACCCATGCTCTCACGCCTAGGCTTAGCGATCCACATCACCTTGCGCGAGCCCCTCATCGGCTCCAGTGGAGGGGCCCTGGCATTGTGGGCTCACGTCCCATGGGAGTTCGTCCTCCCAGTAGCGTTCTTGGTGATCTTCAGCGTCCAGGTTCGCTGGTATCGACGCTCCAAGGTCTGACGGCCCAGACACGGCCCAAGCGCACAGAAGAGCCCCCCACTCGCAGCAAACCCGCAGGTAGGGGGCTTCTTCAACTCAGGTTACTTCTTCTTGCCCTGGTTCTTGACCGCCTCGATCGCGGCCTTCGCAGCCTCCGGGTCGAGGTAGGTGCCGCCCGGGTTGACGGGGCGGAAGGCGGCGTCGAGCTCGTAGGCGAGCGGGATGCCGGTGGGGATGTTCAGGCCCGCGATGTCGGCGTCGGAGACGCCGTCGAGGTGCTTGACCAGCGCGCGGAGCGAGTTTCCGTGGGCGGCGATCAGGACCGTACGGCCGGTCAGCAGGTCCGGGACGATGCCGTCGTACCAGTACGGGAGCATGCGCGCGACGACGTCCTTGAGGCACTCGGTGCGCGGCCGCAGCTCCGGCGGGATGGTCGCGTAGCGCGGGTCGTCGGCCTGCGACCACTCGGAGTCGTCGTCGATGGGCGGCGGCGGGGTGTCGTACGAGCGGCGCCAGAGCATGAACTGCTCCTCGCCGAACTCGGCGAGGGTCTGGGCCTTGTCCTTGCCTTGCAGCGCGCCGTAGTGGCGCTCGTTGAGGCGCCAGGAGCGGTGGACCGGGATCCAGTGGCGGTCGGCGGCCTCCAGGGCGAGCTGCGCGGTGCGGATGGCGCGCTTCTGGAGGGACGTGTGGACCACGTCGGGGAGCAGGCCGGCGTCCTTGAGCAGCTCACCGCCGCGGACTGCCTCCTTCTCGCCCTTCTCGTTGAGGTTGACGTCCACCCAGCCGGTGAACAGGTTCTTCGCGTTCCACTCGCTCTCGCCGTGGCGGAGGAGGATCAGCTTGTACGGTGCGTCGGCCATGGCGTCGAGCCTACTTGACCGGCCTGGACGCCCCGCTTGACGCACCCGGTCAATCCGGTGGTGCGCGGGGGGCGGGGTCGGTAATTTGCGGGTACTGCTTGCGCCACTTACCTCACCGGGGGTTGTCCGATGTCCGTTGCCCTACCGTCCGTCGCCCGTCTGACACAGGCGGCGAAGGAGAGCGTCTCGGGTCTGCCCCGTGCGTTCTGGTGGCTGTGGACCTCCACCCTGGTGAACCGGCTGGGCGGCTTCGTCGCCACCTTTCTTGCCATGTACCTGACGGTAGATCGCGGCTATTCGGCCACGTACGCGGGTCTGGTCGGCGCGCTGTACGGGCTGGGCGGGGCGGTGTCGGCGGTGGGGGCCGGGGTCATGACGGACCGGCTGGGGCGGCGTCCCACGCTGCTCATGGCGCAGAGCGCGACGGCGGTCAGCGTCGCCGTGCTCGGCTTCGTCGAGCATCCGGTCGCCATCGCCTCGGTCGCCTTCCTCGTCGGCATGGCGACCAACGGGTCGCGGCCCGCCGTCCAGGCCATGATGGCCGACATCGTCGCCCCCAAGGACCACGTGCGCGCCTACGCGTTGAACTACTGGGCCATCAACCTCGGCTTCGCCTTCTCCGCGACGGTGGCGGGGCTGATCGCCGAGCACGGCTATCTGGCGCTCTTCCTGGGCGAGGCGATCATGACGCTGCTGTGCGCCGTCGTCGTCTTCGTCAAACTGCCCGAGTCCCGCCCGGTCCGGGAGGGGACGGCGGCGGCGGACGAGCCGGAGACCGGGCTCGGGACCGTGCTGCGCGACCGGTGGTTCATGGCCGTGGTGGCGCTGTCGTTCCTGGTCGCGACGCTCATCCAGCAGGGGTTCGTGGGACTGCCGGTGGCGATGGGCGCGAACGGCCTGTCCAGCTCGGACTTCGGGCTGGCGATCGCCGTGAACGGCGTGCTGATCGTGGCCGTGCAGATCCCGGTCACCCGGTTCATCGAGCGGCACCGCGAGCCGACCCGGCTGTTGATCGGTGCCGCGCTGCTGATCGGCTACGGCTTCGGGCTCACCGCCTTCGCCGGATCGGTCGGGATGTACGCCCTGACCGTATGCGTCTGGACCATCGGCGAGATCATCAATACCCCGATCCAGATGGGGCTCGTTGCCCGGCTCTCCCCGACCCACGGACGCGGCCGCTACCAGGGGTTCTACGTGCTCTCCTGGTCGCTCGCGGCGCTGATCGCCCCGCTGGCGGGCGGGGCCGTGATCGACCACTACGGGGCGGATGTGCTGTGGGCGGCCTGCGCGGTGGTGGGGACGCTGACCGCCGTCGGGTACGCGGGGCTGATGCGGGTCATCGGGCCTGGGACGGAGCAAGCGGGGGACTGTGTGGAGGAACGCGTCGGGGACGGCTCCCGGCCTGATCGCACCGTTTCGGCAGGTTGAGCCCCCCCCAGCGCTCACCGGGTGCGCCTGGGCACCAGGGACTCGATGTCGATACTCGGCCGCAACAACGTCCCCGGCGTCCAGATCGGGGCGGTGGGCAGGTGATACGACGGGCCCGTCGTCGGCCAGCCCGAGTACCCGCCCGAGCCCGGCACCTCCCCGGGCAGCCCCGCGCCGCCCGCGGCCGGGTCGTAGGTGGCGGTCGGGTTCACCCGCTGCCACCCCGTTCCGGGGTAAGGCCGCTCCTCGCGGTTGACCCACAGCAGCCAGGACATGCCCGCCATCCCCAGCAGCACGGTGAGCGCCAGCACCCGGACGCCGGAGATACGCCGCTGGGCGGGCGCGTCCACGCCGGGCGCGATGCTGATCTGCGCCCGGGGAGCCTTGGGAGGGTGTTTGCCGGCCGGCTTTGTTTGATTCGGTGATGTCTTCCCCGGCAGCGGTGCCCGCTCGTCCATCCCTAACGCGGCCACGTACAGGCCGAGCCGCTGGGTCTGGCCGGGCAGGCGTACGGCGGTGTCGGCCCGGTCCCGGATCGTCTCGAGCGCGATGCCCTCGGGCGGCACGAGGGTGCCCGGGCCGGTCCAGTTCATCGTCCAGTGCGCGCTCCCCCGCGCGACCAGCTGCGCCCCGATCAGCACGTACAGAGCCTCGGCGAGCAAACCCAACGGATCCCGTCCGGTCCCCTCGCTCCCCGTGGCTCGCTCATCCGGTGGCATGCGGCTGACCAGCGCGCGGGCGAGCGGCATCCGCCGTCCGCTGTCGAGCAGGCGCAGGACCCGCTGGATCGTCAGCCCGGTGGGTTCCCCGTTTCCGACCCCTGCGATCCCCTCGGCTTTCTCGACCGTACGGACGGCCTCCGCCAGCGGCCTCAGCAGCCGCGTCGCCCGGTGTTCGGCCAGCAGCCCGAGCCAGTCCCGCCACGGCATGGCAGGCGTTGCCCCCGAGGCGGCGTGCAGCGTGCGGGCCAGCTCCCTCGCGTACCCCGACGGCACGTCGAGGGGCTCGGCCATATCGCCCCCGGCGGTCCCGGCGGGCCGTTCGGGGAGGCGGGCCAGGCGGCTGATGCGCGTGGCCAGGTCGGGGTGCGGGTCGTCGCGGTCGGCGGGCCGCTCGGCGGCCCGCGCACGGAGCGCGGCGAACGGCTCCCGCAGCTCGGGGGCCTCCGCCATGTGGGCGAAGGCGCGGAACGGATCGTCCGGTACGCGCCCCTCGGACCGGCGTACGGGGGTGAGGAAGCCCGCGACGAACTCCAGCCAGGCCACCTCCAGCGCGGCCGCCGAGCGCAGGGCGTCGGCGACGGTCCGCGCCCCGGTCGCCCGGGCGGCCTCGCGGTCCGCCTCGATCTCCTGGCGCCGCCGGACCGGCCGGGTGAGCAGGCGGAAGACGCGCGTGTAGCCGCGGAGCAGCAGCAGGGGCCCGCCCGCGTACATCCGCACCAGGTCGTTGGCCGCCGCCGCGCTCCGGATCGCCTCGCAGGCGGCCGCCAGCCCCGCCGAGCCGCGGTAGGCGAGGGCGCCGAAGCGGCTGTGGCGGCGGGAGAAGTGGCCCAGTTCATGCGCGAGCACCGCGCGCAGCTCGGCGGGCGGCAGGCCCACCACCAGGGGCAGGCCGAGGTAGAGGGTGCGGCGGCCGGCCACCAGGCCGAGGAACGTGGCGTCCTCGGTGACGGAGGCGTTGACCTCGGCGGTCAGCCGGATGGCGTCCGGCGGGGCGGTGCCCACGCCCTCGGCCAGCTCCTCGACCGCCGCCCATAACGCGGGGGCCCTGCGGCGGCTCACCCACACCGTGTTCTCCAGCGGCGCGGCGGGCCGCGCGGTGCGCACCACCGCCCACACCATCCCCGCCATGATCGGCGCGAACGCGGCGCAGGCCAGGATGACGGTGGTGGGCGGAGCCGTGCTCTCCGGCGCCCCGGCGCTCCATAACCCCAGCACCAGGAAGGCCACCCACACCAGGACCAGGAGCGCGACCAGGACGTAGAAGACGACCAGCAGCACCAGGGCCAGCACGGCGCGGGCGGCGGCGAGGGCTGCGGCGATCATCCCCGCCCCCCATCGTCGGGGGCACCATGGTCGCCCCGGTCGTGAGCAGCGCCCAGCCCGTCCAGCAACCACGCGGCGGCGCCGCGCAGCGCCGTGGACAGCGGGTCGGTTTGTACGCCGGGGACCAGGGAATCTCCCGGCCGGCCGAGCTCCGGCGAGACATCGAGCAACAGGCTGAGCCGGGCGCGGGCCTTGTGCAGATTGCTGCCGACGCTCCCGGGGCTGATGCCGAGCTCGGCGCCGATCTCCGCGTAGCTCATCCCCTCCAGGGAATGCATCACGACCACCTGGCGCTGGCGCGGCGGCAGCATGCCGAGCGCGCGCAGCGCGGCCAGCGCCTCCGAGGTCTCCTCCACGGTGGCGGTGGTGGCGGCCGGTACGGTGAGCTCGACCGGCTTCCACCGGAACCACCAGCGCCGGCCGTCGCGCGACAGTTTGCGGCGCATGGTCGTCGCGACCCACCCCTCCGGCGACGCGCACGCCCGCACGGTCGGCCAGCGGCGCATCGCCTCGATGAACGCCTCCTGGACAGCGTCCTCGGCGTTCTGACGATTGCCACTGAGCATCACCGCGCGGGCGGCGAGCCAGGGGTAGGTGCGGGCGTAGAAATCCTCGAAGTCCTCGACGTCCTCGAACTCCTCTAAGTCCTCGCAGCCCTCGAACTCCCCGTTACCCATGGTCGGCCCCCATCGTGTTCTCCTTTGATGCTTCCCGGTCGGTGACCGGTGCACAAGGAAGAGGCCTCAGAGGACGAGATTCTTTACCGCGAAACAGAGTGAATCGCGGGAAACCTCAGCAGTCCAGGTCGCGCCGCGCTCAGGCCTCGCGGGTCAGATGGGCGAACGCCGCCAGGTTCCGCGTGGACTCGCCACGCGCCGTACGCCACGCGTACTCCTTGCGGATCGCGCTGGCGAACCCCATCTCCAGCAGCGTGTTGAAGCTGCCGTCGGCGTTCTCCAGCACCGTGCCGAGCACCCGGTCCAGCTCCTCCGGCGTGACCGCCGCCAACGGCAGCCGGCCCACCAGATAGATGTCGCCGAGCTGGTCGATCGCGTAACTCATCCCGTACAGGCGGGTGTTGCGCTCCAGCAGCCAGCGGTGCACGGCCTCGTGGTTCTCGTCCGGGCGGCGGACGACGAAGGCGTTGACCGACAGCGAGTGCCTGCCCAGGCGCAGCGAACAGGTCGTGGACAGCTTGCGGGTGCCGGGCAGCGTGACGACGTACGTGCCGTCGGACGGGTTCTCCCACTCCAGCTCGGCGTCGCGCAGCGTCTGCTCGAGCACGGCCTTGGTGGCCGCTGTTCTGGCGGCGGTCTCGTTCCTGGCCTCGGCGTCACCCATGAACCGATCGTAGGCGACGGTGCCCGCGCATCGCCTCCGCGTAGACGTCCGCCGTCGCCGCGGCCGCCTTGTCCCAGCCGAAGCGCTCGGCGTGGTGGGCGGCCCCGCTGCTCAAACGTTTCAGCAGCCCGGGGTCGTCGGAGAGGCGGCGCAGCGCCCGGGCGTAGTCGGCGGGGTCGTGGCCGGGCACCAGGATGCCGCTGTGCCCGTCCCGTACGGCCACGGGCAGGCCGCCCACCTCGGCGGCGATCACCGGCGTGCCGCAGGCCTGGGCCTCGACCGCGACCAGCCCGAACGACTCGTTGTAGGAGGGCATGACCAGCACCGACGCCGCCCGGTACCAGTCCGCGAGCTCGTCCTGTGTGCACGGCGGCCGGAAGCGGATCACATCGCTGACGCCGAGCCGCGCCGCGAGTTTGTGCAGCCGCTCCGGCTTCGCCAGCCCGCTGCCGCTCGGCCCGCCGACCACCGGGACGACGATCCGCTCGCGCAGCCGCGGGTCCTCGTCCAGCAGATGAGCGACGGCGCGCAGCAGGATGTCGGGGGCCTTCAGCGGCTGGATGCGCCCCGCGAACAGCGGTATCAGCGCGTCGGGCGGCAGGCCCAGGCGCGCGCGGGCGGCGGCGCGGCCGTCGGCGGGCCGGAAGCGTTCGAGGTTCACCCCGGGGTGGACGACGGCGACCAGCTCGGGGTCCGCGCCGTAGTGGCGCACCAGCTCCTCCGCCTCCTCGGCGGTGTTGGCTATGAGCCGGTCGGCGGCCCCGACGATCTGCTCCTCGCCGATGACGCGGGCCGCGGGCTCGGGGGTGTCGCCTTCGGCGAGGGCGGCGTTCTTGACCTTGGCCATGGTGTGCATGGCGTGCACGAGCGGCACCCCCCAGCGCTCGGCGGCCAGCCAGCCGACGTGGCCGGAGAGCCAGTAGTGGGAGTGGACGAGGTCGTAGTACCCGGGGCGGTGCCCCGCCCAGGCCCCCATGACCCCGTGCGTGAACGCGCACAGCTGGGCCGGGAGGTCTTCCTTGGCCAGCCCCTCGTACGGCCCGGCGTCCACATGCCGTACGAGCACGCCGGGCGCGAGCTCGACGGTGGGCGGGAGGGCGCCGGTGGTCGCGCGGGTGAAGATCTCCACCTCGATGTCGATGGTGGCCAGCCGCTTGGCGAGCTCCACGATGTAGACGTTCATGCCCCCCGCGTCACCGGTGCCGGGCTGGTGCAGCGGCGAGGTGTGCACGCTGAGCATCGCGATCCGGCGCGGGCGGCGGCCGACACGTCTGAGGCGCTGGTGTGGCCCGCCGAACGCTCCGTGGCCGTGGGAACGGCCTCGCAGGCCGCCGAGCCGGGGAAGATGCTGGCTCACCGCGCGCTACCTCCTTGCCGGGGCGGACTCGGGCGGGGCGGACTCGGGCGGACTCCGGATTTCCCCTCCGACCCCTCAACACCGGAATCTCTCGTTCCCATTTCCGCTTTGCCAAAGCGTGACGTTCTGGGGGCGGAATGTCCCCCAGTGCCTGGGCTCGGCGGCGGCGCTTAGGCTCGGCGGCATGTCTGCCCGTGTCTCACCGCCGCCGGGTCGGCCCATCGGGTCGGCGACCCGGGGGACCACCAACCCCAACCGGCTGCGCCGCATGGATCGGTGGATCGCCGCCGCTCACGGCCGCGCGCTGCGCCGTGCCGAGGCGCCGATCGCCGTGGACCTGGGTTACGGGGCCGCGCCGTGGACCGCCGTCGAGCTGCTGGGCAGGCTGCGTACGGTGCGGCCGGACGCCCGGGTCGTGGGGGTCGAGATCGACCCGGCCCGGGTCGCCGCCGCGCGGCCGTACCGGCGGGAGGGGCTGGACTTCGCGCACGGCGGGTTCGAGGTGCCGCTGCCGGACGGTGCGCGGCCGGCGCTGATCCGGGCGGCCAATGTGCTGCGGCAGTACGACGAGGACGAGGTCGCCGCGGTGTGGCGGCGGCTGTGCGCGCGGCTGGCGCCGGGCGGGCTGCTGGTGGAGGGGACCTGCGACGAGATCGGGCGGCGGCATGTGTGGGTCGCCCTCACCGCGCGCGGCCCGCGCACCGTGACCTTCGCGGCGCGGCTCGGCTCCCTGGACCGCCCCTCCGACCTGGCCGAACGGCTGCCGAAGGCGCTCATCCACCGCAATGTTCCGGGCGAGCCGGTGCACGCCTTCCTGCGCGACTTCGACCGCGCCTGGGCGGCCGCCGCCCCGTACGCGACGCTGAGCGCGCGCCAGCGCTGGATACGCAGCGCCGAGGCGCTGCGCGCCGCGGGCTGGCCGCTCGTGGACGGCCCTCGGCGCTGGCGCCAGGGCGAGGTCACCGTCAGCTGGGAGGCGCTGGCACCCCGCCCGTGACCCCCGCCGTGCCCCGTCCGCCCCGGAGCCGGGACAGGGTGCGCGGCTCTGCTGAGTGCGGTGGCGACAGGGGTGGAGGCGGCCCGGGAGCGGGTGTTCACCTGGACCCGGGAGGGCGGATCCCGGGAGGGCGGATCCCGGGAGGGCGGATCCCGGGAGGGCGGATCCCGGGAGGGCGGATAACCAGAGCGCGGGTAGCGCGAGGTTCTACCCCCTACCCACCGGCACCTGCCCGACCGGCACCCCGCTCACCAGCGCCCGCAGTGCCTCGGCCGTCGGGGAGCCCTTCTCCACCGCGTAGGTGCACAGCACCTGACCGGGGTCCGAGGGCAGTACGAAGGCCTCGTACGCCAGCACCAGATCCCCCACCACCGGGTGCCGGATCCGCTTCGTACCGCTGGTCCGCTCCTGCACCACCTGCGCCTCCCACCGCCGCCGGAACTCCTCACTCCGCTCCAGCAGTTCCTGGACGACCTGGCACACCCGGAGGTTGCCGGGGTGCCGCCCGGTCTCCGCCCGCAGGCCCGCCACCGTCTCCTCGGCGACCTTGTCCCACTCCGGGTGCAGGGCCTTGGCGTCCGGGTGGAGGAAGACCAGCAGGGAGGAGTTCCGCTCGCGCTCCGGGAGCGCGGCGTAGTCGAAGCAGACGCGGCCACCCAGCAGGTTCCAGGCCAGGATGTCCCCGCCAGGCCCGAAGACGTAGGCGGGCACGGTCTCGT
Organism: Streptomyces sp. ME19-01-6; assembly: GCF_033793745.1. Classification (NCBI taxonomy): domain Bacteria; kingdom Bacillati; phylum Actinomycetota; class Actinomycetes; order Kitasatosporales; family Streptomycetaceae; genus Streptomyces; species Streptomyces sp. ME19-01-6. The sequence continues at coordinate 67,279 of NZ_JARAXF010000006.1, read as the reverse complement.
CCATGGCGTCCAGCAGCAGCCTGACCTCGGGCCGCACGCGCGGCCAGGGGCCGGGGCCCACGGGCCCGTGACCCTGGCCGTGCCCGGACCGCCGGGGCAGCGTGATGTTGCGCAGATACGTGTGCTCGGACGGCGTCAGCCGCAGCGCCCGCGCGAGGCCGTCCACGACCGAGTCCGAGACGGCGGGGGCGCGGCCCTGCTCGATGCGGGTGTAGTAGTCGACGCTGATCCCCGCCAGCTGCGCGACCTCCTCGCGGCGCAGCCCCCGCACCCGGCGCCGTACGAGCCCTTCGGGCAGCCCCACCTCGTCGGGGTCGAGCGCCGCGCGCCGCGCCCTCAGGAACGCCTTGATCTCCGGCTCCGCATCGCCCATCGCTCCATTATCCGCGGCGGGTGCCGGTACCCGCCGGGGCACCCGGAGGGCCGCCGTCCAGGTGGTTCTGCCGGACCCAGGTTGAGCCGGGCCTGGTCCCCGCCCCGCGCGGGGCGAAAGCTGTCACCAACACCCCACCGAAGCCACCTGTTCGCATAAGGCGGAACCCCCATGAAGCGCAGAATCCTCGGCGCCACCGGCATCTCGGTCAGCGAATACGCCCTGGGCACGATGATGTTCGGAAGCTGGGCCAACCGGGACCACGACGACTCGGTCCGGATCATCCACCGCGCCCTCGACGCGGGCATCAACTTCGTCGACACCGCCGACGTCTACTCCGCCGGCGAGTCGGAGGAGATCGTCGGCAAGGCGCTCAAGGGGCGCCGCGAGGACATCGTCTTGGCGACCAAGGTCTACAACTCCATGGGCCCGGACGAGAACCACGGCGGCAACTCCCGGCGCTGGATCATCCGCGAGATCGAGAACAGCCTGCGCCGCCTCGGCACGGACTACATCGACCTGTACCAGATCCACCGCCCCGACCCGGCGACCGACATCGACGAGACCCTCTCCGTCCTGTCCGACCTCGTCCGGGCGGGGAAGGTACGGGCCGTGGGCTCGTCCACCTTCCCGGCGGAGCAGATCGTGGAGGCCCAGTGGACCTCCGAGCGGCGCGGCCACGTCCGCTTCCGCAGCGAGCAGCCGCCGTACTCGATCCTGGCGCGCTCGGCGGAAGCGGCGGTGCTGCCGACCGCCCAGAAGTACGGGATGGGCGTGCTGACCTGGGGCCCGCTCTCGGCGGGCTGGCTGTCCGGCCGCTACACCAAGGCCTCCGACATCGATCTGACCGGCGGCCGGACGGCCCTCGAGAGGCACAAGTTCGACCCCTCGCTGCCCGGGAACGCACGCAAGCTGGAGGCCGTCGGCCAGCTGGCCGAGCTGGCCTCGGACGCCAAGCTCTCGCTGCCGCACCTGGCGGTCGCCTTCGTACGGTCCCACCCGGCCGTCACCTCGGTGATCATCGGCCCGCGCACGATGGAGCAGCTGGAAGACCTGCTCGCGGGGGCGGATGTGGAGCTGAGCGAGGACATCCTGGACCGCATCGACGAGATCGTGCCGCCGGGTACGGAACTGAACCGGGACGACAGCTACTACACGCCGCCCGCGCTGGCCGACAAGGCACAGCGTCGCCGGCGGCCGGGGGCCTAGCCGCCCGGGCTCAGCGTGTGCAGGAACGCGTCGACGAGCGCCCGGTCGTGGTCATGCGTCAGCCGCGCGCGGGCCTCGTCCGGGGGCAGCCATACGAGCCGGTCGACCTCGTCGTTGGGCACGAAGGCCCCGCCGGCCCCCGCGTCCACCGCCCCGGCCGCTTCCGCCACCCAGTAACGGACCTCCTTGGGGCGGCCCTTGGCCACATAGCGCACCGTGGGCAGCGCGGCCCCCGGCACGCAGGCCACACCGGTCTCCTCCAACACCTCGCGCACCGCGCCGCGCAGCGGCTCCTCGCCCCGCTTGAGCTTGCCTTTCGGGTGCGACCAGTCGTCGTAGCGCGGCCTGTGCACCAGCGCGATCTCCGGCCGGCCGTCGCGCCGGGAGCGCCGCCACAGGACGCACCCCGCCGCGCGGATCACCGCGGTCTCAGCCATCTCAGCCATGCGCCGAGACCGCTATCCGCTGCCAGATCCGCCCGAAGGCGAAGCGGGCGGCCTCGACCTCGTGTCGCTGGTCGGCGTGCAGCACGCCGAGGGCGTAGGCGGTGGCGGGGGCGATCCTCGGCGTCCGGGCCGCGGTGGCCGCGGCGGCCGCCGCCTCGGCCGCGTCCCGGTGCCGTTCGAGGGCCTGCCCGGCGGCCAGCAGCCGTACGGACAGGGAGGGGTCGGCGTCCACCGGCCCGGTGCCGTCCGGCCGCTGCCCCGCGTCGAGCACCTCCAGGGCATAGCGCCGCAGCCGCACCAGCCGCCGCACCTGGTCCCAGGGCGCGTCCTGCCGCTCGCTGGCGGGCGGGGCGTCGGCGGCCGGGGTCGCGGCGAGGCCGTGGACCAGCGCCTCCGCGTTGTACGGGTGCCCGGCCCGGCCCAGCGGCAGCGTCTCGACCGCCTCGACCAGCCGCCGGTGGGCCAGCCCCGCGAGCGGCGGCAGCGACAGCCCGGCGGGGCGGGGCGCGGCGGCCTCGTCGAGGGGGACCTCCGAGGCCAGGAGCGCGACCGCGTCGGCGACCGCGTGGAAGCGGGAGGACCCGAGCACCTGCAGGGCCGCGGTGTGCGCGCGGGTCCGCGCGAGGGTGAGCTGACGCTCCAGGAGGGCTCCGGCCCGCGCGGCCCCGACCGTCAGCGCCCCGCCCCGGGCCTCGTCCGCGCCGCCGCCCGGCCGCGGTCCGGCGCCGCCGCCCGGCTGCTGCTTCGCCCTGTCGCCCCGCTGACCGGCCGCCCCTGCCTCGGGCCCCGGGGCCGCGTCGCCGGAAGCGCCGTTGGCGGTGTCACGGGCGGCGCCATGTGCGGCGTCCGCCGCTCCCCCGCCCGCCGTACCGCTCCCGCGTGGGCCGGGCGGGCCGGGCGGGCCGGGCGGGTCCTGCGGGGCGTCGGCCGTCAGGGAGACGCTGCGGCGTGCGGCCCGGGGCGAGCGCTGCGCCGCCGCGTCCCCCGCCGCCCCGTCACCCCGCGCGTCCACTCGCGCGTCCACCCGCACATCCGCCGCCGCAGCCCCCCGGGCGCCCGCCGCCGCGTCCGCCGGGGCGCCCGCGCCCGAGAGCCGGTGCAGGGCGCCGCGCAGCCGGGTCAGCCGGGCCGCGTAGGCGTGCTCCAGAGCGAGCGTGCCGGACAGCCACCTCAGCTCGGAGCGGAGCTGATCCGCCCAGGCGGTGTCGGTGAGTGGACGGTAGACCCACAGCGTGCCGCTGATGCGCCGCGCGCAGCGGCGCAGCAGCCGGGCGGCCTCGGCCGCCTCCTCGGCGTCCGCCCCGCTCTCGCGCTGCTGCCGCAGGCTCCGCAGAAAGTCCCCGGCCTGGGTGTTCAAGTACCACGACAGCACATCGCCCGCCGTGGCCGTCGCGAGCGCCGGCCCGGCCGCCGCCGCGTCGACCCCCATCACACCGTCCGTCATCGTGTCGTACCCCCCAGGGCCGAGGGCAGCGGCGGGTGGAGCGCCATGCGACCGGCCGGCCCCCGTAACCCCGACCGGCGACGACAGATCATGTCGCTGTACCACGCCGTCGCCTCCGGGCGTCTATGAGCATTTCCTGTATGTTCCGCAACGGCTGTCCGTCCGCGTCCGTCGCGTGCCGCGTCCACTCGCCGTCCGGGGCCAGGTGCCAGGAGGAGGTGGAGTCGGACATGCCGGACTCCAGCAGACGGTTGAGAGAGGCACGGTGGGCGGGGTCGGTGACCCGGACCAGGGCCTCGATCCGGCGGTCCAGATTGCGGTGCATCATGTCGGCGCTGCCGAACCACACCTCGGGCTCTCCACCGTTCCCGAACGCGAAGAGGCGCGAATGCTCCAGGAACCGGCCGAGGACCGAGCGGACCCGGATGTTCTCCGAGAGCCCGGGCACGCCCGGCCGCAGCGCGCAGATGCCCCGCACCCAGACGTCCACCGGAACACCCGCCCGCGAGGCCCGGTACAGCGCGTCGACGATGACCTCGTCGACCATCGAGTTGACCTTGATCCGTACGTAGGCGGGCCGCCCCGCCTTGTGGTGGGTGACCTCGCGGTTGATCCGGCTGACCAGCCCGTCGCGCAGCGACCTGGGGGCGACCAGCAGCCGCTGGTAGTTCTCCCGCCGGGAGTAGCCGCTCAACCGGTTGAACAGGTCGGACAGGTCGGTGCCGACCTTCGGGTCGGCGGTCAGCAGCCCCAGGTCCTCGTACAGCCGGGCCGTCTTCGGGTGGTAGTTGCCGGTGCCGACGTGGCAGTAGCGGCGCAGCGTGTCGCCTTCCTGGCGGACCACCAGCGACAGCTTGCAGTGGGTCTTGAGGCCGACCAGGCCGTAGACCACGTGGCAGCCGGCCTCCTCCAGCTTGCGCGCCCACTTGATGTTCGCCTGCTCGTCGAAGCGGGCCTTGATCTCGACGAGGACCAGCACCTGCTTGCCGGCCTCGGCGGCGTCGATGAGCGCGTCGACGATCGGCGACTTGCCGGAGGTCCGGTAGAGCGTCTGCTTGATCGCGAGCACGTCGGGGTCGGCGGCCGCCTGCTCCAGGAAGGCCTGGACGGAGGTCGAGAAGGAGTCGTACGGGTGGTGCAGCAGTACGTCCCGCTCGCGCAGCGCGGCGAAGATGTCCGGCGCGGAGGCGGTCTCGACCTCGGCCAGGTCCCGGTGCACCCCGGCCACGAACTTCGGGTACTTCAGCTCCGGCTGGTCCAGCGCGGCTATGCCGAAGAGCCCGGTGAGGTCGAGCGGCCCCGGCAGCGGATAGACCTCGGCCTCGGAGATCTTCAGCTCGCGCACCAGCAGGTCCAGCACGTACGGGTCGATGGACTCCTCGACCTCCAGGCGCACCGGCGGCCCGAAGCGGCGCCGCAGCAGCTCCTTCTCCAAGGCCTGGAGCAGGTTCTCCGCGTCGTCCTCCTCGACCTCCAGGTCCTCGTTGCGGGTCACCCGGAACATGTGGTGCGCCAGTACCTCCATGCCGGGGAACAGCTCCTCCAGGTGCGCCGCGATGACGTCCTCCAGCGGCACGTACCGCTGCGGCGACGCCTCCAGGAACCGCGAGAGCAGCGGCGGGACCTTCACACGCGCGAAGTGATCATGGCCGCTCACCGGGTTGCGCACCACGACCGCGAGGTTGAGGGAGAGCCCGGAGATATAGGGGAAGGGGTGCGCCGGGTCCACCGCCAGGGGCGTGAGGACCGGGAAGATCTGCTGGCGGAAGAGCGTGAACAGGCGGGACTGCTCGTCCTCCGTGAGGTCGGGCCAGCGGATCAGGTGGATGCCCTCGTCGGCGAGCGCGGGCGCGACGTCCTGCTGGAAGCAGGCCGCGTGCCGGGCCATGAGCTCCCGCGACCGGTTCCAGATCAGGTCCAGCACCTCGCGGGGCTGCAGCCCGGAGGCGGAGCGGGTGGCGACGCCGGTCGCGATGCGCCGCTTGAGGCCGGCGACCCGCACCATGAAGAACTCGTCCAGGTTGCTCGCGAAGATCGCGAGGAAGTTCGCCCGCTCCAGCAGCGGCGTGTTCGGGTCCTCGGCGAGTTCCAGCACCCGCTCGTTGAACGCCAGCCAGCTGCGCTCACGGTCGAGGAACCGCCCCTGGGGCAGCTCGTCCCCCGCTCCGTCCACGCTGTCGACCTCGTACGCGTCCAGGTCGCCGTCGAGGTCGGGGTCGAGGTTCCGGACGGGCGGCGCGGCGACGGCATGCGGCCGGTGGGCCGCGATGGAGCCGACCGAGGGCTGAGGCTGGTGCTGCGCGGTAACGGGGGCCTGTCCGCTGGAGTGGTTCATGTCCTCATTGTTCCGCGCCGAAGGCGCGAACGGCTTCCCGGAAGCCGGTGCTGAAGCGGCACGGAACCTCCGGTTCGAGGTGGGCGGCACGGCGGGCTGCATTCCGCGATGCTCGCAACCGAGTGTGAATCGCCGGTAACGGAGACATGGCGCGTAGGAAATCGCGATCCATCCCGCAGGCGACCTGACCACCGTGCCCGGCCGCCGTTCCGCGCCCCCGGCCCGCGTGCCGTGCCGCCCGTCGTCCAGGGCAGCCCCCGCCCCGGCCCTCCCGGGCTCAGGTCTCCGTGCGGTACATGAGATCGGTCTCGTACGTCGTAAAGCCCTGCCGCCCGTAGACGGCGACGGCGGCGAAATTGTCGGCGTCGACGTACAGCATCGCGGTCGGCAGCCCCCGCCCCGCCAGGTGCCGCAGCCCGATCGCCGTCAGCGCCCGGCCGAGCCCGCCGCCCTGCGCCTCGGGCCGCACCCCCACCACGTACACCTCGCCCAGCCGCTCCCGCGCATGCACCTTGGTCCAGTGGAACCCGACGATCTCCCCGTCCCGCTCGGCCAGGAAGAAGCCCTCGGGGTCGAACCACGGCTCCCCCATCCGGTCCTCGAGGTCGCGCAGGGCCAGCGAGCCCTGCTCGGGGTGGTGCGCGAAGGCCGCCGCGTTCGCCGCCAGCCAGGCGGCCTCGTCCTGACCCGGCCGGAAGATCCGTACGGTCACGCCCTCCGGCAGCACCGGCTCGGGGATGTCCAGCCCCGCCAGCGGCCCCAGCGGCCGGCGCATCTGCCGCAGCTCCCGGAACAGCGTCAGCCCCAGCACCTGCGCGAGATGGCGCGCCGAGGAGTGCCCGCCGTGCGCCCACACCCGCAGCCGCTTGCCGGACTCGCGCAACAGCGTCACGCCCAGCGCCCGCCCGTGCCCCTGCCCCCGGTGCGCGGGGTGTACGACCAGCTCGGCGGCCGGGGCCTCCACCGGGTCGGTGTCCTCCAACTGCGCGTACCCCACGAGTTTGCCGCTCGGCTCCTCGCTCAGCAGCAGATGCCGCACCCCTTCCCGCCGCCCCCGCAGCTGCAGCCGCCCCTGCTCGGACACAGCCTGCTGACCATCGGTGCGCGCGGCCTCCGCGACGAGCCGCAGCACGTCCTGCGCCACGTCGGGCGTCACCTCGTCGAGGACATCGATCCGGCGGGCGGCGGCCGCCTCGTTCAGCACGTCATTCATGTTCCCGAGCCTACGGCCAGGCCCTGGCCGGGCAGGCGGCCGCGCATTCGGTCATCCATGAGTCACTCGCCCGACGGATCCCGGGCCCACACACCGAACCCGGCCGCACCGACCCCACGCCCGACACCCCACGCCATACCGCCGAACGGGTGAGGCCGCTCCACCGGCCGCCCACGCGCAATCAGCTCGTAACCTCGATCCCCCTGCCCCGCTACGCGCGTTGACCGTAAGCTGCCGCGCACAACCATCACGGTGCACAGAGGGGACCACATGCCAGCGACACCTCAACGGCGCCGCGCGGCCCGCCGGTTGACCGCCGCGGCGGCCGTGCTGGCCGCAGCCGCCGGAGTCCTGTCCGCCGCGGGCCCGGCAGGCGCGAACGCCGACGCCGCCTCCACCAAGCCGCGACCGGCCCCAGCCCGCACCGTCGATGTGCAGCTGCTGTCGTTCAACGACCTCCACGGAAACCTGGAGCCCCCGCAGGGCTCCTCCGGCACCGTCACCGAGACGCAGCCGGACGGCACCGCCAAGGCCGTCCCGGCGGGCGGCGTCGAATACCTCGCGAGCGCCCTGCGCACCGCGCGCAAGGGCCACCCGTACTCCGTCACCGCCGCCGGCGGCGACATGATCGGCGCGAGCCCGCTGCTGTCCGGCCTCTTCCACGACGAGCCGACCGTCGAGGCGCTCAACAAGCTCGACCTGGACGTCACGGCCGTCGGCAACCACGAGTTCGACGAGGGCCGCGCCGAGCTGGAGCGGATCCAGAACGGCGGCTGCCACCCCAAGGACGGCTGTTACGAGGACGGCAAGACCTTCCCCGGCGCCGACTTCCCCTACCTCGCCGCGAACGTCACCGACGAGAAGACCGGCAAGCCGATCCTCAAGCCCTACACCGTCTGGACCCACAACGGCGTCAAGATCGGCTTCATCGGCGTCACGCTCGAAGGCACGCCGGACATCGTCACTGCCGAGGGCGTCAAGGGCCTGAAGTTCCACGACGAGGTCGAGACGATCAACAAGTACGCCAAGGAGCTCAACCGCAAGGGCGTCAAGTCGATCGTCGCGCTCGTCCACGAGGGCGGCCTGCCCGCCTCCTCCTCGTACAACTACGACTGCGACAGCTCCGGGCCGGGCGCCGGCATCTCCGGTCCGATCGTGGACATCGCCAAGAGCGTCACCCCCAAGGTCGACGCCCTGGTCACCGGCCACACCCACCAGGCCTACGCGTGCACCGTCCCGGACCCCTCCGGCACCCCGCGCACCGTCACCTCCGCCGCCTCCTTCGGCCGCCTCTACACCGACACCACCCTCACCTACGACCGCCGCACCGGCGACATCGTCCGTACGAAGGTGAAGTCGGCCAACCACGTCGTCGATCGGCAGCAGCCCAAGGCCGCCGACATGACCTCCCTCATCGGCCGCTGGAACAAGCTGGCCGCCCCCGTCGCCAACAAGCCCGTCGGCTACGTCTCCGCCGAGATCCCGGGCCGCGGCTCCACGGCGTACGAGTCGCCGCTCGGCGACGTCATCGCCGACGCCCAGCTCGAAGCACTCTCCCCCGCCGACAAGGGCGGCGCCCAGCTCGCCCTCATGAACCCCGGCGGCATCCGCTCCGACCTCGCCTACGCGGCGTCGGGCAGCGAGGGGGACGGGGTCGTGACGTACGGCGAGGCGTTCACCGTGCAGCCCTTCACCAACATGCTGAACGTCATCGACCTCACCGGCGCCCAGCTCATCACCGCCCTGCAGCAGCAGGTCAGCGGCTCGAACCAGGCCTCCCCGAAGATCCTCCAGGTCTCCAAGGGCCTCACGTACACGCTCGACCTCACCAAGACCGGCGCCGACCGCGTCGTCGCCGACTCGGTGAGGCTGAACGGCGAGCCGATCGACCCGGCCAAGACCTACCGCGTCGCGATGAACGAGTTCCTCGCGGGCGGCGGGGACGGCTTCCCCGTCTTCAAGGAAGGCAAGAACAAGCTGGTGGGCGCGTCCGACCTGGAGGCCTTCACGGCCTACCTGGGCGCGCACTCCTCGGCCGCCTCGCCCCTGGCTCCGCCCGCGGCGGACCGCATCAAGGTCGTCAAGTGACCGATCGTCACGTGACCGATTGTGAAGTGATCGATCGTGAAGTGACCTCCGTGCGCTGAGCGTCACGGACGCGGCCCGGCCCCAGCGGCTCCCCGCTGGGCGCCGGGCCGCGCTGCTTCAGGCCGCGTTCACCTTCTGGCCGCCACAGCAACCCAACCATTCCACCTTCTCGTTGGTCTCACCCGGCGACGACGAACCACCGGGAGAGGGAACGGGTATGCGCAAACGCTTGCTGTCTGTAGGTGCCGTGACGGCCGTGGTCACTGCCGTGGTCACGGGGGTGACACTGGCGGGGACCTCGCACGCCGCCGCTCACACCGGCGCCCCGGACGGTGACAGCGGCGCCACGAGACTGGCAGCGGCCGCGGCAGCCGGTTCGGGCAAGACCGCCGACGTGGACGGCGACGGCTACGACGACCTCGCCGCCGGCGCGCCCGACGCCGCCACCAAGGGGTACGCCAAGGCCGGTTACGTGGTCCTGACGTACGGCACCCAGCGCGGCATCCAGGTCAGCCGGCACAAGGGCCTCACCCAGTCGTCCACCGGGGTCCCGGGCACGCCTGAGGCCGGTGACCGGTTCGGGTCCTCGCTCGCACTGGGCGACATGGACGGCGACGGATACGCGGACCTGGTCGTCGGCGCGAGCGGCGAGGCCATCGGCGACGTCAAGGGCGCCGGTTCGGTGACCGTCGTCTTCGGCTCCGCGACCGGCCTGTCCACCAAGGCCATCGCCTTCCACGCGCCGACCGTCACGGCCCGGCAGGGCTTCGGCGGCCGGCTGGCCCTGGGCGACTACAACCACGACGGGCTCAAGGACCTCGCCATCGGCGACGGCACCAAGGTCGACCTCGTCCTCGGGGCGAAGAACCTGCGCTCGACGCCCACCCCGAAGATCACCCGGATCGCCCCGCCCGGCGGCGGCGCCGGAACGCGAGGCATCTCGAGCGGCGACATCAACGGCGACGGCTACGACGACCTCGTCACCGTGGCCTACTCCGACGACCCCGCCGACGAAGGCACCCTCGGCGTGCTGCCGGGCTCCAGGACAGGCCTGAAGAGCACGCCGCTCGGCCGGAACATCAACCTGCCCTTCGCCGGCTACAAGGCCGTGGTCGGCGACATCAACGGCGACGGCAAGGCCGACGTCGTCATCGACACCGGCTTCTCCGACGGCCCCGACGACTACCTGCTGCGCACCTTCCCCGGCAGCGCGAGCGGCCTCGACGCGGCGGGCGCCGTGGTGTGGGACGGCGGCCCGCACCAGGGCACCGCGGCGCAGCTCGCAGACGTCAACGGCGACGGCCACGCCGACCTGCTCATCGGCGATCCGACCGCGGAGGACGGCGACGGCTTCTCCAACGCCGGGGCGCTCACGGTCGTGCCCGGCAGTACGCAGTGGCTGGCCAGCTCAAAGGCGCAGACGCTGTCGCTCGACACCAAGGGCGTCGTCGGCGTCGCCGAGACGGGCGACCTGTTCGGCTCGGCTATGGCCCCCGGCGACTACAACGGCGACGGAACGGCCGACCTCGCCGTGGGCGTGCGGGGCAAGTGGCGCGACACCGGGGCCGTCAGCATGCTGTACGGCGGCGGCGACGGTCTCACCGGCACCGGCTCGATCCTCTTCGGCCCGGACTCCTTCGGCTACGAGGCGGTCAAGTCGTCCTTCGGCGCGGCCCTCGCCGGGTAACCGCGCCCGCGTGTGACGTCACCCGTTCGGCCCAGCCGCGATGGCCGACCACCCTCTCCCTCGCGACGATTGACCCGGCTCGCGACGATCCGTCCGGCCAACACCACGGCGAGAGGGAGAGCCGGTCATGAAGAAGCTGTACGTCGGCAATCTGAGCTTCGAAACGACGGAGGACGACCTTCAGCGGGTGTTCGAGCAGTGCGGTGAGGTGGCGGGCGTCCAGATCATGTACGACCGCGACACCCAGCGATCCCAGGGCTTCGGCTTCGTCGAGATGAGCGACAACGACGCGGCGGAGCAGGCGGTGGTCGACCTCAACGGCACCGAGATCGGCGGCCGTTCGATCCAGGTCGACGAGGCGCGGTCGCGAGCCCCCAGGCGCGCCTGATCGCCGTACGGCGGTGAGTATGGCCACGACGAAGCTGTCGTGGCCATCTCGCGCCCCCGCGCCCTTATGCGTGCCTGGGCGGCTCGTTGACGTGGTCGAGACGGCCCGCCTTGGTGCCACGTATGAAGGCGCGCAGAGCGGCGGGGGTTGTGGTCAGGACGACGGCGGGGTCGTCGCTCTCGCGGAGCGCGATGACGCCGTCGGCGGCGGCGACGTTGACGCAGTTGCCCGCGTCCGCACTGTAGGAAGACTTACGCCACTGATACGTGGACACGTTTCTCACCTTTCACATGCTGCGCACAATGCTGTGGATGAAGTCCCGCGACTCGGCCGATGTGAGCGCCGTCGCCTCCATCCGTTCCAAGACGGCCCGGTACTTGACCAACTCGGCCTCAGCGTCCATGAACTGAGTCCCCTGGGCGGAATCGAGCTGCACTGTGTCGAGCTGCGGCACAGCCCCAAGGACATAGTCGAATCCCTGCCCTGTTCCAGGGAAGGTCCCGCCACCAAACGGAATCACTCGGATGGTGACGTTGTCCATCTCGCCCATCTCGATGAGGTGTTCAAGCTGCGCACGGACTGTGCTCACTCCGCCGAACTCCATCCGCAGAGCGGCCTCGTGGATGACGGCGGTGTACGGTACCGGTTCGTCGCCGTAGAGGATGGCCTGCCGCTTCATCCGGTGGGTCAGCCGGTGCTCCACCTCGTATGCCCTCAGCGGCGGAGCCGCCTCCCGGATCACCGCGCGGGCGTGGTCCACGGTCTGGAGCAAGCCTGGGATGTGGATGACCAGCGCCACGCGCAGCCCCCGGGCCTGATGCTCCAGCTCGGCCATGTCCGCAAAGCTCGCAGGGAGGTGTTCCCGGTACTCGTCCCACCAGCCCCGGGTGCGCCCACCGGTCATGTCTGCCAGAGCATCCACCAGTTCATCATCAGCACAGGCGTAGCTCCGGGCCATCGCCCGTACCCGGTCTCCGCTCACCGCGTACCGGCCAGCCTCGATCATGCTCACCCGAGCTTGCTGCACGCCCAATTCGGCCGCTGCCGCAGTTGAGGACAGGCCGGCGCGCTCACGAAGCTTGCGCAGCTCGGCCCCAAGTCGTCGCGGTTTGAGCGTCGGGTTATTGGTCGTCGCCATTGGTCCCCCTTGTAACCCACACGGGTTTAATCGAGAGCTGTCTCACCGAACTCCGGCTAGATCTACCATCCACTGCTCTACCGTGTGAGCCAAGCCACTCAACTCCACCCGACCGAGGGAGACTCGCATGGCAACCGTATCCCCGCAGGACTCCGGCTCCGGGCCATCCGACGACGCTGACCAGCCCTGGACGTACACCCTCCGTCTCCCCAACGACCCCAGGGCCGCCCGCATCGCACGGGTCACCCTGCGGGCGGTCCTCTCCGGCCACGGCATGGCCGAGCTGACCGAGACGGCCGAACTTCTTACGAGCGAAATGGTCACCAACGCTCTCCGCCACTCCGACGGCCCCGCCCAACTCCGCCTGCGCCACCTCTGCGAGAACCGCCTCCGGGTCAGCATCTGGGACACGAACCCCCTCATCCCCGCGCCCTTCGACACCCCGCCCGGCCACCTCGACCGCTTCACCGCCCTCACCGAAGCCGCCGCCAAGATCGACGACACCCACGGCCGCGGCCTGCTCATCGTCCGGCTCTGCGCGGACAACTGGGGCGGCTACCCACTCGCCGACGATCTCTTCGGCATCAGCGGCAAGCTCCTGTGGTTCGAACTCACCCCGCACCACGGCAGGTTCGACATCGCGGCCTGATCCGGCCGAATCTCTGGCCGGTGGCAATACGATGCGATCACACGACGGCGCCCCTCCCCCACGGCGGCCTTCATGAGCAACGCGTACTCACCCATCCCCGAGCTCAACCTCCTCAAGGAGTTCGAAGACGAGTTCGGGGCGTCCGGCTACGCCGATGGCTTCGAGCTGCTCGACTACGACGACAAGGGCGACCTAGTTCGTGAACAAAGGCGTGATTGACGACCTGGTCAAGACGCTGGACTGAGGTTCCGTCTACCCCTGCCAGCCACCGATGCCGTCCCACGCGACTTCCAGCTCGCGTGCGTGCACCCCACCGAGCTCGGCGGCCACCACCCTGTGTACATCGCGCATCTTCTGCATGCCGTTCATCCGGTCCAGCTCGGCACCGATCTCCCGGGTCCGCGGGTCCTCCCTCCCTTGCCTCAGGAAGCCCCGGCTCCTGGCGATCGCAGCCAGCTCGTCCAGGAGTTCATCGGTGCGGGTGTCCTCCTCGACCGTGGGAGCGACGGAGCACAGGGGCACGTACGTGGGCTCGGACCACGGTCGGCGACCGCGCAGGGCATTGAGGAGCCCTCCCAGCACCAGGAGAGCAACAACCCCACCGATCAGTGCCGCCGGCTCCATACCGTCTCCTTCCGCAGAACCGATGGCGCCGCAGGCTAGTCGGTGCGGTGGGGGACCGGTCCCGGTGAGGGAGTGACGCTGTCGAGGATTTGAATCAGGGCAACATCATGCCTGGCCATGCGCGATCAGGGCCGTGTGAGGCAACACCAGCACGCCATCGGGACCGGCGAACTCCGCGCACAGCAGATCGAAGTGCTCTTTGATCTCCGCGATAACCGCCGGAGCCTGGCTCGTCACAATCTGCCCGACCGTCGCCACTCCGGCGGCCGGTCCGCTCCACCACTCTTCGCGAGTCGTCCGATGGTCCCAGACCAGGGTGTCGCAGACACCATTGAGTAGTCCGGCCTCGCCCAGCAATGCGGCAAAGCCCTGCTCAGTGCGCGGGAAGTCATCTTCGTTGGCAAGGGTCGGCAAGTGAGCGGGACGGGCGACACCCGCTGCCTGGACAGCCCTGCCGAGCAGCGCTTGCCCGGGGGCCGGGGGGACTGCCCAGATGGTGACCGCTATGCGACCACCAGGACGCGTCACCCGGCGGAGCTCCTTCAGAGCTTCACGAGGTTGTCCGACATGGTTGAGAACGAAGTTGCCGATCACGGCGTCAAACTCGTCGTCGGCGAACGGAAGACGGGGCAAAGAGGCAAGTCGCACATCGGCTTCCGGGACCGCCTGCGCGGCTCGGGCAACCATGCCCGGCTCAGCGTCCACCGCCGTGACCTTCGCTCCCCGCTCGCAAGCAGCTGCGGCGGCAGTGCCGGTGCCCGTCCCCACATCGAGGACTCGCGCTCCCTCTCGAACCTCGGCGGCACGGAGGAGGTCGGGTACTGGATACGCGCAGAGTTTGGCGAAACCCGCGGCATAGGCATCAGCCTGTCCTGCCCACGCCCGCCGCTCGGACTCATCAAACGCCGTCTGCGCCATCCGTTCCCTCCCGGGGAGAACCACCATTGCGTCAATGCCGTAGCAGGCCCCGACACTAACGCAAACCCGATCAACGGGGCCAGAAGGTCAATAACACCCCATCCAAGATCCCCGGCAGCGTCACCTACTGGCTCGGGCAGGTGACTCAGACCGCGCCCACCGTCAGCGTCCGTCCGTGGGCGTCGCCCTCCACCGCGTCCGCGTAGGCGCGGGCGACATCCGCCGCCGGGGTGCCGAGGGACGGGTCCATGCCCAGGGTGACGAGGGTTTCGCGGACCCAGCCGGGGCTGACCGCGTTGAGGCGGATGCCGCGTGGCAGCTCCGTGGCGGCGGCGCACACGAACGCCTCCAGACCCGCGTTGACCAGGTAGCCGAGCGAGCTGCCGGGGATGGGCTCGGTGAAGCGTCCGCTGGTGAGGGTGACGGAGCCGCCGTCCCGTAGGCGGGTGAGCGCCCGCCGTACGAGGTTCACCTGCCCGATCAGCTTTCCGTCGAGCCCGCTCCAGAACCGCTCGTCCGACGGGGTGTCCAGCGGGGTGAGGCCCCCGCTCGCGGCGCAGCACACCACCGCGTCCAGGTCACCGTCCCCGACGCCCGCGAACAGGGCGTCGAGCGACGCGGGGTCCGCCACATCCACCCGTACCGGGCCACGGCGTGACGCACGTACCACCTCGTGGCGCTCGGCCAACGTGTCGGCGACCGCGCCGCCGATGGTGCCCGTCGCGCCGACCACAAGAATCTTCACTGGCTGTCCTGTCCGTTCCGCTCGGGCTTGCTTCTCCCGGAGCCAGGCTGCGACGGGCGGCGAGCCGTACCCAGCCCTCTGCCGGAGATACACCCGCGGTGACTACACCTGGCAGGTGCAGGCAGCGCGGGCGCGCCTCCGCGAGACTGGGGCGCATGGACACGCGTGAGGAGCTGGGAGAGTTCCTGCGGTCGCGGCGGGCGCGGCTGCGGCCCGAGGACGCGGGGCTTGCTTCGTACGGGGGGCGCCGCCGGGTGCCCGGGCTGCGGCGGGAGGAGCTGGCGCAGCTCGCCGGGGTGAGCGCCGGCTACTACACCCGGCTCGAACAGGGGCAGAGCCCCAACGCCTCGGACGCCGTGCTGGACGCCGTCGCCCGTGTGCTGCGGCTGGACGAGGCCGAGCGGGCCCACCTGTACTCGCTGGCCCGGCCGAAGCGGGGGGTCCGCCGCCGGGCGGCCAGGCCGGAGCAGGTGCGGCCGGGGGTGCGGGTCATGATCGAGTCGTTCGGGGAGGTGCCCGCGCTGGTCATGGGGCGCTTCTGCGATGTCCTCGCGTGGAACCGGATGGCCCACGCCCTGATGGCCGGACACCTCGACTTCGATTCGCCGGACCGCCCGGCCGAGCGCCCCAACATCGCCCGCCTGCTCTTCCTCGACCCCCACACGCGCGAGCTGTACGCCGACTGGATCCGCAAGGCCCGGTCCACCGTCGCCGACCTGCGGGTGATCGCCGGTCGGTACCCGGGCGACCCCGCACTGACCGGCCTGATCGGGGAACTTACCGTGGGCAGCGCGGAGTTCGCCACGCTGTGGGCCGCGCATACGGTGGGCGACTGCGGCATCGCCACCCGCACCTACCGCCACCCCGTGGTGGGCACGATGACGCTCATGTGCGAGTTGCTGGCGCTCCCGGAGGACGAGGGGCAGCGGGTGGCCGTGATGAACGCCGAGCCGGGCTCACCGTCCGCGGAGGCCCTACGGCTCCTCGCCGACCTGACCGCCGTGTCCCCGGACACGTTCTCGACAGGCCCCCGCAACAACCGCCTGCCAGAATCGGGCGGCGTCGGTGTACGGCAGAGCACACCGCGGACGACGGAGGAGCGACCGTGCCGCTGACCTCGGAACCACTGCGCAAGCTGGGCTTCCTGACCATCGGCCTGTTCGACGGGGCCGACCCCCGCCGGGGCCACGAGTCGACCCTCGAGATCATCGAACTCGGCGAGCGACTGGGCTTCGACAGCGCCTGGGTGCGCCACCGCCATCTCCAGTACGGCATCTCCTCCCCCGTCGCCGTCCTGGCCGCGGCCTCGCAGCGCACCAGCCGCATCGAGCTGGGCACGGCGGTCATCCCCCTGGGCTGGGAGAATCCGCTACGGCTCGCCGAGGACCTGGCGACGGTCGACATCCTGTCCGGGGGCCGCCTCAACCCGGGGATCAGCGTCGGCCCGCCGATGCACTACGACCAGGTCAAAGACGCGCTCTACCCCGACACCGCCGACGCCGAGGACTTCAGCTTCGAGCGCGTACGCCGGCTGCTGGACTTCGTGCGCGGCGAACCGGCCACCGACTTCAGCGGCACGGAGGGGTTCGAGACCTTCGCCGACCGCGTCCAGCCCCACTCCCTGGGCCTGGGCCGCCGCTTGTGGTACGGCGGCGGCAGCCTGCGGTCGGCTCAGTGGGCCGGTGAGCACGGGATGAACTTCCTGACCAGCAGCGTCGTCAAGGCGGAGGAGGCGCAGGAGTCGGAGGATTTCGCCGAGATCCAGCTCTCGCATGTCCGGACCTTCCGCGCCCACCACCCCGACGGCGACCGCGCCCGCGTCTCCCAGGGGCTGGTCGTCATCCCCACCGACTCCGCCACGCCCGAGCAGCGGGCGAAGTACGAGGCGTACGCCCGCAAGCGGACGCCTCGTACGGCCACGCCGCAGGGCCCGGCCCGCCTGATGTTCGCGCCGGACCTGGTCGGAACCTCGGGGGAGATCGCCGAACGGCTCCACGCCCACGCCGCTTTCCGGGAGATCGACGAGGTGGCGTTCGCGCTGCCGTTCACCTTCGAGCACGAGGACTACGTCCAGATCCTCACCGACATCGCCACCGAACTGGGCCCGGCGCTGGGCTGGCGACCGGCCGCCTAGCCACTCGCCGCCGACGGCTACTCGATGAGCGCGAAGGCTTCGACCTCCAGGACCAGCTCGGGGCGGAACAGCGCCGCGACCTGGACGGCCGTGCTGGCGGGCGGGCGCGTCATGTCCACGTACTCGTCGCGTACGGACCGGACCGCGGGCAGGTGGGCCACGTCGGTGACGTAGTACGTGAGCTTGATGACATCGTCGAAGGTCGCGCCCGCGGCCGCCAGACAGCGGCGCAGGTTCTCGAAGACCTGCCGGGCCTGTGCGGCGGGATCGCCCACGCCGACGAGCTCGCCCCGGGCGTCGAGCGCGATCTGCCCGGACACCGCGACCATACGGCCGGAACCCATGACGACGTTGGTGTAGCCGTTCCCTGGGGCGACGCCCTCCGGAGCCGGTATGTGCGTGAGCCGCTTCTTGTTCATAGCGGCATCCTCACCCCTGGGTGCCCGTCCCACTATCGCTTTTCGCGCGGCGGGCGTGCAGCGCCTCGGGGAAGAGGGTCCAGCCGTCGATCTCCTGTCCCTTGACCGCGCCGGGGTCCCAGCCCTGGGCGAGGGCCGCGTCGAGGAAGGCGCGGACCACGCCCGGCTCGTGGAGGTTCAGCCAGCCGCGGTCGGGGGCGCCGACCGTGCTCATGGGGCCGATGGCCGGGGGCTGGAGGAAGGCGAGCAGCAGGCGGCCGCGGCTGCCTTCCCGGCGGAGCGACAGGGTCTCCCGGCAGGTCGAGTAGTCCGGCTGCTTGCCGCCCTCGTGGAGGTGGCCCACCGACCACAGGTAGGTGTCGTCGCCGACGACGAGCCGCCGGGTGCTGCGGGAACGGGCCATGCGGGTCACCGTACGCGCTCCGTGCTGTTCGCCACGAACCTCCGTCAGGACTTGCGTCCGGGCCGGGCGGGCGTGTTGGGATGGAGTGATGCGATCCCCCGCACGCATGTTTTCACCGCTGCCCCGCCAATCCCCATCACAATCCCAGTCCCAATCCCGATCCCCATCCCCATCCCCCCAAAGCGTCGACCCCGATCCGGAGCACCCGGAGCCGGAGCAAGAGGTTCGCCGGGGGCCCGCCCGCGTACCGCGCACCACCAAGGTGGTCATCGGGCTTCTGCTGGGCGCCTCGCTGCTGGTGCTCGTGGACCGCTGCGCCGTGCTGTACGCCGAGAAGCGGGCGGAGCAGACGCTGCAGCACAAGCTCGGCCTTGCGGCGGCGCCCGAGGTGGACATCCACGGGTTTCCGTTCCTCACCCAGCTGCTGGGCAAGCACCTGGACGGGGTGGACGTCACCATCCCCGACGTGGCGGCCGGCCGGGTGACGCTCGCCGAGGTACGGGCCGAGGCCACGGACATCCGCCTGGTCGGGGACCTGCCGCTGCCCGTCGACGGGGCCAGGGCGGCCCAGGTGGACGGGGACGTACTGCTGGCCTTCGACGACCTGAACCGCGAACTGGGCGGCGGCTCGCAGGTGAAGTTCCGGGTGCTCGACCACCAGTCGGTGCGGGCGGAGGGCGAGTTGCCGGTGGCCGGGCGGCAGGTGCACATCCACGCCCTGGCGCGCATCCGGCGGGACGGCGACCGCGGGGTCGCCACCAGCGTCAGCGACATGCGGCTCGACGTCCCCGGTATCGCCACCTACCGGCCCGGGCGGCCCGCCCGGCTGAGGCTGCACCCGGAGGCCGCGGAACGGATCAGCCGCGACAAGAAGAAGACGCGGGCGCTGCTCGCGGTGCCATCAGTGGCGCGGCAGCTCGGCGTCACGCCCGGGGCCGCGGAACAGGCGCTGCGGGACGACGAGCGGCTGAGCCGGATCACCGGGCGGCCGGGCTTCACGGACCGGCTGAAGCGGGCCAACCTCGTGGACCTGGTCGCCGACCGCCCCGAGACGCTGGAGGCGGTCGGCGTCGACCCGGTGCTGGCCCGGGCCCTGGTGAGGCTGCGGGCCCAGGATCTGTCGGAGCGGGTCGCGTTCTCCTTCCAGCTACCGAAGCAGGCCAAGGGCCTGCGGCTGCGGAACGTCACCGTCGAGCGCGAGGGCATCCGGGCCGACCTCACGGGCTCCGGGCTTGCCGTGGGCGACGCCCGCAAGACAGCTCGATGAGGATTCTCAAACAGCGCATGAGGGAACCTCATTGTTTCCTTAACCAGGCCTCACCGAATTCGGCTTTCCGTCGCCGAATTCCTCGGTAGTGTCTTTCTTGCTGCACCGGACAGGCGCATCGAAAGCAGACGAAAGAAGGGTCCGAAGAAGCCCCCGCGCCGTCCGATCGAGCACTGAGCGCAGACTGGGCCGACCTGAGACAGGTCACGGAAGGGGGCCGGTGGCACACGCCACCGGCCCCCTTCGGCATGCCCGCAATGCCTTTGAACGGGTCTGGGCAAACACACAGGCTCCTCTGACCTCACTCACGGAAACCCCTCCTAATGTTTTCCGTGTCGAAGCCGAACGGCGAGACAACGGAAAAGAAAAACCGAAAGGAAATCCCAATGAGCATCCGCAAGGTCGTTCCGGTCAAGCCCGCCCGCAAGCCCGAGGAGAAGAAGAACCAGCACCCGAAGCCGGCGCACAAGAAGTGCAAGAAGCACCAGCGCCGTCGCCCCATCGGTGGCTGACCCACATACCGGAGGCGGGCCCGCGGCACTGTGCCACGGGCCCGCCTCGGCCATGTCCGGGCCCGGGCACGGCCCCAGCAGCCGGCCGCCGACGCCAGGAGCGGGAGAGACAGGAACCGTGACCTCGACAGTGCCCCCAGTCCCCCCGACGCCCCCCGCGCCCACAGCACGCACTGCGCCCACGGCGCTCAGCCACGGCGACCCGCCGACGATGCGGCTGCGGGTGATCGGAGCCGAGCCCGGCCGCGGGCGCCACCGGCGCCCCGGGCGGCCCCGCCCGTACGGCCGCCACCAGCCCCCGAGCACCCAGCGACAGCCCGACGACTGCGCCGGCTACGAGGCCCCGCGCCCGGACCCGTACGAGGGCGACGAGAACGAGGCCGAGCCGACCGCCCCGCAGCTGCCCGCGCGCGCGGCCTTCCGCCGCTTCTGGCCGCTGACCCGGGGCGACCGCCGCCGGCTGGTGCTGATCTGCGTCTGTGTGGTCGCCGCCGCGCTCGCCGAGACGGCCGCGATCCTGCTGTTCTCCAACCTGACGGACCACGCCCTGCAGCAGGGCTCGCTCAGCGCGTTCTGGTCCCCCGCCGGGCAGTGGTTCGCCGTCGCGGTCCTCGGCGCGGCCGTCGGGTACACCGGCAACTCGCTCGCGGTGTGGACCGCCGAACGCTTCGTACTGCGCCTGCGCGCCCGCGTCTTCGGCCATGTCCAGGACCTGCCGCCGCACTTCTTCCAGCGCCACCGCCAGGGCGACCTGGTCGAGCGCCTCACCGGGGATGTCGAGGCCATCGAGCAGATGGTGGTCTCCGGGGTCGTGGGCACCGTGTCCGCGCTGTTCAGCACGGTCTTCTTCGCCACCGCCGCCTTCTGGCTGCGCTGGGACCTGGCGCTGGCCACCTTCGTGCTGGCGCCGCTGTTCTGGCTGGCCGCCCGGCGCTTCTCCGGCCGGATCAAGACCGTCGCGCGGGAGGAGCGCGTCGCCGACGGCGCGATCACCTCGGTGGTCGAGGAGTCGCTGGGCAACATCGTGCTCACCCAGGCCTACAACCGGAAGGCCGCCGAGGAGAAGCGGCTGCGCCGGGAGGCGCACGCCTGGATGCGCGCGTCGGTGGCCGGGGCGCGGATGAGTGAGCTGTACGAGCAGCTGGTCGAGGTCATCGAGACGCTGTGCGTCCTCGCCGTCATCGGGCTCGGCGCCTGGGAGATCTCCCAGGACCGGATGACCATCGGCCAGCTCCTGGCCTTCGCCGCCTTCCTCGGCTACCTCTACCCGCCGATCCGCAACCTCGGGCAGCTCGGCCTCACCCTCACCGCCGCGACCGCGGGCGCCGAGCGCCTGCTGGACATCCTCGACGCCGAGCCCGCCGTGGCCGACCCGCCGCCGGGAGCGGCCGTCGCGCCCTGGCGGGTGCACGGCACGGTGGAGTTCGACCGGGTGGGCTTCCGCTACCCGGGCGCCCACAAGCGCACCCTGGCCCAGGTCGCGCTCACGGCCGAGCCCGGGGAGTTCGTGCTGATCACCGGCGCGAGCGGGGCGGGCAAGTCGACCGTCTCGAAGCTGCTGCTGCGCTTCTACGACCCCGCCGAGGGCTCCGTACGGCTGGACGGGGTGCCGCTGCACGCCATGCCGCTGTCCTTCCTGCGCGAGAACGTCACGCTCCTGCCGCAGGAGACGCTCATCCTGCACGACACCATCCGCGAGAACATCGCCTGCGGCCGACCGGGGGCCACGGACCACGAGATCGTCCAGGCGGCCCGGGACGCGGCGGCCCACGACTTCATCACCGCCCTTCCCGAGGGCTACGACACCCCGATCGACCCGCGCACCGCGCAGCTGTCCGGCGGGCAGCTGCAGCGCGTGGCGATCGCCCGCGCGATGCTGCGGAACGCGCCCGTCCTGGTCCTGGACGAGCCCACCACCGGGCTTGACGCGCTCTCGGCGCGACGGGTGGTCAGGCCGCTGAGGCGGCTGATGTCCGGCCGTACGACGCTCATGATCACGCACGATCTGAACCTGGCGCCGGACGCCGACCGGATCCTCGTCCTCGACCACGGGCGGGTGGTGGAGACCGGCACGCACCGGGAACTGCTCGCCCTGGGCGGCGCGTACGCGCGGCTGCACGGCTCGCAGAACGAGACGGAACTCACGGGGAGTTGAGCCGGGTCCAGTCGCCCGCCAGGGCGCGCAGGACATAGCCCACTCCGCGCACCGTGTGCAGCAGCCGTGGCTCACCGCGCGCCTCCGTCTTCCGCCGCAGATACATCACGTAGACGTCCAGCGTGTTGGACGTGGGCTCGAAGGCGAATCCCCACACATCGCGCAGGATCGCCGCCCGGGTGAGCACCTGACGGGGGCGGGAGAGAAACAGCTTCAGCAGCGCGTACTCGGTCTTGGTGAGGTCCAGCCGCCGTCCGGCGCGGGTGACCTGGCGGGTGCGCGGGTCCAGCGTCACGTCCTCGAAGGACAGCCGGGCGGCCGGCTCCGGCCGAGTGGGAGTCGGCCGGGGGGCGGGCTGCCGGGGGGCGGGCTGCAAAGGGGCGGTCCGGCGCACCAGGGCGCGTACCCGGGCCAGGAGTTCCTCGCCCGCGAAGGGTTTCGTCAGATAGTCGTCGGCGCCGTTGTCGAGGCCGACGATCCGGTCGCCGACCGAGTCCCGCGCGGTGATCATCATGATCGGTACGGTGTCGCCGCCGGCCCTGATGCGGCGGGCGACCGCCAGCCCGTCCAGGCCGGGCATCATCACATCGAGCAGCACCAGGTCGACCGGCCCCTGTTCGAGACGGGCCGGGTGTTCGAGACGGGCCAGCGCCTCCAGGCCGTCCTGGGCCGTGTCGACCTCGTACCCCTCGAACCTCAGGGTTCTGCTGAGTGCGTCGCGCACCGCGGGATCGTCGTCCACGACCAGAATCCGGGCAGTCCGGGCTGTCTCATGCATGGGCTCCAGCCAAGCGCCCGAGCCTGTGCGCACGCTGAGTCAGACGTGTACTGCGGCTGAGAGGTCAGCCGCAGTACACGCTGCCGGAGGTCAGTCGAGCTCAGTCGAGCTCCGGCGGCGGCGTGGGCGCGCCCGGGAGCCGGATCCAGGCCAGCGTCCCGCCGTGCGGCGCGGGCTCAAGCCCCACCTGGCCGCCGGACTGCTGGACCGTGCGGGCCACGATGGACAGGCCGAGGCCGGAGCCGGGCAGGGCGCGGGCGGACGGCGAGCGCCAGAACCGTTCGAAGACATGCGGCAGTTCGTCGTCAGGGATGCCGGGGCCATGGTCGCGCACCGTGAATTGGCCGTCTTTGAGCACGACCTCGACCACACCACCCGAAGGACTGAACTTCACGGCGTTGTCGAGCAGATTGACCAGCGTCCGCTCCAGCGCAGCCGCCTCCCCCCGTACGTACCAGGGCCCCAACGAGGCGTCGATGGCGAGGTCGGCGCCGCGCAGCCGCGCCCGTTGCAGCGCGGCCGCCGCCACCTCGTGCAGCGCGACCACCTGCAGCGGCCCGGTGCCGGGCAGCGCGTCCGGCCGGGACAGCTCCTGGAGGTCGCCGATGAGCGCCGCCAGCTCGGTCATCTGCGCCTTGACGCTGGCCATCAGCGCCTTGCGGTCGGCGGGCGGCAGCGGCCGGCCGGTGTCCTCGCTGCGTGCGAGCAGCTCGATGTTGGTGCGCAGCGAGGTGAGCGGCGTACGCAGCTCATGGCCGGCGTCGGCGATCAGCTGCTGCTGCCGTTCGCGGGAGGAGGCGAGGGCGGCCGTCATGGAGTTGAAGGAGCGGGACAGCCGGGCGATCTCGTCGTCGCCCTCGGCGGGGATGCGTACGGCCAGGTCCTCCGTGCGGGCCACGTGCTCGACCGCCTCGGTCAGCCGGTCCACGGGCTTGAGCCCGGTCCTGGCGATCCACAGGCCGGCGGCCCCGGCGCCGACGACGCCGCAGCCCGCGACGAGGAGCATGACCAGCGCCAGGGTGTTGAGGGGACCGGTCACCTCGTCGAGGGGGCGGGAGACGGACACGGTCAGCAGGCCGGGGCCGTTGTCCACCCGGACCGGCATCTGCTGGGTGTAGACACGGACGGCCTCGCCGGTCGTGGTCGTGCCGTCGTGCGTGACCTCCCGCAGCCGGCCGCCCGCGACGGCGATGTCCTGGTCCGTCACCTTCACCGCCTTCGAGCCGATGACGCACCGCTGACCGTCCTGGCTGACGAACTGCACCCAGGCCGCGCCGGGCCCCATGTGGTCGTCGGTCTGCGGCTTGGTCGAACAGGGCAGGCCGACCAGGCGCTGGATGCGGTCCGGGGACGCGCTGTCGCGCAGCTTCTGGTCCAGCGCGCTGGTCAGCTCCTGACGGGTGAGGAACCAGCATGCGAAGGCCGCCGCCGCGACCGCGACCGCCACCGCCACCGCGGTCAGCAGCGCCAGCCGGGAGCGGAGCGGCAGCCTGCGGAAGCGGTTCGTCACGGCGTGCCGCCCTCGGCCGTGCGCAGCACGTAGCCGACGCCGCGCACGGTGTGCACCAGCCGCGGCTCACCGCCGGCCTCGGTCTTGCGGCGCAGGTACATCACGTACACGTCCAGCGAGTTGGACGACGGCTCGAAGTCGAAGCCCCAGACGGCCTTGAGTATCTGTTCGCGGGTGAGGACCTGGCGCGGGTGGGCGAGGAACATCTCCAGCAGCGTGAACTCGGTGCGGGTCAGCTCGACCCGGCGCCCGCCCCGCGTCACCTCGCGCGTGGCCAGGTTCATGCGCAGATCGCCGAAGGTCAGCTCGTCGCCGCCGGCGTCCGGGACGGCGCCCGCGGTGGCCGCGTACGAGCTGCGGCGCAGCAGGGCGCGGATCCGGGCCAGCAGCTCGTCCAGCTCGAACGGCTTGACGAGGTAGTCGTCGGCGCCCGCGTCGAGCCCGGTGACCCGGTCGCCGACCGTGTCGCGCGCGGTGAGCATCAGGATGGGCACGGTCACGCCGGTGGCGCGCAGCCGCCGGGCGGCGGTCAGCCCGTCCATGCGGGGCATCAGCACATCGAGCACGATCAGCTCAGGGTCGTACGCCCCGACCTTCTCCAGCGCGTCGAGCCCGTCCAGGGCCATCTCGGTCGCATAGCCCTCAAAGGCGAGGCTGCGCTGCAGCGCCTCGCGGACGGCCGGCTCGTCGTCGACGATCAGGATGCGGGCGGGCTGGTCGCCGTGCTCGGCGGGGCTCATGGATCGGGTTCCTCACTCAAAGTCGACGAAACGCGCCGACGGAAGGCGGCAACGGCAAGGCGGTGGATCCGCTTCCTGCAGCCTCGCACGGGCAAACCGGCACGGGCCTGATGATCCCAGACGGCGGGCAACGGTCAGCTGTTCCTGGTGCGGGCCGGTCAGCTGTCACCAGTCAGCTGTTGCTGGTGCCGCTGCTGTCGCTGCCGCCGTTGCGCAAGTTGTCGAGGTCGGCCTTGACGGTGTTGATGGGGATGGAGAAGCCCAGGCCGATGCTGCCCGCGCTGCTGGAGCCCTGGTCCGAGGCGGACGAGTACATCGCGGAGTTGATCCCGATGATCTGGCCCTTCATGTTGATGAGCGCGCCGCCGGAGTTGCCGGGGTTGAGCGAGGCGTCGGTCTGGATGGCCTTGTAGGTGGTGCTCGAGGAGCCGACGTCGCCGTTGTACCGGCCGCCGCCGAACTCGAACGGCCACTGCTCGCCGCCGCCCGGCCCCTGCTGCCCCTGGCTCTCGTCCGTCGAGACGGTCACATCGCGGTCGAGCGCGGAGACGATGCCGCTGGTGACGGTGCCGGTCAGCCCTTCGGGCGAGCCGATGGCCACGACCTGGTCGCCGACCTGGACCCCGCTGGAGTCGCCGAGCGTGGCGGCCTTGAGCCCGCTCGCGTCCGAGACCTTGATCAGGGCGAGGTCCTTGTTCTTGTCCGTGCCGACCACGGTCGCGCTCTTCTTGCTGCCGTCGCTGAAGGTGACCTTGATGGTGTCGGCGCCGGAGATGACGTGGTTGTTGGTGATGATCTCGCCGCCGCTGGTGATAATCACGCCGGAGCCGGTGGACTGGCCGCTGCCGGAGGTGGCGCTGATCTCCACGATGCTCGGGCTGACCGCCGTCGCGACGGCGCTGACCCCGCCGACCTTGCTGGAGGTGGCGTTGACGACGGTGGTCGTGGTGGAGCTGTCCGACTTCTGTGCCGCGTTCGTGACCAGCGCCGCCGCCCCGCCGCCCACGAGCGCCGAGACCGCCGCCACCGCCGCGATCAGCAGGGAGGACCTGGGAACACGCCGCTTGCGGCGACCGCCGCCGGGCTGCGGAACGGCCGCCGGGTCGCCCGCGGGATCACCCGCGCCCCCGTCCGCGCCGCCGCTCCCGGGCCACACGGTGACCCCCGAGGGGGTGGTGACGGGTTCCTGGGGCGCGTGCGCGGGCGGCGCCGGATAGGGCGCGGGATAGGCGGACCAGGCGCCGTACGGGTGCTGCTGGGGCTCATGATCGCCGCTGCGGGGCGTGTTCTCCGTCATGTCTACGACTGTGCTCAGCGAGTATGAGAACTTTCTGAGTGCTCGCTGAGAAGCCCGACAGAAGTCGGTATGCCCGAGATAAGGGCGCAGGGCGAGGGACGGCGCCGCACCTCAGCCGCGCCTCACACGCAGCCGCAGGACCGCCGCACCACCAGCGCCGACGGGAACTGCCGCACCCGCTCCCGCCGCGACGACGCGGGCCGCACCGCGTCGTCCAGCACCAGGTCGACCGCCGCGCGCGCCATCGCGGGCCGGTCGGAGGCGACCGTCGTCAGCGGCGGGTCGGTGAGCGCCGCCTCCTTCACGTCGTCGAAGCCGGCGACCGCCAGCTCCCCGGGCACATCGATGCGCAGCTCGCGCGCCGCCCGCAGCACGCCGATGGCCTGGTCGTCCGTCGCACAGAAGATGGCCGGCGGCCGGTCGGGGCCGGCCAGCAGCCCCAGGGCGACCTTGTAGGCGTCGTACCGGTTGTACGGGGCCTGGAAGAGCCGCCCCTCCGTGGACCTCCCGGCTTCCGTCATCGCCCGGCGCCAGCCCTCGACGTGGTCGGTGACCGGGTCGCCGACGGTCGGGGTGATCTCCATGCCGCCGATGCACGCCACGTACGCGTACCCGTGCTCCAGCAGGTGCCGCACGGCCAGCTGCGCGCCGCCGACGTCGTCCAGGACCACCGCCACGTCGTCGATCGCCTCGGGGCGCTCGTGCAGCAGCACGACGCGGGCGTCCCAGGCCTCGATCTCGGCGGCGGCGTTCTCGCTCAGACCCTGGCTGATGAGGATCAGCCCGGACACCCGCATGCCCAGGAAGGCGCGCAGATAGTGCACCTCGCGCTCATCGAGGTAGTCGGAGTTGCCGACCAGCACCATCTTTCCGCGCTCGGAGGCGGCCTGCTCGACGGCGTGCGCCATCTCGCCGAAGAACGGCTGGCGCGCGTCCGGCACGATCAGCCCTATGAGGTCGGTACGCCGGCTGGCCATCGCCTGCGCGACCCGGTCCGGCCGGTAGCCGAGCTCCTTGATCGCGGCGAGTACCCGCTCGCGCGTGGCCGGGGCGACCGGCCTTGGTCCGTTATTGATGACGTAGCTGACAACCGCCGTGGAAGTTCCCGCCAGCCTTGCCACATCATCCCGCGTCACCTTGGCCACGCGCGGAAGTCTACGCGGGTCCAGCTAAGTGTTGGCCGGGCGTGCGGCCCCGGCTTTCACGTTCTCCGCGCGCGACGCCCCGTCGGCCGGAGCCTCGTCGCGCCCCGCCCTCGCGCCGCCCGACCTGAGCTTGGCGTCTTCGGTGCCGCGATCGCCCTTCTCGGGGGAGACGAAACGGTAGCCCACATTCCGCACGGTGCCGATCAAGGACTCGTGTTCCGGGCCGAGTTTGGCCCGCAGCCGCCGCACGTGCACATCGACCGTGCGGGTGCCGCCGAAGTAGTCGTAGCCCCAGACCTCCTGCAGCAGCTGCGCCCGGGTGAACACCCGGCCGGGGTGCTGCGCCAGGTACTTGAGAAGCTCGAACTCCTTGAATGTGAGATCCAGCACACGGCCCTTGAGCTTCGCGCTGTATGTGGCCTCGTCGACCGACAGGTCGCCGTTGCGGATCTCCATCGGGCTGTCGTCGGTCGTGATCTGCTGGCGGCCCATCGCCAGCCGCAGCCGGGCCTCGACCTCGGCCGGGCCCGCGGTGTCGAGCAGGACGTCGTCGATGCCCCAGTCCGCGGTGACCGCGGCGAGGCCGCCCTCCGTCACCACGAGGACCAGCGGACAGCCCGGACCGGTGGAGCGCAGCAGCTGGCACAGGCTGCGCACCTGGGGCAGATCGCGGCGGCCGTCGATGAGAATCACATCGGCGCCGGGGGTGTCGACCAGGGCCGGCCCCTCGGCCGGGGCCACCCGCACGTTGTGCAGCAGCAGTCCGAGTGCGGGGAGCACCTCCGTCGAAGGCTGCAGCGCGTTGGTCAGCAGGAGGAGGGAGCTCATCGGTGATCACCCGCTCCGGCCGTGGTCCTATGATCGTGCACGCTTCGCTCGCCCATTACGTCGGTTCCTCCTCGGTCCCTGCGAGAGGGGGCACCTCCCAGGCCCGGCCTGGGGGAGTATGCGGCTACTGCTTCGTACCTAGCTTGCGCCCTTGGAGCGCATGTGCGCTCAAACGCGCGGAACGCGCCTGAAAGCACAAAAGGACCCGGGGGCTGCTTTG
Organism: Streptomyces sp. ME19-01-6; assembly: GCF_033793745.1. NCBI lineage: Bacteria > Bacillati > Actinomycetota > Actinomycetes > Kitasatosporales > Streptomycetaceae > Streptomyces > Streptomyces sp. ME19-01-6. The sequence goes on along the minus strand of NZ_JARAXF010000006.1, from coordinate 38,614 downwards.
CCCGGATCCTCTTCCCAGAAGAATAACCCACATGACACGTGGGATTAAGGATGCGTCCGCGCCGACCTCTGTTTCCTTGATCACGGAGCGCGGGCGGCGGACCAGGCTGTGGGCGGACGACGGGGTGGCGATCGAGGCCGCGTACGAACCGTTCCGGCCGTACGAACCGGGGCCGGTCGCGGGGCCGGACCCCGGTCCGGCGATCGTGGTGGCGCACGGCTTCACGGGCGCGCTGGAGCGCCCCGCGCTACGGCGCGCCGCGGCGGCGCTGAGCCGCCACGCGGCCGTGGTCACCTTCTCCTTCCGGGGGCACGGACGCTCCGGCGGGCGCTCCACGGTCGGCGACCGCGAGGTCCTGGACCTGGCCGCCGCGGTGCGGTGGGCACGCCGGCTCGGGCACCGGCGGGTCGCCACGGTCGGGTTCTCGATGGGCGGCTCGGTAGTGCTGCGGCACGCGGCCCTGTACGGGGCGGGGATCCTGGAGGGGGATACGGGCATGGGGGCCCCGAAGGGAAAAACGGGCACGGGCAGAACAGGCACGGGCAAAACAGGTACGGGGGCTCTTGAGGCGAGAGCCGGCGCGGGGGCGCGCGAAGCGGCGCACACCGACGCCGCCGTGGCGGTGAGCGCGGCGGCCCGCTGGTACTACCGGGGAACCGCCCCGATGCGCCGCGTGCACTGGGCGATCACCCGGCCGGCCGGGCGCCTGGTCTCCCGCTACGGGCTGCGCACCCGCATCGACTCCCGCGGCTGGGACCCCGAACCGCTCTCACCGGTCGCCGCCGCGCCGCTGATCGCCCCCACGCCCCTGCTGATCGTCCACGGCGACCGGGACCCCTACTTCCCGCTGGACCACCCGCGGACCCTCGCGGACGCGGCGGACCCGTCGTCCACAGAGCTGTGGATCGAGCCGGGCTTCGGCCACGCGGAGAACGCGGCCGGCGCCGCCCTGCTGGGCCGGATCGCCGCCTGGGCGACGACCCACGTCTGAGACCGGGACGGCTCACTCCGTCTCGGCCACCGGCTCCGCGAACTGCGCCTCGTACAGCCGCGCATAGGCGCCGCCCGCCGCCCGCAGCGCCTCATGCGTGCCCTGCTCCACGATCCGCCCCGCCTCCATCACGAGGATCACGTCCGCGTCGCGGATCGTCGACAGGCGGTGGGCGATCACAAAGCTGGTGCGGCCGGTCCGCAAGGAGGCCATCGCATGCTGGATCAGCACCTCGGTGCGGGTGTCGACCGAGCTCGTCGCCTCGTCCAGGACCAGGATCGCCGGTTCCGCCAGGAACGCCCGGGCGATCGTGATCAGCTGCTTCTCGCCGACGCTGATGTTCGAGCCCTCGTCGTCGATCACCGTGTCGTAGCCGTCCGGCAGGGTCCGTACGAAGCGGTCGACATGCGTGGCCCTGGCCGCCTCCACGATCTTGTCGAAGGACGCGCCCTCCGCCCCGTACGCGATGTTGTCCGCGATCGTCCCGCCGAAGAGCCAGGTGTCCTGGAGCACCATGCCGATGTTGGAGCGCAGCTCCTCCCGGGACATGGCGGCGATGTCCACCCCGTCCAGCGTGATCCGCCCGCCGCTGACCTCGTAGAACCGCATCAGCAGATTGACCAGGGTGGTCTTGCCCGCGCCGGTCGGGCCGACGATGGCCACCGTCTGGCCCGGCCGCACCGCCAGCGACAGGTCCTCGATCAGCGGCTTGTCCGGGTCGTAGCGGAAGGCGACGTCCTCGAACTCGACCCGGCCGCGCACCCGCTCCGGCCGCGCCGGCCGATCCGCGTCCGGCTCCTGCTCCCGGGCGTCCAGCAGTTCGAAGACCCGCTCGGCGGAGGCGATGCCCGACTGCACCAGGTTGGCCATCGAGGCGACCTGGGTGAGCGGCTGGCTGAACTGGCGCGAGTACTGCACGAAGGCCTGGACGTCGCCGATCGACAGCGCCCCGCTCGCCACCCGCAGCCCGCCGACCACGGCGACCAGCACATAGTTGAGGTTGCCGATGAACATCATCGCGGGCTGGATGATCCCGGAGATGAACTGGGCGCGGAAGCCCGCCTCGTACAGCTTCTCGTTCTGCACCTGGAAGAGCTCGGCGGACTCCTTCTGCCGGCCGAAGACCTTCACCAGCGAGTGGCCGGTGTACATCTCCTCGATGTGGGCGTTGAGCTTGCCGGTGGTCTTCCACTGCTGCACGAACTGCGGCTGCGCCCGCTTGCCGACCTTCGTCGCGACCACCACCGAGACCGGCACGGTCACCAGCGCGACCAGCGCCAGCAGCGGCGAGATCCAGAACATCATGGCCAGCACGCCCACGATGGTCAGCAGCGAGGCCATGAGCTGGCTGAGGGTCTGCTGCAGCGTCTGCTGGATGTTGTCGATGTCGTTGGTGGCCCGCGACAGCACCTCGCCGCGCTGCTGCTTGTCGAAGTACGACAGCGGCAGCCGGGCCAGCTTGTGTTCGACGTCCTCGCGCATCCGGAAGACCGCGCGCTGCACCACGACCGTGGCGACGCGCGCCTGGAAGAGGTTGAGCAGCGAGGAGAAGGCGTAGATCACGGTCACCCACATCAGCACGGTCCCGACCGCGCCGAAGTCGATGCCCTGACCGGGGACCACGTCCATGGACGCGACCATGTCGGCCACCGTGCCCTGGCCCTGCTGCCGAAGCCCCTCGACCGCCTCCGCCTTGGTCGCATAGGCGGACAGCCGCCGCCCGATGATGCCCTTGAAGATCAGGTCCGTGGCGTGGCCGAGGATCTTCGGGCCGAGCACCGAAAGACCGACGCTGACCGCGCACAGCGCGAGCACCGCCAGCGCCAGGCCGCGCTCGGGCCGCAGCGTCGCCAGCAGCCGGCGGCTGGAGCCCTTGAAGTCCATGCTGCGCTCGGTCGGCTGGCCGCCCATGAACCGCGCGGGGCCGGCCGCGGGCGCGGGCCCTCGTCGGGGTGGAGCGGTGCTGGGTGCCGGGGCGCTCGATGCCGGGGCGCTCTTCTCGCTCACGCCCCTCCCTCCCGCTCAGTCCCCGCGCGCTCCCACACGCGAGCTTCCCTCGTCACTGCTCGCTCCTCCGTCGCTGCGCGGCTCCTCAGTCCAGCCCCCGCAGCGCACCAAGACACGCACCCCTCCCCCCGCTCAGTCCCGCCGCGCTCCAACGCACGGGCTTCCCTCGTCACTGCTCGCTCCTCCGTCGCTGCGCGGCTCCTCAGTCCAGCCCGCGCAGCGCACCAAGACACGCACCCCTCCCCCCGCTCAGTCCCGGCGCGCTCCAACGCACGGGCTTCCCTCGTCACTGCTCGCTCCTCCGTCGCTGCGCGGCTCCTCAGTCCAGCCCGCGCAGCGCGCCAAGACACGCTCATGCCGCCTCCTGCTCGGTGAGCTGGGAGAGCACGATCTCCCGGTAGGTCTGGTTGTTCTCCATCAGTTCGGTGTGGGTGCCGGCGCCGACGACCCGCCCCTCGTCGAGGACCACGATCCGGTCCGCGCCCCGGATGGTGGACACGCGCTGGGCGACGATGACCACCGTCGCGTCCTCCGTCTCCTCCGCCAGCGCGGCGCGCAGCCGCGCGTCCGTGGCGTAGTCGAGGGCCGAGAAGGAGTCGTCGAAGAGGTAGACGGCCGGCTTGCGGACCAGCGCGCGGGCGATCGCCAGCCGCTGCCGCTGGCCGCCGGACACATTGCCGCCGCCCTGCGCGATGGAGGCCTCGAGCCCGCCTTCCATGCGCTCGACGAAGTCACGGGCCTGGGCGGTCTCCAGGGCCTGCCACAGCTCCTCGTCGGTCGCGTCCGGCTTTCCGTACCGCAGGTTTGAGGCGACGGTGCCGGAGAAGAGGTACGGCTTCTGGGGCACCAGGCCGATGGCCTCGGCCATCAGGACCGGGTCCATGTCGCGTACGTCGACCCCGTCGAGGTGCACGCTGCCGTCGGTCGCGTCGAACAGACGGGGCACCAGGCCCAGCAGGGTGGACTTGCCGCTTCCGGTGGAGCCGATGACGGCCGTGATCTGACCGGGCCTGGCGACCAGGGAGACATCGCGCAGCACGGGCTCCTCCGCGCCCGGGTAGCGGAACTCCACGCCCCGCAGCTCCAGCAGGCCCCGGCGCTCCAGGGGCGGTACGGGCTTCAGGGGCAGCGCGACGCTGGTCTCGGTGTCCAGCACCTCCTGGATGCGCTCGGCGCACACCTCGGCCCGCGGCACCATCATGAACATGAAGGTGGCCATCATCACGGCCATCAGAATCTGCATCAAATAGCTGAGGAACGCGGTCAGCGCCCCGATCTGCATGTCCCCGCTGTCGATGCGGTGCCCGCCGAACCAGACGACCGCGACGCTGGAGAGGTTCACCACCATCATCACGGCCGGGAACATCAGCGACATCAGCCGGCCGGCCCGCATCGACACATCAAGCAGCTCGGTGTTGGCCCCGGTGAAGCGCTCCCGCTCGTGCTCGTCGCGGACGAAGGCCCGGATGACGCGGATGCCGGTGATCTGCTCGCGCAGCACGCGGTTGACGGTGTCGATGCGCTCCTGGACGCCGCGGAACAGCGGGCGCATCTGCCGGACGATCAACGAGACGATGATCCCCAGGGTCGGGACGATGAGCAGCAGCAGCGCGGAGAGCGGGACGTCCTGGTTGAGCGCCATGACGATGCCGCCCACACACATGATCGGCGCCGAGACCATCAACGTGAACGACATCAGGGTCAGCATCTGCACCTGCTGCACGTCGTTGGTGGTACGGGTGATGAGAGAAGGCGCGCCGAAGTGGCCCACCTCACGCGCCGAGAAGGACTGCACGCGGTCGAAGATCGCCGCGCGCACATCGCGGCCGAGCGCCATCGCCGTCTGGGCGCCGTAGTAGACGGCGCCGATGGAGCAGACGATCTGCGCCAGCGTGATGGCGATCATCACGCCGCCGACCTGCAGGATGTAACCGGTGTCCCCCTTCACGACACCGTCGTCGATGATGTCGGCGTTGAGGGTCGGCAAATAGAGCGTCGCCAGCGTCTGCACCAGCTGCAGCATGACGATCAAGGCAATCGATCGGGTGTAGGGCCTCAGGTACGCCCGTATAAGTCGGACCAGCACACCGGAACCCTAAGCGAGAGCCACGGGGCGTGCCTCGGGATTTACCGGTCTGCCGCCGGACCCCGTCATCATGGGGGGCGGCAGATGACGGGAGAGGGATCGCGATGGCGATGAAGAACACGGCGGGACCGCCGGCCGGCACCCTGCGGTACTGGGCCGCGGCCAAGGCGGCCGCCGGCACCGCCGAGGAGCCGTACGCCGCGGCGACGCTCGCCGAGGCCCTGGACGCCGCCCGGCAGCGGCACGCCGCGCGGCCGGAGTTCGCGCGGGTGCTGGGGCGCTGTTCGTTCCTGGTCGACGGCGACCCCGTCGGCACCCGTGATCACAAGACGGTCCAACTGGCCGAGGGCGGCACGGTCGAGGTGCTCCCGCCGTTCGCAGGAGGGTGACCCCGACATCATGAGCAACCAGCCGCAGCATCCCGGGAATCATCCGTACGACCCTTATGGGCCGAACGGGTCGGCCGAGCCGCAGCACCAGGGCTACGAGGGATACGAGGGATACGAGGAACAGGGGCACAGGGGGCAGCAGGGCCCGTACGGGTCCTACGACCCGCAGGTGCAGTACGACCCACACGGGCAGCAGCCCGCCGCCTGGCAGGGGCACGACGGGTCCGCATACGGCGGAGCCGCGTACGGCGGACCGTCCGGGTACGACGGGCAGCAGGCGGCGTACCAGCACCCGCAGCAGCAGGCGTACCCGGAGCAGGGCTACGCGCAGCAGGGCTACCCGGAGCAGGCGTACGCACAGCAACAGCAGGCGTACCACCAGGGCGGCCAGGCCTACCAGGGGCAGGGCCAGACGTACCAGGGCCAGCCGCACCAGGGCCAGCCGCACCAGGGTCAGCAGGGAGTCCAGGGGCAGCAAGAGCCGTACTCCCCCACCTGGGACGGTCAGCCGCAGCACGCCCCGGCCGGCCACGCGACGGCGGACACCATGCAGTTCGCGGCCGCCACGCACGCGCCGCGCACCCCCTCCCATGCCGCGCCCGCGCCCTCGCCCTCGGCTCCGGCCGAGCCCGCCGCCGAGCGCCCCACCCAGTCCACCGAGTCCGCCGAGCCCGCCGCCAAGCCGCTCACCGCCGCCCAGCGGGCCCGCGCCGAGGGCCGCTCGCCGATCATCGCGCCGGGCCTGACGCCCGCCGCCCTGACCGCCGTGCTCGCCGCCCTCCTCGCGGCCACCGCGCCGCTGGCCCGGCCCGCCGTCGCCGTCGTCGTGGCGCTGCTGCAGGCGGTCACCGCGGCCGGCTGGTTCCGGCTCAACGGCATGTGGCCCGCCCGGCAGGGCATCGCGCTGGCCTTCGCGGGCGGCCTGGCCGCGGACATCGGCCTGCTGACCACCGAGCGCGCACACGCCCCGACGGTGATCATGGGCACGCTCGGCGTCTGGCTGCTGCTGGTGCTGATCCTCCAGCTGCGCAGCCACGCCTCGCCCGACGAGCGCCTGTACGGCCTGACGGCGACGGTCGCCTCGACCGCGGTCACGGTGATCGCGGCCGGGCACCTGGCCGCGGTCGCCGAGTCCTCGGACGCCGTCGTGGTGGGGGCGGCCGCCGTCGCCGTGGCGGCGCTCGTACGCGCCCTGCCGCTGCCGGGCGCGGTCTCCGCGGTCCTGGCGCTGCTGGCGTCCGCGGGCGCGGGCCTGGCGGCCACCCGGATGACCGACACCGGCACCACCAGCGCCGTGCTGCTGGGCCTGGCGGCGGGGGTGTGCGCGCTGATCGGACTGCGCGTGGCCAGCTACGACTATCCGTCCCGCTTCGTCCATATGACCGCGGGCGTCGCCCTCCCCCTCGCCGCCGCGGCCCCGGCGGTCTATGTGATCGGGCGCGCGCTGGTGTGATCCGGGCCTCGCCGCCCGGCCACGCCCACATCACTGCGGTTAGGCTCGCAGCCTCAGGCGTGGGCCTGAGCCAGAGCATGGGGGACCCAACGCAATGCGCGCACTGCGAATCACACTGATCGTCTTCGTCGTACTCGGCATTCTGTTCGTCGCCGCCGACCGCCTGGCGGTGTATATGGCGGAGTCCGAGGCTGCCGACAAGATCAAGAGCAGTCAGGGGCTGACAAGTACCCCCGACGTTTCGATCAAGGGCTTCCCCTTCCTGACCCAGGTCGCCGGCAAGGAGCTGGACGAGGTCGAGATCGGCATGGACGGGCTGACCACGGACGCGGGGGGCGGCCGTACGGTGCGCGTCACCAAGCTCAACGCCGAGCTGCACAACGTCCGGATATCCAGCAGCTTCTCGTCCGCCACCGCCGACAGCGCCACCGGGTCCGCGCACATCAGCTACGCGGACCTGTCCACGGCGGCGGGCCAGGGCGTCACGGTCGGCTACGCCGGGAAGGACGAGTCGGGCAAGGGCCGCGTCAAGATCACCGGGCAGCTGCTGGGCTTCAGCATGAGCACGTACTCCACGGTCACCATCGTCAATGGCGACACCATCCGGCTGCACGCCGAGTCCATCCCAGGCAGCAGCGTCCCCCGGTGGGAGGAGAAGGTGCGCGAGCGCACGGACATGGACCGGAAGATCGACGGCCTGCCGACGGGCATGCGGCTCGACAAGGTCGAGACGGACAAGGACGGCATAGACGTGTCGGTCGCGGGTAAGAACGTCGAGCTGGCGGGCTGATCTCCGCCGCGCCGCCCTCCCCTTGCGGCCACCGCCCACGTCCCTTCCTCCGCGTCATTCCTCCACGTCATTCCTCATGTCCATCGGCTGAGACGATCTCGTCCGCGATGGCAGACGTTCACGGGCGCCCGATGCCCCGCCGACCACTCCGCGGGGCGCCGGGCGCCCCTCTCGTTTCACATTGCGGACAATCTCGTCTCACCATTCGACACACCGGTGACATGCCCGCCAGTCCGTCCCTACGATCGGACGCATGAAGCGACAGGCGGATCTCACGAAGCGGCGGGCAGTAGACCTGTGCCGCGTGGCCGCCATGCTCTGTCGCGGCGCCTGACGAGGACGCGCGGCCCGCTCCTTAACCTCACGGCCCCGCTCCTATCGGCCCGTCAGCCGAGCCCGCCCGCACTCCGTTCGTACGCTCGCTACCGAACCTCGCGTAGCCCGCATTCCGACGCGTACCCGTACCGCCGCAACTGCCCCGGAGGAGAGAAACATGAGCCGCAGCGACGTCCTGGTTGACGCCGACTGGGTACAGGCCCGCATCGATGACCCCAAGACGGTCATCGTCGAGGTCGACGAGGACACCTCTGCCTACGAGAAGAACCACATCAAGAACGCCATCCGCATCGACTGGAAGCAGGACCTCCAGGACCCGGTGCGCCGCGACTTCGTCGACCAGGCGGGCTTCGAGAAGCTGCTCTCCGAGAAGGGCATCGCCAACGACGACACGGTCGTCCTCTACGGCGGCAACAACAACTGGTTCGCGTCCTATGCCTACTGGTACTTCAAGCTCTACGGGCACCAGGACGTCAAGCTCCTCGACGGCGGCCGCAAGAAGTGGGAGCTCGACTCCCGCGACCTGGTCGCCGAGGTCCCGTCCCGGCCGCAGACCGAGTACAAGGCCAAGGCCCAGGACACCTCGATCCGCGCCTTCCGCGACGACGTCGTGGCGGCCATCGGCTCGCTGAACCTGGTGGACGTCCGCTCCCCCGACGAGTTCTCCGGCAAGCTGCTCGCCCCGGCGCACCTCCCGCAGGAGCAGTCGCAGCGGCCGGGCCACGTGCCGAGCGCCCGCAACATCCCCTGGTCGAAGTCCGCCAACGACGACGGCACCTTCAAGTCCGACGACGAGCTCAAGGAGCTCTACGAGGGCGAGGGCGTCGACCTGGCGAAGGACACCATCGCCTACTGCCGCATCGGTGAGCGCTCCGCTCACACCTGGTTCGTCCTGCACGAGCTGCTCGGCCAGAGCAACGTCAAGAACTACGACGGCTCCTGGACCGAGTACGGCTCCCTCGTCGGCGTGCCGATCGAGCTGGGCGCCAACAGCTGACCCTCCCCCCCCTCCCCTCCCTCCTCCCCGAACGTAAGGACAGTCACCCATGTGCGGAGCAACGGCAGGCGGCCCCGACGCGTCGACCATCAAGCCCGGCGAGACCACCATCCAGGGGTCCGTGACCCGTAACGGCGAGCCGGTCACCGGTTACGTCCGGCTGCTGGACAGCACCGGCGAGTTCACCGCCGAGGTCCCCACCTCGGCGACCGGACAGTTCCGCTTCTACGCGGCCGAGGGCACGTGGACCGTGCGTGCCCTGGTCCCGGGCGCGACCGCGGACCGCACCGTCGTCGCTCAGAAGGGTGGCCTGGCGGAGGTCGCCATCGCCGTCTGACGCCACGGCCCCGGCGGGGGCGCCTCCCAGCGGTAGCTGGGGGAGAACCGAGCCACAAAAAGGAGGGCCGCACCCCGGGGTTGGACGCCTCGGCGGGGTGCGGCCCTCCGGGCTTGTCCGAGGGCCGTCCCACGTCTGTCCGGGCGGCGCCCCCGGACGTATCCTGGGGATATGTACGCGCGACGCCGCCACGCATACTTCATCCTGATGGGCGCGTGTCTGACGCTCTTCATCTCGGCATGGGGATTCGTGCGCCTGTGGTCCGTCCCGGCCGCCGTCGTGATGTGCGTCGTCGCCATGGTGATCCCGCCGCTCGCCGCCATCGTGGCCAACCGCAGGGGCCCGGACGACCGGTGGTGGGACGAGTCGGGCGACGCGGAGTCCGACCGCTGGTGGCGGGAGCTGGACGAGTACAACCACCGCCGCTGAGGCGATCTTCGCCTCGGCAGTGCTGACCCAGGTGTCAGTAAACGAGCGCCTGTACGCCGTCCGGCATGATCTCGCTGACGAACACCTGAGCCCCCGCGATCCGGGCCCCCTGGATGAGGTCCTTCTCCTCGATGTCCCGGCGGGCCGCGCACTGCGAGCACACCGTGATCGTGCCGCCCGCGAGGATGCCGTCGATCAGCTCAGGCAGCGGCGCGGCGTGCGGCAGCTCGAACTCCGCCGCGCGTCCCGGGAGCGCGAACCAGGACGACTCCCCCGTCAGCCACAGCGAGACCTCCACGCCGCTCGCCGCGGCCACCGCCGCCACCGTGAACGCCTGGGAGCACCGCTCGGGTGCGTCCGCGCCCGCCGTCACCTTGATCACCAGCTTCTTCGCCATACGGCCAGCCTAGGCCGGGCGGGAGGCCTCCCCCTCACGGGAGACCTCGAAGAGCCGACCACCGCGCCGCCGACTAGACTCGGCCCCGGTCCATGACCGTTCCGCGAGTCCCACCGGAACGCCCCACTCCTCCAAGGAGCGCGCTCGTGCTTGAGGCAGTCTTCACCACCCTGATGATCCTGGTCGCCGTCGCCACCCTCGGCTTCGCCGCGCTGACCTGGAAGAAGCTGTACCAGGGCCAGCGCTGACCCTGCCCCTGCCCTGCCGCCCGGAATCCCCTGCGCCCCATCCACTCCCCTCCCCACGGATCGCCTGAACTCATGATCGAGATCCCGTCCGACCTCCACCCGGACCTCGTACCGCTCGCCTTCCTCCTCGGCAACTGGGAGGGCGCGGGCGTCTATGACTTCCCGGGGACCGAGAAGTGCAACTTCGGGCAGGAAGTGACCTTCACCCACGACGGACGCGACTTCCTGGAGTACATCTCACACACCTGGGCGCTCGACGGCGACGGCAAGAAGGTCCGCCCGCTGGAGAGCGAATACGGCTTCTGGCGGATCGGCGAGGACCGCAAGGTCGAGATCGTCATGATCCGCGACCAGGGCGTCGTCGAGGTCTGGTACGGCGAGCTGGCGGAAGGCAAGCCGCAGATCGACGTGGTGACGGACGCCGTGGCCCGCACCGCCGCCTCCGGCCCGTACTCCGGCGGCAAGCGCCTCTACGGCTACGTCAAGAGCGATCTGATGTGGGTCGGCGAGAAGGCCACCCCGGAGGTGCCGCTGCGGCCGTACATGTCCGCGCACCTGAAGAAGGTCGTGGACCCGCGCGAATGGGCCAAGGACCTCAAGGACCTCCCGGACGACGGCATCGCCTTCTTCCGCTGACCGGCCGCTTCCTCCGCCGGCCCACGGGCACCCGGAGCCACGCCTACACTGGGCACCGTGGCGACCACCGACTGGAAGACAGATCTGCGGGAGCGCGGCTATCGGCTGACGCCGCAGCGCCAGCTCGTGCTCGAGGCCGTCGATCACCTCGAGCACGCCACCCCGGACGACATCCTCACCGAGGTGCGCCGCACCGCCAGCGGCGTCAACATCTCCACGGTCTACCGCACCCTGGAGCTGCTGGAGGAGCTGGGGCTGGTCAGCCATGCCCACCTCGGGCACGGCGCCCCCACGTACCACCTGGCCGACCGGCACCACCACATCCACATGGTCTGCCGGGACTGCACGGATGTGATCGAGGCCGATCTGTCGGTGGCCGAGCCGTTCGCCCGGCAACTGCGGGCGAGCTTCGGCTTCGACACCGACATGAAGCACTTCGCGATCTTCGGCCGCTGCGCCAAGTGCTCAGCCGATCGGGCGGGCGACGACTCCGGCAAGGGCGGCGCGGCCAAGGCCGAGTCCTAGGCTGAGCCCTAAGTCCTTGATCGAGTCCTCGGTCGAGTCATGACCCGGGCCGAGTCGTAGGCTGAGCTCATGAAGAGCCCTTTGCTGTCGCTGCCCGGCGCCGTCCCCGGCGAGGGCCCCGACGAAGGCGTCGCCGCGCACTACGGCGACCTGTTCCGCGAGCAGCGCGCACTCGCCGACGGCTCCGGTTTCGTGGACCTCTCGCACCGTGGCGTGGTCACGGTCAGCGGCGCGGACCGGCTGAGTTGGCTGCACCTGCTACTCACCCAGCACGTGAGCGAACTCCCGGCCGGTCAGGCCACGGAGGCGCTGATCCTCTCCCCGCACGGCCACATCGAACACGCGCTCTACATAGTCGACGACGGCGAGACCACCTGGGCCCATGTGGAGCCCGGCACCCAGGGCGACCTGCTCGCGTACCTGGAGAGCATGAAGTTCTTCTACCGGGTGGAGATCGCCGATCGCACCGAGGAGTTCGCGGTCGTCCACCTCCCGGCGGGCAGCATCGCCGAGGCCCCCAAGGGCGCCGTCGTCCGCGAGACCCCGTACGGCCGGGACCTGTTCCTGCCCCGCGCCGACCTGGAGTCCTTCGCCGCGGTGAGCGGCCCGCCGGCCGGTGTGCTGGCGTACGAGGCGCTGCGCGTCGAGGGGCACCGCCCGCGGCTCGGCCTGGAGACCGACCACCGGACGATCCCCCACGAGCTGGGCTTGATCGGCAGCGCCGTACACCTCCAGAAAGGCTGTTACCGCGGCCAGGAGACCGTCGCCCGGGTGGAGAACCTGGGCAAGCCGCCCCGTCGGCTGGTCTTCCTCCACCTGGACGGCAGCGAGGTGACGCTGCCCGGCCACGGCGCGCCCGTGCGGCTCGCCTCGGAGGGCGCGGAGGGACGCCCGCTGGGCTTTGTGACGACATCGGCCCGCCACCACGAGCTGGGGCCGATCGCCCTGGCGCTGGTGAAGCGGAACGTGCCGGTAGACGCGGCGCTGATCGCGGATACGACGGCCGCGGCGCAAGAGGTCGTCGTCGAGCCGTAGAGGAAGGCGTAGGCGGGGCCGTAGCCCCAGCGGTCAGCCCCGCCCCGGTCCCGGCCCCGGTCCCGGCCTCAGCTCCGGTCCCGGCGATCCGTGCCCCTGCCGGGGCGGGGCCTCAGACCTCGACGATCACCGTGAACGGGCCGTCGTTCGTGAGCGAGACCTTCATGTCCGCCCCGAACCGGCCCGTCTCCACCTGCGCGCCCAGCTCCCGCAGCCGCGTCACGACCTCGTCCACCAGCGGCTCGGCGACCCCGCCCGGCGCGGCCGCGTTCCAGGTGGGCCGGCGCCCCTTGCGCGCGTCGCCATAGAGCGTGAACTGGCTGATGACCAGCAGCGGGGCGCCCAGGTCCGAGCAGGACTTCTCGCCCTCCAGGATGCGTACGGACCACAGCTTGCGGGCCAGCTGCGCCGCCTTCTGCGGGGTGTCGTCGTGAGTCACCCCGACCAGGACGCACAGCCCCTGGCCGACGATCTCCCCTACTGTCTCGCCGTCCACGACGACGCTCGCCCCGTTCACCCTCTGTACCACAGCACGCATACGGTCCATCATGCCCTGCCTCCTTCCGGGGCCGATCGGGTGGAAGCGCGCTGCGGACGGACCGCGCACAGTGGCACGATGCGTGCAAGCGGTGCGCAATGGGCACAACGCGATCAGCTCGCGTAGCACCGCATGGAGGGGACGGAACCACATGATCACATCCGGCACCGGGCAGCCGCCCGGGCCCGCACCGACGCGCCCGGAAGACGGCGCCCTGCACGGCGACCTGCTCCGGGCAGCCACCGAGGCCCTGGAGCAGCCGGGATTCCAGCCGGCGGACCTACCGCACCAGCCGGGACTGCCCGGGCTGCCCGCGATGCAGCCGCCGAGGCCGCCGAGCCAGCGCGGCGGACGGCAGGCCGACTCGCTGGCCGGGCTGCGGCTGCCGGAGCTGCGGGCGCTGCGCCGCTCGGCCCAGAGCGAGGAGGCGGATCTGAGCTATGTGCGCAGGCTGCTGCAGGGCCGGATCGACATCCTCCGCGCCGAGCTGAACCGCCGTTCGACCCCCGGCTCACCGGTGGCGGCGGAGGAGGACCGCCCCCCGGCCGCGCTGGTGGACCTGCTGCCGGAAATCCTCGTCGACGGCCCGCCGGGGCACCGCTCCTCCGCCCGGCACGTGACGCTTGGCACTCCACAGGGCGCGGAGTCCCGGCGGCTGGCCGAGGAGACTCTGGCCGAGGTCGGCCTGTCCGACCTCGGGGCGCGTACGGACGAGGAGTTGACCGGCGCGATGGGCCGCCTCGTCGGCTGTGAGCGGCAGGTCTCGCGGCGGCGGCGGGAGCTGCAGCGCACGGCGGACGATTGCGGTGCGGAAATCACCCGAAGGTACCGCGAAGGGGAAGCGCACGTGGACGACCTGCTCTCCTGAGCGTCCGGCCCTCCGCGCCCTGCCGATATCCAGGTGCGTCCCGCCGCACCGGCCGCCTACCGTGAGGGCCATGGCCCCAGAGATCCGTACGGTCGCCGACTCCGACCTCGCCGACTGGACCCGCGCGCTCAACACCGGCTTCCTGCGGCCTCCGGAGGCGGGCAAGGAAGAGGTCGACTTCCGGCGGGCGCACATCGGTCAGGAACTGGACCGGGTGCAGGGGGCCTTCGACCGGGGCCGCTGTGTGGGCACCTTCCGCAGCTTCGCGCAGCGGCTGACGGCGGTCGGCGGGGCCGAGGTGGCGGCCGACGCCATCAGCAATGCCTCGGTCTCGCCCACCCACCGCCGCCAGGGGCTGCTCAGCCGGATGATGGACCGCGATCTGCGCGCGGCCAAGGAGCGCGGCGAGGTGGTGGCGTCGCTGATCGCCGCCGAGTACCCGATCTACGGGCGGTACGGGTTCGGCCCGGCCACCTGGATCACCGAGTGGCGGGTGGATGTCGCGCGCGCCGGGCTCGACGCGCGCTACTCCGGGCCCGCGTGCGGCGGCCGGGTGGACTTCGCGGACGGCGCGGAGGTACGGGAGCTGGGCCCGGCGCTGCACGAGCGGCTGCGCGCCCGGCAGCCCGGCGTGATCGACCGCCGCGAGGTGTGGTGGCAGGCGAACACGGGTCTGCTGCCCTCCCCCAACCACCCGTGGACGGAGCCGTTCTACGTCCTGTACCGCTCCCCCGACGGCTCCGTGGACGGTCTGCTCGCCTACACCGCCGACAGCAGGTGGGAGGGCAAGCGCCCGCACGACACCGCCAGGGTGCTCGGGATGATCGCGGTCAGCCCGGCCGCCGAGCGCGCGCTGTGGCACTTCCTGTTCTCCATCGACTGGGTCACCCAGGTCGCCACCGGCCACCGCCCTCCGGACGACCTGCTGCCGCTGCTGCTGGGCGACCCGCGGGCGGCCGAGGTCACGACGTACGCCGACTTCCTGTGGCTGCGGCCGCTGGACGTGCCCCGGCTGCTCGAGGCCCGTACGTACCCGGTCCCGGGCTCGCTGGTCCTGGAGCTGTCCGACCGGGCGGGCCTGGCCGGCGGCCGCTATCTGCTGGACGCCGGGCCCGACGGCGCCACCTGCGCGGCGACCACCCGGTCCGCCGACCTGGCCATGGACATCGGCGAGGTGGGGACGCTGTGGCTGGGTGACGAGTCCGCGGTCCGGCTGGCCGCGCTGGGGCGGGTCACCGAGGAGCGCGAGGGCGCCGCGGCGCTGGCGGACCTCCTGCTGCGCACCCCGCGCCGCCCTTGGTGCCCGGACATCTTCTGAGCTAAACCCCGATGTACTCAGGGGAAGAAGCGTCGTCTACACCCTGCACGCGCATTTGGTCTTCACGCCGAAATACCGGCGGAAGGTCTTCACCGGCCAGATCCTCACCCGCTGCGAAGAGGTCATGCGCAAGGTCTGCGAGGACTTCGGCGCGGAACTCGTGGAGTTCAACGGCGAGACCGATCACGTGCACCTACTCGTGCACTACCCGCCGTCCGTCGCCCTGTCCCGGCTCGTCGGCAGCCTCAAAGGCGTCTCCGCACGGCGCCTGCGGCAGGACTTCCCCGCACACATCAACAAGTACCTGTGGGGTGAGCACTTCTGGTCCCCGTCCTGCTTCGCCGGCTCCTGCGGTGGCGCACCACTGGCCGTGGTCAAGGAGTACATCGAGAACCAGAAGCGGCCGGACTGAGCGCGGCGCCGTCGTGGAAGCTTTACCGAGCGATGCGGCGGCGCTCCGCGCCGCCCGGCTCAGGATGCAATTCCTCCTACCCCTGAAGGGGTGGGGTTCCTTGCAAGATCAGGCTGAAAACAGGGCACGAGCAGGCCGCCGAGCACGGGCTGCGGGTCGCCCGGCTGATCAGGGCCTGACCGCCCCAGGCTCTGTCTCGTAGATCACCGCGAGCTGCGCGCCCCCCGCGCGGCACCTCCCGCTTGCGAGGGACTCGCGGCGCTGGCATCGTCGCACAGAGGATCCCCTGGCGAGCGTTCCTCCGCCGCCTTGCGATGCATCCACGCGGACGGCCGCTCGCCACCGCACTGACCTGCGAGACAGACCCTGGCCTCGCCGTTTCGGTTGGGGGTGAGGCCGGATGCGGGGCGAAATCACGAAAGTGCCTTCTGAGCTGGGACGATGAACCTTGTCAAGGGGTTCTGTCGGTCCAGGCGGAAGGCACTTTGTGCGTGAAGGGTATCGGTTCTCGTCCTTGAACTCCTTGTCTCCGATGACGGTTCTGGGGTGGTCGGTCATGCCGGGGCACGGTTGCTGGCGGATCTTGCCCGTCGGCCTCGTCGCCGTCCGCGTCCGTGTCCGGTTCCAGGCTCGTCTCGGCGAGGTTCGTGGCCCTTTGTTGTGTTGCTGTGACGGCGATGGGAGGAACGGGCTCCCTCCCGGCCTGGGCATCCGTGTCAGGCGAAGTCCCGGCGGCGGCCCACCGGGACCGCGAGGAGGTACAGCGGCGGCAGGAGCGCGGCCGTGCACACCGTCCACAGGGCCGCGTGCGTCCCCGCGTACGTGGCGAGCAGGCCGGCGGTGAGGGCGCCGAGCGGCTGGGCGCCCCAGGAGACGAAGCGGACGGTGGCCATGACACGGGAGAGGAGCTCGGGCGGGGACTCGGTCTGGCGGTAGGTGCGGGTGGTGATCGACCCGATGACGACGCCGAAGGCGAAGCCGGCGTTGCCCAGGGCGAACCAATACGCGTCGGCTGCGGACGTGGTCAGCGGGGCCAGCAGGGCGGCAGCGCCGCCGGCCAGCGCGGTCCCGACGAGCCCCCGGGCGGTGCCGAACCGCCGGGTCAGTCGGACCGCCACGGCGGATCCGGCGAGCGCGCCGATTCCGTCCATGGCAAGCACCAAGCCGAGTTGTACGGGCGTCAGTCCGACCTCCCGGACCAGGTAGAGGGGTGTGAGGGCGACCAGGGCGGCGCAGACGAAGTTGGTGGCGGTGGCCCAGAGCATGCAGGGCAGCATCACTGGGTGCCGCGCCACGTACGTCCAGCCCTCGCGGATCAGCCGGAGGGCGCCGTCGCCGGTGCGGGCGGCGGGACGGCGTTCGGGCAGGGTACGCAGCAGCACGGCTGAGAGCAGGTAGCTGGCCGCGTCCACGAGGAGCGCGCCGACCGGGCCCGCGGCGTGCACGAGGAGGCCGCCCCCGGAGGGCCCTCCGGTCTCGGTGACGGCGTGCGTGCCGGACATCAGGCTGTTGCGGGCGGCGAGCTGCCGGTCCGGGACGATAGCGGGCAGAAAGGTCGAGTTGCCGATGTCGAAGAGGACGGTCGCGGCGCCGGTGACCAGAGCGGCGAGCAACAGGTGCGGGTAGGTGAGCCGGTCAAGCCACCAGGCGAGCGGGAGGGATCCGACGGCGGCGAACCGTACGAGATCGAGGATGACCTGGAGGCGGCGGAGCGGGACGCGCTGGGCGATCACTCCGGCCGGGAGGCTGAGCAGCAGCCAGGAGATCTGTCCGGCGGCGGCGAGCAGGGCGGCCTGGAGCGCGGTGGCGTCGAGGACTGTGAGGGCGACCAGGGGTAGAGCGAGGGCGGTGACGGCGGTGCCCGCGTTGCTGACGGTGGCAGCGGCCCAGTAGCGCCAGAAGACGGCCGGAGGCGAGGTCGCGTGGTGGGTGCTGCGGCGATCGCGCTCCTGGACCGTCGGTGTCTCGCTCATGCGACGCCCACCCTTCAGTGAGTCTCTTATGGGAACTTACTTGGTTGCGATTCAGTTCCTATCCGGAACTGACCACATGGCGCAAGATGGTTTCGAAGGCCGGACGTTGTATCCGCAAGACAGGAGACCCATGGTCAGGTCGGTGCCCGAGCGGGACGCCGCCTGTGCGATCGCGCAGGCGGCGGCGGTGGTCGGCGACTGGTGGAGCCTGCTCCTGGTTCGGGAGACCGCACGCGGGCACCACCGGTTCGATGCACTTCAGGAGGAGTTGGGGATCTCCCGGAAGGTGCTGACCGAGCGCCTTGCGCACCTGGTGGAGGCGGAGGTCTTGGAGAAGGTTCCGTATCAGAGTGGCCCAGTGCGGTACGAGTACCGGCTGACGGAGAGCGGGCGGGGGCTGCTGCCCGTGCTGCTCTCGATGCAGGACTGGGCGGACCGCTGGCTGCTCGGCGACGGCTCGCTGAGCGGCACGGCCGACGAGGAGAGTGCGGAGGCGCTGCGGGTGGCGGGCCTGGTGGGCGAGTGGCTGCCGCGCCTCGAACTGCCGGAGCACCGGGACGGTGAGCCACTGGACCCGGTGGCCGAGGCTGCGGCCACCGTCCTGTTCTGCTACCCGGCGACCGGTCGCCCGGGCCCGTTGCCGGACGGCTGGGCCGACATCCCGGGTGCCATCGGCTGCACGCTGGAAAACCGGCTGTTCCGGGACGCGTACGACGACTTCCGCGCGGCGGGCGCCGAGGTGCGCGGCGTGAGTACTCAACGCCCGGACGAGCAGCGGGTGTTCGCGGTCGAGGAGGGCATCCCCTTCACCCTGCTCTCAGACGTCGACCTGCGCCTCGCCGCCGCTCTGCGGCTACCAGTATTCCGCGCCGGGCAGGCACTGCGGCTGAAGCGGGCGGTGCTGGTGGTGGACCGCGAACGCGTGGTGCGCCACGCGCGCTTCCCGGTGACGGACATCCGAGGGGCAGTGCGCGAGGCGCTGGCGGTGGTACGGCGGGTGGCGGCGGGGAGCTGAAGGGCGCGGGCGCGGCGACGGCCCTGGGTATGCCCGCCGCGTCCGCCACGGCGACAGCCACTCCCACCCGCCAGCCGCCCCGGAGTTGTTCAGTACCCGACGGAGCCTGCCGTGCACCTTGATCCCAGCCGTCCCTGCAAAGAGCCACACCCAAGTCGGATGGCATGGCCTGATCATGATTGATCAGGCCATGCCACTGGGAGCGTCTTGCCTCAATCGGCTACGTGGACACCCGCGCCCAGATTGCCTCAGCTGCACGACCCGTACGGGGCCGTGCTGCTGCCGGGGGCGGGGAGGCTGCGGACGTTGCCACCGGCGGCGACCTGCTTGCGCAGGCGCTCGATCTCGTCGTGCTGGGCGGCCAGCCGGGAGATCGCCAGGGTCGGAACTCGGTCAGCTCCGCGATCTCCACTTCACGTTTGGTGAGCCGCTCCTTCTACTCGGCGTTGTGGGTCTTGAGCCGTTCGATCTGCGCGACGCGGGGGTCGACGATCTCTCCGGCGTCCTGGAGCTGCTTCACTCGCCGCTCGAACTCCTCGGCGAGGTACTGGTAGGCGCCGGGCCTGGGGGTGCCGTCGCGGTTCTTCTTGGGGTAGAAGCCGGTGCGGGTGGCCCCGGCCAGCGAGGCGAGGGTCTTGAGGTCGGCACGATGGCCTTGAGGGTCTCGGGGCGTTTGACGGTTTTGCCGACGTCGTAGCGGGGTGCCCGGTGTTTGTTCTTGGCGCCGGGTGGCCGTCCGGGGCCGGCGCCTCGGGGTTGGGGAACACGGGCCGGGCAGGCGAGGTGAGCGCGGAACGGAAGGTGTGCTCCAGATCGAAGCGGCGGAGAAACGCCTGCCGGCAACGGTCCACGTCGTCCGGGGCGGCGCCGGTCTTCGAGGACCACAACCAGACCGGCGTGCCCGGACATCTTCTGGGCGGCGCCCGCTACTCCCCTTGGCCGACCAGTAGGTCGGCCAGGTCCCTGACCGACTGACGGAACCGCGCCCAGTCCCCGTCCGCCGTCAGCCGCCGCACCAGCTCCCCGTCGAACGCGGCCAGCAGCATATGGGCCGCGAACTCGGCGTCGAGGCCCGGCCTGAGCTCCTGGAGCAGCGCGCGGAGGTGGGCGTGCCACCCCCGGTAGGTCGGGTCGTCGAATTTGTCGTCGCCGCAGGCGCGTTCGTGCGCGGCGATCAGGGACAGATGGCGCTCGGCGATGTCGGCCAGCGCGTCGAGGAAGGCCGGCAGCCGCTCGCCGGGCGCCGCGGCGGTGCCCAGCGGCGCCCCTTCCTCGTGGATCGCCTCCCGCAGCCGCGCCGCGCGGTCGGCCAGCAGCGCCTGGAACAGGCCCGTACGGCTGCCGAAGCGGCGGAAGACGGTGCCCTTGCCGACCCCCGCGGCGGCCGCGACCCGGTCCAGCGACACATGCTCCGCGCCGCACTCCGCCAGCAACTCCTCGGTGGCGCGCAGGATCGCGCGCCGATTGCGCGCGGCGTCGGCGCGCTCGCCGCGTCGCGCGGCGCTCTGCTCTGTCGTGGCCTCGCTCACCGCGCCGCGCCTCCTCGGATCCCGTCGACGGTTGTAACCGGACTGGCGGTCCCCATAGTATCCACCACAGATCAACCGGACTGTCGGTCCGGTTTACTCGTCTGCCCTGAGGAGGCAGCCATGAGCAGCAGCACAGCCACCCTGCGCGCGGTGATCGTCGACCCCGAGGCGCCGGGGTCCCTGCGCTTCGCGGACGTACCGGAGCCCGAGCCGGGGCCCGGCGAGGCCCTGATCGAGGTGCGGAACGCGTCGATGAACTACGGGGAGGTGCGGTGGGCCGCCCATCAGCCGCCCGGCTCCGTCATGGGCTATGACGCGGCGGGCGTGGTGCTGCGCGCGGCGGCCGACGGCTCCGGGCCCGCGGCGGGCAGCCGCGTGGTCGCCTTCGGCCCGGGCGCGTGGAGCGAGCGCGCGACCTTCGCGAGCGACAGCCTCGCCGAGCTGCCCGACTCCGTCGACCTGGCCGACGCCGCCGCACTCCCGCTGGTCGGCATCACCGCCCTGCGTACGCTGCGCGCGGCCGGGAGCGTCCTGGGCAAGCGGGTGCTGATCACCGGCGCCTCGGGCGGCGTCGGGCGGACGGCTGTCCAACTGGCCCGGCGGGCCGGGGCGCATGTCATCGCCTCGGTGGGCTCGCCCGCGCGCGGCGAGGGGCTCGAGGAACTCGGCGCGGACGAGGTCGTGGTCGGCCTGGAGCCGGTCGAGCAGCCCGTGGACGTGGTCCTGGAGAACGTCGGCGGGCCCCAGCTCGTGGCCGCCTGGAACCTGCTCAAGCCGGGCGGCAATCTGCAGAGCATCGGCTGGGCCGCCCACGACCAGCCCGCCGTGTTCCCGCCGAACGGCATCTTCTCGCTCGGCCCCGCCAAGTCGCTGCACTCCTTCGCGGACCCCTCCGACCCCGGCCCCGACCTCGCCGCGCTCGTCGGCCTCGTGGCGCGCGGCGAGCTGTCACCGGAAATCGGCTGGCGCGGCCCCTGGGACCGGGTCACGGACGCGGCCGACGCGCTGCTCGACCGGCGCGTGCCCGGCAAGGCCGTACTCGACATCGGCCCCGCCACGGAACCCGCCACAAAACCCGCTACGGGAGCTCAACCGCACGCCGGGCTACAGGACGACGACGAGTCCTCCGGCACCGTCGAGCAGCGGTCCCGGGAGTCGGCCGCCTCTTGACCGGAGGGCTCGCAGACACCCGGCGCCTCCGCATCGGAGCAGGACTCCAGCTCCGCATCCGAGCAGGACTTCAGCAGCCGCCGCGCACCCGGGCCCTGCTCGCCGAGCCGGTCGTACGGGTTCGCCAGCGCGCACCTGTCGATCGACAGACAGCCGCAGCCGATGCAGTCGGTGAGGCTGTCGCGCAGATTCAGCAGCTGATCGATCCGCTCGCTGAGGTCCGCGCGCCAGCACTCCGAGATCTCGGCCCAGTCCTGCTTGGTGAGGACGTGGTCCTCAGGGAAGCGCGAGAGGACCTCCCGGATCCTGGCCAGCGGGATGCCGACGCGCTGCGAGGAGCGCACGAAGGCGACCCGGCGCAGCGCGTCACGGGTGTAGCGGCGCTGGTTCCCGGTGGTGCGGCGGCTGTGGATGAGCCCTTCGCGCTCGTAGAAGCGCAGCGCGGAGGCGGGGACACCGCTGCGCTGGGACAGGTCTCCGACCGTGAGTTCATGGGTCTTCCACGACATCTGGCTCATGAGAAACGAGACTAGCTTGACTTCAACCAATGTTTAAGTAAGAGCCTGGTCCCATGGTTACCGACACAGCCGGCCACCCCACCGCTGCCGCCACCGCTGCCACCGCCACCCCCATCCGCCTCGCCGTCATCGTCGGCAGCACCCGCGAGGGCCGCTTCGGCCCGAAGGTCGTCGACTGGTTCACCAGCCGCACCGCACTCCACGCGGACCTGCACACCGACGTGGTCGACCTGGCCGACACCCCTCTGCCCGGGAACCTCAGCTACCGTCCGGGCCCCGAGGACGCCAAGGCCCTGGCGGCCGTGACGCCCCGGCTGGAGGCCGCCGACGCGTTCGTCGTGATCACTCCCGAGTACAACCACAGCTACCCGGCTTCCCTCAAGAACGCCATCGACTGGCACTACACGCCCTGGAAGGCCAAGCCCGTCGGCTTCGTCTCGTACGGCGGGATCTCCGGCGGTCTGCGCGCGGTCGAGCATCTGCGGCCGGTCTTCGCCGAACTGCACGCGGTCACCGTCCGCGACACGGTGAGCTTCCACAACGCCGGGGAACTCTTCGGCGCGGACGGCACATTGAAGGAGCCGAAGGGCCCCGAAGCGGCCGCCACGGCCCTGCTCGACCAGCTGACCTGGTGGGCACGCGCGCTGCGCGAGGCCCGCGCCGTCCGCCCGTACGAGGGCTGACTCACCGCGCGACCAGCCGTGCCGCTCGACGGCCCCGGCGCGGACCGGCCCCAGCACGCGCCGGGTCCGGCACGCATCGGGGCCGGGCACGCCGCGCCGGGCGTCTGACCAGCCAGCCTGGCATGATCCAGGCCATGCAGCCCCCCAACTCCCGCCCCGCACAGTCCATATCCCGCCCGTCACAGCCCAACGCCCCACAGTCCGACGCCCCACGCGCCGAGCCCGAGCGGGGGTCGCGGGCCCGGTCGCGGTCGCTCGCGACCGGGCAGCGGTCCCTGGCGGACCCCACCGTCGGCCACCCCCTGTGGCCGCCGCTCACCAACGGCTGCCCGCGCACCTCCACCGACGCCGTCGCGTACCCGCTGGAGGTCGACTACGCCTACGACCGGATGCCCGCCGACCTGTTCGGCCGCCCCGCCGCACACGGCCTCGAACGCTGGGCCCCGCTGCTCCCGCCGCTGGCCGCCCCCGGGCTCGGCGAGGGGAACACGCCCCTGGTCCAACTGCCCGACGGGGTCTACGTCAAAGACGAGTCGCGCAACCCCACCTGGAGCCACAAGGACCGGCTCAACCGCGTCGCCGTGAGCGCCGCGAAGGCGAGCGGGGCGCGCGGCGTCGTGGTGTCCTCGTCCGGCAACCACGGCGCCGCGGCCGCGGCCTACGCGGCCCGCGCCGGGCTGCCGTGCGCCGTGTTCGCCTCCCCCTCCGCCCCGCCCGCCGTCGCCTCGTTCGTACGCGCCTACGGGGCCGCGGTGCTCACCGTCCCCCACGAGTCGGTGCGGGCGCTGATGCGGCGCGTCGTGGAGGAGTTCGGCTACCAGCCGGTCAGCAGCCTGACCGACACCGCCCACACCGGCCACCCCTTCGGCCCCGAGGGCTACAAGACCATCGCGTACGAGATCTTCCTGGACCTCGGCGAGGTGCCCGAGGCGGTGTACGTGCCCACCGGCTACGGCGAACTGCTCTTCGGCGTCTGGAAGGGCTTCCACGAGCTGACCCTGCTCGGCCTGGCCGACCGCACCCCTCGGCTGTACGCGTGCGAGCCCGCCGCCGCGGGCGCGCTGGCCACCGCGATCCGCACCGGCCGCCCCGCCGCCGAGGTCCCGGTCGGGCCGACCGAGGCGTACGGGATCTCCTGCCCCGTGGGCAGCTACCGCGGAGTGGTGGCCGTGCGCGAGAGCGGCGGCGCGGCGCTGACCGTCACCGATGAGCAGATGGCCGCCGCCCGCGCCGAACTCGCCGCCCAGGGCATGTGGGTCGAGCTGTCCTCCGCCGCGGGGCTGGCCGCCCTGCGCGCCCACGGGGAAGACCGGGAAGACTCCGCCGGCCCGCGCGGCACCTCGGGCCCCGTGGTGTGCGTCGCCACCTCCAGCGGCTTCAAGGACAGCGCCACCGGCACCCGCACCTACCCGCCCATGCCCGCCGACTGGGACACCGTCGCCGCCGCGCTGCGCGGCCTGTCGGGCTGACCGGCCCGGACCATGGTCTCTACAGCGCGGCCAGGGCGGCGAGGATGTCGGCCGGTTCGGCGCGCGCCGTGTAGTCGGTGTCGACGAAGGCCCACCGGATCACTCCGTCGCGGTCGATGACGTACGTGGCGGGCAGCGGCAGGGTACGCGGATGGCCGCCGTTGACGCGCTGCAGGTCGAAGCCGAACCTGTCGTAGACGGCGGCGAGGTCATCGGGCAGGTCGAAGGCGAGCCCGTACTGCTTGGCCGTGTCGGAGCCGAGGTCACTGAGGACGTCGAAGGCCAGCTCGTGCTTCTCGGTCAACGACAAGGACTCGTCGGGGACCTGCGGCGAGACGGCCACCAGGCGCGCGCCCCGCGCGGTGATCTCGTCGTGGTGGCCCTGGAGGGCTCGCAGGGCGATGTTGCAGTACGGGCACCAGGCGCCGCGGTAGAAGGTGAGGACCACCGGGCCGTCGGCGAGCAGGGTGTCCAGGGCCACCGTCCGCCCGGTCGCCGAGGGCAGCTCGAAGCGGGGCGCCCGGTCCCCCACGGCCAGGGCGCGGGCGGCCTGCCCGGAGTCGGCGAGCTCCCGGCCGGCCCGCTCCATGACCTCCCGCGCTTCGGCGGGGATCTGCGGGTACCGGGCCTCGTAGAAGGCGCGCAGTTCGGCGTTGAGACTCATCGTGCGTTTCTCCCCAATCTTGGAATGGTCGTTTCAAGATAGCGGGCCGGGCAGGCCCCCGTCCATGACTGGACCGCGCTATCTTGGAATTGCCATTTCAAGATGACTGGATCACGACGGCAGGACGGGCGGGCATGCCGGACATCAAGCACTTCGACCCCGACGCGGCACTGGCGAGAGTGGTGCGGCTGTTCTGGCGGCAGGGTGTGGCCTCGACCGGGATCCAGGATGTGGTGACCGCGACCGGGCTCAACCGCTCGAGCCTGTACGCCACCTTCGGCGGCAAGCAGGAGCTCTACCGGGCCGCGCTGCGCCGCTATGTGGAGCAGTGGTCCCAGCCGGCGTTCCGGAGTCTCGCCGAGGACGGGCGCGGTCTGCCGGCGATCGCCGAGTTCTTCAGCGGGCTGATCGCGGCGCGGTGTTCGGGAGAGTACGCGCGGTGGGGTTGCATGGTCGCCAACGCACACGCCGGGGCCGAGAACACCGACCCCGACGTCCGCACCCTCCTGGACCGCCACCACCAGCAGCTCCGGGACGCCATGCACACGGCGCTCACCACCGCCGGGGCCCAGGGACAGCTCGCCCCCGGCACCGACCCCGGCGCCGCCGCCGACGTCCTGGCCCTGCTCGCCTACGGGGTGAACCTGCGCTCCCGCGCCGGAGCCGACGCCCAGGCCCTGGACGCCACGGTGGCCACCGCCCTGGACGCCCTCGGCGCCCGGGCGGCGGGCTGAACTCTCCTTCTCCTTCTGTCGGGCTACTTCTCCTGGTCGGGCTCCAGGACGTCGGCGACCACACAGCTGACGTTGTCGGGGCCGCCCGCGCGGTTGGCCAGGGCGATGAGCTCGCGTACCGCCTGCTCGGGGTCGTCGGCCGAGGTGAGGACCTGGCGTACGGCGTCGGTGGGCACCACGGCGGACAGCCCGTCGGAGCAGAGCAGGTAGCGGTCTCCCGACCGGGCGTCACGCAGCCGTATGTCGGCGGTGACCCCGGCACCTCCAGCGCCGCCAACACCCCCAGCGCCCCCGGCTTCCCCGGTGCCCCCGGCTCCTCCCGTCAGGGCCCGCAGCAGCAGCGAGCGCTGCGGGTGAAAGGCGGCCTCCTCCGGGCTGAGGCGCCCTTCGTCGACCATCGACTGCACGACGGTGTGGTCGTGGGTGATCTGGAAGAGCCCGCCCTCCCGCAGCAGGTAGGCACGGGAGTCACCGATGTGCACCAGGGCGAGCTGGGATCCGGTCCACAGCATCGCGGTGAGCGTCGTACCCACCTCATGCGGCGCGGGGCCGGATCCGGCGATGTCGCGCACGGCCCGGCCCGCCTGCTCGACGGCGTCCTCCAGCACGTTGAGGAGGTCGCCCGCCGGGACGCCCACACCAACGCCCTCGGCGTCGAGGCGTTTGAGCACCTGGACGGCGGCGGCGCCGGCCGGGGCTCCGCCCGCGCCGAAGCCGTCGGCGACGGCGAGCAGGCGGGGCCCGGCGTAGGCGGTGTCCTGGTTACTCTCACGGACCAGGCCGGTGTCGGACAGCGCGGCGTAACGGATCTTCAGGGGCTCGACGGTCGGGGACATGGCGGGGTCCTTCCATGACAGATGGTCGATGAGGAAGGCGGCCAGGTCCCGCCGGGCGGCGGTCTCGGCCTCGACCCGGGCCCAGAAGGCCCGGACCTCCCGCGCCGCCGCGGCCGCGTCCAGCTCCCAGAGCTCACAGACTTCGCTGATGCGGGCCAGCGGCATGCCCAGGCGGCGCAGCCAGGCCACCAGCCGGGCCCGTTCGAGCTGCCGCGGCGCGTAGAGCCGATAGCCCGTCACCGGGTCGACGCGGGCCGGGGTCAGCAGCCCCAGCTCGTCGTAGAGCCGCAGCGCCTTCGGCGACAGCCTGGACGCCTTCGCGAACGCCCCGATGGTCAGCAGCCCCATGCCCGCGCCTCCTCATCCCGGGCATCTCGCCCGGTCCCTCGATGCTGCGGCCTCCCCCAAGGTCAAGGTCAACGCCCGCCCGCCACTGCCCGTCGGCTATGGCGCGCCCGCGTCGACGATCCGCCCGAGGGAGGCGGCCGAAGCGGTCAGGTCGGCGCGGATCGCCTCTTCCCGCGGCCTGAGATCCGTCTGTCTGCCCAGCACCGCGAGCACCGCGAAGATCCGGCCCGCGCCATCCCTGACCGGTACGGCGTACTCCGTGATGCCGTGCTCGAACTCCTCGTGCGCGGCGACCATCCCGCCCGGCCGGTCGCGGTCGTTGGCCGCTGTCAACTCCTCGGCGGAGTGCGCGGCGTTGGGCCCGCCGACGCCGATCAGTTCGTAACCCTCGAGCAGCGCCGCGATCTCCTCGCCGGAGTGGTCCAGCAGCAGCGCGCGGCCGGCCCCGGTGCACCAGCAGGGGGTGACCAGGCCGACCCTGGCCGGCCATGGCTCGGCTGCCGCCTCCGAACGCAGCAGACGGACGAGGACACCGTCGCGCACCGAGAGGCGGGCACTGGCTCCGTGCGCGATGGCCAGTCGGCGAAGGACCGCCCGGGACCCGCGCGGCAGGCCGTGGTTCAGGGCCCGGGCCAGCTCGTAGAACCCGGCGGCGACGCGGAGTGTGGAGTCCTCACGGCGCTCCAGAAAGCCCCGGTCGCACAGCTCCTGCGTCATCCGGGAGGCTTTGCTGGGGTCGATGCCGATCTCCTGCGCGAGCCGGGCGACATTGAACCCGGTGCGCCCGGAGGTCTCCCGCTCCAGGACCGCGTTGATGATCTGGAGGCCGGTGCGCAGCGAGGATGCCGCCTGGGCCTTCGGCGGGTGCGCTGTCACGCCCTCACTCTAGCAACGTGATCCACGGCGGCCGCGGGACAACCGCTCGCGGGACGGTGCACATCGGCATCGCCGCTGGTCGCTTCGGCATGGCCGCGGTGACGCCCGCGGAGGTGACGCTGGGCGAGGTCACAACGCGAAGAGGAGATGCTGATGACGCAGATGACGCCGATGACGCAGATGACCCGGTACGACCTCGCCCTGATCGGCTTCGGTGGCGTCAACCGGGCGCTCGCCGAACTGATCGCCGAGCGTGGCGACGAGCTGTCCGACGAGTTGGGCTTCGCCCTGCGCGTGGTCGCGATCACCGATTTGCGGGCCGGGTCGCTGGTGCGGGCCGACGGCATCGACCTCGCTGCGCTGCTCGCGGCGGCACCGGGGAAGCTCGACTTCTCCGGGATGGAGGGCGGCAGCGCCGATCCGCGCAACGAGTGGGTGATCCGGGAGGTGCCCGCCGACATCGTCGCCGAGGCCACGTTCACCAATCCGGCCGACGGCGAGCCCGCGCTGTCCCATGTGCGCTGGGCGCTGCGGGCGGGCAAGCACGTGTGCACCACCAACAAGGGCCCGGTCGCCCTGCACGGCCACGCGCTCAAGCGGCTCGCGGCCGAGCACGGCGTCAGCTTCGAGTTCGAGGGCACCGTACTCAGCGGTACGCCGGTCCTGCGCACCGCGGACCGGCTGCTCGCGGGCGCCCGCGTCACCGGCGTCGAGGGCATCATGAACGGCACCTCGAACTACATCCTCGGCCGGCTCGAAGAGGGCGTCGACTTCTCCGACGCCGTCAAGGAAGCCCAGGACGCGGGCTACGCCGAGGCCGACCCGACGGCGGACGTCGAGGGCTTCGACGTACAGCTGAAGGTCGCGATCCTCGCCCATGAGGTCCTGGGCGCCACGCTGTCTTGCGACGACGTCGCCCGGGAGGGGATCTCGCGGCTCACCCCGGCGGACATGCGCGACGCCGCCGCCCGGGGGCTGCGGTGGAAGCTGGTCGGCTCGGTGGCCCGCCGCGAGGACGGGAGCGTCGACGCGCGCGTGGCGCCGGTCGCGCTGCCCCTCGGACACCCGCTGGCCTCGGTCAGCGGCCCCGTGAACGCCGTGGCCTTCCACACCGATCTGCTCGGCACCGTCACCGTCTCCGGCCCCGGCGCCGGGCGCACCGAGACGGCGTACGCGCTGCTGTCGGACATCATCGCCATCCACCGGCGGCACGGCACCATCCCCGCCGCCCCCACTGCCGCCGCCGGACGCGTCCTCCAGGAGGCCTTCCGTGACTGACACCACCCTCGCCGCTCTCCCGAGCACTGGCGACAACGGCCAGGGCTTCGTCGCCGTGCGCAACCCGTACACGGACGAGGTCATCGGCTCGGTCTGCGCCACGACGGCGGAGTCGGTCGACGAGGTCATGGCCCGCGCCCACCGCGGGCGCGCCACCGCCCGGGCCCTCTCGCGGGCCGCCCGCGCCGCGGTGCTGGACCGCGCGGCGCGCCTGGTCGCCGAACGCGCCGAGTCCTTCGCCCGGTTGATCGTGGCCGAGGCGGGCAAGACCATCACCCAGGCCCGCAAGGAGGCCGCCCGAGCGGTGAACACCCTGGCCCTGTCGGCCGCGGAGGCCCGCCGCAACGCGGGCGAGGTGGTGCCCTTCGACGCATACGAGGGGTCCGAGGACCGCCAGGGCTGGTTCACCAGGGAGCCGCTGGGCATCATCGCCGCGATCACCCCGTACAACGACCCGCTCAACCTTGTCGCCCACAAGCTCGGCCCCGCCGTCGCGGGCGGCAACGCCGTCATCCTGAAACCCTCCGACCTCACCCCGCTGTCCGCGCTGCGGCTGGTCGACACCCTCGTCGAGGCCGGACTGCCCGACGAGGTGATCACCGTGGTCAACGGCGGCGCCGACCTCGGCGCCGCGATCGTCGCCGCGCCCGAGGTGCGCATGGTCTCGTTCACCGGCGGCTTCGCGACCGGGGAGGCCATCGCCCGCCAGGCCGGGCTGAAGAAGCTCGCCATGGACCTCGGCGGCAATGCGCCCGTCCTCGTCCTCGCCGACGCGGACCTCGACCTCGCCGTGGAGGGGTGTGTGTCCGGCGCGTTCTGGGCCGCGGGCCAGAACTGCATCGGCACCCAGCGCGTCCTGATCGCCCAGGAGGTGTACGAGGAGTTCCGTACGGCCTTCGTCGCCAGGACGAGGACACTGCGCACCGGCGATCCCCGCGGGGAAGACACGGACGTCGGCCCGATGATCACGCCCATGGCGGCCCGGGCCGCGAAGGCGAAGGCCGATGAGGCCATCGCGCGCGGCGCGGTGCTGCTGTGCGGCAATGACCTCGACGGCAGCCTCTACAGCCCTACGGTGCTGGAGCACGTCCCGGCCGACAGCGCCCTGTGGCAGCAGGAGGCGTTCGCGCCGCTCGTCGCGCTGCAGCCGGTCGGCTCCTTCCAGGAGGCGGTGGCGCGCGCCAACGAGATCGACTTCAGCCTCCACGCGGGCGTCTTCACCGCGAGCCTGGACCATGCGATGGCGGCCGCCCGGCTGCTGGAGGCCGGCGGGGTGATGGTCAACGACTCCTCCGACTACCGGTTCGACGCCATGCCGTTCGGCGGGTTCAAGTACGGCAGCATGGGCCGCGAGGGCGTGCGGTTCGCCTACGAGGACATGACCCAGCCGAAGGTCGTGTGCGTCAACCAGGCGGGCCGGGCGGCCATGACGGCGTGACCGCTGCCGCGCTCACGCGCGCCGCGGGCGGCTGACCACCCGCGAGAGCGTCAGCGCCGTGACCGTATCGCGTACACCGGGCATCTGGGCGATCTGCTCCCAGATGCCCTGTACGCGTTCCAGGGACCTGGCCTCGATCCGCACCATCAGGTCGAACTCCCCGCTGAGCACATCGCAGATGACGACCTCCGGGATGCGCTTGAGCGCCGCCAGCACCTCACCGCCGCGCAACCGGTCCTTGCGGTAGACCAGGACGAGCGCCGAGGCGAGATCCTCGTCCTCGTGGCCGCCGCGCACCAGCGTGTAGCCGCGGATGTGCCCCTGCCGCTCCAGCCGGTCGATCCGCTGCCGTACGGCGTTCCGCGACAGCAGCACCCGCTGCCCCAGCTCGGCGTGCGACAGGCGGGCGTTGCGGGTGAGTTCAGCGATGATCTTCTCGTCGATCGCGTCCAGGCTCGGCCTGTCCATCGCGGTATCCGTTCTTCGCACGGCGACACCCCGGCGGACACATGTCCGCCGGGGCTCCGTGCGCCAGTCGTTCGAGCAATCAATCATTCATGTCGTTGGGGCACAGGGCGAAGACGCGGGCCGGGAACCCGGAGCCGCCCTGGGGCTTGGGCCAGGTGGCGACGACGAGCGCGCCCGCCTCGGGAACCTGGTCGAGGTTGGCCATCAGCTCTATCTGCCACCGGTCACGCGCGAGGACATACCGTTCCAGGCTGAAGTCCCCCGCGGAGGTGGCCGCCCCCGGGTCGGTGTCGGTCTGTTCATGGCCGATCGCGGTGACCCCCGCATCCTCGAACAGATAGCGCAGGACCTCGGCGGACCAGCCGGGGGCGTGGCTGACCCCCGCCGCGTCCTTGTTGGCCATCGCGTCCCGGTCCGGCCAGCGCCGGCCCCAGCCCGTACGCAGCGCCACGAACGATCCGGCGGGGACGGCGCCGTGGCGCGCCTCCCAGGCCGCCACGTCGTCCAGGGTCGGGGTCGCGTCCGGGTCGGCCGCCACCCGCTCGGTGATGTCGAGCACCACCAGCGGCAGGACCATCTCCTCCACGGGGATCCGGTCCAGCGTGCGCGCCCCGGCGACGAAGTGCACGGGCGGGTCGACGTGCGTGCCCCACTGGCCCACGAGCGTGTACCGGTGGACATTGAAGCCGTCCCCGCGGTCCATGTCGAAGACCATCTCGCGCCGCTCGTCCGGGAACGCCGGGAAGTGCGGCTGCCCGGGGTGGAAGGCGTGGGTGAGGTCCGTGTACGTCGCCCTCCCGGCCAGCTCACGGTAGGCCGACCACAGGCCGGGGGCGGTGGTGCCGGTGCGGGGGCTGGGGCTGGGGCTGGTGCTGGGGCTGGTGCGGGGGCTGGGGCTGGTGCGGGGGCTGGCGCTCATGTGGTGATTCCCTTTCATGTCAGTGGCCGTTCAATGTCCATGGCCGCAGGCCGCGGCCAGCAGGTCCGTCAGTTCCGCGGGCCCCGCCACGGACGCGACCGCGTCCGCCGACTCCGACCGGTCCCCGTATCCCCACAGCACATGGACGGCCGGGATCCCCTCGGCGGCGGCGCTGGTGATGTCGTAGGACCGGTCGCCGACCATGAGCGGCGCCGACACGTCGACGCCGCGCCGGGCCAGTCGCGCCAGGCACTCCCGGATCACCTGTCGCTTGGTGGTGCGGCCCGTCCGGTCGTCGATGCCGCACACCGCCTCGAACCACGGGTCCAGCCCGTAGTGGGCGACGACCCGCCGCGCCTGGTCCTCGACCTTGGAGGTCGCCACGCCCATCGGCAGACCCGCGGCGGCCAGTGTCTTCAGCGCGTCCGCGACCCCGTCGTACAGCGCGCTGTCGAGGGCGCCGTACGCGGCGTAGTGCGCCCGGTACGCCGCGAGGGCCCGTAGGGCGGTGGGCTCGTCCAGGCCGAGCCGGTGCCGGAAGGACTCGTACATCGGCGGGCCGACGAACGTTCGCAGCGTGTCGGGGTCCGGGACCGGGGTGCCGACCTCGCGCAGCGCGGTGTGGATGCTCGCGAGGACCCCAGGGGCGGAGTCGACGAGGGTGCCGTCCAGGTCGAGCAGCAGGCAGGTGGGCGGCGGTGCCGGCATCGGCGTCATGAGGCCGCCCCGCTCCGCCCGCGGCTGTACCGCAGGTAGTAGTAGAGGTAGCAGGCGGCGACGAAGGGGATGCCGAAGTACAGGGCCGCGACCTGGGTGGGGTCCAGGGCGACGCCGACCAGGGCGGCCAGACAGAGCACGAACGCCAGGACGGGCACGGCCGGATAGAGCGGGGTGCGGTAGGGCAGCGTCTTCACATCCCCGCCGTCGCGCAGGAAGGCCCGGCGGTGGAAGAACTGCGAGGCCGCGATCGACATCCACACCGCCACCGCGGCGAACCCGGCGATCGACACCAGGACGAGGTAGACGGTCTGGGCCGCGGCCACGCTGCTCAGCAGTGACGCGATACCGCCCAGCATGCTCACCACGAGCGCGGCCATCGGGATCTGGCGGGAGTTCAGCCGCCGCAGCGCCTGCGGGGCCTGGCCCTCCTCGGCGAGCGAGAACAGCATCCGCGCGCAGGAGTAGAGGCCGCTGTTACCGGCGGACAGCAGTGCCGTGATGATCACGAAGTTCATGACATCGGCCGCGTAGGGGATCCCGATGGTCGTGAAGACGGTCACGAAGGGGCTCTCGTCCAGGCCGACCTTGTCGTACGGGATCATCGCGGCGATCACGGTGATCGCCCCGGCGAAGAAGACCAGCAGCCGGACCACCGTCACCCGCAGCGCCTTGGGGACCGCCTTGGCCGGTTCGTCCGTCTCACCCGCGGCGACGCCGATCAGCTCGGAACCGGAGAAGGCGTAGAACGCGGCGAGGACGGTGACCATGACACCGGACAGCCCGTGAGGGAACAGGCCGCCGGGTGTGTCGAAGTTCTCGAACAGGTGCGGGAACGTCTGACCGCGGTCGGCCAGCGGGTGGAAGCCGGCGAGGGCCGCGCCGCCGAGGACGATGAGGGCGACGACCGCGGCGACCTTGATGAGGGAGAACCAGTACTCGGTCTCGCCGAAGACGCGGGCGGAGATCGCGTTGACGGAGAACACCACGGCGGCGCAGACCACGCACCACACCCAGACGCTGACCGAGGGGAACCAGCGCTGCATCAGCAGCCCGCAGGCGGTGAACTCCGAGCCCAGGGCGACCGCCCAGGTCAGCCAGTACAGCCAGGCGGTGGTGAAGCCGGTGGCCGGATTGATCGAGCGCGAGGCGTAGATATGGAAGGCGCCCGAGACGGGGTAGGCGCAGGCGAGCTCGCCCAGGCAGGTCATGACGAGATAGACGACGAACGCGCCGATCAGGTAGGAGAGCACGGCGCCGAGCGGACCGGCCTGGGAGATGGTGTAGCCGGAGCTGAGGAACAGCCCGGAGCCGATGACGCCGCCCATCGCGATCATCACGAGGTGGCGGCTCGTCATGGAACGGCGCAGCGTTCCCTGGGGTGGGTGGTCGGTCGCTCTTGCCGGGGCCGATGGGCTCTCGGTCGGCAGTGATGTGGTCATGACATGACTTCCTCAGGGTGGCGGTGACGGGGACGCACGGCGTGGCGGAGGGTGGTGCCACCTCTTCGGCGACCGCGGCGCGTACGGGGTTCGCGCGCCGCGATCCGCAGGGGAGCGCGGAGGGCCTACACGCGGGAGACGAGCTCCAGGGGTGCGGAGAGCTCGACGACCGGGACCTCCCAGGGGTGGGCGGCCACGATGCGCGTCAGGACACGGGACACCTCGTCGTCCGTGGCGGAGGCGTCGACATAGGTGGTGAAGGTGAGGGTGGGGGACAGCGAGCGGGCGCCGACCGCACCGAAGGCGGGGGTGGACCCGGGCACCGCGGTGAACCCCTCGGCGCCGATGCCCACCTCGAAGACGTCGGTGTAGAGGCCGAAGTCTCCGACCTCCGGCGAGGCCTCCAGGGCGCGGAACAGCTCGGCCAGGGACTCGTCCCGGTGCAGCACCTCGACGTCGCCCGCGGCCAGGGTGGCCAGGATCTGACGCGGGACGGGCCAGTACACCTTGATCGCTCGCACCGACCGGCGCCGGATCGCCGGTTCGGCACGGCGCGGCCCCCGCTCATGGGCCGCGGGCGTCATCGTCGCCGTCATGGCTATCGCTGTCCCTTCTCGCATGTCTTGCAGAAAGCCGATGCGCGAGATGCTATGCGTGCATGTACTGCACGGCAAGATGTGAATAGCGCACAGTTCGCCGAGGGTGGGGCGATGGGTGAGAGGACTGGCAGCGCGAAAGGGCGGCAGTAGGGTGTCCGCGACAGCCGATCGCGCCGCGTGGACGGGGCGCGCGGCACGGCGGGGCGACGTGGCTGAGGGGTTATGGAATCGAGCGTGGGCAAGGGCCTGGACGTGCTGATGGCGCTCGCCCACAGGACGGCGGAAGGGCATCGCCGCACCTCGGTCACCGACCTGGCCCGCGACCTGTCCCGTGATCGCAGCCAGCTGTCCCGCGGCCTGGCCGCCATGCGGGAAGAGGACTTCGTCTCGCGCAGGGGGGACCTCCCAGCGGTAGCTGGCGGAGGATCGCCCCGGGCGCTCGCCCTGCACTGGCGGCTCTACGCCGACACCCAGGAGCTCACCGCCCACCGCCTGCGCACCGACGGGCAGACCGCGCTGGAAGGCATGGTCGCCGAGACCGGCGAGAGCTGCTACCTGGGCGTCCTGGTCGGCGACGCGACCGTGACGATCGCCGAACGCGTCCCGCAGGACAGCAAGCAGGTCGGCTCCTGGATCGGCCGCCCCTACCCCGCGTACTGCAGCGACTGCGGGCAAGCGCTGCTCAGCGACGCCGACGACGACGAAGTCGCCGCCGTCTTCGCCCGCACCGACTTCGTACGCCACGGCCCGAACACGCCCACCGGGCTCGACGACTTCCTCCGCCGACTCGCCGCCACCCGCGAGCGGGGCTACTCGGTCGTCGACGAGGAGGCCGAACCCGGCCTCTACTCGGTCGCCGCCCCGGTCCGCGACTTCCGCGGCGAAGTGGTGGCCGCGCTCCAGGTCGTCGGCCCGCGCG
This sequence comes from Streptomyces sp. ME19-01-6, assembly GCF_033793745.1. Taxonomy (NCBI): domain Bacteria; kingdom Bacillati; phylum Actinomycetota; class Actinomycetes; order Kitasatosporales; family Streptomycetaceae; genus Streptomyces; species Streptomyces sp. ME19-01-6. The sequence continues at coordinate 3,227 of NZ_JARAXF010000006.1, read as the reverse complement.
TCCGCCTCGCCCCTCGAGCCGAAGAGCTGGCGGCCACCGCGCTCCGCTGGGCCGACCGCCTCGAAGCCGCCCTGCGGGGCACGTGCCCCTCAACCAACTCCCGTTCGGGCTCCTGACTCCTGTCGGTGCCCTTCGTTAGATGCACGGCGTTAGGTTCACGGCGTTGGATTCGCGGCGTTAGATTCGCGGCGTGACCGAGGCCTCCTATCTCACCGCCCTCCGCGAGTCGTATGACACCGTCGCCGCTGCCTACATCGCACGCGTCAAGACGCCCGCCGAGTTGGATCCCTTGTCACGCGCGATGCTGGCCGCGTTCGCCGAACTCGTTCAGACCGATGCCCGGGGGCCGGTCGCGGACCTCGGCTGCGGCCCCGGCAGGGTGACGGCACACCTGGCCGAACTGGGGTTGTCCGCATTCGGCGTCGACCTCTCGCCGGAGATGATCAAGCACGCCCGAGCCGCCTACCCCGGCCTGCGGTTCACCGTGGGCTCGATGACCGCGCTGCAGATCGGGAACGACGAACTCGGCGGCATTCTCGCCTACTACTCCACCCACCACACGCCACCGCAGTGGCTGCCGACCGTCTTCTCCGAGTTCCACCGCACGCTCACGCCCGGCGGCCATCTGATGCTGGCCGGCTACGTGGGAAACCATGAGCATGTGCGTCCGACGCGGGCCTACGGCGACCATCCGGTGTCCTACGAGTCCTACCTGCTGCCGGCGGACAGGATCGCCGAACTCCTGCACCAGGCCGGGCTGGTCGTCACCACGCGACTCGTGCAGGAGCCCGAGGAAGGGATGAAGAGGAAGATCGCCACCATCCTGGCCCGCAAACCGCGATGAGGGTGTTTAACAGCCGATCGATTGGCCTGGGGATCCTGGGTGATACGGGGTATCACATCGAGGATATTTCATCAGCATTTCTTGCTCTCTTCACCACATTGGGCTGGATTCATGTGAGTTGGGGCGTTCAGTGGGAGGTGTGGACCTACCGTCTGGGCTATGGAGTTGCTGCGATTGGCGGTAGCAGCGCGCCGGGTGGGGGTTCATCCGGACACGTTGCGCCTGTGGGCGAAGGCAGGGAAGGTGCCTGCGGTGTGGGTGGGACGCGAGCGCCGGTTTCCCTCAGCCGCATTGGACGCCCTCATCGTTGATGACGATGGGAAGCCTGTCGGGGGCCGCGAGCGGCGTGAAGCCCTTTATGTGCGGGTGTCGGGCAGCACGGGGCAGGAATCGTCGCTGGCCGCGCAGGAAGCGGAGCTGCGGGCCACCGCGACCGGCGAGGTCACCAAGGTCTTCAGGGACCGGGCCTCCGGGCTGCGCGAGGAGCGTCCCGGGCTGAAGCGCCTGCTGGCCGCAGCACGCGAAGGAGGGTTCACCCATGTCCGGGTCACCCATGAGGACCGGTTGGCCCGGTTCGGCACCCGCTGGCTGATCGCGCTCCTGGAACAGAACGGAGTACGTGTCGAGGTCCTGCACCCCCAGACGGCGACACCGGGTGGGGCAGAAGAGCTCCTGGCTGATTTCGTGTCCTTGATCGCCTCGTTCTCCGGCCGGATGTACGGCATCCGCTCCCGCCAGGCCAGAGGGCGCCTGCTGGCCGCAGCGCAGCCCGGCACGCCCGCTACCGGCTGAACCCTCAAGAGGGCCCTGCGCCGACCCGTCCAGGGCCCGGCGCGTCCCCCGCTGCGAGAGAGCCGAAGGAGGCAACAAGCACATGCGAGGCAAGGTCACACTGGCTGCGGACGAGGTCCAGCAGGTCGCGGCGGCCTGTGCCCGTGCGCTGCGGGGAGTGGACACCGTGACCGGTCAGCAGCTCGATCAGGCCGCTGTGGTGGAGCGAGCGGACTGGTTGACCACTTTGGTCGGGTCGCTGGCCTCAGAGGTGGTTCAAGCGCACTGGAACCACGCCGATCTGGTCCGGCTCGCCTCCGGCGTCGACCGGTCGGGAGCCCGGCTGCCGTCGCAGGCGTGGATGGCACTGCGCCGCCTGGGCTGGGCGGTGGCCGCCTCGGGGGGGATGTACGTGCCGGACCGGGTGGTGCGGATCGCTCAGGAGCAGGCGGGGCGGGTACTGCGTTCGGCCTGGTGGCGCGCCGAGATCATCGCCGCGCTCCTGGCGACCTGGCCCGCCGGCCCCACCCGGCGCACCGAGGGTGAGTGGGAGGCGCTGCGCGCCGCGCTGCCCGAGGGGGAGGCGGTGGCGGGCGGTGTGCTGCTGGCCCGTACCCGGCAGATCGCCGCGTTCCAGGCCCGCCACGGGCGCCTGCCGGTGGATATGACGGAGTGCGAGCGGGCACCGAGGGCGGGTGGGCAGGTGGTGCTCGCGGCGGCCGACAAGCAGCTCTCCGCCCTTGAGCGCTGCCCCCAGGACCCGTTCCGCTACGCGGTGCTGACCCTGCGCCTGCCCGTGCGGCCCGACCCCGCCTCGCGTGCCGACTGGCATCCGGTGCGCATCCGCTTCCGCCTGCCGCCGCATGTGCCCGCCACCGCCGTACTGTGCGCGCCCACCCTGCGCATCCGCCAGGGCCGGCTCCTGCTCGACGTGCCCTACGCCCTCGCCGCCCCGAAGCCGCAGCGGGCCGGGCACCGCATCGCGGTCGCCTTCGACTGGGGGCTGAACACCCTGCTCACCGGCGGCACCCTGTGCCTGACCGGCGAGGTGCAGCCGCGGGTGCTGGCTGACGGGCGCCCGGTGTCCTTCCGTGCGGCAGGGGTGCTGGCCAAGGCCGACCGGCTACGCATCCTGGGCGAGCACATCAGCGCCCGCATCGACCAGCTCCGCGTCCTGGTCGCCTCCCGGCAGGAGCGCGGGATGCGCCCGGACCCGCATCTGGTGGCCAAGCTCGCCGTCCTTCAGGCCGAGCGGGACCGCGTGGCCCGGCGGCGCACCCGGCTCAACGCCGCGCTCGCCCGCGCCGCAGCCCGCCACGTCGTCGATCACGCGATCGCCGCCGGAGCCACGGTCATCTATCTCGAGGACCTCCGCGACATGGAGGCCCGCGGCAAAGGCCGCACGCTGAACACCCGTCTGTCGCAAACCGTGCGCGGCGCGATCACCGCCCACGTCCGCCACCAGGCCGCCGCCCGGGGGATCGCGGTGGTCATCGTGCCTCCCCGCGGCACGTCGAAGTACTGCCCGTACTGCCTGACCGCCTTCCGCCACCACAAAGCCCCCGACCAGCGCGCGGCGGGCTGGGCCTGGGCCACCTGCCCGAACCCGGCG
>NZ_JARAXF010000059.1:0-26373 GCF_033793745.1 Streptomyces sp. ME19-01-6 | reverse complement strand
CAGCCGGGCGTTCGCCAGCGCCTGCCGGATCACCCGCTGCTGCGACGGACCATGCGGCGCCGTCAACCCGTTCGACGCACCATCCTGATTGACAGCACTGCCCCGCACCACCGCCAACACCCGATGCCCCACACGCTCCGCATCCGACAACCGCTCCAACACCAACAACCCAACACCCTCACCCCACCCCGTACCATCCGCCGCCTCAGCAAACGCCTTACACCGGCCATCCCCAGCCAACCCACCCTGCCGCGCGAACTCGGTGAAGAGGCGCGGGGTGGACATCACGGTGACTCCGCCGGCGAGCGCCAGCGTGCACTCGCCGTTGCGCAGCGCCTGCGCGGCCAGGTGCAGCGCCACCAGCGACGACGAACACGCCGTGTCCACACTGATCGCCGGCCCCTCAAGGCCGAACGCGTAAGCCACCCGGCCGGAGAGGACACTGGCCGCGGTTCCCGTGCCACCGAAGCCGGCCAGTTCCTCCGGGATGTCCGTCAGCCATGAGCCGTAGTCGTGGGACATGACTCCGGCGAAGACGCCGGTCCGGCTGCCCCGCAGCGAGGCCGGATCGATTCCCGCCCGCTCGAACGCCTCCCACGACGTCTCCAGCAGCAGCCTCTGCTGCGGATCCATCGCCACCGCTTCCCGCGGCGAGATCCCGAAGAGGCCCGGGTCAAAACCAGCGATGTCGTCCAGGAAGCCCCCAACGGCGTGGAAGACGTCCTCGGCGTCGGGATCCATGTCCCAGCCCCGGTCTGTCGGGAACGGCACGATCCCGTCCCCCGCGTCGACGGCCAACTGCCACAAGTCCTCGGGGGAACCCACCCCGCCCGGGTAGCGACATGCCATGCCGACGATCGCGATCGGTACGCCCGTGTCGACCGTTGCCGACGCAGTGGCGGTCGCGGCAGCGTCACCCACCAGCTCCGCCCGCAGGTGTTCGGCGAGCACGGCCGGGGTCGGGTAGTCGAAGACCAGGGTTGCCGGCAGCTGGAGTCCTGTGCTCGCCGAGAGACCGTTGCGCAGTTCCACCGCGGTCAGGGAGTCGAACCCGAGCTCGGCGAAGGTCCGCCTCGTTTCCAGAGCCTGCGACGTGACGAAACCGAGAACCCTGACACCTTGCGTCTGCACCAGGTCCAACAGGATCTGGGTTCCTTCTTCTTCGGTCGCCGCCAGGACCCGGTGCCTGAGGTCCGCGGCACCCGTTCCGGCGGTTGCCTTCAGGCGGCGCACCGGGGCCTGGAACAGGCCGCGCAGCAACGTCGGCAGCGTGCCGGCGGCAGCCCGCTCTCGGAATGACGCCTGATCCAGTCGGATCGGGATGAGGAGCGGGTCCTCCAGGCCGAGAGCGGCGTCCAGCAGGGCGAGGCCGTCCGCGGTGGACAGCGGGACGATACCGGCCCGCTCCATCCGGTTCGTGTCCGCCTCGCTCAGTTCCGCTGCCATGCCGCCGTCTTCGGCCCACAGTCCCCACGCGAGCGAGGTGGCCGCAAGTCCTTCGGCCCGGCGGTTGTGCGCCAGTGCGTCCAGAACGGTGTTGGCCGCGGCGTAGCTCGCCTGGCCCGCGCTTCCCAGCACTCCGGCGGCGGAGGAGAACAGGACGAACGCGGCCAGTTCGTTGTCGCGAGTGAGCTCGTGCAGGTGGAGAGCTCCGTCGGCCTTCGGCCGCAGTACCCGGTCCACTCGCTCCGGCGTCAGAGAAGCGATCACACCGTCGTCGATCACGCCCGCCGCATGCACCACGGCAACCAGCGGATGCGCCGCCGGAATCCGTGCGAGTACGGTCCCCAGACTCTCGCGGTCGGCGACATCACAAGCGACCGGCTGGACGGTCGCACCGAGTGCCGTCAGCTCCGACACCAGCTCGGAGGCACCGGCGGCAGCGGCGCCCCGGCGGCTGAGCAGCAGCAAGTGGCGCACCCCGCGTTCGGCGACAAGGTGCCGGGCGATCACCGCGCCCAACGCCCCGGTGGCACCGGTGATGAGGACCGTCCCTTCAGGGTCAATGCCGGGCACGGCGTCGCCGACTGACGCGCTGGCACTGGCCCCGGCTCTGGCTAGGCGGGCTACGCGCAGTACTCCGTCCCGCAGCGCCATCTGCGGCTCATTGGTCTGGAGCATGGCCAACAGCTGCGGATCCCCGCTGTTCCGTCCGTCCAGATCGACCAGGACGATGCGGCCGGGGTGTTCCGTCTGCGCGGAGCGCAGCAGGCCCCATGCGGCGGCCTGCGCCAGGTTGGTGGGCTCCCCGGGCTCCACGGACACGGCGTTGTGCGTCACGAACACCCATGGGTGGTCCGCATGATCCGGGTCGGTGAGGAGTTCCTGGAGCCGGCTCAGTACGGCGTTGACCACGCTGCGGGGGCTGCCGTCCTCAACCGGCACCAAAAGGTACGGGACGGTCTGCTCCTGCGCGGGCATGGGAACGGCCGGCCAGGTCAGGCGGTAGAGTGCGTCGGTCCAGGACGCCTGGAGCGCGGTGGACGGCAGCTCACGGAGGGTGAGCCGGTCCACTGTGGCCACCGGCCGGCCGGCGGAGTCCGCCGTCACGAAGGAGAACGCGTCCGCGCCGTGCCGTGTCGTCCGTACCCGAAGTGTCGTGGCACCGGTGGCCGACAGCGACACGCCTGACCAGACGAACGGCAGCTGCGGCCGTCCCGGGCCGTCGGCGAGGAGTGCCGAGGTGTGCAACGCCGCGTCGAGCAGTGCCGGGTGCAGGGCAAACCGGGACGCCTCCCCGTGGGCCCCCTCCGGCAGGTCGACTTCCGCGTATACCTCGTCTCCGTCGCGCCATGCTGTACGGAGTCCCTGGAACACGGGGCCATAGTTGAATCCGGCCTGGTCGAACCGGTCGTACAGGGTGTCGACCGGAACCGGTTCGGCGCCGGCCGGGGGCCACTCGGTCATCGGCTGCGGAGCCGACTCGCCGCTTGTTGCCAGTATGCCGACGGCGTGCAGCGTCCACGCGTCGTCTCCGGCGGTCTCCGGCCTGGAGTGGATGGTGAGGGAACGCTGTGCGGTGTCGTCGGGCGCGGACACCGCGAGCTGAATGTGCACGCCTGCCGACTCGGGCATCAACAGCGGTGCCCGGAGGGTCAGTTCGGCCACTTCGTCGCATCCGGCCTGCTCACCGGCGCGCAGGGCCAGCTCTACGAAGACCGTGCCGGGCAGCAGTACGGTCTCCCCCACTGCGTGTTCGGCCAGCCAGGGGTGCGTACTGAGCGAGAGGCGACCGCTGAACAGGTAGCTGTCGGAGTTGGCGAGCACGGTCATGGCGCCCAGCATCGGATGCTCGACGAAGCTGAGTCCGGCTGCTGAAACGTCACCAATGGCGGGGGTGTCGTCCAGCCAGTAGTGCTGGCGCTGGAAGGGGTAGGTCGGCAGGTCCATCAGCGGCTGGGGGCGGAGGTACCCGGACCAGTCGACCGGGACGCCTGCCACCTGCAGCCGTGCCAGCGCCCTCACCACAGCTCCGGCCTCGTCGCGGTCCTTGCGCAGGGTCGGAATCACCACCGCGCTCCGCGACCCTTTCTCGAGCACATTCTCGATCATCGGTGTGAGGACCGCGTCGGGGCCGAGTTCGAGGAAAGTGCTCACTCCGGCCTCAGCCATCGTCCGGATCGCGTCGGCGAACCGCACGGTTCCCCGCACCTGGTCCACCCAGTACTGGCCGTCGGCTAACCGTTCGGCCTCAAGCACCTTGCCGATGAGTGTGGAGACGACCGGGATACGTGGGTGCGTGAACGACAGGCTTCCGGTGAGGCGCCCGAATTCGGCCAGCATCGGATCCATCAGCGAGGAATGGAACGCGTGGCTGACCGACAGGCGCCTGGCTTTTCTGCCCATTCCGGCGAAGTGCCGCGCACATGCCTCAACCGCAGCCACCTCACCCGAGACCACGGTCGCCCGGGGACCGTTCACCGCCGCGATGTCCAACGCGACGCCGTGTGCGGCCAGCCAGTCCGTGACTTCGCCCTCGTCGGCCTCCACCGAGGCCATCGCTCCTTCGCCCGGCAATGCCTGCATCAGCCGACCGCGCGCCGCCACCAGGGCAGCCGCGTCAGCCAAGGACAGGACACCCGCCACATGCGCCGCGGCCAGCTCACCGACCGAGTGGCCGGCCACGAAGTCAGGGGACAGGTCCAGGGACCGGAACAGCGCGACTTCCAGCGCGAACAGCGCGGGCTGTGTGTACCCGGTCCGGTCCAGCTCGTCGTCCGCCCCGGCGAACATCACCTCGCGGATCGGCCGGTCGAGATGCCGGTCCAACTCCGCACACACCTCGTCCAGCGCCCTGGTGAACACCGGATGGCGCCGGTACAGCTCGGCGCCCATGCCCAGCCGCTGTGCCCCCTGGCCGGTGAACACGACCCCGACACGCCCCGGCATCGAAGGCCCTGTCACCGCATGCGCCGACTCCTCTCCGTCGGCCAGCGCGGCCAGGCCCGCGGCCAGGGTGCGCCGGTCCTCGGCCAACACCACCGCCCCGCACTCCAGCGCAGCCCGGGAAGCGGTGAGCGACCAGCCCAGCCTGGCGGGGTCGACTTCCCCCAGCTCCAGCAGTCGCCGCGCCTGCGCGCGCAGAGCGGCATCCGTCCGGGCCGACAGCACCACCGGCAGCACGGAGCCCAAGGGAGCCGGCTCAGCGACATCGGGCTCGGGAGTCGGCAGCTCCGGTGCCTGCTCAAGAATGACGTGGGCGTTGGTTCCGCTGATCCCGAACGAGGACACGCCCGCCCGCCGCGGGCGATCCATCTCCGGCCAGAGGTGTTCCTCGGTCAGCAGCTCGACGGCGCCGGTCGACCAGTCGACATGTGTGGACGGCTCGTCCACATGCAGCGTTCGCGGCAGCACCCCATGCCGCATCGCCATCACCATCTTGATCACACCTGCCACGCCCGCCGCGGCCTGCGTATGCCCCAGGTTGGACTTCAACGACCCCAGCCACAGGGGTGTCCCGCGGTCCTGCCCGTACGTCGCCAGCAGCGCCTGCGCCTCGATCGGATCGCCCAGCACCGTGCCCGTGCCGTGGCCTTCGACCACATCGACGCCAGAGGGTGACAGTCGGGCGTTGGCCAGCGCCTGCCGGATGACCCGCTGCTGCGACGGGCCATGCGGCGCGGTCAGCCCGTTCGACGCACCGTCCTGATTGACAGCACTGCCCCGCACCACCGCCAACACCCGATGCCCCAGACGCTCCGCATCCGACAACCGCTCCAACACCAACAACCCAACACCCTCACCCCACCCCGTACCATCCGCCGCCTCAGCGAACGCCTTACACCGGCCGTCCGCGGCCAGGCCCCGCTGCCGGGACAGCTCCACGAACGTGGTGGGGGTGGACATCACGGTGGCTCCGCCGGCGAGCGCGAGTGCGCACTCACCGCTGCGCAGCGCCTGCGCGGCCAGATGCAGGCCCACCAACGACGACGAACACGCCGTGTCCACCGTCACCGCCGGACCCTCAAGGCCCAGCGTGTAAGCGATCCGCCCCGACGCGACGCTGCCGGCCACCCCGGTGCTGAGGTACCCCTCGACCTCTTCCGGCAGCACGGCCCTGCGTGCCGCGTAGTCGTGGTACATCACGCCGGCGAACACCCCGGTCCGGCTGCCCCGCAGGGACTTCGGGTCGATGCCCGCCCGCTCGAACGCCTCCCACGAAACCTCCAGCAACAAGCGTTGCTGCGGGTCCATCGCCAGCGCTTCCCTGGGCGAGATCCCGAAGAACTCGGCGTCGAACTCCCCGGCGTCATACAGGAAGCCGCCCACGCGGACGTACGACGACCCCGGCTTGTCGGGATCCGGGTCGTACAGCGCGTCCAGGTCCCAACCCCGGTTGGCGGGGAAGTCCCCGATCACGTCACGCCCTTCGGCGAGCAGTCGCCAGAGCTGCTCCGGGGAGGTGATGCCGGCCGGGTAACGACAGGCCATGCCGACGATCGCGATGGGCTCGGTGTCGGCCGCCTCCAGGTCCTGAATGCGCCGGTGCGCCTTGCGAAGGTCGGCCGTCATCCGCCGGAGGTATGCGACCAGCTCTGCTTCGTCTGCCACGTGACGCCTTCTCTGTGTTGATCGGCCCGGATGGTGGTTGGGGGCGTCAGGTGAACTTAAGTTCAATCCCCATGTTGTAGACCGTTGACGCCGCCTCCTCGATCTCCTCCGGAGAGGAGACGCCCAGGGTCGGATAGGGCCAGGCGAAGAGGGCGACCGGAACACCGGCCCCGAGCAGCAGCGCCAGTTCGGTGCCGCGGTCGGCCAGGCTTTTCTTGACGTAGCGCAGGTACACCGGGTTCACCAGATTGATGGCGCACTCCTCCCTGACGCCCTCCGCTGTCGTGATGACGGTGTCCTCGGTCAGCGCGGAGGCCACCGGGACCAGAGGGTCACGGAAGGTGATCTTGTCCAGGTGGGGCTGGACCAAGTCGGCGTAGTACCGCTGCAGGGGAGTGTGTCCGCCGCCCAGCACGGTCAGCACATTGAGCTGGCCCTCCGGTGCCTCGGCGGCGAGTTTCCGCAGTGCGTCCAGATAGCCCGAGAACATGACCATCTGGTACTTCCCGTCGGCGAACTGCCCGCCCACGTCGGAGGCGAAGTGCACTCCGGGACGGTGCGGGCCGCAGTACCAGTCCATGTCGGCATCTACCGCAATGATGGCGACGGCGAGGGCTCGGGCGGGTTCGTCCGGCCGGGACATGGGCTGCCGGCTCTTGAACTCGATCATGCCGAAGAGTTCCTCGCGGCTGATCGCGTCGGCCAGGCAAGCGCAGATCGTCCAGCCGAGGCTGGATCCGCCCAACAGGTCCGGCCGGATGCCCTGATCAGCGAGTACGTCGGCGATGCCGAGCGCGAGCATGGCCTGGCGGGCTTGGGCGATGTGCCGCAGTTGGGTTTGCGCCGAGTTGTCGTCGCTGTAGACGTACGGCGTGAGATCCTCGGTGCACAGTTGCTCCAAGGTGAGCCCGGACCACCGCACGACCTGGTCGCACCAGTCGCGCATCAGTGGGTACCGCTCGTACAGCGCCAGTCCGGGAGGCTCGAAAGCCACCCCTCCCCCGACGATGAAGCTGACCGTCACGCCGACTCCTTCTGCAGCAGGCTCACTGCCCCGACCGGGCAGATGGCGCTGGCCTGCCGCACCCTGGCGAAGGCCGCCCCGGCATCGGTGACCAACAGTGTGACCAGGCCGTTGTCGTCCTGGTCGAAGATCTCCGGTGCGATGCGGGCGCAGTTGCCCGAGCCGATGCAGAGATCGCGATCCACGGTGATCCGCACAACCGTTCCGCCTACCAGGCGACCGGCAGGTAGTGGATCTCGGGCAGCTGCGCCTTCTCCGGCGAGTCGATCTCACTGGCGGGTACGCCCAGCCGGAGCGTGGGGATCCGGGTGAACAGCGTCCGGTAGGCTATTTCCAGCTCGACGCGGGTCAGATTCCCACCCAGGCACTGGTGAAGCCCGTGCCCGAACGCAAGGTGCTGGCCGGCCTCCTCCCTGCGTACGTCGAGGACGGTCGGCTCCCTGAAGACCGAAGGGTCGTGGTTCGCGCCCCCGTTCGGCACGACCACCCCGTCACCGGCACGGATCAGCTGCCCTCCGATCTCGACGTCCTCGGCGGCCACCCGCATCGAGGAGAGGTCGGAAACGCTGACGAAGCGCAGCGTCTCCTCGACCGCGTCCGGAAACAGGGCCGGGTCGGCGCGCAGGATCTCCAGCTGGTCCGGGTGTTCCAGCAGCGCCAGCACACCGTTGGAGATCATCGAGGCGGTGGGGCCGTACCCCGCGCCCATGATCACCAGAATCAGCGTGACCAGCTCGTCGTAGCTCTCGGGGCCCGTCTCCTTGTACTTCGCCACGATGTGGCTCAGCACGTCGTCGACCGGTGTCCGCTCCTTCTCCTCGATCCCGGCGAGGATGAACTCGCGGAGTCCACGCTGGATGCGGACGAGCTCCTGGAGGTCGCGGACCACGGTCGCCTTGCGGGCGTCGGACATGAAGCCCTCGATGGTGTCGAGGGAGAGCCCGAGCAGACTGCCGATGACACACCCGGCCAGCGGGAACGAGTAGGCCTCGGCCAGGTTGACCGGCTTCTCCAGTTCCAGCATCCGGTCGACGAGCCGGTCCGCGACCTCCTGGATCTGCGGGCGGAGCGTGTTCATGCGCCGCATGGTGAATTCGCCGATCACCAGCCGGCGAAGGCGCGTGTGGTCCGGCGCGTCCATGGTGACCAAGGTGGGTGTGCGCCGCATCGGTTCCAGCGCTTCGGCGAAGATCGGGTACCCGGGGTTGGTGATGTCGGAGCTGAACCTCTCGTCCCCCAGCACCGCCCGTGCATCGTTGAAGCGGGTGATCACCCAAGCCGGTTTCCCGTTGTACAGACGCACCTGGGCCGGTGCCTCGCTCTCACGAAAGGCGTCGTATTCGACGGGAGGCTTGAACGGGCACCCACGGCGTATCGGAAAATCAAGGGTGCCGTTCTCCACATCGCCAGCCATTTACTTTCCCTTCTTCCCGTAACTGACCAGAACCACAAAATACCGATAAGGGGCCCCTATTTGGTCACCCCTACCCGCCCCCAATCGACCCCTAATCTGCGGCGACCCGTCCGTCGCCCACGCCTCGACCAGGGTCAATCCATCCCTTCGATCTTCTTCACGTCTTCGTCGGTGAGGCGGATGCCGATCACGTCGCTCAGCACGGGGGCCAGTTCAGGCGTCGACAGGGTCCGCTGGTCCGCGATTCCCTCCGTGGTGAAGTCCTGAATCGTCTTACCGAAGAGCGCCTTGCGCACCGGCCCCGCCTCAGTGGAAACAACCCGCTGCGCGAAAAGTCCCGTCACCATCGGGGACCTGGGATAGGTGCTCGACAGATGGTTGGCCATCTGGAAGTCGACCGCGTGAAAAAGCGTGGTGTCGAATGCCAGTGAGTCGATCCAGGCGCCGTTGTTCATCATCTGCAGGACAGTGGCAGGGCCCTCCTGCTTGATCCGGTACTCCCAGCCGTCCTGCTGGGACACGGTGCCGTCGACTGTCGCGATCGGTTCGAGCGGGCCGAGGCAGCCGTACCCGGCGTCGGACAGGTAGCGTCGCTCCCCCAGTTCCACGATCAGTACCGAGTGGGAGCGGGACTGGACCTCGGTACTGCCCAGCCTGATCCGGCACAGGAGGCGGGTCAGCGTGAAGCCGAGGCGTTCCAGTACGGCTGCGAAGAGCAGGTTGTGCTCGTGGCAGTAGCCGCCTCTGCCCCGACTGACCATCTTGTCCTGGATCGACTCCAGATCGAGCGAAACCCCGCGCCCGAAGAGGATGTCCAGATTCTCGAACGGCATCGACAGCATGTGCGCCCGCTGCAGGCCCGTGAGCGTCTCCAGGGTGGGATCGGTCGGGCCGTCGTACCCGATGCGGTTCAGGTATGCGGGCACATCCACCTTCTCGATGCCCCACTCCGACCTGTCTTCGGCAGTCGTCGCCATATGAGCTCCTACATTGGTCCGGCTTGTTGGTCTGGTCTGTTGGTCTGGTCTGTTGGTCTGGTCTGTTGGTCTGGTCTGTTGGTCTGGTCTGTTGGTCCGGACTCAGGACCCGAACTCGCTGTCGATGAGCCGCAGCAGATCGTCCGGCGACACCGCGTCGAGTTCGTCGTCCCCGTCGGGTTCAGCCCCTGTGGCCGCGTCCAGCTTGGTGAGCAGCACCCGCAGCCGGGTCGCGATGGCTGACCGCTCCGGTGCGGTGGAGGCCATCCCGAGCAACCGCGTTTCCAGGTCGTTGATGTCTGCCAGCGCGTGGGCCGCCTCGCTGGGTGCCGCCTCGGTCAGGCAGGTGAGCAAGTAGTGGGCCATCACGAGCGGTGTGGGCTGGTCGAAGACGAGGGTGGCCGGGAGTCGCAGGCCGACCGCCTCGCCCAGGCGGTTGCGCAGCTCCACGGCGGCCAGCGAGTCGAAACCCAGCTCCTTGAAGGCCCGGCTCTCGCCGATCTCGGCCGCGGAGGTCTGGCCGATCACCGCCGCGGCCTGGGACCGTACGAACTCCAACAGGACTGCGGCGCGTTCGGTGTCCGGCAGCGCGGCAATCCGCTCGCGCAGACCGGCGGGTGCCGTCGACGCGCCGTCGGCAGCCCGTGGCCGGGGCCGGCGGGGGGCGAGCGCGCGGAGGATCGGCGCGTGCGCCCTGACCGGATCGAGATCGGCCGCCACCAGTACGGCCCGGTCGGCGCACAGGGCCGAGTCCAACAAGGCCATGCCTTGTGAGGGAGACAGAGGCTCGAGGCCGGCCCGCGTCATCCGGCGCAGATCCGCTTCGGCCAGCCCTTCGATCATTCCGCCTTCCTGCTGCCAGGGCCCCCAGACCACGGATGTCGCCGGCAAACCGCGGGCCTGCCGCTGCTGTGCCAGGGCGTCCAGGTAGGCGTTGGCCGCCGCGTAGTTGCCCTGCCCCGCCGCGCCCAGCGTGCCGGCCAGCGAGGAGAACATCACGAACGCGGTCAGATCCAGCCCTGCGGTCAGCTCGTCCAAGTGGGTCGCGCCTGTTGCCTTCGGCGCCAGCACGGAGGCGATCCGTTCCGGTGCCAGTCCGGCGACCAGACCGTCGTCCAGTACCCCCGCGGTGTGAACCACCGCACGCAGTCGAGGGAGCTCTCCGACGAGTCGGCCCAGCGCATCCTGGTCGCCGACGTCGCACGCGACGACCCGGACGTCGGCGCCCGCCTCCGTCAGGTCGGCCACCAGCGCCTGCGCGCCGGGGGCGGCAGGGCCGCGTCGGCTGGTCAGGACCAGGTGCCTCACCCCGTGTGCGGCGACCAGATGCCGGGCCACTATGGCTCCAAGGCTGCCGGTTCCGCCAGTGACCAGGACCGTTCCGTCCGGCACGAAGTGGGAGGACCCGGCGTCGGGCTGTTCGAGCTGGACCAGCCGCGGAACCCACCTCTCCCCCTCCCGCAGCGCCAGTTGCAGTTCGTCCGCGGCGATGGCGGCAACGGCGGCTGCCGGTACGGCAGCCATATCGTCCGTGTCGACCAGCAGGAACTGGCCGGGGTTCTCGCTCTGCGCGGAACGGATCAGCCCCCACGCCGCGGCGCCGGCCAGGTGGCGTACGGGATCACCGGGCCCGGTACTCACCGCGCCCTGGGTGACGAGCACCAGCCGTGCCGACCGGAACCGGTCCTCGGCCAGCCATTGCCGGACCAGGGCCACCGCATGGCTGGTGGTGTCCGCCGCGCAGCGGCCGACCGGCAGGGACGCCAGCACGAGCTCGGGTGCTGGCTCACCGGCCTGCGCGAGTTCGCGCAGGTCCGGGTGGTCCTCGCCGAGAACCACGACACCGTCCGGCACGTCTTTCGCGGCCCCGGTTTCCAGGACGCTCCAGTCGAGCCCGAACAGGGACTGGCCGACGCGCACCGGCTTCAGCTGCTCGGCCGGCAGCTCCCGCAGGGTCAACGACTCGACCGCCGCGACAAGACGCCCGGCCTCGTCCGCGATCTCCACCGAGACCGCGCCCTGCCCGGCCGGTGTGATCCGGGCGCGCAGCGCACCCGCGCCGGGCTGGGCCAGGACGATGCCCCTCCAGGCGAACGGGAGTCTCGGCGCCGCGTCGTCCGGGAGGAAGGAGCCCAGTCCGATGCCGTGCAGGACGGCGTCGAACAGCGCCGGGTGCAGCTCGAACCGGTCGGCTTCGAGCGCCACTTGCGGGTTGGGCCGCACTTCTGCGAAGACCTCGTCGCCACGCCGCCAGGCGGCCCGCATGCCGCGGAACGTGGGTCCGTAGCCGAACGCCCGCTCTTCCGCCCCGGTGTAGAAGTCGTCGACAGCGATCCGCGCCGCCCCGCTCGGCGGCCACACGGCCAAGTCCGTCGCCGCATCGGGCGTACCTGGCGTCAGTGTGCCTGAGGCGTGCTCGATCCAGTCGCGGTCCTGCGTCGTCTCGGGCCGGGAGAACACCTTGACGGTGCGCCGTCCGCTCTCGTCCCGTTGGCCCACGGCTGCGTGGAGCTCGACGGCGCCCTGTTCAGGGAGGGGCAGGGGGGCGGCGAGGACCAGGTCTTCCAGCAGCGGGCATCCCGTCTGCCGACCGGCGTACAGTGCCATGTCCGCGAAGGCCGTGCCGGGCAGCAAGGGTGTGCCCATGATCGCGTGGTCGGCGAGCCACGGATGAGTACGCAGGGAAACCCTGCCCGTGAACACCGTGCCGCCCGATCCGGCCAGTGGCACGGGCCGGCCGAGCAGCGGGTGCCCAGTCGTCGTCTCGGCCAGCCAGTAGCGCTCCCGTCGGAAGGGGTAGGTCGGCAGGTCGACCCATGAACCGCGGTGCGCACCGAAGTAGGCGGGCCAGTCCACCGGCACGCCGCGCACCTGGAGGGCGGCGACGGCGGCGACCACGGTGTCCGGTTCGGGCCGCCCCTTGCGCAGCACCGGCACCGCGTTAGGCACCAACGGGCTAAGCGTCGCGTCAGGCCCCAGTTCCAGACACCGGGTGACGCCGTTCGCCGCCAGTGTCGCCACACCGTCACTGAACCGCACCGCCTGCCGCACATGCCGCAGCCAGTAGGCGGGCGAGCACAGCTCCTCTGCCGTGGCCACCGCTCCGGTGACGTTGGAGACCACGGGGATCTGTGGTGCGGCGTAGTCCACGGCGGCCAGTACCCGTTCGAACTCGGCCAGCATCGGCTCCATCAGCACCGAGTGGAACGCATGGCTCACGCGCAGCCGCTTGGACTCGGTGAACCGTGCCGCAAGCGCCAGGACGGCTTCTTCGTGGCCGGCGACCACCACTGAGTCCGGGCCGTTGACGGCCGCCAGCGACACCCGGTCGTCGAGCAGCGGCACCACGTCGGCCTCGGCTGCCCGGATCGCCGCCATGGCCCCGCCCGCGGGCAGTGCCTGCATCAGGCGGCCCCGCGCGGCCACCAGAGCGCACGCGTCGGCCAGGGACCACACTCCGGCGAGATGGGCCGCGGTGACTTCGCCGATGGAGTGCCCCATGAGCATGTCCGGCTTGATTCCCCAGGACGCGACCAGGCGGAACAACGCCACCTCTATGGCGAACAGGGCTGCCTGGGTGTACGCGGTCTGGTGCACCAGCTCAAGGTCGGTGAAGAGCACCTCACGCAGCGGCCGGTCCAGGTGCGCGGCCATCCCGGCGCACACCTCGTCGAGTGCCGCCGCGAAGATGTCGAACTTCTCGTACAGCTCCCGGCCCATGCCGGCCCGCTGTGCCCCCTGGCCGCTGAGCAGGAAGGCCAGGGTCCCTTCGGCCGCGGTGCCCGTGACCACGCCAGCGGCGGCGTGTCCGCCGGCCACGGCGGTGAGCGCCTCCTGCAACGTGTGGTGGTCCGCGGCGACCACTACGGCCCGGTGCTCCAGCGCGGCTCGGGTCGTAGCCAACGAGCGCGCCAGGTCTGCCAGCCGCAGCTCGGGGTTCCCGGCGACGACGTCGGACAACGCCTCTGCCTGCTCCCGGAGTTCTCCTTTGCGGCGCGCGGAAAGGACGAACGGCAGCACTGGCGGCGCAGGGGCATTGTCGGTCGGAGCGGGTTCCGGTGCCTGTTCCAGGATCACGTGGGCGTTGGTGCCGCTCATCCCGAAGGCCGACACACCTGCTCTGCGGGGACGGTCGGTCTCGGGCCAGGCGCGTTTCTCGGTCAGCAGCTCGACGGCACCGGCGGACCAGTCGACATGTGTGGACGGCTCGTCGACGTGCAGGGTTCGCGGCAGCACCCTGTGCCGCATCGCCATCACCATCTTGATCACACCGGCCACGCCCGCCGCAGCGGCCGTGTGGCCGATGTTGGACTTCAACGATCCCAGCCACAGCGGCGCCTCTCGGTCCTGCCCGTACGTCGCCAGCAGCGCCTGCGCCTCGATCGGATCGCCCAGCGTGGTCCCCGTGCCATGCGCCTCCACCGCATCCACATCCGCCGCAGACAACCGGGCGTTCGCCAGCGCCTGCCGGATCACCCGCTGCTGCGACGGACCGTTCGGCGCGGTCAATCCGTTCGACGCACCATCCTGATTGACAGCACTGCCCCGCACCACCGCCAGCACCCGATGCCCCAGACGCTCCGCATCCGACAACCGCTCCAACAACACCAGGCCGACGCCCTCACCCCAGCCGGTGCCGTCCGCCGCCTCAGCGAACGCCTTGCACCGACCATCCGCAGCCAACCCGCCCTGCCGGGCGAACTCCACGAACGCCTTCGGGGTCGCCAGCACGGTGACTCCGCCGGCCAGCGCGAGCGAGCACTCGCCGTTGCGCAGCGCCTGCGCCGCCAGGTGCAGCGCCACCAGCGACGACGAACACGCCGTATCCACCGTCATCGCCGGGCCCTCAAGACCGAGCGCGTACGCGATCCGCCCCGACGCCACACTGGGGGCGTTGCCGATGCCCAGGTATCCCTCCACTCCACTGGGAACGCTGCGGATACGGTCGGAGTAGTCGCTGCCCGAGACACCGGCGAAGACGCCCGTGTCGCTCCCCCGCACCGCATGTGGATCGATGCCGGCTCGTTCCAGCACTTCCCACGAGGTTTCCAGCAGCAGCCGCTGCTGGGGATCCATGGCCACTGCCTCACGCGGGCTGATCCCAAAGAAATCGGCGTCGAAAAACGTCGCGTCATCCAGAAACGCTCCGTTGCGGGTGTACGTCGTGCCGTCCCGACCGCCCCGGACCGGGTCGTAGAGCGCGTCAAGGTCCCAGCCCCGGTCGGCCGGGAACTCTCCCACCGCGTCGATGCCGTCCCGGGACAGCCGCCACAAGTCCTCCGGAGTGCGCACCTCACCGGGGTAGCGGCACGCCATGCCGATGATGGCCACCGGTTCGTCCAGCCCTGCGGCTGCTGCCGCTTCCGGTACCGGGAGGTCGACGCGGTCGGCCAGGACGGCCGCCAGATGCCGGGCCAGCATGTCGTGGGTCGGGTAGTCGAACACCAAGGTGACCGGCAGCCGCAGTCCCATGGTGCCGCTGAGCCGGTTGCGCAGCTCCACCGCGGTCAGTGAGTCGAAGCCGAGGTCTTGGAACGGCTTGTTCAGGCTGATGGCCTGCGGGTCCGCATGGCCCAGCACGGCGGCCGCTTCGGTGCGGATCAGATCGATCAGCGCGCGATGACGTTCGTGCTCGCTCAAGGAGGCGATCTCGGCGGCGAAGGCCGACTGCCCGGTTTCGCCGGGCATCTCGGGTCCGGCACCGCGCAGGGCCTCGGCCGCTTCCGGTATCTCCGCGATGAGCGGGCGGGGCCGGGCCGCGGCGAAGGTGGGGGCGAAGCGGGACCAGTCCAGATCCGCCACGGCGAGCTGGGTTTCGCCGTACGCGAGTGCCTGGTGCAGGGCGGCGAGGGCTCGTTCGGGGGCCATCAGCCGCACTCCGCGCAGGCTCAGCAACCTGTCCGCTTCCTCGTCGACCATGCCGCCGCCGGCCCAGCCACCCCAGGCGACCGACACGGCCGGCAGCCCGCGTCGGCGCCGGTCCTCGGCGAGAGCGTCCAGGAACGCGTTGCCGGCGGCATAGCCGCCCTGCCCGGCGCTGCCCCACACCGCGGCCCCCGAGGAGAACAACACCAGCTCGGCGTCTGGCACGAGTTGGTCGAGGTGCACCGCGCCCGCCACCTTCGCGGCCACCACTTCCGCCAGTTCGGCGGTGCTGGTCCGGAGCAGGTCGGTGGCCTGGCCGACGCCCGCGGCATGGAAGACAGCGGATACCGGCCCCACGGTGCCCAGCAGCCGGCGCAGCGCTTCCCGGTCGGCCACGTCGCAGGCCACGACGGTCACCTCACAGCCGGCTTCAACCAGTTCGGTCTCCAGCGTCTGTACGCCGTCGGCGGCCCTGCCCCGACGGCTGGTGAGCACGAGGTGATCGGCACCGGCACCGGCGAGCCAGCGGGCCACCTGGGAGCCGATGGCACCGGTACCGCCGGTGACCAGAACGGTGCCGCTCGGTTCCCAGGTCGGGGGCGGTGTCGCCGTACGCTGTGGGGTGCGGACCATGCGGCGGCCGAACATGCCGGTCTCACGCAGGGCCAGCTGGTCCTCTCCGTCCGGTGCGGTCAGGACCCAGGCCAGCCTGGCCATGGCCCGGGCGTCGAGCTCTGCCGGCAGGTCGATGAGGCCGCCCCACGTCTGCGGCAGTTCGAGTCCCGCTACGCGGCCCAGACCCCAACACGCCGCCTGGGGCACACTGCGCAGGGGGTCCGAGCGTCCAACCGTCACCGCGCCCTGCGTCAGGCACCACAGGGGCGCCTGCGTCTCCAGCGTGGCCAGGGTCTGTATCAGGCGCAGTGTGTCGGCCAGTCCTGCGGGAAGTGAGGGATGCTCGGCATCGGGCTGCTCGTCCAGCGCCAACAGCGAGAGCACGCCGCTCACTTCACCGGCCGCGGCCAGCTCTTCAGGGGCGATGCCGGTGACACGCACCGTCGCGAAGCCCAGTTCCCGCTCGATCCGGGCGCCCAGTTCGGTGCCTTGCCCCGAGTCCACGATCAGCCAGGTGCCCGTCGGCGCGGAGGCCTCGGTGGGCAGCGGCGTCCAGGCGACCCGGTACCTCCACGAGTCCAGTTCGGCTTCCGAGCGTCGACCGCGTCGCCACTGGGACAGCCCGGGCAGCGCCCGGTCCCATGGGTCGGCCGGGGTGCCCAGCAGCTCGGCTACCGCGCCCGGGTCGTCGGAGTCCACGGCCGCCCAGAAGCGTGCTTCGTCCGGGTCACCGCCCTCGCGTTCCTGCCGTGCGACGAGCCAGTAGCGCTGCTGCTGGAACCGGTAGGTCGGCAGGTCCACGAGCTTTGCCCCGGTCGGCAGCAGTGCCGTCCAGTCGACGGCGACACCCGACACATAGGCCTCGGCCAGCGAGCTCAGCAGACGGGCGGGTCCGCCCTCGTTCCTGCGGAGTGTGCCGACGGTCGCTGCCACATGGTGGCTCTCCTCGATCCTTTCCTGTATCGCCGTGGTGAGCACCGGGTGCGGGCTCATCTCCACGAAGACGCCGTACCGCTGCCGCAGCAGTCGTTCGACGGTACGGTCGAACTGCACGGCGCGGCGCAGGTTCTGGTACCAGTACTCGCCGTCCAGCTCACCGGTTTCACCGGTGTGATCGGTGGTGGGCCAAAACGGAACCCGGGCCGGGCCGGGCGTGAGGCCCGCCAGTTGGGCGCGCAGCTCCGGTGCTAACTCCTCCACTTGTGGCGAGTGCGACGCGTAGTCGACGGGGATCCTGCGGGTCCGCACCTGCTCGGCGTCGCACTTGGCCACCAGCTCGTCGAGGCTGTGCGGCGTACCGGAGACCACCACGGATCCGGGCCCGTTCACCGCGGCGATCGACAGCTGGTCGCCCCAGGGCTCGATCAGGCCGCGAGCGGCGTCCTCGGACAGGGCGAGCGACACCATGCCGCCCTTCCCGGACAGCCGCAGCAGTTCCTTGCTGCGCAGGGCTACCACACGTGCGGCGTCGTCGAGAGAGAGCGCTCCGGCACAGCACGCCGCTGCGATCTCACCCTGCGAGTGACCCACTACCGCGGCCGGTTCCACGCCGCAGGAACGCCATACCTCGGCCAGGGCCAGCATCATCGCGAACAGCGCCGGTTGCACCACGTCCACCCGGTCCAGGGGCAGTGCTCCTTCGGCACCGGTGAGGACGTCGACCAGGGACCAGTCAACGTAGGGCGCGAGTGCTGTGGCGCATGCGTCGATCCGGTCGGCGAACACCGGTGAGCACTCCAGCAGTTCCCTGCCCATGCCCAGCCACTGCGCTCCTTGCCCCGGGAAGACGAAGACAGGAGAGGCGCCGGCCACGATCTGCCCGGTCACATCGGGCATGTCACCGCGGAACAGCACCGCCCGGTGCTCCAGCGGGGCCCGCGTCGCCACCAGCGAACGGGCGACATCGGCGGGCTCCAGCTCCGCCGCGTGACCACGCACCGCGGTGATCTGTTCCTCCAGCGCGGCAGAGGTGCGGGCGCTGACCACCCAGGGCAGCAGCGCAGTGTCGATCGGCCGCGGGGCATCGGCAGCCGGTTCCACGGCGGGTTCGGTTTCGTCGTCCGCTTCAAGGATCACGTGGACGTTGGTGCCGCTCATTCCGAACGCCGACACTCCCGCCCGGCGCACCTCGCCGGTCTCGGGCCAGCACCTGGCCCGACGCAGCAGCCGTACCGAGCCGGAGGACCAATCCACGTGCGGAGTGGGCTCGGACACGTGCAGCGTGGACGGCAGCACACCATGCTGGATCGCGAGAACCATCTTGATCACGCCGGCCGCCCCGCCGGCGGCCTGGGTGTGGCCGATGTTGGACTTCACCGATCCGAGCCACAACGGCCGGTCCGCCGGCCGGCCCTGGCCGTAGCAGCTGAGCAGCGCCTGCGCCTCGATGGGGTCGCCGAGGCGGGTGCCGGTGCCGTGCGCCTCCACCGCGTCGATCTGCTCGGCGGTGAGCCCCGCGTCGACGAGCGCGCGCCGGATCACCGCTTGCTGGGCAGGGCCGCTGGGCGCGGTCAGGCCGTTGGACGCGCCGTCCTGGTTCGCCGCCGAGCCACGGACCACCGCCCGCACACGGTGGCCGTTGCGGCGGGCATCGGAGAGGCGCTCCACCAGCAGGACCGCCACGCCCTCGCCCCAGCCGGTGCCGTCGGCGTCGGCGCTGAACGGCTTGCAGCGGCCGTCGGGGGCGAGCGCCTGCTGGCGGGAGAATTCCACGAGAACGGTGGGGCCGGCCATGACCGAGACCCCACCGGCCAGAGCCATCGAGCACTCGCCGCGGCGCAGGGCTTGGACGGCGAGGTGCAACGCGGTCAGTGACGAGGAGCACGCGGTGTCGACCGTGACCGCCGGGCCCTCAAGGCCGAGGGTGTGGGCGACCCGGCCGGACACCACGCTCACCGCGTTGCCGGTCACCACATGGCCCTCCACCTCCGGGCCTGCCGCGCTCAGGTCACCGCCGTAGTCCCGCCCGGACACACCGGCGAAGACACCGATGTCGCAGCCCCGCACCGCGGCCGGGTTGATCCTGGCCCGTTCGAAGACCTCCCACGACGCTTCCAGGAACAACCGCTGCTGCGGGTCCATGGCCAGGGCTTCCCGCGGGCTGATTCCGAAGAACTCGGCATCGAACTCGGCTGCCCGGTCCAGGAAGCCGCCCTCGCGGACGTAGCAGCTGCCGGGCCGGTCGCCAGTGGCGTCGTACAGCTCGGTCAGGTTCCAGCCGCGATCGGTCGGGAAGCCGCCGATCGCGTCTCCGTCGGATGCGAGCAGCCGCCACAGCTCCTCGGGTGAGTCGACGCCGCCGGCGAAGTGGCATGCCATGCCGACGATCGCGATCGGTTCCCGGTCGGCTGACTCCGCCTCGGCCAAGCGACGGCGTGTCTTCTGCAGATCAGCGGTGACCCAACGAAGGTAGTCACGCAGCTTCTCTTCGTTGGACATCTATTCCCTTCCGAATTCGCTGTCGATGAAGTCGAACAGCTCGTCGTCGCTGGCGGTCTCCGACACCTGCGCACCGGAGGTGCCGCCCGTGTCCCAGGCCAGGGTCAGACCGCGCAGCCGAGTGCCGATCTTGTGGCGCAGGGCATCGTCCTGGCCGAACTCCGCCAAGGCTTGTTCCAGTTGGTCGAGCTGCTGGAGCACCGGGCGTGGCGGCCCGGCCGGGTCGGGCTGCAGCTGGGCGTCGAGGTAGTCGGTGAGCGCCTCGGGCGTCGGATGGTCGAACACCAGCGTCAGCGGCAGGTTCACCCCGGTCGCCCGGGTAAGGGCGTTGCGCATCTCCACCGCTGCCAGCGAGTCGAATCCGAGCTCGCGGAAGGTCGACTCCGCCGCCGTGTCGATAGAGCCGTACCCGAGCACCGACGCGGTCTGTTCCAGTACGAGTCCGAGCAGGGCGTGCCTGCGCTCGGCGCCGGACAGCGCGGTGAGTACGGGAGCCTCGGCCGGCTCCGGCACCGCGTCCAGGACCTGCCGTACCTCGGGGAGCTGTTGGATGAGCGGGCTGGGGCGGTGCAGCGTGAACGACGGTGCGAAGAGCGTCCAGTCCATGTCGGCGACGGCCACCGCGGTCTCCGCCTGGTCGAGCGCGACGGCGAGCTCCGCCACCGCCTGGTCCGGCGCCATCGGGATCACTCCGCGGCGTCGCAGCCATTCCGCGCCCTCACCCTCGGACATGCCTCCGCCGGCCCAGGCGCCCCAGGCCATGGACAGGCCCGGCAGGCCGGCGGCCCTCCGGTGCTGGGCCAGCGCGTCCAGGTAGGCGTTGGCCGCGGCGTAGGCTCCCTGGCCGGAGCTGCCCCAGGTCCCGGAGACCGAGGAGAACAGCACGAACAGCTCCAGTTCTCGGTCGGCGGTGAGCTGGTGCAGGTTGCGGGCGGCGACCGTCTTGGAGCGCAGCGAGGTCCGCAGCGCTTCGGGAGTGAGTTGGTCGATCGGCAGGTTCTCCAGCACTCCGGCCGCGTGCACCACCCCGGTCAGCGGCGTCTCGGCCGGTATCGCCGCCAGCACAGCCGCGAGTGCGTCGTGGTCCGCGGCGTCACAGGCGGCGAGAGTGACCTGCGCGCCGAGCCGGGTCAGCTCCTCTTCGAGCTCGGACGCGCCTGGTGCCTGTCGCCCCCGGCGGCTGGCCAGCACCAGGTGTTCGACTCCGTCGCGGGCGAGCCGGCGTGCGACGTGGACGCCGAGAGCGCCGGTGCCACCAGTGATGAGCACCGTGCCGTGCGCCGGCCATGCCGCCGAGCCGTCCCGGGGGGCCGCCTGCGGGGCTCGGACCAGGCGGCGCGCGAACAGCCCGGAGTCTCTGATCGCCACCTGGTCTTCGTCGTCCCACCCGGCCAGCGCACCGGCCAGGTGTGCGCCAGCCGTGTCGTCCAACGTCTCCGGCAGGTCGATCAGCCCGCCCCAACGCTGCGGGTGCTCCAATGCCGCCACGCGCCCGAAACCCCACAGCTGGGCCTGGTCCGGGTGGGGCAACGGCTCCTCGGAACCGACCGCGACCGCTCCACGGGTCGCCACCCACAGGGGCGCGGGAATCGCCGCGTCGCCCAGTGCCTGCAGCAGTGCGACCGTACCCGCCAGGGAGTCGGTCAACAGCGACAGGACGCCGGCGAACTCGCCCTCCGAGATGTCGGACGACCGCTCCGCGAGCTCCTCCCGGGTCAGTTCCTCGTATCCGACGGGCAGTACGGCCACGTCCGCGCCGACCTGCCGCAGCGCCGGTGCGACGGCGTCGGCTTCGGCGGTGCTCCTCGCCACCACCAGCCACGTGCCGGTCAGCCGGGCCGGCCGCTGTCCGGTCAGCGGCTGCCAGGTGACGTGATAGCGCCACTGGGCGCCGGCCCTGCTGCCGGGTGCGGCCATCGGCTGGTACCAGTGGCGTTCCCGCTGGAACGGATACGTGGGCAGGTCCATCGCGGCGCCGGAGCGCTCGCCGTAGAAGGAGGTCCAGCCGACCGTGACTCCCGCGCGGTAGAGCTGGGCCAGGGCGGTGAACGCCGCCTCGGGCTCGGCCCGCTGGGACCGCAGGGCCGGTACGAACACCGCCTTGGTGTCGCTGGGCAGGCAGTCCGGTCCCAGTGCCGACAGCGCCGCGTCGGGACCGACTTCGAGGAAGGTGCTCACCCCCGCCTCGGCCATCGTCCGTACGGCGTCGGCGAAGAGCACCGTGCCCCGGACCTGATCCACCCAGTACTGTCCGTCGGCGATCCGTTCGGCCGGTATCGCTCCCCCGGTGAGCGTGGAGATGACCGGAATGCGCGGCCGGTGGAAGGACAAGGTCTCAACGAGGCGGCCGAACTCGGCCAGCATCGGTTCCATCAGAGCGGAATGGAATGCGTGGCTGACCGGCAGGCGCTTCGTCTTTCTGCCCAGTCCGGCGAAGTGCTCGGCGCAGGACTCCACCGCGTGTACGCCGCCGGACACCACGACCGCGCGTGGGCCGTTCACCGCGGCGATGTCCAGCAGGCCGTCGCGACCGGCCAGCCACTCGGCGACCTCCGCTTCGGTCGCCTGTACCGAAGCCATCGCCCCTGCCTCCGGCAGCGCCTGCATCAAACGGCCCCGCGCCGTCACCAGGGCGGCGGCGTCCGCCAAGGAGAACACGCCGGCCACGTGCGCCGCGGCCAGCTCGCCGATGGAGTGCCCAGCCACGAAGTCCGGGGTCACGTTCAGGAAGCGGAACAGTGCCACCTCCAGTGCGAACAGGGCGGGCTGTGTGTATTCGGTGCGATCCAGCAGGTCCGTCTCGCCGAACATCACCTCGCGCAGCGATCGGTCCATATGGCGGTCCAGCTCGGCACACACTTCGTCGAGCGCCTTCGAGAACGCCGGGTAGTGCAGGGCCAGCTCGGCGCCCATGCCCGAGCGCTGTGCTCCCTGGCCGGTGAACAGCGCTCCCAGGCGGCCGGGCACAGGCGGCCCGGTCACCAGGTTCGCCGCGCGCTCACCTCCGGCGAGCGCGGCCAGGCCCTGGGTGAGGGAGCGCCGGTTCTCGGCGAGGATCACGGCGCGGCGCGGCAGGGGGGACCGGGTGGCGGCCAGCGACCACCCCATCTCAGCAGGATCGGCGTCCGCCAGTTCCAGGAGGCGTTGTGCCTGGGCCCGCAGGGCCGCGTCGGTGCGGGCCGACAGCACTACCGGCACTACGGGCCCCGGATCGGCCGGCGTGCCGAGTTCGGCCGCCGGCGCCTGTTCGATGATGACGTGGGCATTGGTGCCGCTGATGCCGAACGAGGACACACCCGCCCGGCGGGGGCGGCCCCCATCGGGCCAGGCGCGGTCCTCGGTCAGCAACTCGACCGCGCCGAGATCCCAGTCCACGAGGGCCGAAGGCGTGTCCACGTGCAACGTCCGCGGCAGCACGCCGTGCCGCATCGCCATCACCGTTTTGATGACACCGGCCACGCCGGCCGCAGCCTGCGTGTGGCCGATGTTGGACTTCACCGATCCCAGCCACAGCGGTGTCTCGCGGTCCTGCCCGTAGGTGGCCAGCAGCGCCTGGGCCTCGATCGGATCGCCCAGCGTCGTACCCGTCCCGTGTGCTTCCACCGCGTCCACGTCGGCCGGAGTCAGCGAGGCATTGGCCAGCGCCTGCCGGATCACCCGCTGCTGCGACGGGCCGTTCGGCGCCGTCAGGCCATTCGACGCACCGTCCGAGTTGACGGCGCTGCCCCGCACCACCGCCAGCACCCGGTGTCCAAGGTGCTCCGCGTCCGACAACCGCTCCATGACCAGGACACCGACGCCCTCGGCCATCCCGGCGCCGTCGGCGGCGTCCGCGAAGGCTTTGCACCGTCCGTCTCGGGAAAGTCCGCCCTGCCGAGAGAATTCAGTGATGGTCACCGGGCTGGCCATCACCGTGACTCCACCGGCCAGCGCGAGTGAGCACTCGCCGTTGCGCAGCGCCTGCGCGGCCAGGTGCAGCGCCACCAGCGAGGAGGAACACGCCGTGTCCACCGTCATCGCCGGGCCCTCCAAACCCAGCGTGTACGCGATCCGCCCGGAGACGACGCTGGGCGCGTTGCCCGTCATCAGGTAGCCACCGCTGTCCGGGGAGGCTCCGTGGAACACGGAGCTGTAGTCGCTTCCGGCGATGCCTGCGAAAACACCGGTCCGGCTGCCCTGCAACGAGGCCGGTGCGATCCCGGCGCGTTCCAGCGCTTCCCAGGACGTCTCCAGCAACAGCCTCTGCTGCGGGTCCATCGCCACCGCTTCCCGCGGCGAGATGCCGAAGAACGCCGCGTCGAAGTCCCCGGCGTCGTAGAGAAATCCGCCCTTGCCTTCGGTGTGCCAGCCCCGGTCGGTCGGGAACACCGAGATGGCCTCCCCGCTCGTGGACACCAACTGCCACAGGTCCTCCGGCGAGGTCACTCCACCGGGGTAGCGGCACGCCATGCCCACGATCGCCACCGGCTCACCGGTGGGCTGGAGCAGCGTCTGCTCCGCCGGGACCGCGCCGCCGTCGAGTTCGGCGCCGATGTGCGCGGCGAGTGCGGCGGACGTAGGGAAGTCGAACGCCAAGGTCGCGGGCAGGCGCAGCCCGGTCGCCGTCTGCAGTCGGTTCCGCAGCTCGACCGCGGTCACCGAGTCCAGGCCCAGGTCCCTGAATGCCCGGTCTGCCTCCACCGCGGTGGGAGAGGCGTGCCCGAGTACGGCGGCCGCGTGCGCGCGGACCAGGTCCAGCAGCAGCTGTGCTCGTTCCGCTTCCGACAATCCGGCCAGTTGTTGTCCCAGAGCCGGTCCGGTGTCGGCCGATGCCGGGTGTTCCGTCTGCCGCAGCAGCCGTACTTCGGGGATCTCGTCGAACATCGGGCTGGGCCGGACGGCGGTGAAGGCCACGTGGTATCGGTCCCATTCGATGTCGGCGACCAACAGCAGCGGCTGCGCCTCGTCCAGCGCCCGTCGCAGTGCGGTGAGTGCCAGGTTCGGGGCGATCGCCGGTACGCCGTGCCGCCGCAGCAGATCCTTCACCGCTCCGGTGGCCATCCCGGAGTCCTCCCAGGCTCCCCATGCCACAGACGTCGCGGGCAGTCCGAGGGCGTGCCGGTGCTGTGCCAGTGCGTCAAGGAAGGCGTTCCCCGGTGCGTAGTTGCCTTGCCCGGGGGCTCCGGCGGTGGCGCCGGCGGAGGAAAACAGGACGAACGCCGACAGGTCCCGGTCACGGGTGAGTTCATGCAGGTTGATCGCGGCGAGCATCTTGGCGCGCAGCGCCCGGTCCAGTTGTTCCGCGGTCAGAGAGGTGATCATTCCGTCGTCGAGGACACCGGCGGCGTGCACCACGGCCGTCAGATCGCCGGGGATCGTCGCGAGGAGGCTGGCCAGTGCTTCCCGGTCGGCGACGTCACAGGCAGCGATGGTCACCTGCGCGCCGAGTTCATTGATTTCGGCCGCCAACTCGGCTGCGCCTGGCGCTTGTTCGCCACTGCGGCTGGTCAGCACCAGGTGTTTGGCGCCGTTGTCGGCCAGCCATCGGGCGACGTGGGCACCCAGTGCTCCGGTGCCGCCGGTGACCAGCACCGTTCCGCCGGCTTGCCATTCCGGTTGAGCGGTGTGGGGCGTGGCGCGCACCATCCGTCGGACGAAGACACCGGCAGGCCGGACCGCCCACTGGTCCTCGTCACCGGTGTTGCCGAGGGCGCTGCTGAACAGCCTGGCGGTCCTGTCGTCCAGTGTGGCGGGCAGGTCGATCACGCCTCCCCAGCGTTCCGGATGCTCCAGCCCCATGACGCGGGCCAGACCCCATACGAGCGCCTGCCCCGGGTTGCCCACCAGGTCGGTGTCCGCCACCCGCATCGCGTCGCGGGTCACACACCACAAGGGGGTCTCGACGCCGTCGAGTGCCTGGATCAGTGACATGGTGAGCCGGTAACCGCGGGGCACCGCGGAGTGCTCCGCGTCGGGGCGTTCGTCCCAAGTGAGCAGCGACAGCACGCCGGCAGCCTGGGTCGCGTGTTGGCGTACCCGCTGCGGGTCCATCGCATCGAGCACGAGTGGCAGCACGTCGCAGCCCCGTGCGGACAAGGCGTTCAGCAGGGTCGCGACCGCCTGGTCGTCGACTGCTCGCGCCGGTACGACCACCAGCCATGTGCCCGTTCGATCCGGTACGGCCGAGGGGAAGAACGGCTGCCAGGCCACCCGGTAGCGCCAGTCGTCGGTCACGGTGCGGGTGCGGGGCTCGGCTTCGGTCCGTTCGGGCCAGAACCTCTGCCGCTGGAAGGGATACGTCGGCAGTGCGGCCCCGTGTCCGTTCGACCGACCGAAGACGGCTGTCCAGTCCGGCTCCAGCCCATGCACATGCAGCGTCGCCAACGCCGTCATGAACTGGCCGGTGTCGCCCGTGTCCCGGCGTAAGGTGCCGGTCACCACGCCTTCGGCGCCGCATCCGTTGAGGGACTCCTCGATGCCGACCGTCGTGACCGGATGGGCGCTGGCCTCAATGAACACGGTGTGCCCGGCTTCCAACAGGCCGCGTACCACCGACTCGAACCGCACGGTGCGGCGAAGATTCTGGTACCAGTATGTGCTGGTCAGCTCGGTGGTGTCCAGCGGCTCCCCGGTCACGGTCGACCAGAACGGGACCTGCGTAGCCTGGGGCGTGATCGTGCCGAGCAGGTCCAGCAGCTCAGTCTCGATCTGCTCCACTTGGGGGGAGTGCGACGCGTAGTCGACGGGCACCTGGCGTGCCCGTACCTCCTCGGCCTCGCATGCGCCGAGCAGTTCCTGCACCACGTCCGCATCGCCGGCGAGCACCACCGACCGCGGGCCGTTCACCGCCGCCAGAGCCAGCCGCCCGGGCCACCGCTCCAGCCATTCCCGGACCTCGTCCGCCGACACAGCCAACGACACCATGCCGCCCAACCCCGCCAGCTCACCAGCAATCAACCGACTGCGCAGCGCCACCACACGCGCCGCATCCTCCAATGACAACGCACCCG
>NZ_JARAXF010000058.1:0-26763 GCF_033793745.1 Streptomyces sp. ME19-01-6 | reverse complement strand
GATCCCGCCTTCCGGGCCCACCTCCTCGGCGGGCTCCGCCACGTGGCGCGATCACAGCCCTGACCACATCCCGCACCCCCCCCCCCCCCCCCCCCCCCCGCCGCCCCCCCCCGGGGGGGGGGGGGGGGGCCCGGGGGGGGCGGGGCCCCCCGCGCCAACAGCGGTCCGGGTGCCGCCGATCCGCTCCGCCGCCCTGCCCACCGCGGCGTCCCTGGCCCCGGGCGCGGCCTCCCCGGACCTGCCCGCCGGGGGAGAGACGGCGGCCCGCCGCAGGCTGCGGCTCTGGACGGCGGGCCCGCTGGCGGAGTACGCCGAGCGGCAGGACGACCTCGCCGGGGACGCCACCTCCCGGCTCTCCCCCTATCTGCACTTCGGTTGTCTGTCGCCGCTGGAGGTGGCGCGCCGGGCCCTGGACGCGGGCGGGCCGGGGGCCGAGGCGTTCGTACGGCAGCTGGCCTGGCGGGACTTCCACCACCAGGTCCTGGCCGCGCGCCCGGACGCCGCCCACCGCGACTACCGCCCGCGGCACGACCGCTGGCGCCACGACGCGGACGAGGTCGCGGCCTGGTGCGAGGGGCTGACCGGCTATCCGGTCGTGGACGCGGCGATGCGCCAGCTGAAGAGGGAGGGCTGGATGCCGGGCCGGGCGCGGCTGGTGGCGGCGAGTTTCCTGGCGAAGACCCTGTACCTCGACTGGCGCACCGGAGCCCGGCACTTCCTCGCGTTGCTGGTGGACGGCGACATCGCGAACAACCAGCTCAACTGGCAGTGGGTGGCCGGCACCGGCACCGACACCCGCCCCAACCGGATCCTCAACCCGGTCACCCAGGCGCTGCGCCACGATCCCGGAGGGGAGTACGTACGCCGTTGGGTGCCCGAACTCGCCGCCGTCCACGGCTCGGCCGTGCACCGCCCCTGGCGGCTGCCCGACCCGGACCGCGCCGCCCTGGACTACCCCGACCCGATCGTGGACCTCGCCGAGGCGGCGGCCCGCTTCAGGCGGAGCCGCGGCTGATCCGCATCCGCATCCGCGTGCGCGCGCGCCAGCGCCGCGTTCAGGGTTCCCGGGCCGCGCGTACGCCGTCGAAACCGACGGGCAGATGGCGTGGGCCGCGCAGCACCGCGTTCTGCCGGTACGGGGGCGGGTCCTCCAGCAGCCGGGGGTTCTCCAGCCGGCGGGCGAGCTCGGCCAGCGCGAGCTGCCCCTCCAGCCGGGCCAGCGGCGCGCCGTAGCAGATGTGGATGCCGCTGCCGAAGCCGAGGTGCTGGTTGTCCTTGCGGTCCGGGTCGAACCGGTCGGGGTCGGGGAAGCGCCGCGGGTCGCGGTTGCCGGAGGCCAGGAGCAGCCAGACGGCCGCGCCCTTGGGGATGGTGACGCCCGCGATGTCGATGTCGGTGAGCGGGGTGCGCTGCGGCAGCATCTGGACCGGGGGCTCGTAGCGCAGCACCTCCTCCACCAGCGGGACGGCCAGACGCGGATCGTCGTGCAGCCGCTTGAGGACGTCCGGGTGGCGCAGCAGGGTCAGCATCCCGTTGGTGATCAGGTTGACGGTCGTCTCATGCCCGGCGATCAGCAGCAGCACGGCGGTGCTGACCAGTTCGGAGTGGGTCATCCGGCCGTCCGGGCCGTCCCCGTGGACGAGCGAGGAGAGCATGTCCTCGCTCGGTGCGCGGCGGCGCTCCTCGACCAGTTCGGACATATACATGCTCAGTTCGCTACGGGCCTGCCGGAAGGCCCGGTGCCGCTCGGCCACGTCCGCGGGGTCCGCGGCGGGGTCGAGGCTGGTGAGCAGGGTGTCGGTCCAGGCGTGGAAGAGCGGCTCGTCCGCGCGGGGCACCCCCAGCAGCCGGCAGATCACGGTCACCGGGAACGGGTACGCGAAGTCGTCGACCAGGTCGACCTGGTCGCGGTCCTGGAAGTCGTCGATGAGGTCGGAGACGATCCGGGCGAGCTCGCCGCGCATGTCGTGGATCCGCCGCGGGGTGTGCGGCGGCCCGAACGGGTACGTCGCGAGCCGGCGCAGCCGGTCGTGCTCGGGCGGGTCGAGCCGCAGGAAGCTCGGCGCCAGGCTCGGGTCGTCCTCCTCCTCGGCCACGGCGAGCACGGTGGCGGCGTCCGGGTCCAGATTGCGGGGATCCGCGCTGAGCCGCGGGTCGTGCAGCAGGCCGTGGATCTCCCAGTACGTGCTGACGAGGTACGGGCCGCCCTCGTCCCGCAGCACGGGCGTCTTCCGCAGCTCGGCGTACACGGGGTAGGGGTCGGCGCGGTTGGCGTAGTCGGTGATCTGCCGCAGAAACGTGCCATGCGTCATGACGGAGAGTCCTTCCGGGTGGGGGGTAGGGGGCGCCCAGGGTGATCCACAAGGCACCCTCTAGACCCGGGCGGGGGTGAAGACGATCCGCCGGTCGGTCGGCGAGTAGCCGCTGAGGGTCACGGTCGGCCCGTGGGTCGGCAGGGAGGGGTCGGGGAAGTCGGCGGGGACCGGACGCAGCCCGTCGGGCCGCCGGTCCACGGAGCGGAAGGACGGTGGGAAGGGCGCGGCCGTCTCGATCTGCCGCCGGTAGAAGTCGAGCCACTTGGACTGGTCGAAGGTGACGGCGGCGATGACACGGCCCTGGTAGCCGTAGACGCCGGTGAAGCTGCGCTCGGCCAGCGCCCCCTGGGCGATGAGGATCTCCTCGCCCATCGAGGGCACCCCGACCGACTTGATGTTCACCCCGAACTGCGAGGACCAGAAGGCGGGGACCCACAGGTGAGGGCGGCGGTCCGGACCGGCGCTGATCATGTTGTGCGCCGCGACCTCGGCCTGCGCGACGGCGTTGCCCCAGTGTTCGAGGGACAGGAACTGGTAGCCGAAGAGCGGATGCGGGGACCGGGCGACGTCCCCGGCCACGAACACGTCGTCGGTGACCAGGCCCCGGGCGTCGAACGCCCGGCACCCGGCGTCGCACGCGACCCCCCGGGGCCCGGCGCCGAGCCCCGACCCGGCCAGCCACTCGGTGTTGCGGACGGCGCCGAGCGCGACCACGGCCAGGTCCACGTCGAGGGCGGTGCCGTCGGACAGATGGGCGCGCCGCAGCCGCCCGGCCGCGTCGCCCTCAAGACCGGTGACCATGACCGAGCAGCGCAGATCGACGCCGTGCGCCCGCTGCAGCTCCGCCGTGACCTGGCCGATCACCCCGCCCAGGGCGCCCACCAGCGGCGTCGGGCCGCGTTCGGCGACCGTGACGGGCAGCCCCAGCTCGCGGCAGGCGGACGCGATCTCCGAGCCGGTGAAACCGCCGCCGATGACCAGCACCCGCCGGGGCCCGGCCATGAGCCGCCGCCGCAGCCGCGCCGCGTCCCGGCTGGTGCGCAGCACGAACACGCCGTCGAGCTCGGCTTCGGCGGGGTGCGGCCAGGGGCGGGAGCGGACGCCGGTGGTGATCAGCAGCCGGTCGTACGGCACCTCGTCGCCGTCGGCCAGCCGCACCCGCCGACCCGTCAGGTCCAGCCCCGTGGCGGCGGTCCCCAGCCGCCAATGGGCCTGGATCGCCCGGCGCCGGGGCAGCGTCGTGCGGTCCGCGGCCGCGCCGCCCACCAGCACCTGCTTGGACAGCGGCGGCCGGTCGTACGGCTGGTCGGGCTCGTCGCCGATGAGGGTGAGCGAGCCGGTGAAGCCCTCCTCGCGCAGGGTCTCCGCGGCCCGTAGACCGGCCAGGGAGGCGCCGACGATCACGATCCGCCCCTCGCGCCGCAGCCGCGCCAGGCCGTCGTCGCCGCGGTGGCCGCCGCTCGCGCCGCTCTGGTCAGCGGTGGGCATCGAGGGCCGCCGGGGGCAGGTCGTCCACCGCGTCGTTCACCACGTCGTCGACCGCGTCGTCGACCGCGTCGTCGACCAGGATCGCCTGGACCGGGCAGGCGGCCACCGCACCGGCCACCTGCTCACGGCGCGCGTCGTCGACGCAAGGGGCGTACCGCAGCGCCTCCTCCCCGTTCAGGGCGAACACGTCGGGCGCCAGAAAGACGCACTGCGCGTACCCCTGGCAGCGGTTGAGATCGACGACAAGCCTCATCGGCCCCGTCCTTCCACACCAGCTCAGCGGCCTTCTCCCCGGCCAGCATGGGCGACGCGGCCCGCCGCCGCGCGCACAGCCGGGCCAAAGGAGTGGTCAGAGCGCGCGGTCGACGAGGAACGGCAGCAGGGCCAGGAGTTCGGCCGCCGCGGTCGGGGCCGGGGGGACGGAGGCCAGGTGGGCGCGGGCCGCGTCCAGGTGGTGGCGGGCCTCGGCGAGGGTGGCTGCGCGGCCGCCCGCCTCTTCGACGAGCTCGGCGGCGCGGCGGACGGCGGCGTCGTCCGGGTCGGTGCTGAGGAGCGCGGCGAGCTCGCGGGCGGCTGGGCCGTCCGCGGGCAGGGCGGCCAGGACGGGCAGCGTCTTCTTCCTCCGGCGCAGGTCGCGTGGACGGGCTTGCCCGTGACCTGGGGGTCGCCCCACATGCCGTCCAGGTCGTCAACGGCCTGGAAGGCCACGCCCACATGCCGTCCGGCCCGGTCCAGCGCGGTGACGACCGGCTCCGGAGCGCCCGCGAGCAGGGCGCCGAGGGCCGCGGCATCGCGGACACCATTGGCGGCAGAGCGGGCCGAGTCGGTCCTCCATCCCGTCCCGGTACGCCTGGTGGATCGGCCCATCAGGACCTCGAACGTCTCCTGTCGGCGGACAGGGTCTACGCTGTGGGCCGGTCACCGCATGATCTTCAGCCTTCACACACCGCGGTGATCGACGGTGGCCGCACCCGTCTTCCTACCGGGTTGGAGTGGTACTCGCAGTGTCGAAACCGTCTGACTTCCGTGGCTTCGATGTGGCGTGGCGGGGCTACGACCGCCAGCAGGTCGACCGCTACCTCAAGGCCCTGTCGGAAGCCGACTCGCCGGTCGGCCCACCTCCGTTCCAGATCGTGCGGCGGGGCTACGACCGCCAGCAGGTTGACGTACGCATCAGAGACCTCCTGGCGGACAGAAACATCAGCAATACATGACCTATTAGCTCGCAGGCGCTCCGAGCACGACCTGGCCCGGAGGTGAACCGGGGCCGGAGGAAATCAGTGCCGGCCGGTGATCGTGTCGGCCAGCCGCGCGAAGGTCGACGTGCGCTCGTGGCGGGTGCTGCCCTCGCTGAGGTCGGCGATCCGGTACAGGCCGTACATCGCGTACGAGCCCAGCCAGCGCAGCGGCTCCGGTTCCCAGCGCGGGGAGGTCCGGCCCGACCAGGGCAGGCGGGTGTAGCGGGTGTCTTTGCCGGTCACGAGGTCGGCGAGGGTCCGGCCGGCCAGGTACGAGGCTGTCACGCCCTGCCCGACGTAGCCCCCGGCGTGGCCGAGGCCCGATGCCGGGTCCCAGACCACCGAGGGTGACCAGTCGCGCGGTACGCCCAGCGAGCCGCACCACGCGTGGGCGAGCTGGAACCGCACGTCGGGCCACAGGCCGCGCAGGACCCCTTCGAGCTGGCCGATGGTCCAGCGGTCCAGTCGACCGTCCCGGTCGAGTCGGGAGCCGAAGCGGTACGGGAGGCCGCGGCCGCCGAGGGCGATCCGGCCGTCGGCGGTGCGCTGGGCGTAGAAGTAGGTGTGCTGGGCGCCGGAGAGGGCCTCGCAGCCGGACCAGCCGATGTGCTTCCAGTCCGCTTCGGACAGCGGCTCGGTGATGACCATCGAGCTGTTCATCGGCAGCATGTCGCGGCGACGGCCGGGCAGTTGCGCGGTGTATCCCTCGGTCGCGCGCAGGATGTGGCGGGCGGCGACGGTGCCGTGCGGGGTGCGGACCCGTCCGGGGAGGATGTCCAGGGCCGGGGTGCGCTCGGCGATCCGGACGCCGGCGGCCTCGACGGCCGAGGCGAGGCCGGTGACCAGCTTCCCGGGGTGCAGCCGCACGTTGTGTGGGCTGTACACGGCGCCGAGCACCCCGTCGATGCTGATCCGGCCCGCCGTCTCGGCCGCGGACAGCAGCCGTACGTCGTCCTCGGTCATGCCCCAGGCGCGCTCGGCGGCCACCGCCGCCCGGAGCCGGGCCAGTTCGGAGGGGGTGCGGCCGATCGTCAGATAGCCGCCGTGCACGGCATCCACGTCGACGTCGTGATCGGCCATGATCCCGAGGATCTCGTCGAACGCGCCTGTGGCCGCGCGCCGCAGGTCGAGCACCGCCTCCCGGCCCCCGGGGCCCTCGGCCATATGGCGGGAGAGCCCGATCATCTTGCCGGAGAGCCAGCCGCCGTTGCGGCCGGAGGCGCCGTAGCCGACATGGCGTGCCTCGACGACGAGGATCGAGGCGTCGGGCAGCGCCTGGCGCAGCCAGTAGGCGGTCCACAGCCCGGTGTATCCGGCGCCGACGACGCACACGTCGACCGTGGTGTCCCCGTCCAGCGGGGGCCGCTCGGGGCGTTCCACGTCGCGTTCCGAGCCGGCCGTGTCCTGCATCCAGAAGGAGACCTGACCGTTGATCACGTCAATTGTCCTTAAGAGAAAGTCACTTGTCGGGGACCACGGCGGAGACGGCCGGGTCCCAGGTGGCGAAGCCGGTGTCGCCGACGCCCAGCCCGGAGGCGGTGCCGGGGCCCTCCCGGACCAGCCCGGTGGGCCCGCCGGGCAGTTCGACGGTCAGCTTCCGCGAGTGGCCCAGATAGGTCTCGTCGCGCACGATGACCGGCACCCCGGCCCGGCCCGGGGCCGGCTCCTCGGCCGACAGCCGTAGCCGCTCGGGGCGGATCACCACCACGGCGTCGCCGCGCACCGCGTGTCCGCCCGGGAGCGGGATGCCGTACGCGCCCGCGTGCAGCCGCTTGGGGTCGTCGGGGTGGACGACGCCGCGCAGCAGCGTGGACTCGCCGAGGAACTGGGCGACGAACAGCGACTCGGGCCGCTCGTACAGCTCCTCGGCCGTGCCCACCTGCACGATCCGCCCGTCGTTGTAGACGGCGATCCGGTCCGAGAGGGTGAGCGCCTCCTCCTGGTCGTGGGTGACGTAGAGGAAGGTCGTGCCCACTTTGCGGTGGATCTCCCGGATCTCCTCCTGCAGGGCCTCGCGGAGCTTTTTGTCCAGCGCGCCCAGCGGCTCGTCCATCAGCAGCACCGGCGGCCGGTAGACGATGGCCCGGGCGAAGGCGACGCGCTGCTGCTGGCCGCCGGACAGCTGGGCGGGGCGGCGCCGCTCGAACCCCTCCAGCTGTACGGTCCGCACCGCCGCGCGCACCAGCTCGCGGCGCTCGCGTTTGGGCAGGCGCCGCTGTTTCAGCGGGAACTCGATGTTGTCCCACACGCTCAGATGCGGGAACAGCGCGTACCCCTGGAAGACCATGCCCATCTCGCGCCGGTGCGGGGGCACGGAGTTCAGCGGCTTGGCGTCGACCAGGATGTCGCCCGAGGTCGGCGGGACAAACCCGGCGATCATGTTGAGCGTGGTCGTCTTGCCCGAGCCGCTGGGGCCCAGGAATGTCATGAACTCGCCCGGCTCGATGGTCAGATCGACGCCGCGCACGGCCTGGCTCGACCCGTACGTCTTGGTCAGGCCGCGCAGTTCGATGGCGGCCCCGCTGCGCTTGAGGTCAGCGGGCTGGCGGCCAGGAGCCCCGCCGCGCTTGAGGTCAGCTGACACGTCGCCTCCGGGATTGTGCGAACAGCGCGATCGCGATCAGCGCGCTGGTGAAGCAGATGATGAGGGTGGCCGCGGCGGCGATGGTGGGATCGACGTCGCGCTGGATGCTGCTGTACATCCGCACCGGCAGGGTCTCCAGATAGGGGCTGGAGATGAACATGGACACCACGACCTCGTCGAAGGAGGTCACGAAGGCGAACATGAACCCGGACAGCAGACCGGGCGCGATCACCGGCAGGGTGACGGTGAGGAATGCGCGCCCCCGGCTCGCGCCGCAGATCTCCGCCGCGCGCTCCAGCGTGGTGTCGAACCGCGACAGCACCGAGGACACCGGGATGATCACGAACGGCAGGGCGAGCACGGTGTGTGCGATCAGGAACCCGGCGAACGTCCCCACCAGCCGCAGCTGCAGGAACAGGGCGTAGAGGCCCACGCCGAAGACGACCGTGGGCACCAGCATCGGGGCGATCAGCAGCGCGCCCGCCGCGCCGCGGCCCCGGAACCGGCCGCGGGTCAGGGCGTAGCTCGCGGCCGTGCCCGCCACCGTGGCCAGGACCCCGACGAGGGCGGCGATCTGCAGTGAGTTCAGCAGATCGGCCACCCAGCGGCTGTCCGAGAAGAAGGTGTCGTACCACCGCAGGGACCAGCGCTCGGGCGGAAAGGCCAGCGAGCGCTGTCCGGTGAAGCTGAGCGGGATGACCACCAGCGTCGGGGCGACCAGCCAGAGCGCGACCAGCGCGCCGAAGATCTTGAGGGGGATTCGCCTGCTCACAGCTCCAGACCTCCCGTGACCCCGGCCGACTTGCCGGTCACCCGCTTGGACACCCAGGCCGTCACCGCGAGCAGACAGCCGGCGGTGAGCAGCAGCGCCACCGCGAGTGCCCCGCCGCGGCCCCAGTTCAGCAACTCGCTGATCTGCGTGTACAGCGCGTTGGGCAGCAGCTCCTGGCGGGGCGAGCCGAGCACGGCGGGGGTGATGTAGAAGCCGAGCGAGAGGATGAACACCATCAGCGACCCGGCGAACACCCCTGGCAGCGACAGCGGGACGAAGACCCGCCAGAACGCCTTCCAGGGCGGCGCGCCGCAGATCATGCCGGCCTGCACCACCCGCCGGTCGATCGAGCGCATCGCGTTGAACAGCGGCAGCACCATGAACGGCATCAGGATCTGGCACATGCCGATCAGCACGCCCGTGGTGGTCCCGAGCAGATGCGTCCTGCCCAGGCCCAGCGCGTCCAGGACGGTGTTGAGCACGCCGTGGTCCTGAAGGATGATCACCCAGGCGAAGACGCGCACCATCAGGCTGGTCCAGAACGGCATCAGTACGGCCAGCATCAGCAGCCCGCGCAGCGCCGGTCCGGACAGGGTCATCAGATACGCGTACGGATAGCCGAGCACGAGGGTGATCAGCGTGGCCACGGCGGCGACGGTCAGGGTGCGGCCCAGCACCTCGAGCGCGGTGGCGTCGTGCAGCAGCCAGGAGAAGTTCTGCAGCCCGGTCTCCGGCTGGGTGACGCTGCGCACCACGATCGTGGCGACCGGGTAGACGAAGCCGGCCAGCACCAGCAGCGCCGTCGGCACGATCAGCAGCCAGCGCCGGGAGCCCGGGGCCCGCTCCGCGGTGGCGGAGGAGCCCCGGGCCTGCCCGCCCGGCCGGTCGGCGGGCCGGCCGGGCGTGGTACCGGGGGAGAGCGCTGTCATCGGTTCAGCCAGTCGGTCCAGGCTGTGGACAGCTTGTCCCGGTTCTTGCCCCAGTAGGTGAAGTCGGGGGTGATGGACTGCTGGAGCACCTTCTCCTGCGTCGGGTCCAGCTTCTTGGCCTGCGGGGACAGCGTGGGCTTGGAGTTGATGTTGACCGGCGCGTAGCTGGTGTACTCCGACTGCCTGGTCTGCTGCTCCTCGCCGAGCGCGTAATTGATCAGGCCCATCGCGGCCTTGGTGTTCTTCGAGCCCTTCGGCACGGCGAACACGTCGTACAGGATGAAGCTGTTGTTCCACACCGGGCGGAAGTTCGCGCCGTTGGCATTGGCCTCGTAGATGCGGCCGCTCCAGGCCATCACCATGTCCGCCTGGCCGGATTGCACGATCTGGGTCTGCTGGGCGCCGGTCTTCCAGTACGTGAGGTCGGACTTGATGCCGTCCCACTTGCGCAGCGCCCGCTTGGTGTCCAGCGGGTACAGCTTGCTCGGGCCCACGCCGTCGGCCAGCAGGGCCGCCTCGAAGATGCCGGGGGTGGGGGTGGGGCGGCCGTCGACGGCCCGCTTGCCCGGGAACTTCTCGGTGTCGAAGAAGTCCGCCCAGGTGGTGGGCGGGTTGTCCCCGTACTTGTCGGCGTTGTAGTAGAGGCCGTAGCCGTAGATCAGCGAGGGGACCATACAGGGGGACTCGGGCGTCTGGTCCGGCAGCTGGCTGGTGTTGATGATCTTGTAGTCCAGCTTTTCGTACAGCGTCTCGCAGTTGGCGGCGGCGTCCCACGGGGTGGTGTCGACCACGTCCCACAGCACGTTCTTCGAGGTCACCTGGGCCTTGATCTTGGCCGGGTCGGTGGGGCCGTCGGTGAGCACATCCGCGCCGGAGTCCTTGCCGAACGGTTTGACGAACGCGCCCTCCTGGCCGTCCTGCATCCCGCCGCCGTACGACACATAGGTCATCCGGACGCCCTTGAGCGCGTCCTTCTTGACCGTGCCCGCCGGCTGGCCGACGAGATCGGCCGAGTCGGCGTCCTTGCCGGGTCCCCCCTGCGCGCAGCCGGCCGTGAGCAGCACGCCGACGGTCGCGAGAGCGGTCCCGGTCAGAGCATGCCGCCGGGCCCGGGCGCCGTG
The DNA here is from genome assembly GCF_033793745.1 of Streptomyces sp. ME19-01-6. Lineage (NCBI taxonomy): Bacteria > Bacillati > Actinomycetota > Actinomycetes > Kitasatosporales > Streptomycetaceae > Streptomyces > Streptomyces sp. ME19-01-6. The sequence goes on along the minus strand of NZ_JARAXF010000058.1, from coordinate 16,316 downwards.
GAATGCTCCGGAGAGTGGGGATCGGGGGGACATCGGCTACTCCTTGTCGCCGGGCTGTATGGGGCCCAGCACCCAGTGAACGACGGACAGGGCATCGGTCTCGTTGACGATGCGGTGCGGCTGCCTGGAGTCGAAGTCCAGGCTGTCTCCCTCGCCGAGTACGAAGCGCTCGGTGTCGAGCTCCACGGTCACCTGGTTGGTCAGCACCACGACCACCTCGTGCCAGCCGGGGTGGCTGTACTGCTCGTCCCCGGTCGAGCCCCCCGGCGCGAACTCGGCCTCGTACACCCCGAACCCGGACAGCGGCTCTCGGGTGAGCGAGGTCTTGCGGCCGCCGCCGACCCAGGGGAGTTCCGGCCGGTCCTGGGCGCGCAGGGGCGTGGGGCCGATGGCCGAGGTGTCGAACAGTTCGGCCATGGTGATGCCGAGGGCGGAGGCGATGCGCGCCAGCGTCGAGATGGAGGCGCTGCTGCGCCCGCGCTCGAGCTGGCTGAGGAAGCTCCCGCTGACATCGCTGCGCTCCGCGAGGGCGCGCAGCGACATCCGGCGCAGGCGCCGGAAGGCGTGCACCCGTCTGCCGACGTCCGACTCAGGACGCTCGGCGGGCGGTTCGGGGGCGGACTTCGGTTCGGCGGACACTTGAGCTCCGGGCGGGGTGGGAAGCGGAAGTGATCGACGGGAGGGGAACGGAGAGCACGATGACACGGGGTCAACTGATGTGACAAGGGCTACTTAACAAAAACCTGCATGTGTGAAGTAACCGTGAAGCAGACGTAGTTGAGGTGAGTTGAGGGGCGCGGCCGGTGGTCATGTGCCTGTCATGTTCGCACCGCAGGTCACGGCCCCGGTCGGGGGCCCCGGCTACCGCTGGGAGGTGCCCCCTCCCAGCGGTGGCCGGGGGAGAACCGAGCCGCAAAAAGGGCCAGGCCTTGCCTGGCCCGCGCACCCGGCGCAAGCTGGACTCATGAGCGCCCAGGCGGCCCCCACGCTCATCACGTCCGTGCAGCGGGCCCTCCGCCTGCTGGAGGCCGTCGGCGCGCACGAGGGCGGTGCGCCGGCGAAACAGCTCGCACGCGAGGTCGGGCTGCCCCTGGCCACCACTTACCACCTGCTGCGCACGCTGTGTCACGACGGGTATGCGCGCAAGCTCGACGACGGCGGGTTCGTCGTCGGGGACAAGGTCGACGCCCTGCGCGCCGGAAGCCGCGGCCAGGCGCTACTGACCCGCGTCCGCCCCACCCTCACCGCTCTGCGGGACGACCTGTCGGTCGCCGCGTATCTGACCTTCTACGAGGACGGCGAGATCAGGGTCGCCGGCATCGTCGACAGCCCGCGGGCGCCGCGCGTCGACCTCTGGGTGGGGTTCGGGGAGGCGGGACACGCCACCGCCCTGGGCAAGTGCGTGCTGCGCGAGCTGGACGCCGAGTCCCGCGGGGACTATCTGTCCCGGCACCCGCTGGCCGACCTCACCCCCCGGACCATCACCCGCCGGGACGAGCTGCTCCGGCGGCTCGAGGCCACCCCGGTCGGCGCGCCCGTCCTCGACCGCGAGGAGTACGCCCTCGGCACGGTCTGTCTCGCGGTGCCCGTCTACAGCGGGGAGACGCTGGGCTCGCTCGGGGTCTCGCTGCGGGTGGACCCGTCCTCGCGCCTGTCGCGCCTCGGGGCTTCGCTCATCGCGTCCTCGCGCATGGGCGAGATCCAGGACCGGCTGATTCCGGCGGGGAAGCGCGTGACCAGGGGTCTTTCGCTGGGTGTCTGAAAGTCACTATCTGAAATGCGGGCCCTTGTGGCCATCGCCCGGACTCCTGTTCTCTAGAAGGCACGGACATCACGGGCATCACGGACATTCAGGTGTGCGTGTCTGCCACGAGCGGAAAGAATTCAGACCCGGACATGAGCCAGGCCCGTGACCATCACCATGGCCATCGGACGAAACGGCAGCCCACCCGGCGGCCGGACCCGGCATCCTGGGCGGCCTCCTTGGACCAGTCCCGCTGCGGTGCGTATATCGCGGTCATGGTGACCGCGGTGACCACTTCCCTGGTCGCGCTGCTCGTCTTCCTCGGCGACGCCGGGATGAGCTGGCTTCCGCTGCTCGCCGTGGGCCCCGCGCTGGCCGCCGCCACCTGCCGGCCCTGGGGCGTGCTGCGCATCGGCTTCCTCGCCACCGCGCTGGGCGCGGTGCTCGGCGCCCGGTCCGGTGAGCCGGTCCGCCAGCAGGCGGTCACGCTGGCGGCGCTGGTCGCCGTCACCCTCGCGAGCGCGCTGGCCAGCCTGTTGCGCAGGCGCCGTGAGCGGGTGCTGGCGGCCGTCCGCTCGGTCGCCGAGACCGCCCAGAACGCCCTGCTCAAACCGGTGCCCGCGACGGTCGGCCCGTTCCAGGTGGCCGTGCGCTACAGCGCCGCCGCCGCGGAGGCCCGGATCGGCGGCGACCTGTACGCGCTGGTGCCCACCCCGTACGGCGTCCGGCTGATCGTCGGCGATGTGCGCGGCAAGGGGCTGCCCGCGGTCGGCACCACCGCGCTGGTGCTGGGCGTCTTCCGCGAGGCCGCGTACGACGAGCCGGACCTGCTGGACGTCGTCGAGCGGATCGAGCGCAGCCTGGCCCGCAACCTCGGCCCCGACGACTTCGTCACCGCCGTGGTCGCCGGATACCCCCAGCCGGGCCGGATGGAGGTCGTCAACTGCGGCCACGCCCCGCCGCTGCTGGTCAGCCGCGCGGGCGTCACGGCGGTCGAGCCGACCCAGCCGGCCCCGCCGCTGGGCCTGCGCTCCCTCGTCGACCGCCGCCCGGGACTGCAGACGCTGTCCTTCTCCGACGGCGACCAGCTGCTGCTGTACACCGACGGGGTCACCGAGGCCCGCGACGGCGGCCGGGCGTTCTACCCGCTCGCCGAGCGGGTGGCCCGGCACGCCTGCGACGAGCCGTCCCGCACCCTGGCCGCCCTCCACGACGACCTGCTGGCACACGTCGGCGGCCGGCTCCACGACGACGCGGCGCTGCTGCTGCTCCGCAAGCCTGCCGTCGTGAACCCGGTCGCCGTGGACCCGGTCGCCGCTCCGCCCGTGGCCGCCGACCCGGGCCCCGGTCCCTGAGGCGTTCAGGGCCGGGCGTCGGTCAGGACCAGCACATCGGGGCCCGCGATGTTCGTCTCGTTCCAGGAGACGGCGACCACGCCGTCCCCGGCGTGCGACGGCCGCACCCTCGCCACCACCGGCGCCGACCGTACGGTGCGGCTGTGGGACGTGCGGACCGGCCGCGCCCTGCGCGCGCTCAAGGGCCACACCGACGGCGTATGGGCGGTGGCGTTCAGCCCGGACGGCCGCACGCTGGCCACCGGCAGCGACGACGAGACCGTACGGCTGTGGGACATCGACCCGCGCCGGCCGGCCGAGGCGATCGGCAAGCTCTGCGGGATCGTCGACGGGACCTCACCCGGCGGGAGCGCTCGGCCTGTCTGCCGGACCAGCCGTCCGGCCGGTGTGCCCGGCCTGACGAGCCGGCGTCGGGCTCAGACCACGCCGTGCGCGGCCATGGCCTCCGCCACCCGCAGATATCCGGCGACGTTCGCGCCCAGGACGTAGTCGTCGGGGGCCCCGTACTCCTCGGCGGTGGCCCGGCACAGCGCGTGGACATCGGTCATGACGGCGGCGAGAGAGGCCTCGGTCTGCTCGAAGGTCCACCGGTCGCGGGCGGCGTTCTGCCGCATCTCCAGCGCCGAGGTGGCCACCCCGCCGGCGTTGGCGGCCTTGCCGGGGCCGAAGAGCACCCCGGCCTCCCGCAGCACCTCGACCGCCGCCGGGGTGCAGGGCATGTTCGCGCCCTCGGCCACGGCCAGCACGCCGTTCTTCGCCAGCGCGACCGCGTCCTCCTCGTTCAGTTCGTTCTGGGTGGCGCAGGGCAGGGCGATATCGCAGTCCACCTCGAACACCGAGCCTCGGTCGGAGAACACCGCACCGGTCCTGGCCCGGGCGTAGTCGCAGATCCGCGCCCGGCGGGCCTCCTTGACCTCCTTGAGCAGGCCCAGGTCGATCCCGCCCGGGTCGACCACATATCCGGAGGAGTCGGAGCAGGCCACCACCCGGCCGCCGAGGGCGTGCACCTTCTCGATGGCGTAGAGGGCCACATTGCCGGAGCCGGAGACCACCACATCGCAGCCGTCGAGCTGGCGGCCGCGGGTGCGCAGCATCTCCTGGGTGAAGTGGACGGTGCCGTATCCGGTGGCCTCGGTACGCGCGTGCGAGCCGCCCCAGCCGACCCCCTTGCCGGTCAGGACTCCGGCCTCGAAGCGGTTGGTCAGCCGCTTGTACTGGCCGAACAGATAGCCGATCTCGCGCGCGCCCACCCCGATGTCCCCGGCCGGCACGTCGGTGTGCTCGCCGATGTGCCGGTGCAGTTCGGTCATGAAGGACTGGCAGAAGCGCATGACCTCGCCGTCGGAGCGCCCCTTGGGGTCGAAGTCGGCGCCGCCCTTGCCGCCGCCGATGGACAGCCCGGTCAGCGCGTTCTTGAAGATCTGCTCGAAGCCGAGGAACTTGACGATGCCCAGGTTGACGCTGGGGTGGAAGCGCAGGCCGCCCTTGTAGGGGCCGAGCGCGCTGTTGAACTCCACCCGGAAGCCCCGGTTGACGTGGATGTCCCCCAGGTCGTCGACCCAGGGCACCCGGAAGACGATCTGCCGCTCCGGTTCGCACAGCCGCTCCACGATCCGGGCGTCGAGATGGTCCGGATGCGCGCGGAGCACGGGCGCGAGGCTGTGCAGCACTTCGCTCGCCGCCTGGTGGAACTCCGCTTCCCCGGGGTTGCGGCGCACGATCTGCGCGTACACGGACTCGATGCGAGCGGTGACGTCCATGGGTGCCCTTTCCGGCCTTTCTGCTCAATCACGTGAGCTGTTCTGCGAGCGTTCAGTGAGCCGTCAATTCCGTGCGCCGGGGGTGGGGGAGCTGCCCGGCAGCGGAGTGCGCGCCGGTCGCCCGGCGAGTACCTCCAGGACGTTGTCCACCGCGAGGTCCACCATGGCGGCACGGGTGGCCTCGGTGGCCGAACCGAGGTGCGGGAGCGTGACCACATGGGGTTCGCCGACCAGCGGTGACAGCTCGGCCCCCATGGGCTCGCGTTCGAAGACGTCCAGGGCCGCCGAGTGGATGACACGGTCCCGAACGGCCTGGAGCAGGGCATCTTCGTCGACGATGCCCCCGCGTGAGGTGTTGACCAGTGTGGCAGTGGACTTCATGGAGGCCAGTTCCGCCGCGCCGATGAGATGGCGCGTCTGCGGGGTGAGCGGGATGTGCAGCGAGATCACGTCGGCCTCGGCGAGGAGGGTGGGCAGGTCCACGGCCCGGGATTCCGGATCGGCGGCGACCGCGGGCGCGTACGGGTCGTGGTGCAGCAGCCGCATGCCGAATCCCCGTGCGCGCCGGGCGACGGCCCGTCCGATCTGGCCGTAGCCGATCAGGCCGAGCGTGCTGCCGTGCACATCCAGGCCCAGGCAGTCGTCCATCCGGAACAGGTCCCACCGCCCGGCGGCCAGCGCGTCGCGGGCGGCGCCGAGCCGTCTGCGGGCCATGAGGATCAGGGCGAAGGCGAGGTCGGCGGTGGTCTCGGCGAGCACGCCTGGGGTGTGGGTGACCACGACGCCGCGCGCCGCCGCCGCTTCCCGGTCGACCGTGTCGTACCCCATGCTCGCCAGAGCGACGACGCGCAGCGCGGGCCCGGCGGCGTCCAGCAGGGCGGCGTCCACTCGATCGTTGCCCAGGGCCAGGATCGCGGCCGCGCCCTCGGCCCGTTCGGCCAGTTCCGCCGGGCCGGGCTTGTCCGTGCCGGGCCGGCACACGACCTCCGCCCGGGACGCCAGGCGGGCCAGCCCCCCGCCGGGGAGGTCGGCACGGGTGACGAGCACACGCTGCTTCATCTATTTCTCCAGTGCTTGTACCGCGTTTCAAGCGTTTTTCGCGCTTTACGAATCGGACGATGTCGATGTGCGGAAAAACGTTAGTCAGCGTGCGGCTCGGCAACCAATAGATGTTTTGCGTGACGCGATCGGCAGTCGGAATACCTGGCCCTGATCAGGCTCTGATCAGGCTCTGATCAGGCCGCGGAGGAAGAGTGGGAATCCCCCTCGCCGAAGTCGGCGATCAGCTCATGGAACAGGTCGTGCACGGCATGGGCGGGCTCCGACAGCGGCTGGTGGTCGGAGGTACACAGGGACAGTTTGACCCGGATGGCCGGGTTCACTATCCGGCGCACCACCAGGTGCCGTACGTCGAGGATGGCGCGCGCCGCCGACCAGGGCAGCACCGTCGCCCCGAGGTCGGCGCCGACGGCGCTGACCAGCGTCAGCACCGACTCGATCTCGCCCACCACCTTCGGCTGGAGCGAGGCCTGCTGGAACGCGGCCTCGACGACCTGGCGGATGGTGTGGATGCGGCTGGGCAGCAGCAGAGCCACGTCGGCCAGCTCCTCGAGGGAGACGTCCTCGCCCCGGGACGCCGGCCCGGCGCCGCCCGGCGCGGCGATCAGGAACAGGCCCTCGGTGCGCAGCGGCTCGAACTGCACGCCCCGCAGCGGGCCGGCCCCGTAGATGAAGGCCATGTCCATGCGGCCGGTCATGATCGCCTCGCTGATGACACCGCCGAAGTTCTCGTTGATGTGCAGCAGGATGTCGGGATAGCGCTCGCGTACGGTCCGCAGCAGCGGCAGCGCGAGCGCCGCGCCCATGCTGTACGGGGCCAGGCCCACGGAGACGCTGCCGGCCGGCGCCCGGCCGGACACATCGACCGCCGAGTGGGCGAGTTCGACCTGGCGCAGGATGAGCTGCGCGTGCCGGTACAGCGCGCGGCCCGCCTCGGTCGGCGCCACCCCGCGTTTGCTGCGGATCAGCAATTGCTGTTTGAACTGCGCCTCCAGCATGGAGAGTTGCTGGCTGAGGGCAGGCTGCGCGATATGCAGGATGTCGGCCGCGCGCGTGATGCTCCCGGCATCCACGATCTTCACGAACGAGTAAAGACGCCTGGTGTCCATGGGCGAGCCTCCAGCCTGGGCGGAGCCTCATGGTAGGGGTCGCCGGGCGGCCCGGACCGTGGCGTGTACGCACCCGGGTCATATCCAGCGGCGATCACGTCACACACAACGTGTATTTGCCGCTTCGTGTCGCCGGTATTACGTTCACCCAAACACCGATTCCCCAATTCTCTTTCCCCAATTATTCGGAAGGACGTCATGACGAATACGGTCGATCTCGTGGCCGACCTCGGCGAGGGATTCGGCGCGTACACCATGGGCGACGACGAGGCGCTGTTGAACGTCCTCACCTCGGCGAATATCGCGTGCGGATTCCATGCCGGCGATCCGAGAATCATGGACGCCACCGTCCGCCACTGCGTCGAGCGCGGCGTCGCCGTGGGCGCCCACCCCAGCTTCCCCGATCTCCTCGGATTCGGCCGCCGCGCGATGGACCTGACGCCGGACGAGGTCCGTACCGACACGCTCTACCAGATGGGCGCGCTCCAGGCGTTCGCGGCCGCGCACGGCACCCGGGTACGGCATATGGCACCACACGGCCGCCTCGGCAACCTGGTCGCGACCCGGCCTGACTACGCGGCGGCGGTGGCCGATGCCGTCACCTCCTTCGACCCGTCGCTGATCGTGCTGGCGCAGGACGGAGCGCTCGCCGAGGCCGCGCGCGCCCGCGGCCTGCGGGTCGGCATCGTCGGGATCGCCGACCGGGCCTACCGCGACGACGGCACGCTGGTGCCGCGAAGCGAACCCGGCGCGGTGATCCACGACGGAGCGGAGATCGCCGCGCGGACGGTCCGGATGGTGACCGATGGCGTGATACGCGGCGTCGGCGGCCGCGACATCCCGGTCGTATGCGACACCGTCCTGCTGCACGGCGACACCCCGGGAGCCATCGCGCTCGCGCACCGCGTCCGGGAGGAACTGCTCGCCGCGGGGGTGCGGATCGCGCCGCTGACCGAGGTGCTGGACGCCAAGGCCGGCGGGGCTCGGGTCGCCGATGGGCGCGTCTGACATGGACGGCAGCGTCGTGATCGCGGACTGCGGCGATTCGGCCGTCGTGGTCAAGGCCACGGAAATGGACGGCGACCGCGCCTGGCGGGTCGTACACGCCCTGGCCGACGCGATCGAGGCGGCCCGGCCCGGCGGGGTCTACGGCATCGTGCCCACCTACGACTCGCTGCTCGTCGAGTTCGACGCTCTCCGCACCGACCACGAGACGATCCGGCGCACCCTTCGGCACGAGGCCGACCGGCTCGGCGCGGGCTCCATCCGGCCACCGGCGGCCAGACGGTTCGTGGTCCCGGTGGTGTACGGGGGCGAGCACGGCCCCGATCTGCCCGTCGTCGCCGAGCAGCTCGGGCTGACCGAGCGGGAGGTGGTGGAGCTGCACTCCGGCGCGCCGCTGACGGTCCGCTGCTTCGGCGCCCCGGCGGGCGCCCCGATGACCGACGGCCCGGCGTTCCCCCGGCCGGTCCCCAGGCTGGCCTCGCCGCGGACCAGCGTCCCGCCCGGCTCGATAGCGGTGGCCGGCCGACAGGCCGTGATCTGCCCGATGCGTTCCCCCGGCGGCTGGCCGTTGCTGGGACGTACCCCGCTGCGCGTTCTCGACCTCGACTCCGAGCCGCTCACCCCGTACCGGCCCGGCGACACCTTCCGGTTCGTACCGATCTCCCCCGAGCAGTGGGACGACCACGCCGGCGCGCCCCTGGCGGCGGCCCATGACTGACACCCTGACCGTCCACCGGGCGGGGATCTCGGTGGTGCAGGACCTCGGGCGGTTCGGGCACTCCCGCTACGGCCTGCCGGTCAACGGCGCGCTCGACCAGCACTCCGCCCGCGTCGCCAATGTGCTGGCCGGCAACGACGAGGGCGCGCCGCTGATCGAGATCACCGCCCTGGACTTCAGCGCCACCCCGCGGACCGACGTGCTCATCGCGGTCACCGGCGCCCCCGCCGACGTGACGGTCGCAGGCCTGCGGCGACCGCAGTGGGAGCCCGTTTCGGTGCGGTCCGGGGAGACGATCAGCATCACCGGTATCCGGTTCGGGATCCGGGTGTACCTCGCCGTGCTCGGCTCGGTGGAGGCTCCGTCCCTGCTCGGCAGCTGCGCCCCCGACACGATCATCGGGTTCGGGCGCTCGCTGCGCGACGCCGATGAACTGGTCCTCCGTACGCACTGCCCGCCGGTCGACCACCCGGTCTTCGGTATCCCGCTGTTCCGCATGGGCGCCCCCGTACCGCGCTTCGGCGAATCCTGGACGATCGACGTGACCGACGGCCCCGACCTGGCGGAGTTCGGCGACTCGTTCGACCGGCTGTTCCGGTCGGAGTTCACCGTGAGCCCGCGGAGCAACCACATCGGGCTGCGCATGTCGGGCGACGTACCGCGGCGGGTGGCGCGCGGCGAGGTGCTGTCCCGGGGAGTGCCGGTCGGCGCGGTCGAGGTCCCCGCGGGCGACGAACTGCTGGTGCTGCACCGCGGCCGCGGTGTCACCGCCGGCTACCCGGTGCTCGCGGTGGTGACCGCGACCGGCCTGTCGGCGCTGGGGCAGGTCAGGCCCGGCCAGACCGTCCGGTTCCGGCGCCGGACGGTCGCCGACGCGGTGGCCGCCCACCGATCCCAGCGCCACGCCGTCCATGCCCTGCGAACCCGCGTGCGCGCGGTCTTCGACGCCCTGCGCATCCCCGCCCCCGCCCTGCCCGTTCCCTGAGCCTGCTGCTTTCCCCCGCCCTGCCGCCCTGCCTTCCCCCATCGGCAGAAACCCCCCACACCCGCCCCCGCTGTAGCACCCCGTCCCCGCTGCCAGTACAAAGGAGACAGCCATGAGTACCGTGGCCGCTCAACCGGCACCCCAGGTCGTCGACCAGAGAACCGCGCGGAAAGTCACCCTCGCGGGCTGCGTCGGCATCTTCGCCGAGCTCTACGACAACGGCATCTTCGGCTTCATGGCCGGCACCCTGGGCGCCGTCTTCTTCCCGGACGCGACCAACGCCGTCCAGGTGCAGCTCGTCTTCCTGGGCTACGCCGTCTCCTTCTTCTTCCGGCCCCTCGGCGCCGTCATCTGCGGACACCTCGGTGACCGCATCGGACGGCAGCGCATGCTCGTCTTCGTCATCCTGCTGATCAGCGTCGCGACCGCGGCGATCGGCCTCCTGCCGACGTACGCGAGCATCGGCATCGCGGCTCCCGCCCTGCTCATCCTGCTCCGCGTACTCCAGGGCTTCTCGGTCGGCGGTGAGGCGTCCGGTGCGATGAGCTTCCTGGCCGAGCACGCCCCCGAGGGCAAGCGCGGCCTCTACACCAGCTACGCCCAGATCGCCTCCTTCCTCTCCCTGCTCACCGGAACGCTGATCGCCGCCGGAATGACCAGCGGCCTCGGCGCGGAGCGCATGGAGTCCTACGGCTGGCGGATCCCGTTCCTGCTGGCCATTCCCCTGGGGATCACCGGCATCTACATCCGCAAGCGGATCAGCGACACGCCGAACTTCACCCGCCTGAAGGAAGAGGGCGGCCTGTCGAAGAACCCGCTCAAGGAGGCGTTCTCCTCCGCCGAGCACCGGCGCGCGATGGTCCTGGCCCTCTTCATCCCGCTCATGAACGGATCCGGCTACTACGTGCTGTTCAGCTACATGCCGACGTTCATGAACACCGAGCTGCATTTCAGCAAGGTGCAGGGCCTGCTCGTCACCGCGACCAGCCTGGTGGCCATCTCCGCGGCCATCCCCTTCATGGGCGCGCTGTCCGACCGGATCGGCCGCAAAAAGGTCCTCGCGGGTGCCGCGGTCGCCATGGCGGTCGCCGGAATTCCGTGTTACCTGCTCATCGGGACCGGAAACGTGGCGCTCGCCATCCTGGGCGCCTGCGTCATGGCGGTCATCTTCGCCGGCCACACGGGCGTCATCCACATCCTGCTCGTCGAACTCTTCCCCACCCGTCTGCGCTACTCCGCCTACGGCCTGGGGTACAACATCTCCTCCGCCCTCTTCGGCGGCACCGCACCCCTGCTGATGACCTACCTCATCAGCCGCACCGGGAACGTCAACATGCCGGCCTTCTACGCGGTCGTCACCGCCCTCGGCACGCTCATCGCGGTCTCCCGGGTGCAGGACAGGGCGCACCTTCCGCTGCGCGACGCGTAGGCCTCTGCGGGGAGCCCCCTCCGGGCGCTCCCCGCATGGGCCCCCTCCGGGCGAAAAGCACCGACCAGAACCACCCATCTCTCCCCCAGGAGCACATCCCCATGCCCTTCTCCGACTACCGGACCGCCCTGGTGACCGGTGCCTCGACCGGGATCGGCGCGGTCGTCGTCGAGCGGCTGACGAAGCAGGGACTCGAGGTCCACGCCGTCGCCCGCAACGCCGGCCGCCTCGACGACCTGGCCCGGCGCACGGGCTGCGTACCGCACGCCGTCGACATCACCGACACCGCCGCGCTCACCGCGACTCTGCGCGGCATCGACGTCGACATCCTCGTCAACAACGCCGGGGTCTCCCGCTCCGGAAACATCCTTACCGCCGACGAGTTCGCCATCGACGAGCAGATCGCGGTCAACATCCAGGCGGTGCTGCACCTGGTACGGCTGATCATGCCGGGGATGGTCGAGCGCGACCTCGGGCACATCGTCAACATCAGCTCGATCGCCGCCGTCTACAACTTCGGCGGGAACACCATCTACCACGCCACGAAATCGGCCGTGCACACCCTCTCCCGCCAGCTCCGCGTGGACGGATACGGGCGCCGTATCCGCGTCACCGAGATCTGCCCCGGCCGGGTGGAGACCGAGATCTTCGGCCGACTCCTCGGCGACATGGAAGCGGCCCGGCGCCAGTACTACGACGGCTACGAATCGCTGAAGCCGGAGGACATCGCCGACGCGATCGAATTCGCCATCGCCTCGCCCCGCCATGTGAACATCGGCCACGTGGAGATCCTGCCGACGTTCCAAGTGCCGGGCGGACTCAACTTCGAGAGGCGGGCCGACTGATGCGCACGGCCCAGCGCGTGGCCCGCGTCAAACCGTCGCCGAGCACCGCCGCCGCCCAGCGCGTACGCGAACTCAAGGCCCAGGGCCGCGACATCCTCGACCTCACCGTGGGCGAGCCCGACTTCGACACCCCCGACCACGTCAAGGACGCGGCGATCGAGGCGATCCGGCAGGGCGTCACCAAATACACCCCGGTCAACGGCACCCCGCAGCTGCGGGCCGCCATCGCGGACACCTTCGAGCGGCGGCACGGGCTGCGCTACCCGATCGACCGCATCACCGTGGGCGGCGGCGCGAAGCAGATCATCTTCCTCGCGCTGGCGGCCACTCTGGACGCGGGGGACGAGGTCGTCATTCCCGCCCCGTACTGGGTGTCCTATCCGGACATGGTGCTCGCCAACGACGGCACCCCGGTGATCGTCCCCTGTCCGGAGACGGACGGATTCAAGCTGACCCCCCAGCGGCTGGAATCCGCCATCACCGCCCGGACCCGCTGGATCATCCTCAACACCCCCAGCAACCCGACCGGCGCCGCCTACACCGCGGACGAACTCCGCGCGCTCGCCGGCGTACTCCTCGCCCACCCTCAGGTGCAGGTGCTCACCGACGAGATCTACGACGAGATCTGGTACGAGCCGGGCCAGGTCACCAGCCTGGCCGCCGTGGAACCGCGGCTGACCGACCGGGTCTTCCTCACCAACGGCGTCTCGAAGTCCTACGCGATGACCGGCTGGCGGATCGGCTACGGCGCGGGCCCCGCCGAACTGGTCACGGCCATCAACACCCTCCAGTCGCAGATCTCCTCCTGCCCGTCGTCCATCAGCCAGGCGGCCGCCGCCGCCGCGCTCACCGGCGACCAGGACTTCGTACGCCGAACCGTCGCTGTGTACCGCGCGCGCCGCGACCTGACGACCAAACTGCTGGGTGACATCCCGGACCTGTCCTGCACCCCGCCCAGCGGTGGCTTCTACGCCTTCGTCAACTGCGCGGCCCACCTCGGCAAGCGGACCCCGTCCGGCGACGAGATCTGCACCGACGAGGACTTCGCGGCCTACCTGCTGGAGTCGCACCACGTAGCGGTCATCCACGGTGCCGCGTACGGCTCTCCGGGGTACTTCCGCGTCTCCTTCGCGACCTCGGACGACGTCCTCACCGAAGGCTGCGAGCGCATCGGCCGCGCCTGCGCCGACCTCTCCTGAGCCGACCCTCTGAATGTCCCCTGAACGGAGCCCCATGATCCGCGTCAAGACCACATTCGACCGGCCCGATCCGGCGCTGGTCGACCGGCTCGCCGCCTACTCGGCCGCCACGATCCACGAGGCCCAGGGCCGCCTCGGCGCCCTCGCCTCGGCGATCAAGCCGGTCGACCCCGAGATGTCCCTGTGCGGCCCGGCCTTCACCGTCCGCTGCGCCCCCCGCGACAACATCATGCTCCAGGTCGCCATCGCCCACGCCCGCCCCGGCGACGTCATCGTGGTGTCCGCCGGCGACTACGCCGAAGCCGGCTCCTTCGGCGACGTCCTGGCCAACGCCTGCGTGGCCAAGGGCCTGGGCGGTCTGATCACCGACACCGGCGTCCGCGACACACGGGAACTGCGCGCGCTCGGCTTCCCGGTGTTCTCCCGCAGCGTCTCCATCAAGGGCACGGTCAAGGAAACCGTCGGCCCGATGGCCGAACCCGTACTGATCGGCGGCGAGCTCGTCCGCCCCGGAGACGTGGTGCGCGCGGACGCCGACGGGGTCGTGGTCGTACGACGCGAAGACCTGGCGGATGTCGTCCGCAAGTCGCAGGAGCGGGTCGACGCCGAAGAGACGTACATCGCCGCCTACCGCGCCGGGAAGAGCGTCATCGAGGTCAGCGGTCTTGAGGCCGTGCTCAAGGCGAAGGGCCTCGTGATCGACGAGTAGGAGTGGCCGTGGGGCCTGGCTCAGCCGAGCCGGGCCGCCGACCCGTCGCGGACCCGGGGTGACAACGCATTTGCCCTACGGGATGAAGTGAACCTTTACGTTCGCCCAGCCATCCGGACTCACGTACTGCCACATGCCGACCTCGTCAGCCGAGAGCATTGCTTCGGAATACAGGGCTGCGACGAGGAATCTCCAGGGCTCGTCTCTCTCGGCGGTTTCGTTGTGCGCCTGGTCCCGTAGCGACTTGTCGGCGGCTTTGAAGATGGCGGTGCGGATCTCGAAGTACCGCGTGTGGTCGGCCTTTCCCGTGGTGACGCCGGACGCGCTGATGAACGTCCATTCGGCGTGCCAGGGTCCATCTGCCATGGGAGGCACTCCGGCGAAGTCCTCTGTGTCGGTCAGGGCGGCTGATCACGCTGTGCCTCGTTGGCGCTGGGCGTGAAGCTGCGCGATGGCCCGTAGTTGCCGCCGCTCGTACTGCGTGGCGGGGCGCACCGAGGCACAGTGGCGAGTCGGCTACCGCAGGCCGCGCGAAGAGGATGTGAATTTTGGGGCGGCGTGTTGACGTTGATGACCCTCGATGACGACGTCTCGGTCGCCTTCGAGGAAGGTATCGACACCGGGACGCTTCTGGAGGGCACGGAGAACGTCACCATCCGCCAGCGCGCATACGATCTGCTCAGGTCCCACGCGCTGTCGCCGCGCGAGACGGCAGCGTTCATCCGGTCGGAATTGGAGAACTACGCCGTATGAGAACTACCCCTGACCTCTCCCGCGCGGAGTGGGTCAAGTCCAGCTACAGCAACGCGAACGGGGGCGGCTGTGTCGAGTGGGCACCCGCGTACGCCGCCTCCGGCGCCATACCTGTCCGTGACTCCAAGACCCCCCACGGTCCGGCGCTGGTGTTCCCGGCGTCGTCCTGGTCGTCGTTCGTCGCGGCGGTCCGGGGCGGAGAGTTCTCCGCCTGACGCCTGCGGCAACCAGCCAGTGAAGCGAGCGGCCCCCGGAAATCGGGGGCCGTCATCGTATCCGGGCACTGCTCCGGCTGCTCGCCCCGCCACGGCACGACAAGGGCCCGCCCGCGACCGGTGTCCTCCGGTCGCGGGCGGGCCCGATGCCTGTTCGGTGTTACTTCGCGAAGCCGTAGTTCAGCAGCTTCTTCGCGTCCGCCGTGCGGTTGTCCACCGAGGAGGAGGCGAGGACCGTGCCGATGACCGTCTTGTTGTTCCGGGTGGCGGCGAAGACCAGGCAGTACTTGGCCTCCGGGCCCGAGCCGGTCTTGACGCCGATGGTGCCCGAGTAGGTGCCCAGCAGCGGGTTGGTGTTGGTCCACTCCATGTAGCGGTAGCCACCGCTCTTCGTGGTGACCTTCTGCTTCGTCGACTTGGTCTTCACGACCGTACGGAACGTGGAGTACTTCATCGCGCTGCTGGCGAGCTTGGTCAGATCGCGCGGCGTCGAGTAGTTCGCGCCGTGCCCTATGCCGTCGAACGAGTCGAAGTGCGTGTTCGTCAGGCCCAGGTTCTTGGCGGTCGTGTTCATCTTGCCGATGAACGACTTCACCCGCGCGGCCCGCGTGGACCCGGTGCCGAACTTGTCGGCCAGCGCGTACGCCGCGTCACAGCCGGACGGGAGCATCATCCCGTACAGCAGCTGGCGGACGGTGACCTTGTCGCCGACGATGAGCTTGGCCGACGAGGCCCAGTTGTTGTCGACGATGTAGTCGCTGTAGGCCTTCTGGACCGTGACCTTCGCGTCCAGGTTGAGATTCGGCTGGGCGAGTACCACCCGAGCCGTCATGATCTTGGTGGTGGAGCCGGTGGAGAGGCGGGTGTCCGCTTTCTTGGTGTAGAGGGACTTCCCCGTGCCGTTGTTCATCACGAACCCGCCCTTGGCGGTGATCGTGGGAGTTGCGACCGTGGCGGCCTGCGCGGGGGCGAGCGCCCCGGCGGACAGGACGGCTCCCGCGGCGATGACGGCCACGGCGGATACGCGACGAATGCCCTTGATGCCGGTTTTCAAGACTGATACTCCAAATGCCCCTGCGGGGCGGCGATATGAGAGTGCCGCTTGCTCAAGAGACGCATGAGACAGGCCAATGGATGTGCCTCCGCGACAGTAGCCCATCCGCCCAACGGGTTCACCGCCGGTGTCACCGTGCCTCACAGGGGGTGTGGGACGTCTGTGTCATCATTCCGACAATGGCGTGATCTGGTCTATGACGAAGTGATCGCGGCAATGTCTCGTTCGGGACTGGGGGCGCAGGGGGAGCGCGGTGGCGGAGCATGACGGGGCGGCTTCGGGTTCAGCCGGTCCGAAGCCGGGTGATGGCTACAAGATCGAGATTGCTTCGGTGCGTAGGGTGCTGACTCCGTTGGAGGAGTCGGTGGTCGCCGCGC
>NZ_JARAXF010000057.1:0-29288 GCF_033793745.1 Streptomyces sp. ME19-01-6 | reverse complement strand
TCGGCAACAGCCAGCTCGGCCTGGATCCGATCAGCCTCCTCTTGCAGCTCGTCCACCCGACGACGAGCAGCGACCTCGCGCTGTTCCAGCAGCCCGACCTCTGGTCGCGGTCAAGATCCTCACCGGTGACGGCAGCGCGGACAGCAATCGGCAGGTGGCCCGGTTCGCCCGCGAGGCCGCGGTCGCCGGCGGGCTCGCGCACCCGAACATCGTCACGATCCACGACTTCGTCACCACCATGCACGACAAGCAGCTGTACGCCTAACTGGTGATGGAGCTACTCCCCGGCAAGCCGCTCAGCGCCGCTCTGGAAAAGGGAAGAGCGCCCCTGCCGAACGCCCTGTACGTTGCGGGCTGCGTCGCGGACGCCCTGGACGCTGCGCATGACACGGGCCTCACGCACCGCGACATCAAGCCGTCCAACATCGTGGTCCGGCCCAGCGGCAGCGCAAAGGTGGTCGACTTCGGCATCACCAAGGGCAGCAACGACCGGCACAACAACAACACCACCACCACAGGCATCCTCACATCGACGCCGCCGTCGCCCAGCTCCAGGCCGAGGGCCACGAACTCCGCGAGGAGGACATCGCCCGGCTCTCGCCGCTCAAGCACCGCAACCTGAACCTGCTCGGCCGCTACAGCTTCACCGCCTCCACTCCGGCCGCCGGCGCCCTGCGCCCGCTGCGCGACCCGGACGCGCTGGAGCTGGACGAGAACGATGAGTCGGCCGCCGACTGAAGAGGTGTCGTCAGGGGCTGCCTTGGCCTGAGGTCTTCACGCCACACGCCCACACCAGCAGCAGTGGTGTGGGCGTGCGGGTCCCGGGCCGCATCTGGGGCCGTCAGCCGGCGATCCTGCCGAACAGGTGGTTGGCAGGAGCGTCCGGGTCGTTGCCGTAGAAGAACTCCGTGACCGCCTGGTGGAATTCGGCGCGGTCCAGCGCACCGGAGCCGTCCCGGTCCAAAGCGGCGAAGACCGCGGCGCAGTCCTCGCCGGGAACGCCGGCGACCGAGTCGAACATCTGCTGGAACTCCGCCTGGTCGATCTTGCCGTCTCCGTTGAGATCGACGAGGTCAAAGAAGCAGTTGGTCACCGGCTCGATCTGTTCCGGGTACAGGGCGGGGTCGGTCAGGACCCGCCTGAACCCTTCGGTCATCTCCCGCAGATCGACCTTCCCGTCACCGTCCTGATCCATCGGGGCGATCACATTCGTCCAGAACCCGTCCATCCCCTCGGTGAGCAGGCGGGCGGTCGCGGAGTCCGACGCGGTGCCGCGGGCGGCGATGTAACGCTCGCTCATCATTCGGACGTCCCGCTGGGTGATGAACCCGTCGCCGTCGACGTCGGCGCCCCTGAACCACTGGCCATACTTGAGGTTTTGAAGTGCAGTCACGACTGCGAACAGTATTCATGCCATTACGCAAGCGCAAACGGCAAGTGGCGAGCCTCTCGGCGGCCCGGGCCAGCCTGCTACGCGCTTGACGATGGCGTACACGGAAACTCGCCCGAAGAGACAGGAAGTCTTCGTATCAATGTTCGAGGCTTGGTGGTGTAAAGGCGAACACATCAGGAAGGGGATCGCCGTAGAGCTCGACGTCGACCAGCGCACTGAGAGCACTCGGTCCTTGGGACAGGCGCGAGCACGGCCGATCCGCCGTGAGGACGTTCGGATTGCCGTGGCGGTCCAAGGTTCCGCTCAGGCCTGGCTGGACCGGATCCCACCACGCCCCTGTGGACAGTTGCACGACGCCTGGCATGACGTCATCCGATAGGACTGCGCCCGCGAGACAGCTACCTCGGTCGTTGTAGACGCGTACGATCATGCCGTTCTCGATGCCGCGGGACGCGGCGTCCAATGGATTGATCGTCACGGGCTCACGGCCACGGATTTTTGAGTTGAGGCTGTGGCCACCGTTGTCGTACTGGCTGTGCAGGCGTGAGGCGGGCTGATTCGAGATCAAATGCAGCGGGAATCGGTCCGACAGATCGGCACGAAGCCACTCCACTGGTTCAAACCACGTCGGATGCCCGGTGCAGTCGTCGTAGCCGAACGAGTCGATCTTCTCGGAGAAGATCTCGATCCGGCCCGACGGCGTCGGCAGGGGGAAACGCTGCGGATTCGAGCGGAGTGCCTCGAAGCTGCCGGGAAACGGTCCGCTCAACGTCGGCAGCTCAGCGGTGGAGCTTCGCCAGAAGTCGTCGAAGCTCGGCAAGGCGGCATCTTCGCCGAGTTTTGCCTTCGTCTGCTCGTAAAGGTGTCGGACCCATTCGATCTCGGAGCGCGACTCCGTGAACTCCTGCTCGTATCCCAGCCGGGAGGCCAAGGCGGTAAAGATGTGGTGGTCGGTGCGCGACTCGCCAGCCGGCTCGCGGACCTTCGGCATCGCGACGAGGTGGGGGTCCGAGAATCCGGCGGCAAAGTCGTCGCGCTCCAAGCTGGTGGCGACGGGGAGGAGGATGTCTGCGAACTTGGCCGTGGTGTTCCACCAGGCTTCGTGAACCACCACCGTGTCAGGGGTCTGCCAGGCTCGGGTCAACCGATGGAGATCTTGGTGGTGGTGGAACGGGTTCCCTCCGCACCAGTAGATCAGGCGAAGCTCGGGCAACGTGAGGCGCCGGCCGTCGTAGTCGATGGTCTTACCCGGATGCAGCAGGGTGTCGGCGATCCTTGCGACAGGGATGAAATCCGGAACGGGGTTGGACACCTCGGGCATCGTCGCCACGAAGGGGCGGCCTTTGGCAACGCCGGTCGCGTCCATCGTCGCGTAACCTGCACCCCAGCCGCAGCCAGGCCGGCCCATCGAGCCCGCCATGGCGGCCAGCACGACAGACATCCAGATCGGTTGTTCGCCGTGATCAGCCCGTTGCACCGCGTAGTTGACCATGATGAGCGAACGTTGCGTGGTGAGGCGGCGAGCGAGGTCGGTGATCGCGTCGCGACTGATGCCAGTGATCCTCGCTGCCCAGGCAGCGTCCTTGGGGACGCCATCAAGCTCGCCGACCAGGTAGGAGGCGAAGCGGTCAAACCCGATGCAGCACCGGCGAAGGAAGTCCTCATCGTGCCACCCGTTGACCAGCATCGTGTGTGCGATGCCGAGCATCGCGGCGGTGTCGGTGTTGGGGATGACGGGCAGCCACTCGGCGTCGAGGAAGCCGGCGACGTCGCTGCGGATGGGACTGACGTTCACGAACCGCACCCCGGCCTCACGGCACTGGCGCTGCAGGTTCTGCGTCTGGTGCCTGGCCAGCCCACCAGGGTTGATCTGGCTGTTCTTGAGGGCCAGCCCCCCAAACGCCACCACAAGCTCACAGTTCTCAGCGATCTCGTCCCACATCGGCATCCGGGACTGGTAGCTCCACGGATGCCCGCCGATCACATGAGGGAGGATGACCTCCAAAGCCGCGGTGCTGTACGTGTTGCGCGAGTCGGTGTACCCCCCGCCTAACGCCAGGAACCTGTGGAGTTGACCCTGCGCGTTGTGGAACCCGCCCGCACTCGCCCAGCCATAGGATCCGCCGAACACCGCGCTGTCTCCGTGCTGTGAACGCACTCGACGCAGTTCATCGCTCACCAGCGTGATCGCGTCGTCCCAGCTCACCTCCACGAAGGCGTCCGCGCCTCTGGCCGTGTCCTGGGCGCGCGGCAGGCCGTTCAGCCAGCCCTTGCGCACCGCGGGGCGCAACACGCGAGCACTATCGTCCGCGGCTGTCACCATTCCGGGGCCGATAGGCGACGGCGCGGGGTCATCGCCCCTCGGCTCAATTCGCACCAACCGACCGGAATCGACCACCGCGATAAAACTGCCCCAGTGCGTCGCAACCGACATGCGTCGTTCCACCATGCCATCAGCTCCATCCCTGAAGTTTCCCCGGCTCTCGGACAGCGGTCGCTTACAGGGGCTCCACGTCAATCGACGGTCCGCGGGAGAGACTTCCCCTGTGGCCTGCTGCCGAAGCACGCTGGTGCGCGCGACTGCCAATGGCCGCACAGAAGCCCCGGCCGCATCGACTTCCGCCAGGGAGCACCTGTCGGTAAACGATGGCACCCTCAAGTGATCAACTCACGACCCACGGATGATCATGTGGTCGTGGAGGCACAGGTGCGTGACTACGGGTTTTCGCCGGCTTAGCAGGATGAGGTCTGGAGACGATGGCGTGAGGGGCAGTCCTTCAGCTTGATGGGGTGGGTGCTCGGGGCTCCGATGCACAGCGTCCGCAGGTTTCTGTACCAGAGCGGCGGCGTCCGCCAGTCCCCGCAACAGCGCTCAACGCGGCATCTGACCGGCGACGAGCGCATGGAGGTATCCCGCGGTCTCGCAGCCGGTTAGTCCGCTCGGCAACTGGCGCGACGGTTGGGTAGATCGCCGTCGACTGTCCCGGTGAGATCACCCGTAACGGCGGTCGGGAACGCTATCGTGCCGCGTCGGCGGACGCGGCTGCCTACACGCGTGGGCGTCGACCCAAGCAGGCCAAGCTCGCCCAACGACCCGCTCTGCGGGCGCTGGTGGAGGCCAAACGGGCACTTTGCTGGTCGCCAGAGCAGATCGCGGGCTGGCTGAGACTCCAGTTCCCTGGCAACGTCTCCATGCAGGTCTCGCACGAGGCGATCTACCTCTCGCTCTACGACCCGCGACGTCGTCAGGCGATCGATCGCAGCCTCACCCAGGGGTATCGCCGAGGTAAGCCCAAAAGGGGCCATGGAATGATCTTGAAGCCGTGAAGGCCCGGCGCGTCACCCGTTCGGCTCAGGTTCGTTGATGGCGATGACTGTCGTCTGGAGCCTGGGGTGGGTAGTGACATCGATCGAGCGAACGGCGTATCCGCGGTTCAAGCGGCTGATCACCGCGCACGAGCTGTATCTGTTCTTCTCGCCGACTCGCGATGAGCTGGAGTGGGCCGCCGACCGTACGGACAGCGATGATCATCTGCTGTCCCTGTTGCTGACGCTGAAGTCGTATCAGCGGATGGGGTGCTTTCCGAAGGTGGGGGACATTCCGGAGGCGCTGTGCCCGCCGGGAGCCTGACGGCCGGTCGCCCGTGCTCTGTCAGCGTCCGGCGGCGCGCAGGTGCTCCTGCCGGGTGGTGACCTGGGCCCGCCAGCGGCGTCGGGTGGGATGGTCTCCGTCGATCCACCGCGCCGCGGCGGGATCATTAAGCGGCTGGTCTGCCATGAAGTGGGCGATGTCCAGATAGTAGGCGTAATAACCGCCCTGGGTGAGGTCGCGCAGTCGGGAGATGGAAGCGGCTACCGCCGGCTCGGCGCCTTGGATGGCGTGGTGGAAGCAAACGGTCAGCTCGAGGGTGGCCTGGGCGGAGGTGAGCCCGGCGACGCTGATTTCGGCGTGCAGGACCTGGGCGCGGTCTTCGAGATCACCGCTGGCGCCAGCGTCGCGCACGAGGGCGGCGATCCGGGTGGTCAGGGTGGTCGCCCGGAGATTCAGCCCGGCAGGGAGCTGCTCGGCCAGTTCGAGTTCGTCGTCGGCCTGGTCCGGGTCGGTGAAGGCGAGGACGAAGGCGCGCTGGGCCTGTGCGGTGGCCCGCTCCCCGGCGATGCCGTGCTGTTCCGCCTCAGCGCGGGCGGCTTCATACGCGGTGGCCGCGCGCTCCATGTCGGCTTGGGGCCACCACACGTCGCCTTCGACGCGGTGGTGGCGGCCGGCCCAGCCGAGAGTGCGGGCGGTGGCCAGTGCGGTGGGGAAGTCGCCGGCGAGGGGGGCGAGGTGGGCCAGGCCGCGGCGGGCCGCGGGGGCGAGGCGGCCGGCGCCGTCGGCGACCAGCTGCATGCCGCGGCGGGAATCCTCGGAGCGGCCGAGGTCGCGTTGGGCCTTGGCCGGTAGTAGACGGCCATCTCGTGCAGGTCGGTGGGCAGCAGGCCGGTGTCGATGACCGCGGTGAGCCGGTCGATGGTGCGCTCGCGGTGCTCGTGCTGCCGCCGGCCGAGGGTGCTGAGGGTTTCGACTAGGGCGTCGGCCGCCGTCTCCAGCCCGGTGGCGGCCGGATCATTCGGGGTGGGAGGGGCGAGCGGTTCCCAGATCGAGTCGCCGACGTACGACCAGGCCGCACCTGCGAGCCAGCCGAGGCCGAGACGGGAATCGCGGGCAAGGCGCAGACCCTGGCGCAGGCAGCCGATGAGCAGCAGCCGGTCCTGGGCGCTGGTGCTCCACTGCTCGCCCAACGCGCCGAAGGCCCGCTCAGCGGCGCCTGCCCAGTCGTTCGGCGACCAGCGGTCGTCGGCTTGGTCATCGGCGTTGCGGATGGTGGAGCGGATCAACCCGTGGAGGTGGAAGGGCCACAGACCGAACCGGTTCTCACGGACGAACGGACGCTCGACCAGCCGCATGGCCGGTGCCTCGTGGGTCATGCCCGCCGCCCGGGTGGCCAGGGCCAGGTCAAAAGCGTCCAGGAGGCTCACGGAGCGCAGGACGTGCCGCTCGTCGGGGGTGAGGTCGGACAGGGTGCGGGCGACCAGGGCCGGGAAGTCGTGGTCGAAGTCGGTCGGGGTCGGTGTGTGGCCGGAGCGGCGGAGCTCCAGGAACCGCATCACCGACAGATCGAGGTACAGCGGCAGGCCGTGCGAGCGGCCGGTGATGACGCGGCGGATGTCGTTGCTGATGAGGGGCTGGCCGTCGCGGGCCAGGCGGCGGGCGAGGTAGTCGTCGCAGTCCTCGGGGGAGAAGTCCCCGATCAGGACCTGCCGCCCCGGCTGTCGGCGGATGAGGCGGTGCGGGCCGGGGGGGTGTTGTGGGCGGCCAGGCCGGGCCAGGCGGCGGGCCCGGTGAAACCGAGCTGGCCCTGGAGGGCTTCGTCAGCCCACTGCAGCCGGGAGCGGCCGGTGATGACGAAGACCGCGTTCGGCATGAGCCACACCACGCGCTGCAGCAGGCGCTCGGAATCGCGGTGGGTGCGGTCGCCGATGTCCTCGAAGGTATCCAGCAGGATCACCGGGGTGACCTGCTTGTCCGCCGGGAGCCGGGCGAGCTCCCAGGACAGCAGATGCGGGTAGAAGGAGAACGCCTCCAGGTCCGGTTCGGCCTCCAGCAGGTCGGCGAGCCGCGCGCATCCGGCGAGCGCGCGGACGGCCTGCCGGCGTTCGCGCAGCGCGCGCACCAGGGAGCCGGTCACCTGGCCGACCGCGGAACCGACGGTGCCCGGCAGGAGCAGGGCCTGGGCGACATCGGACAGCGCGGACTGCATCTGCTGCTGGCCGGCCTGGCCGAACCGGCCCGTGAGCCCGCCGCGGCGCAGGTACTCCTCCAGCTGCTCGCCGGGGTGGTTGTGCTCCCAGTACCGGCGCAGCGCGATGTCGAAGGCGGGCAGGGGTCGGCCGAGTTCGGCGAGCGCGAGCCGGACGGTCAGCACCAGGCGCTCGAAGTCGGTGCCGGCCGAGCGGGCGAGATCGATCCGGATGGGCAGGAAGCGTTCGCTGGACCAGGCGGGCTCGCCCCATTGGGCGGGCCGGTGCTCGGCGCCGGCGAGCGTGGCCTCGAGCTTGCGGGAGAAGGTGGTTTTGCCGATGCCGCCGACCCCGTGGAAGACGATCACGTTGTCGCGGGGTGCTTCGAAGTCCTCCACGCTGAAGGCCGGGTCGGCGATGTGCCGCAGGTGCTCGGCGAGCGTGGCCGCGACCAGGTCCCACTGCAGCCCGCGGTTCGTGAACGCCTCCGCTGCCGTCAGGCCACGGTCGTTCGTGCTGAACAGCGCCCTGAGATCCCGATGCGCCACGTCCACCCGCGAACGATGATCACCTGGGGCCAACCTATGCCCGCACCAAGCCCCTTGGGGAAAGCATCCCCCGGATGCTGCGCCGTGCGCACGAGGCGCCAGCCTGTCTCGGCCGCCTTGCGGCACTGTCCCACCGGAATCGGCCAAGGAGACAATGGCCGCTCCAAACCATGATCAGCACGAAGGTGGTAGCTCCATGTCCGACACTCCCAGCCCCGACTTCTCCCATCTGGAAGGTGGGGAGGAACAGCAGGCGCTGGACGCCGTCCAGGCGGTGGTGAGCTGGTACAACACCCGGATCGTCGCAGGAGCGCAGGGCCCCTGTACCCGACGACGAGCGGATCGAGGAGCTGAAGACCGCCCGGCAGGCTGTGCTGGAGGACCGGCAGCGGCTGGAGACCGCCGACCCGCAGGAGACGGCCCGGATCGCTGCGCGCTACGCGGCCCGGCTGAAGGAGCTGACCGACTCGTAGCCCGCAGCCTTCCTCGGCACGGGCAGGGGCCAGGCTCGCGGGTGCGGACGGCCGATCCTCACCGGCTGCACCCGCGCGGGCATCATCGGCCGGGCCAGCGCGGCGATGTCGTCCAGCTCACGGCGGTGCCGGGGCAGCGCCTTCCGCAGCGCCTGGTACAGAGCGAGGAACCGGGTCGCCTCCGCTTCCGTGTACGGCCGAAGCTGCTCCGCTGCCAGCGCCCACGAAGCCCGCCGGGCACCGGCGGCCCGCTCCTGGCGCAGCAGCGCCTGACCGTCCCGGCGGATAACGGTCACGGCGGCGATGGGTGGGTGAGTCTGCGCAAGCTCGACGAACATCGGACAGAGCGCGGAAGCAGGTGGTGTGCCCGGCCCGGGAGGTGAACCGGCCGTCGATCCCGAGCTGCAGGGCACGGGCATACCGCAGCGCCGTCGCGAGTCGGCTGTCGGCCTCCCGCACCGCCAGAACCACCAGCTCGACGGGGTAGGCAGCGGTCGCGAACGGCAGTGCGCTGGCCAGGAACTCCTCCGTGCTGCCCGGGGCGCCCTCGATGAGCACGTCGCCGCGCCGCAGGCGTACGTACGCCTCGGCCTCGGCGAACCGCGCGCGGTAGTCCGCCCGGATCGCCGGGCCAGCGTTGCGGGGATCCTCGGTCAGCAGCTGCGAGTAGTCCGGATGCGAGGCCTTGCAGTCGTCGCCCACCAGATGCGTCGTCCCCGGGCGCATGGCTCGCTTGACCATCCTGGCGGCCAGCAGCTTCCCCGCCCCGGGCTGGCCCAGCACGTACAGCGCCCGCGGGTCATCCCGGCCGATGATGCCGCTCAGGTGCGACGGTGCGATCAGCTCATCGAAAATCCACCGGTGCTCCTCGGCGGAGAGCCGGTGATAGTCCACGCCCGGTGCCTGACGGCGGGGCTGTGCGATCCGGCGGACCGGCTCGGCGAGGGCTGCGGCACGTTCGGCATCCCGCTGCACAGCAAGGCGCCGGTCATCCTCCAGCGGCTCGCGGTGCAGGCGCTGGTCGGTTCGCGCGAGCTCGCGGCGAAAGACCGCCGTTTCCCGCGCGTTCCACCATCGCGACCACTCGGCCGCCACCGTCTTGTCTGCGGCGGGCCGTCGGCGCCACACCCCGTTGACCAGCTCGTTGCTGTACAGCACCGTGCCATCCCGGCGCACGACGGTGACCCGGTCCGCCAGTTGCTCGGCCTCGATGACGGCCAGAGTTCGCAGCATCTCCTTCGCGCAGGAGTCATGGTTCTCCCACGACACATACCGGGGCTCAGTGAGGAAGCGGTCCAGGACCCCGAGCTGACTCAGGGCCTCCTGCGTCGCCAGAGCCACCACCTCAAGGCGGGAACCAGCCTGCCGGTAGGCGGCTGCAGACGTACGGAAGCCGTCGGGGTCGGCCAGGGCCGACTCGACCACCGCGTCGAAGCGCTGGGCGCGGACGTACTCCTCCACAGCGGCCTGCCAACTCCGGGTATCCGCCCGGATTTTCACACCCGCCGTGCGGACGTCGGCGGCCAGCAGCTCGGCGTAGCGGCGGTGCGCGCCCTTGTACAGGTCGCTGCCGATCCGTACCGCGTCGCCACGGCGGTTCAGCGCCGCCTGCACCAGGTCCGCGATGGCGGTTTTCCCGGCGCCCGGCTGACCGCCGACGATCACCACGGTCGGCCGGTCCTGGCGTACGGCTCCCTTCGTCCACGCTGGGAGGATCACCTGGTGCAGGACGTCGTGCCTCTCTTGTTCGGACAGCACGACCGAGTCGATATCCGCCTCCCGCAGCACCGAGCCTCCCCCTCTTGTGCTCACTTGCCAGTGACCCTAAATCCAAGGATAAGAATAGCGCAAATTCAAGGTTAAATCCATGGTAGTGTTCAGATGGAGGTGAAGCATGCCAACCGAAGATGAGCTGTTCGCGGCCGTGGACTCGCTCCTGTCAGGTGAGCCGGAAATGCCGCCGCCCGCCGAGCGGGCCCGGCTGCGCGAGGCGGCCGGCGTCACCCAAGCGCGTCTGGCCCAAGTCCTGCAAACGACCACACAGACCGTGAAGAACTGGGAGAGCGGCCGGTCCGAGCCGCGGCCGCCACGCCGCCAGCCATATCTGCGGCTGCTGGACGCATGGGCCGCCCAGCACCCCCCAGAGCCGGAGAAATCATGACTACAGGGAAAGGAGATACCCAAGCCATGCCGGAAGCAGGACTCGATGCCGCCGCCCACTCCTTACGAGCCTGGCTGAACACCCAGCAGTTCACGGACCTGTCCGCCCCCGAGGTGACAAGGTTCCTCACCGACTCGGTAACCCTGTGGGCCAACCGCCTCGGCTACAACGTCCGGCGCGAAGTCGCACTCCCCGCCAACCCTGACCAACGGCAAGGACGGCTCGATCTCCAACTCAGACACCGCACCGGCAAAGGACGACCCATCAGCATCGAGATCGAACGATAACCATCCGGCGGCGATCCCCAGCGCGCCGGTCGCCGACCGCAGCCTCGCCTCGGCCCTGCTGCTCGCGAAGGTGCCGTTCTGGAGCCGCTGGTAGGCGGTGTGCAGCGCCTCGGTAGCGGCCCGGCGCAGCGACGCTGACCCCTGGTCATGGTCTTCTGCGCCCAACGACCTCCTCGACATCTTCGAGGCCGGTGAATACGCCATTCCCGAGCTGGTGCGCATCCGCAGCCGCCGCCCGGCCGTGCGGGTGCTCACCGACGACCCCGACCGCAGCGCCGTCATCGCCGCCGGGCGGGTGCGCTGTCGCGCCTTCCCGGTCGTCGTCATCACCAGCAACGACGAGCGGGAATTCCCGCCCGCTTTTCTGCGCCGCTGTCTGCAGCTGCGGCTGCCCGACCCGGATGCCGACCGGCTCGCCGCGATCGTGGCCGCGCGCCTGGGCCGGGCGGATGACCCGCGCGCCGTGGAACTCATCCAGATGTTCCTCGAATGCAGCCGACTCGAAGGTGGACTGGCGGCCGATCAGTTGCTCAACGCGGTGTACCTGGTGACGTCTCAGGCCCATCGTCCGGGTCCCGAGTGGGAGGAGCTACTGCACGCCGTCTGGCACCGGCTGGATGCAGCAGGCCCGACATGACACACGACCCAGGCGCCACGTCCACCGAGCACGGCCGGCCGGACCTCGACTGGCAGCAGATCGCCGACGCGTTATGGCTCACGGTCTGCAGGGCGGAGACTGACCGCGCGGCCGACCGCCCCACGCCGGCCCCGCCCTCCCCCGCGCCCAACGCCGGGGAGCCGCCCCCCGCCCCCGACCCACCGCGGGGACCGGCCCCGGACACCGAGGGCGAGGAGCCGGAGCCCGAGGGCGACCTGGTCCTGAGCGCACCGCGCCCGATCGAGCTCGTCGGCGCCCCGGCCCCGCCCGGCGAGACCCCCGGGCAGGCGATCGCCGCCGAGGTCGTCACCCCGGCCCCCCGGCTCGCCGCCGCCTCCCCGCCGACCGCCGAGCGCGCCCTGTCCCGGGCGCTTCGGCCGCTGCGCCGGACCGCGCCCTCGCCGGTCGAGGTCGAGATCGACGAGGAGACCACGGCCGAGCGGGCGGCGCGGGAGGGGCTGTGGCTGCCCAGGTGCATGCCGGTGCGGGAGCGCTGGATGGACATGGTCCTGGTCGTGGGCTCCAGCAGCTCCATGGTGGTGTGGCGGCAAACGGTCGGGCAGCTGGTCACCGTTCTCGAGCGCACCGGCGCCTTCTGTACCGTCCGCGTGCACCGGATCAACGGCGACCACCCACTTCCTGATGGAACCGGCGGCCCGCCTGGACGGGGCACCGCCCGGCCGGGGCAGCCGGGGCGGCGGCCGCTCGCCGATCGACGGCATCCCGCCTCGCGGCAGGCGGGCCGTCCTCGTCCTGACCGACGGCATCGGCGCCGCGTGGGGCGACGAGACCGGCAAACGGGCGCTGGGACGCTGGGCACGGCACGCCACGGTCGCCGTCCTGCACGTGCTGAACCAGGGCCACTGGCACCACACCGGGCTCAGCCCCGAGCGGGTACGGGTACGGGTGCCCGAGCCGGGCGCGCCCAACGGCACCTGGCAGCGCCCCGACGGCGCCCCCTGGCCCGGAGGCGAGCCGCCGGTCCCGGTGCTCGAACTCGAAGCGCGATGGCTGCACTGCTGGGCGCAACTCGTGACCCAGCCGTCGACCCGCGGCCGTGACACGCTGGCGCTGCTGCCCGGGGCGCCGGCCGAACGCTGGGAGCGGGAACCGGAGTCCAGCGCCCGCGACCGGGTGTTCCGCTTCCGCGCCACCGCCTCGCCGAGCGCCTTCAAGCTGGCCTCCCGCCTGGCGGCGGCCCCGCTGAACATCCCGGTCATGGAGTTCGTCCAGGGCATGCACGAGCCGCAGGGCAGCCCCGGCGACCTCGCCGAGGTCCTGCTGGGCGGGCTGCTGCGCAAGGTCGGGGCGGCAGACCCGATGGACGAGACGGGAATCGGCTATGAGTTCCACAGCGGAGTACGGGAGTTACTGCTGTCGGCCGGGATGCGGGACGAGTCGCTGTACATCCTGCGCAGCGTCCTGGACCGGCTCGGCCGCCGCTGGAAGCCCCTGCACGTACTGCGCGACGCACTCAACCACCCCTCGGAGGCCCTCCCCGACCTGCCCGAGACTGAGCGGCTGCTGCCGTACATGCGCGTCCAGGAGAAGGTCTACCAGGCACTGTCCGGCCCCAACCTGGAGGGCGCGCGGACCTTCCACGCACGCGTGCTCGCGCAGCAGGTGTTCGGCCACTCGGACGAACGCCGACACAAACCAGTTGAAGCCAGTTGAAGCCCCACCGCATAGGTGAAGTTCGATCCCCGAGGAGGTTGCCGTGACTGACTCCCTTTACTCCGACCCGAACGGCGCTTCACTTCCATGCCGCAGAGGGCTTCCCGCATGCCTGAACCCGAAGGAGAGTCCGAATGGCCACTGACCCGAGCACCCAGCACCATGATGATCGGAATCACGACATAAAGGTGTACCTGTTGTTGCTTGCCCTGGCCGTGATCCTGATTGTCGTCATGGCTTTGGTCTACGTCACCTACCAGTACCCGGCACTCGCTGCGCCGCTGGGAGTCGGCTTGACAGCTGCAGCAGTACTGGTGACCGGGCTCGGATTCGCCATCACGAGGCGGTGAAACGCCAGCTGCCCGGCCTCGACAATCGCGCGCTGTCGATTGACCGCGCTCATGACGAAGAGGAGGACCTGGCCCGGCATGCTCATCGCATGGGCCTGGGATCAGGTCCTCGCCCGCACACGGATCGGCTTCGCCTGCACCCCGCTCGCCGGGACGGCTCTTGAGGACTCCGGCGCCTTCACTCTTGCCCGGCTCCTGCAGCTGCCGCGCCCGCGACCCGGTGGCCGACGTTGTCGCCCAGCTCCGCCAGACCGCCCACGGCCCCCTGGAAGCGCTGCTGGCCTGTACCAGGCCCTAAGACTGCGCCGACGGGCCATGGGCCCGCCTGGCGGTGGCGGCGGCCTGCTCGCGTGGCCCTGGGCGAGCTGGAGCTCGGCGAGCAGCACCGTGCAGTAAGCGCGGTTGCGGGTGAAGCGGGGGGCGAGCAGGCCAAGGGCCTGGCCGGCGTGCTGTTCGGCCCGGGCGTACTGTCCGGCGCTCTGGTGGGCAATAGCGCCCAGGCCCGATAGTTCGGCGGGGGTCAGGAAGGCCAGCCAGCTCGCCGCGGCGGCGGGGTGGGCGCGGTCGTAGACGCGTTCGGCGGCGGCCAGGTGGCGGCCCATGCGCGCACTGTCGCCGGTCTGGGCGAGGTAGTCGGCGAGCCGGGCGTGCAGGAGTGCGGTGATCAGCGGGTGCTCGCGCAGATGGCGTTCGGTCAGAGCAGTGCGGTTGATGCGGGCGGCCTCGGCGGGGCGGCCGGCGTGGTCGGCCTGGGCGGCCAGGTCGGACCAGGCACGGGTGACGGAGACGGAATCACGGGCCAGAAGTGCCGCCTGCAGCGTGGTGTTGCGCAGCTGGGCGGCCAGGTTATGGCGGCCGCAGTCGTGAGCCGACCAGCCGGCGCACGCAGCGACGTCGGCCACGGCTCGGTGCAGTTCCCGCTCCACCTGCTCGCCGTAGGCGCAGTGGTCCGAGGCATGCTGCAGGCGGGTCAGGTAGTCGGTGGCCACGTCGATTACGGCGCCGCCGCCCAGGCCGTTGAAATGGGCGTCCAGCCGGGTGATGGTGCGCTGGATGCGGGCGACGTCGCTCACGCCGAGGCGGCCGCGGCGGGGCAGCTGGTCGACGCCGAGGGCGGCCGCGAGCGAGGCGGCGATGAAGGAACGGCGCTGCACCGGCTCCACCCCATCCTTCCGCGCGTCAGGCGCGGGCACCCTGCAACGGGCCGTAGGCGGGAGTGCCGAGGAGGCGCCACGCGGCACGAAACCCATCTGCTGCGGGGTCCGGCCGAAGATCTCCGTCAGGGGCCGCAGATACGCCGGCCAGGGCCAGCGGACCTCACCGGAGACCCAGCGGCGTACGTGCCGGTCCGTGCACCGGCCCGGCTTGCCGGACAGCTCGGCGGCGGCCCGGTTCACCTCTTCGGCCAGGTCCTCGTGGCTGAAGCCGTACTCGGTGACTCGTGGAGTTCGGCCCCGCACTCCACCATCCTGGTCGACTGCGGCCTGGAGTGGGACGCGGTCATCGTCGCGCCGCTGGAACGCGGCCTGGCCGCCCTCACCCGACTCGGCCTCCCGATAGACCGCGGCTACCCGGTGTGCTGGCCGACTATGTTCGCCAGGAACTTGTTGTCCACGTCCCTGCCGGCACCGCCCGCCGGTGCGCCGCCGAGGGCACCCGCCTCTTGACGACCGGATCCTGGCTGCTGGTGCCGGCAGGTGAGCAGGGATCCATCTTTGCCACCTGGCTCAGCCGGCCACACCGCAGCCTCCCCCGCTATGTCGACCCCGGCGAACTGTCTGTCGCGTTGCAGCAAGTCGACAGGAACAGCCAGCGTGGAAGGCCAGCCTGCAGCTCTCCCCCGTGAGCAGGCCATCAGAAGCCCCGGCGCGTCACGCCCCCGGCCCGCCGGGGCTTCTCCGCATCGGCGGGCCTTCAGTTCTGTCGACACTGGGCCTCCGCTGGTGTCAGGCCGCCGAGGCCCTGACGCCCCCCTTGCCCCGGTAGTCCGAGGTCTGCGTCTTCTTCTGAGACTGCTTGCTCTGAGTCTGCTTGTGCTGCTCGGTACGCGTGGTGGTCTTGGTGGTGGTTGCCTTCTTCTGGGCGCGGAGCTTGTCGACCCGGTCGGTGACGCAGGTGTCGTACCCGCCGCACTCTTTGCGGGCCTGCTGGTACAGCGGGTCCGCGTTGGACTTCTTCGCCTTCTTCGTCGACTCCGCGATGGCCTTGGCGTTCTGGGTCTTGTGCTGCTTCGTCTGACCGGTCTTGGCGGTCGTGGTCTTGTGGGCGTCCGCGGTACGCGTCGTGGTCTTGGTGGTGGTTGCCTTCTTCTGGGTCCGGAGCTTGTCGGTCCGCTCAGTGACGCAGGTGTCGTACCCGCCGCACTCGACGCGGGCCTGCTGGTACAGCGGATCCGCGTTGGACTCCTTGGCCTTCTTCGTCGAGTCCGCGACCGCCTTCGCGTTCTGCTTGCGGAGCTTGTCGGTGCGCTCGGTGACGCAGGTGTCGTACCCGCCGCACTCGGTACGGGCCTGCTGGTACAGCGGATCCGCGTTGGACTTGTCCGCGACCGCTTTCGCGGTGTCGAGCGCCTTTTGGGACTTGATCAGCTCAGGAGCGACCTTGCGGGTGGCGCCCTGCGTGAATCCCTTGGATTCGAAGCTGCGGAAGAGGACCTCGATGTCGTTGTTGTCTTTGATCTCGCTGTAGTCGTCGATGATCCGCTTCGCCAGAGCCGGGTCCTTGCGTGCCTGCTCCAGCAGCTGCTGGTCCCTGCGGTCCAGGTGGGCTGCGTAGTCCTGGCTGATGCCGTCGGCGATGACCCAGGCAATGGCGTCAGCCATCTGGTTGGTGCCCGTGCTGCCCCGGAACCCGGTCTTCGGCGTCTTGAGACTGCTCCACCCCTTCCAGGACGCCGTGGGGCCACTGGGGGTCGTGCTCCTGGTTCCCCTGGGCGTGGTCGTGGGGCCGGTGGCGGTTGTGCTCCTGGTCCCCTTCGGCGTGATCGTGGGCCTGGTAGCGGTTGTGCCCTTGGTCCCCTTGGCCGTGGTCTTCTTCGACGTGGTCGAGGTGGCTGTGGGGTCGGTGGAGACCGGTCCCTTCGGGGGCTGCTTCGGGTCGCGCGGTGTCGTACGCGTCCCGCCGGTGTCGCCGTCGTCGTCCGGCGGTCCCTGGAGTCGGCTGCGGTCGGTCGTGGCCTGGGTCAGGTTCTCACGGGCCGTCTTCAGCTGTTGCAGCTTCTGCCGGCGGTTCGGAATGGACTTCTTCGTCTCTTCCTCCAGGCTGCTGATCTTGTTCTTGAGGTTGGTGATCTTCGTGTCGAGGGCTCGGATCTTCGCCTCGACGCTTTCCGCATCCGGCTGGGTCTGCTTGACCTTCCAGTGCTCCTTGTTCACGTACCTGGCGTGCCCGCGGGCTTTCTCCCAGTCCTTCTCGAGCTTTTCCCGCTCGGCGGGAGTCTGAGCCTGGTCGATCTTCTGGTTCAGATCGTGGATCTTGTCCCCGCGCTTGGTGACCTGCCGCCGCAGCCCGTCGGGAGTTTCCTTCCACCGCCGGAGGAGCTCCTCTACGCCCTTCACAATCTTCGGCCCATCATCCTTGATCGAGAAGCCGGTGCCGCCGCCCCCAAACCTTTCAAAGACCTGCTGGGTAACGATCTGCCAGGGCAGCTTCCACTTGTAGTACGGGTCGTGACGGTCCAGCGCGGCCGCGACCCAGGACTCGTACATCTTCCACTGCCACTTGTTCCACTGCCCCTGCAGCTTTTTCCAGCGGCTGGGCTCACGATCGGAGGAGTCCGAGGTCGGACTCGGCGGGGGCGGCGCGGCCGAGGCCGTCGCCGCCGGCCCGACCAAGGAGAAGCCGACTGCGGCGATGATGGCCACCAGAGCCATCCGCAAGGGCACCGGCCAGCGGCGGGGCGCACGAGCCAGCCACCAGCCAGCCCTTCTCCCCCGGTGGGAACCTGTCTTACGCATAGGGACGTTCACGGGATTCCTCCTGATACAAGGTGGGGTGCCGGGCGGCCGAACCCGCCACAGCTTTAAGTTCCGGCTTCACTCCGCAGTCCTGGACTGCTGGAGGAAGCCCTCGCACCGGGCGCCGTCGAACGGCTGCGGAGCGGTACGAGAAGCGTCGCGGGCCACCGACTTCCCGCACAACAGATCAAGGCGTCCGGGACCGTCCGGGACCGTCCTGATCCGTCCCAGCCCAGGTCAACACCCTGACCGGACACTCCCGGACACCCGGCCGACCCCCACCACCGACATCAGCGGTCACGTCCCCCGATTGCGCTGCAGCAGCGGATCCGGGGCATCAGGCCGCAAGTCGACGTTGACCCGCGGGCCGTAGCGGTTGGCGAACTCGGAACACGTCAATCTGCGTGGCCATCAGGAAGGCGCGGCGACCGCGAGCGCCTCCAGGGCCGCACGTACGCCCTCCCTGGCCAGCTCTAAGCGGTTTTAGATCGCGCACCGCGCTGATCACGTGGGTGGAGTCGGCGTGCGCACTCGCCACGTCGCACGCTCGCCCTGCCGTCTGCCTGACGGTCAAGATCACCCCACCCCAAAGACTGGATCGGGTTAAATTCAAAGGATAAATCGAGCGCTAAACTTCTGGTAGTGTTCGAGGTGGAGGTGACGTACGTGCCGAGCAATGAGGACCTGAAGAAGAAGCTGTTCGCGTCCGTGGATGCACTGCTGGAAGAGGAGCCGCAGCTCCCGCCCCCGGCGGAGCGTGCACGGTTGCGCGAGGCCGCGGGGATGACCCAGCTGCGTCTGGCGAAGGCCCTGGAGACGACCGAGCAGACGGTGAAGAACTGGGAGAACGGACGGAGCTCACCGCGGCCGCCGCGCCTGGAGGCGTACCAGCGGCTGCTGGAGGGCTGGGCGGCGAGGTATCCCCAGGACGCCGCCACCGCACCGGCCGCCGCGCCCCGCCCGGAGCCGGTCCCGGGGACGTTCCCCGTCCCGGCCGCGCCCGAGACGTCTGAGGCGGAGACGGCTCCGGTCCAGGCGCCCGTCGTCGCGGCCGCGCCGGAGCGCCCGGCCGCCCGCCCGGCGACGTCGCGCCGTCCGGCGGCGAAGAAGGCCGCGAAGCCCGCCGTTGACCCGCGCTTCCCGCACGGCCCGCTCGCCGTGCTGGACGGCGACGGCTCCGCGTACGGCGTCGGCGGCATCGTGCTCGACTGCCCGGCCACCACGATCCCCGAGCTGGTGGAGTGGACGCTGCGCGAGTCCGGCCTCGGTGCCGCCAAGCTCAACCGGTACGGCAAGGACTCCGACCCGCTGATCGTGCTCGCCGCGTCGGCCGCCGTGAAACTCGGGCTGCCGGAGCGCCTGGAGGGCCACGAGCAGCGCCGCTCCCTGCGCCTGCCCGAGGACCACCCGGTCGTCAAGCAGGTCACGAAGGCGAAGTGGCAGCTCACCCAGCGCGGGTTCGGCCCGTGGGCGCGGATCTACCGCAAGGCGCAGGGCCGCGAGCGGCAGTGCGTGCAGCTGGCGATCCTGTCCTGGGACGCCCTCGATGAGCGGTCCTGGCCCGGTGTCTGCGAGATGGAGCCGGCCGACATCGCCCGCGTCCTCGGTGTCTACGCCCAGCGCGTCATCACCCCGCGCGGCTCCACGGCCGTGTCCGGGCTGGAGCTGATGACGGCGCTGCGCCCGCCGACGAAGGCCGTGCAGGACCCGCAGACCGGGAACTGGGTGTCGGGCTACAACTCCGGTTCGCTGGGGACGGAGCCGATGGACCCGGCGCCGCCGGAGGCCACCCCGGAGCACCCCGTGGTCGTGAACTCCGGCTGGACCGGCGGGTTCCTCAACGAAGAGGCGTACCAGTGGGTGCGGTCGGTGGACATGCTCACCGATGAGGAGTGCACCCTGCCCTTCGTCGTAGGCCTCGACTTGAACACGGCGTTCCTCGCCGCTGCGGCCCGCCTGGTCGTCGGCCTCTCCGCGCCCGACCACTTCCACGCCCCGAAGTTCAACCCGAAGATCCCCGGGAGCTGGCTGGTCGACCTCAGCCACATCGAGCTGGACCCGCGCCTGCCTTCGCCGTTCACCCCGGACGGCACCCGCCCGACCGGCCCGGCCTGGTACCAGACGCACACCGTCGCCTACGCCCAGGAGCTCGGCTACGACGTCCACCCGATCGAGGCGTACCTGCGCCGCGAGACCGGCGCCTATCTGGACCCGTGGCACGACCGGCTCAAGACCGCGTATGTCGACACCCTCGCCGACCTCGGTGTCACCCGGGACCTGGACGACCGGGCCTTCCTCGCCGCGATGGAACAGCACAAGCAGGTCAACCCGGCCCTGGCCGCTGTCCTGTCCGCCATCAAGGCCACAGTGAAGGGGGGCGTCGGCAAGCTCCGCGAGCGCCCCCAGGGCAAGTCCTACAAGGAGGGCGAGCGGTGGCCGGCCCTGCAGCGCCCGACCTGGCGCCCCGACATCCGCGCCGCCGTCATCAGCAAGGCCCGCGTCAACATGCACCGCAAGCTGGGCAACATGGCCAAGATGACGGGCCTGTACCCGCTCGCCGTGCTGTCCGACTGCGTCGTCTACCCCTCGCCGGGGGAGAGCCCGCTGGACTTCCTGCCGTACGCCACATCCGGCAAGCCGCAGCCCGGCGGCTTCCGCCTCGGCCCCACGCCCGGCCTGGCGAAGCTGGAGGGCGTCCAGTCGATGCTGTGGGCGGTCGACCTGATGGAGCAGGGCCTCAACCCGGCACGCCACATCAAGGGCGGCGACGCCATCCTGGACGAAGGGGAGTAGAGCTGTGGGGGAGATCGACGACGCGATCGAGCGCGCCGACCGGGAAGCGTTCACCAAGGAGCCGCCCAAGACCCTCCAGGGCCGTATCAACTTCTTGATGAAGCAGCTCAAGACGACGAAGGCCGTCGCGGCGGAGCTCGGGGTGAGTCAGCGGTCGGTGGAGCGTTACCGCAAGGGCGAGCGCAAGCACCCGCCGAAGGACATCGCCGCGAAGATCGACTCGGCAGTCCGATCCCGCTGGCAGCCCCTGGTCCGCAAGCGCCGGCGGAAGCAGGCAGCCGCCACGGGCGGGGTCACGGTGGAGACGCGGGCCCGGTTCGGCTACACCGCGCCGGTCGGCACGACCGACGACGGACGGTTCCGGCGACTCACCGTGCACCTCCCCCCGGTGTACGCGCAGCGCCTGTTCGACGCCCGCGACACCGGGGCCAGCGACCAGCAGATGCGTGAAATCATCGCCGAAGGACTCAAAGACGTCTATTTCCAGGACGGTGGTGGCCGCGCTATGGGACTGTCGGACGTAGCCATTAATGACATCGACTATTTGGATCTCGACTACTAAAAGTGGGAAAGCGTGACCACGGAATTCCCGGCCGTGAGCCGAAGCACGGTAGTTGTCACATAGGCAGGTTTGTTGTCACCGGCGTAGTGGAGCACGCACGGGTTCCGGAAGAGCGCTGACAGGCTGCGGAGCCCTTTCCCGCGGGCTCAATTGAGTGGCCTGAGACAAGATCGTGTCCCAAAGAAGCGGCCGAAAGCGCCAATCCGATCGGGCTGATGCAACTGTTCAGCATCACCAAGCAGACCGCCATGCCCTACCTTGGCGCGACCCACCCGAAACGCACCGCCAAGCTGCCCAGGTAGCCTGCCTGGTTCAGCCGTGGATGGTGGCGAGCCAGTCGGTCAGCAGGCTGTTGACCTCGTCGGGGCGTTCCTGCTGGACCCAGTGGCCGCAGCCGTCCAGGAGGTGGGAGGCGGACAAGGCGGGGAGAGTGGTGGAGTAGGCGTCGATGGCGTCGGCCATCCAGGTGGTGGAGGCGTCCAGTGTGCCGCCGATGAACAGGGCGGGCTGTGTGATCGGGGCTCCGCGGTGGGGGGCGAGGTCTTCCCAGTCGCGGTCCATGTTGCGGTAGCGGTTGAGGGCGCCGGTCAGGCCGGTGCGCTCGAACTCCCCGGCGTAGACGTCGAGGTCGTCCTCGGTCAGCCAGGCTGGGAGCGGGCCGGCGGGGAAACGGTCACGCAGCTGGCCGCCCAGGGCGACGAAGTGCGGGTCGGGCTCGTAATGGGCGGGCATGGTGTCAGCGGACAACGCGGCGTAGAAGCCGACGAGCCAGCTCTGTACATCGGGCTCGATCTCTGTCTCGGCGCGGCCGGGTTCCTGGAAGTAGGAGACGTAGAACTCCTGCTCGGGGCCGCCGATCCGGCCGAAGATGTCGGTGGGTCGGGGGCCGCCGGGAGGCGCGTAGGGGACGCTCAGCAGGCCGACGGCGCGGACGATCTCCGGGTGGAGCAGGGCGGAGGCGGCGGCGATGTTGGAGCCCCAGTCGTGGCCGACGATCACCGCGCTTTCCTCGCCGAGGGCGCGCACGACGGCGACGTTGTCTTCCACCAGATCGAGCATTCGGTAGGCGTCGGTCGCGGCGGGCTTGGAGGAGCGGCCGTAGCCGCGTACGTCGATCGCCACTGCCCGGTACCCGGCCGCGGCGAGGGCCGGGAGTTGGCGGCGCCAGGAGTACCAGGACTCGGGGAAACCGTGCACGAGCAGGACCAGCGGACCGGTGCCCTGCTCGACCAGGTGCAGGCGTCCGGCCGGGGCCTCGACGGTGCGGTGGCGGAGCGCGGCGGTCGGCTTGGATCGCATGGGGCTTCTCCTCGGTTCGCGGGCAGACGCGGCTACCCATCGATCATGCGGCGCGACGCCCACCCGACGCGATCGGTCTTGCCATCCTGGCAAACTCGCAGGACGGACGGTGGAGCGGCGCGGTCGGAAGGAACGGTCACGGTGGCAGTCGACGAGGTGGACGGCACGTTGGCGGCGATGGGGCCCAGGCTGCGAGCCGCACGCGAGCAGCACGGCGCCACGCTCGCCGGTATCAGCTGCGCGACCGGCATCTCACCGAGCACGTTGTCGCGGATCGAGACCGGCCGGCGCAAGCCCACCCTGGAGGTGGTGCTGCGGCTGGCGAAGGAGTACGGCGTCTCTCTGGACGAGCTGGCCGGTACCGCACTCGTCCCAGCGGCCGAGCCGCGCACCTCGGCGCCGCTGAGCTTCGGCGACAGCAAAGTGGTGCTGCCGCTCACCCGGTACGTCGGCGGCCTGCACGCCCACAAGCATGTCTTGCCTGCCATTGAAGGGCCGCCCGCGCGGCCACGTCAGGTCTCCCACGAGGGCTACGAGTGGCTGTGCGTCCTGTACGGGCGGCTGTGGCTCGCACTCGGTGACCAGGACCTCGTCCTGGCTGCCGGGGACGCCGCCGAGTTCGACACCCGCATCCCCCACGGAGTCGCGAACGCCGGATCCGACGGACCGGTCGAGTATCTGATCTTGTTCGGGCCGCAGGGAGAACGTCTACGGCAGCGCACCCCTCCAGCCACTGGTCGCGGGACTGGTGAGAGAAAGGCAGAGCACGTGTGACAAGCCGCGTGCCTCATTGGTGACAACCACGCTGCTTCGTTCGGTCTCATTCGCCACGTCATCCGGCTCTGCCGGTGACAACTACTAAGCTTCGGCTCAGCCCATCGACCGCGACAAGAGCCCGCTGTTCGACGCCGACCACGACCCTGTCCGCGTCGCCGACGCGCTGCGCCGCA
The DNA here is from genome assembly GCF_033793745.1 of Streptomyces sp. ME19-01-6. Taxonomy (NCBI): domain Bacteria; kingdom Bacillati; phylum Actinomycetota; class Actinomycetes; order Kitasatosporales; family Streptomycetaceae; genus Streptomyces; species Streptomyces sp. ME19-01-6. The sequence continues at coordinate 6,403 of NZ_JARAXF010000057.1, read as the reverse complement.
GCCCGCACTTCGCCGCCGCGGACGCCGATCCCGGCGGCGACACGGTGTGGTTCACCACCGAGGCCGGCATCAACTACACGCTGACCTTCAAGGAACCGGAGCCCACCGACGACGACCTGCTGCCCGAGCCGGTGCTCACCGAGGCCATCGCCGCAGCGATCCTCAACCACCCCGGCTTCGTCACCGCAGATGCGGACTCGCCGCGCGAGGACACCCTCACCATCCAGTCCCGCAACCAGGTGCGCCACCTCCTGGTCCTGGACGTCGACCGCGGCAACGCCCTCGCCCCGGAAGACCTGTCCACCCCGGCCGTCGACGTCGCCCTCGCCGCCGACAAGCTGCTCGCCAGCGACCCGAGCGACTCGGAGCGCGCCACGGCCGAACTCCTCAACTACATGGCGGCCACCTGGGACAAGCAGGACCTGCCGCTGCGCCAGCACGCCCAGGCCGTCGCCCGCACCCTGCGCACCCGGTAGAAGGGCTCTGTCCCATGCCCGCACCCACGGCCACCCCGCGAGCGTACGGTGAGGTGACGACCCGCCGGGAGGACCGGATGAGCGCGCAGCCCGACCACGCCCCCGCCACCGTCTACGCCCCTGCCCCCGGGGCGCCGGCCGAACTCCTCGCCCAGCTGCGCGCCGACCGGCGGGCCGCTCAGTGGGTGCCGGCCTTCGAGCGGCAGTGGGCGGCCGCGCTCGAGGAATCCCGCCGGACGTTCTCCCTCGCCGGGCTGTACGAGGTCGTCCAGGACTGGCAGGGCCGACTCGCCCACGCCCCGTCCGTCGACGCGTTCGCCGCCTCCGGGTACGACGACAGCGAGTTCATCGACATGGCGGAGCTGCGGGGAAGGCGCCGGTGAATCGCCAGCACCTCGACCGGGCTTTCCTGAGCACGCCTACTCACAGCGCAAATGAGTAGTCCGACCCGACTCGGTGGGGAGTGCATCGATCTTGAGCATGAGCGATCATCTGTCCCGCCTCGTGCACCGGCGATGGCAGAAACCGCGTCCCGGAAACCGGGGTCATCTGAGTAGACCAGCTCATGCATCCTGCGGCCTGGCGACGTTGGATGCCAGGCATGACCGAGGAGAGCCCGAAGACCCGCACCTACCGAGGGTGGAGCGCACCGCTGATGTCTACTCTGGTCACCCTGCCCCTGGCGCTCTTCGCCACCGCCCTTGTCGCGTTCTCCCCCATGTCCTGCGACTCCTGCGATGAGGCCGAGCACGACCGCTTCCAGGAAGACTTCGAGATCGCGTGGCCCGTCTACCTGTTCGGCCTCGCCCTGACGATCGGCATGCTGCTCGCCGACTACGTTGCGACGTGGCAGCGGCGAGAGGCCGCCCGGCTGTGGCTGGCCTTCCTCGCCCCGATCACGGCAGTCCTCAATTACCTCATCTTCGCTGGCGTCCTCGATGGGCCCTGGGTTTGACATCCGCGCCGCCTGCCCGCTCCCGCCACGGTGCCACCGCACCAGTGATGCAGCCCGGTGCCGGCGGGTGCCGGGCCCCGGCGTCGCCACTCGGCAGGAGTCGCCACCCGCACGAGCGACGTCTCGCGCTCCCGCTGCCCGCGGCGGAGGAGAGACTGGGACCATGACGAAGGACCCGGACCGCCCGCCGGTCGAGGGCGACCTGGTCGCCCCGCTCGACGAGGGTGAGGCCGAGACACCGGCTCGTCCGCGGTGGTCGCACTCGACTACGGGCTGCCCCAGCGCGCCCTGATCACCGTCCCCGCCCGCGCCGACGACGTTGCGGAGCTGATCACCCGCCGACTCGCCACGCTCGCCCACAGCGGCCTGCAGACCCTTGATGAGCCCACGGTGCGCGCGGTGGTCCGCCAGGCCGTCCGCGACGTCCGCACCGCCCCGCCACCACCGCCCGCCGATCCGCCGGCGGACCCGACCGTCACCGCGCTGCGCCGCGTCGTCGACGACCTCGCCGCCAGCTCGCACGCGATCGGGGAGCTGATGCTCGAAGTCGCCCCGGTCTACCTCTCCGGCACCGAGGCCGTCGACGTCCTGGAGCTGCTGTGCGAGCAGATCGGCGAGCCCCTCGAGCACGGCCTCGCCGCCCGCCGCTACGCGATGTCCGGGGACCGCCTCGCCCTGCATGGCACCGTCCTCTGACAGAGTCAAGCTGAGCACCAGGAGTATCACGGCGCGCCACCGGATCTTTCCGGTGGCGCGCCGTCGTCTGTACCGCCGGTCGAGCCGGGTGCCCGCTCCTCAACTCCTGGTGCCGATGCGATAGTTGACGCTTACGCTCCGCGCTTCACTCTCGGAGGGAACCACGTGAGAACACCACTTCGGGCGCCGCGCCGTACGGGCGCCCTGGTCAAGGCCGCTACTGTCGCGCTCGCCGCGGTGGCCGCGCTGACCGTGCAGGCGCCGCCGGCCGCCGCCGATGACATCTGCGGGCGTCAGGTCGGCGGCGACATCCTGATCAGGTACACCGAGCTGGGCGGCGAGGGCGGCCGGCTCGGGTGCCCGACCACGGATGAGATGCCGACCCCGGACGGCCGGGGCCGGTACAACCACTTCGCGGGCGGCTCGATCTACTGGACCCCGGAGACTAAGGCTCACGCAGTATGGGGGGCGGTCCGCGACAAGTGGGAGGCGATGGGTTGGGAGAAGTCCAAGCTCGGCTACCCGGTCGGGGACGAGCTGACCAACGCCGACGGGCAGGGCAAGCGACAGCAGTTCGAGGGCGGCACCGTCTATTGGCACCCCACCCTGTCCAACGGGGCGCACCCCGTGTGGGGGGAGATCGGGAAGCTGTGGGGCCGCTACGGGTGGGAGGGCGGCAGCTTCGGCTACCCCACCAGCGACGAGGAGCGCAGCGACGCGATCGACGGGTTCATTCAGGGATTCTCCACGAACCAGACGGTGTTGTGGTGGAGCCGGGGCTTCCCGGTCGAGCACCCGAACCTGTCGGTGTGCACGGGCGAGTGCGTCGGCTACAAGGCCGTCACCAACACTGAGTGGGTGCAAAAGACCGAGGTCGGTCACTCCCTCGTGGACGGTGGTACGGACGTGTCGGTGATCCCGACCGAGGCCGGGTTCGAGGACGCCGACCGGAACTATGACGCCCTGTGGGATCAGGCGTTCAAGAAGGTCCCCTATCCGAAGGGGCTGACCGACGCTCAGGGCTCGTCGCTGTATACGCAGCTCGCGTGCCACGCCCGCTACTCGTACGAGATCTTCGGCGGGCACACCAGCGGGGATTCGTGGGACCTGGAGGGGTACCGGCGGGATGTGTCGTGGGACTTCGGCATGAACCCGGTGACCGCGTTGGTCCATCAGTGCAACTGGTGACCTCGCCGGCCGCCTGACGGGCACAACAGCAAGGGCTCCACCCCCGAGCGCGGGTGGGGCCCTTCCTTGTGTTCAGCGTGCGAATCGCAGCCGGGGGCGCCCCGGTGCCCGGAAGGCGGTGTCACCCGTGCTCTGCAACTGCGAACCTGTGAGGTCTGAGTGAGATCTGTGAGGCGCACACCCGATTTCCGCAGGTAGGCGGGGTGGTGACTCGCGTGAAAGTGACCAGAATAGTTCGCGTGGAAGTGTCCAGCTGGAAAGCTGTGTTGACCTGTGCTTCTGCCATAGTTGACGTCTTGGAGGGGGTGGACATTTAGCCGCGAAGCTGCAGGACACTTTGACGCGAGTTTTGATAAGAAATGTGGGTGCTGACCTGCAGCCTTTCCATACGGAAGACGACCTTCCGTATGGAGTGTTGAGGGGGCGAGGAGCTCTCAGGCCCTGTTCGGTCGGGGGCTGAACGGCGGGCCGCCCAAGGATTTCGTCGGGACAAGCCCCTATGCAGGTGGGGAACGCACGACCATGGCACGGTGTTCGCCGGGCGGACCTTCGATAGGCCCCCACGGGTAGGGGACGCACTCGCGGCGCTTGCGGGTCAGCGGTTCGGGCAGAGATGGATCCCCATGGGTGGGAACGTACATCCGCAGGCGCCGAGGAGTCGGCGGGGTGGCGGATAGACCCCCACGAGTGGGGAACGTACTTCGTCAGTACGGTCCTGCTGGCTCAGGGGAGGGATAGACCCCCACACGTGGGGAGCACGCAGTGGTCCTGGCTCGTCGCGGCTACCAATCGGGGATAGACCCCCACTGGTGGGGAACGCACCTGTTGAGTGGCGGATCGAGCTGGCAGACCGACGATAGACCCCCATGGCTGGGGAAGGGACCACCAGCTTCTGTGCTCCCTGCTCCCGGAGGAGGAGAGACCCCACGCCTGGGGAGGAACTTCCCGTTCGGGCGCCAACCACAAGGTCCGATCGAGAGACCCCCACGCCTGGGGACGGGACGCTGGCCCCCTGCTCTTCACCGTGGATCACGAGGAGAGGCCCCCACGCCTGGGGACGGGACTGCTGCCGCAGGCTCGGCCTGGCTCATCTTCTGGATAGACCCCCACGCTTAGGGACGGGGCCATCCTTAGACACCACAGTGTTGCAATCTCACAGATAGACCCCCACGCCTGGGGACGGGACCCTTGTTGACCTGGGCGGCTGCTTCTGTCTGGAGAGCATTTTACTGTTCTTTGTTTGGGGTGAGGGAGTTTGTGCGCTGCGCGCGCTCGCCTCCCGCGGGCTGGTCGCCCGCCGCCCCGGCGCGGGCGCCGTCGTCCTCGACCTGGGAGCCACCCCGCGCGGCAGCGCCGAACGGTTGGCCGCTGAAGTGCGGGACGTTATTTGACGGCTCCTGCTGATGGCGTTACGGAACCGCCGAGGCGCTCCCGGAGGCTAGCGCTACCCACGTGCGTGGGGAAAAGGGTAGGTGGCCGCGGTCACGAGGCGTCTCCGTCGACAGACCCCCACGCGTGGGGACGGGAGGCTACCGGGGCAGTGAGGCGTCCCGGGCCAACGAGAGACCCCCAGCGCCTGGGGGCGGGGACGCCGTCGGTCAGCTCACCGATTCCGATGTGCTGGAGAGACCCCCACGGGGTGGGGAGCGCACAAACTGCCGTGCCTGGAACGCTCCAGCGAGGTCGATAGCCCCCACAGGTGGGGAACGCCCTTTTTATGCCTGCGGTTTTGTTGCTGTCCGGAAGGGATTTTACTGTTCTTCACTCAGAGAGGGAGCCTTTCGATGGAGGTCTGAATTGCCACTTTTGTAAGGCAGGGTGTGGCGCGGAACGCCTCCTTGGCCTCGTGAGCGCGGGGAGGGCACGACATCGGCAACGACGTCACGGCGCCGCCTCCTGGGCAGACCTCTACGCGCAGGGGATGGGGATGGGGGGCCAGGTTCAACGGCCGTGAGGGCGATGTGCTGTGATCCTGTGAGTCCGGCAGGGGCAGGTGTCCTGTTCGAAGTGTTTGGGGCTGCTCGGTTGCTTTCTATGGCTCTGCTGGGCATGCCTGTCGTTTGGTGCCCGTAGAGCAGGAAGGCCGGTCGGGCGGTGTGTGGGGAGGGAATGCCGGTGGTGCCGTTGTGGTGGAGAAGACGGTACGACCCCCACGGGCTGAACTGGTCAGCAGTTAATGGGGCTTGGAGCGGGAGACCGCTGCGAGCCAAGAAGCGCGTTGCACCACGACGATATACCCCTTAAACGGGCGTGTGCTGTGTTATCGATGAAGACGGAGGCGACCGGGCCGGACACGCTGTGGACCAGCGCTGGCTGACTGATCACCGAGGCCGCCTCACGCGTGCTTTGCACTGCCTGGAGAGGAGAGCGATTTACGCATGAGGCCCGGGGGTGCTTGCTCGCGTCGTCTCAATCGCTGGGAGTGACGGGCGCCTGGTGCTGTGTTCGCTGTGATGAGCCGCGTGCCGCCGCGGTGGCGCAGCAATTGCCAAGGTCAACCTTGCAGTCATTGCTGTGCCGTTGACCGAGTTGGCGTGCTGGCAGGGTGGGAGCTGTGGAGATGCGGCTGATTAAGTCGGCGTGGGCGGAGCGCGGTTCACCGGTGTGGGGGATGGCAAGGTGCCGCCCTGGCTGCTGTCCTGGTCCGGGACGGCAGGGGAGGGGGCTGGCTGGATGGGTGTGGTCGAGGACAGCCGGGAGGACGGCCTGGACCTGTCACTGTGGGGGAAGTACAGCCTGCTCAGCGGCCTGGCCTACCCGTTGCTGTTCCATCTGCTGGATACGGCCGCGGTGATGGGGGAGTTATGGGACCGGTACCTGATCTGGGCATCACCCGCGAGACGCTGCGGCTGTGGGTGCGAGCGGCCGGGGGCGGTGGCCGTCAGGCCGCGGCGGGTGGTCCGGGGCAGGACGGCTCCCAGGGGCGGGTTGGCCCGGTTGCGTGCGGAGAACACCCGGCTGCTGAAGGCAGAGAAGGAGTGGCAGCTGCAACGGGAGATCCTTCGCCGGGCGGCCCAGTGTTTCGCCAAGGAGATGAAGTGAGGTCGCGCCGCTGGGGCTTCATCTCCCCATACGCCGACGAGTTCGG
>NZ_JARAXF010000056.1:0-30174 GCF_033793745.1 Streptomyces sp. ME19-01-6 | reverse complement strand
GTCCGGATCGGCGTAGACCGCAACACTCGCGATCCCGGCATCCCGACAGGCACGGGCAACGCGGACCGCGATTTCGCCACGATTGGCGATGAGCACCTTTTGCATGCTCTCTCTTCCCTCTGTCAGAAGAACCGTCCGTCCAGGACGGTCAGTGGCTACCCCAGGGCCCGCTTGAGGAAATCCAGTACGACGTTCGCGTATGCCTCGGGATCGGTTTCCAAGCCGAGCAGATGCTCGGCGTTCGGCAGGACATGCGTCTCGGCCTGGGCATAACGCTCGGCGAGCGCGTCCACTGAGGAAGGCGGCACGATGGCGTCCCGCTCCCCCGACATGAACAGCAGTGGTATTTCGGCGAACTTACCGCTGGCGGGCGGCGGCCACTGCGCCCGGACCAGGGCGGGCGCCAGCGAGCACAGCACCCCCTTCACCACCGACAGGGACGGCTCCCCGCTCAGCAGCGCCGGCACCGGCAACATCCCGGCCTCCAGGTACTTGCGCAGCAGCGGCGGTACGTCATGGCCGGGGCCGCTGTCGCACACCAGCGCGTCCACGGCGAACCCCTCGTGCGTCAGCGCCCACATGGACGAGAAGCAGGAGAAGGAGAAGCCGTAGACGGCCAGCCTGGCCTGGCCGTAGCCCTGGCTGCCGCGCAGATGGGAGACGACCGCGGTGACATCGCTGGCGAACCGGTCGCCGAGGCCGAGCAGCGCCCGGTCGACGCTGCTGGCCCCGTGGTTGCGGTGGTCGAACAGACAGACGGTGTAGCCCGCGTCGTGCAGGAACTTGGCGTGGCCGAGGCTGCGCGTCTTGCTCATCCCCATGCTGTGCCCGAGGACCACCACCTTCTGCCCGGATCCGGGGCACAGCCAGGCGTGGACGTACTTACGGGCGGCGAAGGGGATCTTCAACTCAGTGACGGGCAGGCCGTAGTCCCGCGGATGCCCGTCGTCCTGTGCCCGGCGGCGCGGATGGAAGGCCCGGTAGGCCAGCGAGGCCCCGTACAGCGGAGCCAGCGGCAGCGCCGCGGCCGACAGGACGCGGGACTTCAGCGCGGGATTCCGTACCGGCATCTGCCGTGGCTCTGGCATCTGCGTCCTCCGTGCGGGGATGGGGGGTCCGTCGGGAATCAGAGGGGTCTCGTCTCGGTCGTCTCGGGCGGGTCGGGCTGAGTGGTACGGGTCGGGCTGAGCGGTGCTGTACTGGTCGGCCGAACTGCGGCGCGGGGTCAGCCGCAGCCCCCGGCGTGGCCCTGGTCGCCGGACCGGGCGGCGGCGAAATCCGCGCCGGGCGGCGGCCCCCCGGGCTCGGCGGGCCCTGCGGGCTCGGGCTGCGGCGCGGTGCCGGGGCGGGCGCGGGCGCGGACGGACTCGACGAAGGCGGGCAGCCGGTCCACCCCCCAGAACTTGTCGTAGCCGTGGAGGAAGAACGGGACGCCGAACACTCCGTCCCGGCCCAGGGCGAGCAGCGCCGCGCGTCCCGGCCCCTCGCGCAGTTCCCGGTCCTCGGCCGCCCCCGCCAGCCGCTCGGCCGGCAGCCCCAGTTCCTCGGCGACACCCGCGACCGTCGCCGGGTCGCAGATGTCGCGGCCCTCCTGCCAGCGGGCCCGGTAGACGCGCTCGATGTACCGCGGGCCGAGCCCGGCCTCCAGGGCCAGGAAGTACGCGAGGTGCGGCACCTCCCACACCGGGTCCTCGTCCAGCGGCCAGCTGACGTCGAGGCCGCGGGCGCGGGCGAGCCGCCGTACGTCCTGCAGGATGTAGAGGTGCTTCTCCCGGGTCATCGGGGTGTAGGGGAACGTCTCGCCGTGCTCGTTCATGAGGCGTTCGCTGTCCGCGTCCGGTTCCCACCACGGGTGCCATTCCACCGCCTGTGCGACATCCGGATAGCGGTCCATCAGATCACGGTAGGCGATCCAGCTGTACGGACTGCGAAAGTTGAAATAAAAGCGTGGCACCTTGCTGCGCCTGCCGGCCATTGCCATCCCCCCTTTCCGTTCTGTGCGGCTCAGATGACGATGCCGCCGTCGACCTCGAAGACCGCGCCGGTCACATACTCCGCCCCGATCAGGTACGCGACCATGTCGGCGACCTCCTCCGGGCGGCCGAAGCGGCCGAGCGCGATGCTCTTGCGCGCCTCCTTCTGCGTACTTTCCGACAACGAAGAGGTCATATCCGTATCGATGAAGCCCGGCGCCACCACATTGGCCCGGATGCCGTAACGGCCGACCTCTTTGGCGAGCGACTTGGTGAATCCGATGATCCCGGCCTTGGACGCCGCGTAATTGCTCTGGGTGGCATTTCCGTGAACCCCGGCCACCGAGGATATGTTGACGATGCAGCCGGATTTGCGCTTCATCATCTCGAAGACCACCGAGCGGCACACGTGGTACGTGCCGTCCAGGTTGACGCCCAGCACCTGCCGCCACTCCTCGTCCTTCATCAGCAGCAGCGGATTGTCCTGGGTGATGCCCGCCGAGGTCACCGCGACGTCGATGGCGCCCAGCCGCTCCTGCGCGAAGGCGACCAGCTCGCGCACCGAGTCCGCGTCGGACACGTCCGCCTGTTTGCCGATCACCCGCCCGCCGCCGAGCTCCTCGGCCTCCTTCTCCAAGGTGCGGGCGGCGTCCGGGCTGGACTGGTAGCAGAACGCGACGTCGAAGCCGTCCCGGGCCAGCCGCAGCACGGTGGCGCGGCCGATGCCGCGCGAGCCGCCGGAGACCAGCGCGACGCGGGTGGTCGTCGTCGGCGTGGTTGTCGTGGGCTTCGTGGGCTTCGTCTTGTGCGTATCGGGCATCCGGTCACTCACCTCCTGTGGGGGCCGCGTCCGTCAGATCCGTGGCGGGGCGCATGGTCATCACCAGCCGGCCGACCGTCAGGGCGGTCTCGTCGCCGACCCCGCTCTCGCCCTCGAACACGAAGGTCTCGCCGACCTGGCGGGTCATCCGTACCCGGTGCTCGACGAGGTCCCCGGGGACGACCGGGCGCAGCGGCGTGGCATCGGTGATGCCCCCCAGCAGCATGACCTGGCCGCTGAGCACGTCGGGGTTCGGCTTGTCGTGGGCGACCAGTACCCCGGCGACATGGCACCAGGACTCGATCAGGGCCGTCCACGGGTAGTGGTAGTCCTCCTCGGCGGCCTTGTCCGGCAGCCTCTCGTACCAGGGCTCGTTGCAGGTCACCGCCTTGAGGCCGGTCGCACGCTCGCCGGGCACCAGCTCGGTGACCCGGTCGATCAGCAGCATGGGGTAGCGGTGCGGCAGCACCCGCTTGATCTCACTGGTCGTGATGACCCTCCGGTGCGCCGGGTCCGCGGGCGCTGCCGCGGCGGCGCGGCCTGTCACGGCGGCTTCCCGCTGCCCGCCGTCGCGGGCGTAGCGCAGCCGTACGAGCGCGACGGGCCCCCGCCCGGTGGCCACGGCCACCCGGCAGCGCCAGGCCCCCGCGTCCCGCGCCCAGGTGATGTCGCAGCTCAGTAAGTCGCCGGGGAAGACCGGGCTGGTGAACCGGGACGACTCGACGGCCACCAGGGTCCAGCGCTCCCCGGGCTCAGGCAGCGTGGCCAGCGCGCCGCGGTGGGCGTACTCGACCACACATACGCCGGGGAAGACGGGGAAGCCGGGGAAGTGCCCGGCGAACACCCGCTCGGTCGCGTCGATGAGGACCCTGGTCCGGGCCGGGCGGCCGCCCGGGGCCCCGGGGTCGACGACCTCGACCGTGCCGTCGACCGGTCCGCACGTGGTTGTCGTCGTCACCTCACTTCTCCAGCTTCGAGGCCAGCAGGTCATGGACCTTGCTCAGACAGGTGATCTCCTTCATCTCCTGCTCCTGCAGCTTCACCGAGTACTTCTTCTCCAGGACGACCATGACCTCCAGGGCCATGAGGGAGTCGACGCCGAGCTCTTCCACGAAGTCGGCGTCGTCGGTGACGTCCTCCTCCTCGACGTCGAGGACGTCGGCGACGAAGGCGCGCAGCTCCTCCAGGTCCAGGGCGGCGGCGGTGTCGGCCATGCGGGTTCTCCTCGCGGTTCTCAGGGCTTGTTCGGGCTTGTTCGGGCGGGCGTCTCAGGCGGGCGTCTCAGCTGGGCGTCTCAGTCGGAGGGGGCGGTCAGCTTGGCGAAGGCGGCGGACGAGTCGACCGGGACGGTCGCCGCGTCCTTGGCGATGCGGCGGATCATCCCGGTCAGCTGGCGGCCGGGGCCGAGCTCCACGAACCGGGTGCAGCCGAGCTCGTCGGCGAGCGTGCGGACGCATTCCTCCCAGCGCACCGGGCTGGTGAGCTGACGCAGCTCCAGGTCCGGCCACCGGCCGCCGCCGGTGTACGCGCGGGCGTCCACGTTGGCGACGACGGGCATGTGCTCGGCGGCGAACTCCACGGAGGCCAGCGCCGCCTCCAGCTCGGCCGCCGCGTCCGCCATACGCGGGCTGTGGAAGGCGCCGCCGACCTTGAGCGGGATCACCTTGCCGCCGCTCTCGACGGCCGCCTCGCCGAGCCGCGCCACGCCGTCGGCGGTGCCCGAGACGACGATGGCGCCGGGCGCGTTGACGTTGGCGACCCACAGCTCCTGGCCCGACTCCTGGACCCGCGCGGCCAGCCCCTCCACGGTCTCCGCGTCGAGGCGGACCACCGCGGCCATGGTGCCCGGCGACCGTTCGGCGCACACGCGCATGGCGCGGCCACGGGCGGCGACCAGGCGCGCGGCGTCGGCGAGCGACAGCGCCCCCGCCGCGTACAGCGCGGTGTACTCGCCCAGGCTGTGTCCCGCGCACGCGGCCACCTCGCCCAGCACGCCCGCCGCTGCCGCCTCGCGGTGGGCGAGCACTTCGGTGGTGAACACGGCGATCTGGGCCAGGTCGGTGCGGCGCAGCGTCTCATCGTCGGCCTTCAGCAGCAGGTCCTCGACGTCCACTCCGGTGTACTCGGAGATCCCCGCGACCAGCGGCCAGGACTCGGCCTCCCGCCAGGTCTCGCCCATGCCCTGCTTCTGGGCGCCCTGGCCCGGGAAGACGAGGGCGGTGCGCACGCCGCCGCTGTTCGCGCTGTCCCTGCTGTCTCTGGGCCCTGTGTTGTCTGCCATCTCAACCAGCTCCTCACGGTGGTCCCGCACGTGTTACGTGGTCGCTTGCGGCCGGGTCCGGAGCAGGGCCGCGCCGACCACGCCGTCCCGGTCGACCGAGGTGACCAGGGCCAGGCTGCCGGGGGCGGTGTCCGGCCGCTCGGCGAGCGCCAGCACGGCGGTGATCTGGAAGGCCGCCGAGGCGGCGTAGGTGTCCCCGATGGAGTCGGCGGCCGATATCCGCAGCGGGTCATGGCCGTCGAGCACCTCCGCGAGGGCGGCGCGCTCCGCCTCCCCCTCCGCGCCCGGCGCCTGCGAGTCGGCGACCGCCCAGATCCGCCCGGGCCTCGCGTCCGTACGGTCCAGCAGCCGCCGTACCACGTCGGCGAGCACCGTACGGGCCCGCTCGGGGCCGGTGGCGAAGCCGAATTCCAGCCCCACCACCTCGGCCAGGCCGCCGCGCCCGTGCTCGCGCGCGGTCGCGTCCGGCTCCAGCAGCCACACCGCGGCGCCCTCGCCGAGCACGGCCGCGGTGTCGCCGTCGGCTCGGGAGTGCCACTCCAGCCAGGCGCGGGCGGAGGAGAACTCCTCGACGGCCCCGCACAGCACGGTGGTGGCCCGCCCGGCGCGCTGCAGCCGCAGCGCGTACTGCAGGGTGAGCAGCCCGGTGGCGCGGCCGCCCGCGACGGTGGTGTTGGGGCCCTTGAACCCGTGCCAGATGGCGGTCTGCCCGGCCGCGCAGTTCATGACCGTGTTGGGGAACCGGGCCGGGTCCACGAAGAAGGGGCGCTCGCCGACCAGGGAGTCGCGGGTGAAGTCCATGATGGACTGGGCACTTCCGGTGCTGGTGCCCAGCGCCACACCGGTCTCCTCGCCCACGCCGGAGAGGCGTGCGCCGGCCGCGCGTTCGCCGCCCGCGCGTCCACCGACCGCGGCCGCCGCTCCCGGCCGCTCGGCCGCCGGTCCCGGCCGCTCGTCGGTGAGCAGCTGACCGATGGCGGTCACGGCCAGGCCGGTGGCCCGGTCCATGGAGCGGGTGCCCTTGCGGCCCAAAATCTGCTTGATGTGGAAGTCCGGCACGAGGCAGGCCTCGTGGAAGGGCACGGACCACTCCTCGGGGTCCAGCGGCTTGCCGGCCCTGCGGCCGGAGCGCAGCCCGGTGGCGAAGTCCGCCCCGTGCAGGCCCAGCGGAGATACGGCGGCCCAGGCGGAGATGACCGGGCCGCTGGTGGCGGTGGCGAAGACCATGGATCCGTGCACTCCTTCGGTAGAGGCTGGGGAGGTGTGCGGGTGGGCGGCGCGCTGACGACCTGGCCCGGTCACAGGAACCACACCTGTTCGTACGAGGGCCAGCGGGCCGCCAGTCCGCCTCCTTCGACGACGCGCACGCCGGGCAGCAGCCGGTCCGCGGCGGTGCGGCCGAGCGCGGTGAGATCGGGCTCCTCGACCAGCACGGCCACCCCCGCGGCGAGGATGTCCGCCACCGTGGCGCGCGGGTCGGGAAGGGTGTCGAGGGTGCGGCCGCCGATGCGTACCGCGGGTTCGTAGTCGGTGGTCAGGGCGTAGCTGGCGGCGAGGCCGCGCAGCGCGAGATCGGTGCCGCCGCTCTGCCGGTGCAGCTCGGTGATCAGGGACAGGACGTCGGCGAACTGCCGCTCGACCGCGCCCCGGTAGGCCCGTTCGATCATCACCAGCCAGCGTGCCGTCACCTCGGGCATCGTCAGTGCACCCCCAGCGACAGGCACGTGCCGGCCACGGCCACGTGCTCGGCGTACTTGAACATGGGCCGCCTGCGCACCTGCGGGATCTGGTCGGCGGTGCCCCGCTCCTCGGCGCAGAAGCCGCACACGTACCAGTAGAGGCGGTCCGGGTGGTCGGTCAGCAGCTCGCGCACGATCCGCAGGGCGGAGGGGTACTCCCGCTCCCAGTCGCCGTAGTTGCGCGGCTTGGTCTCGCCGAGGCCCGTCCAGGTCAGCCGGGTGGCGTCGCCGCAGGCCCAGATCTGGACCCGCGCGCCCTTGGCGAGCAGCGCGGTCGTCAGCCGCAGGGCGGAGCTGACGAGTTCGGTCTGGTGCGGGGCGCCGAGGAGCTGCAGCAGTACGTCGGTGGGGGGCGGCGACCAGGCCATCAGTGCCACACCGCCCGTAAGCGGGGTTCCAGCAGCCGGTCCGCCACGTCGTCCATGTCCGCGAGGCGGGATCCGGGCAGCAGGTCCTCGGCAAGGAGGGCGCGCTGGGCGGCCGAGAAGGAGTCCACCCACAGCTCGCCGCCGCCCCGCAGGAAGGTCGCGACGCGGGGCGAGGCGCCGGGCAGCGCGGCGGTCACCCCGTTCTCGACGAGGAACAGCACCACGTGGTGGCCGTCCTGGAGGAGCCGTACGGCGTCGCCGACGAACCGCTCGCAGGCCGGCCCCGACTCCGCCCCGCCGCTTTCGACGAGCAGATGGTCAGTCATGGCCGCCCACCCCCGCGGCCCCCTCGGACGTGTCGAACGCCTCGGCCAGGAAGCCGAGGACCCGCTTCTCGTACTCCGCCGCGTCGAACCGCAGCCCCCGCATATGCGGGGCCCCGGCCGCCGTCCAGTACTCGGCGCGGGGATAGTGGCGGGCGGTCCGCTCGACGGCTTCGGGGCGGACGAAGGTGTCGTCGGCGCTGCCGATGAACATCAGCCGGGTGTCGTACGCCGACAGGTCCGGCGGCCAGCCGGTCAGGCGCAGCATCCGCATCGCGAAGAACTCGAAGGCGCGCTCGTAGGCGGCGAGCGTGAGCGGTCCGCGCAGCCGGTGCGGCAGGGTCTGCCCGCGCAAGCCGGCGAAGTGGCGCAGCCCGGCCGGGACGTCGTACGCCGGGCCGCTGTCCGCGATCACGGCGGCCACCGGCACCCGGGAGCGGCGCACCACCTGGAGCGCGGGCCAGGTCGAGAAGGAGAAGCCGTACAGGGCGATGGCGCCGCCGCGCAGTCGGGGGTCGGCGGCGGTGGCGAGGAGCACGTCCCGCAGATCGCTGGTGTAGCGCTCGGCCATGCGGCGAAGCGCCCGGTCAGCGCCGCTGTCCCCGTGGTTGCGCAGGTCGTACGCGACGACGTGGTGGCCCGCCCGGTGGAGCAGTTCGATGTGGCCGAGCGCCATGGACTTGGTGCGGCCCATGCCGTGGCACACGATCACGGTGTGCGGCCCGGCGCCCGGCACCACCCAGGCGCGCAGCGGGACGCCGTCGAAGGAGGCCACCACGGTCTTGTGGAGCAGGGGCAGCCCCTTGTCCGCCGGGGTGCGGATGCGCTGCCCGGCGGGCAGCGGCGGGTGGTAGAGCTGATACGCGTGCTTGGCCGCGCCGACGATGCCCAGCGGCGGCGCGGCGAGGGCGCGCAGGGCGCCGCCCCGCCGCCGCGGCGGTGCGCCACCGGTCTCTGCACTGGTCATCGTCGGTCCTCGGCCTACAGGGTTGAATGAGGTCAGTTCGGTTCAGTTCAGGTCAGGATCTCGCCGCCGTCGACTCCGATCACGTTGCCGGTGATCCAGGAGGAGTCGGTGCGGGAGAGCAGGGAGATGGCCTCGGCGACGTCCTCGGGCCGGGTCAGCCTGCGGTGCGGATTGAGCCCGAGCGCGTACTCGGCGAGCCGGTCGCTGTCCGGGATGCGCTCCATGGACGGGGTCACCGTCACCCCGGCGCGCAGCGCGTTGACGGCGATGCCGGAGGGGGCGAGCTCCATGGCGAGCTGGCGTACGTGCGACTCCAGCGCCGACTTGGCCGCGGACACGGCGCCGTAGCTGGGCATGGCGCGGACACCGCCCGCGCTGGTCATCGCGTACACCTTCGCGCCCTCGCGCAGCAGGCCCGCGGTGAACAGGTCCTGCGTCCAGTAGACGAGGGAGTGGGCCATGACGTCGAGCGTCATGTTCATCTGGCGGGAGGTCACGCCCGGCTCGCCCTCGGGTGCGACGAAGGGCAGCAGGGTGCCGAAGGCGAGGGAGTGCACCAGGATCCTGACGCCGGACTCGCCGGTCAGCTCGGCGAACCGCGGCAGCAGCTCCTCCCGGGTTCTGGCGGAGGCGGCGTTGGCGTTGAAGAAGTGCGCCTGGACGCCGTGGGCGCGCAGCTCCTCCCGCGCGACGGCGGCCTTCTCCTGCCCCTCCGCGGTGTCGAAGTGCACGCCCAGGATGTTGACGCCCTCGCGCGCCAGCTCCTGGGCGGTGGCCAGGCCCATGCCGCTGGAGGCGCCCAGAACCAGGCACCAGGAACCCTCGAGTGATGTGATCATCAGCCGCTCACCCTCCGCCTTCTTCCGCTCGTGCTTCCGCTCGTGCTTCGTCTTGCGTTTCGGTTCGCGATTCGGCTTCCGTTCCGGCCTGCGTTCCGGAACCGGCGGGAGTGACCAGGCACACCGCGGCGTTCCCCTCCGCCGCCGCGGTGAGGACCAGCCGCGCCGGACCCGCCCCGCCCGCCAGGGCGGCGACGACCCGCGCCACCGGCTCCAGGCAGCCGGCGCCCGCGGGCACGTACTCGGCCCGCTCCCCCAGCGCCGCCGCGAATGCCTCGCCCACCGGGGAGTCGTCGATTACGGCCGTGACCGGCAGCGGGCGGCCGGGGAAACGGCCCAGCGCTTCGAGCGCGCCGTCGATCAGCGCCCGGGCCCGCTCCGCGCCATGCGCGGCGGCGGCCACCGCCGGCGGCAGGAAGAACGAGCGGACCGCCACCCGGCCGTACGCCCGCCCGCCGCGCGCCGCGACGGCCGCCGCCGGCTCCAGCACCAGGGCGACCGCCCCGGCCTCGGAGGTGTCCGCCCCCGGCTCGCCCTCGGCCAGCACCTGCTCGGTGGCCCCGGCCAGCAGCCAGCGGGCCCGGCCGGCGGCGAGGGCGCGCTGACCGGTCTCGATGGCTTCGAGACCGGCGATGCGGGGGCTGACGAAGGTGAGGTTGAAGCCCTTGAGTCCGTGCTCCATCGCCAGGCGGCTGCCGAAGAGGTTGATGGAGAAGTACGGGGCGGTGACCGGGCTCAGGTCGGCGGCGCCGGTCTCCATGACCGTACGGTCCATCGCGTCGTGCAGCGAGGCGGCCGCGCTGTTGGTGCCGACGGCGGCGGCGCGGCGCTCGGCGCAGGTCGCCTCCAGGGGGTCGTCCTGGCCGATGTCGGCCAGGGCCCGCTTGGCGGCGGCGAGGAAGTACTGGGAGGCGGTGGGCAGGTACTTGTAACCGCGGCGGCCGAGCGCGGTCTTGAAGTCGAACCCCTCGGGGCGCACCGTCCCGACCCCCGACACGATCAGGTCGGTGGTCATGAGCCCGCCTCCTGGAGCACGAGCGAGACGTTGTTGCCGCCGAAGGCATAGGCGTTGACCAGGCCGTAGGGCGCGGTCATGGGGATGGCTTCGGCGGGCAGCGGCACCTCGCACCCGGGGTCGAGCGGGCCCACGGGCACGTTCGGCGGAAGGGTCTTGTGGTGCAGCACGAGTACGGCGACCAGGGCGGCGAAGGCGCCCGCCGCGCCGCCGGTGTGGCCCAGGAGCGCCTTGACGCTGTAGAGCGGGGTGAGCGGGGCGGCCTCGCCGAGCACGGTGGACAGCGCCCGGGCCTCCACCACGTCGTTGAGCTCGGTGCCGGTGCCGTGCGGCACGACGAACCCGAGGCGGCCGGGCCCCGCGCCGGGAGCCGTATCAAGGGCCGTATCAAGGGCCGGGTCGAGGGCCGGGTTCGCCTCCCGCAGGGCCTCGCGCATCGCGCGCTCGATCTGCGCGCCGCCGGGCTCGGGCGCGGTCGCGTGGTGGGCGTCGCAGCTCCAGGCGGTGCCCGCCAGGCGCGCGTAGACCGTCTTCGCGCCCCGCGCGCGTGCGTGCGCCGCCGACTCCAGGACCAGCACGGCGGCGCCCTCGCCGAAGATCGTCCCGCGCCGGTCGGCGGCGAACGGGCGGCACCGCTCGGGGTCGATCGCGCCCAGCCGGTTGAAGCAGGCCAGCGCGGCGCGGGAGTACGCCTCGGTGCCGCCGGCGACGACCACTTCCGCCTCACCGGAGCGGATCAGGTCGGCGGCGACGGACAGCGCGTAGCCGCTCGCGGCGCAGGCGTTGCTGAGGCTGGTGTTGGCGCCCTGCGCGCCGAGCCACCCGCCGACGGCCGAGGCGACCGGGAAGACGGGCGCCCAGCGCTCGTGCTTCGCGGGCTCACCGGCGCGCCGCCGCTCGTGCAGGTCGGAGTCGCCCATGCCGCTGCTGATCGCGACGGCCACCCGGCGCGGGTCCACCCCGGCCAGTCCGGTCAGCCCCGCGCTCTGCACCGCCTCGCGCGCCGCCTCGATGGCGAACTGGGACGCGCGCCCCAGCGGCACCCCGTCCAACTCCTCGGGCCCGACCGGCAGATCGGCCTCGGGCACCAGGTACATATGCGGGTGGTCCATGTGCGCGAGCGGGTCCGGCACCCGCGTCGGCGCGCTGCGCGCGGTGTGCATGCCCCGCCACAGGGCGTCGATGCCCGAGCCCAGGCAGCTCAGCGCGCCCAGGCCGGTGACCAGTACGTCGGTTGAGTCGGCGGTCATCAGCTGCCGCCGGGCTTTCCGCTGAGCGCCCTGAGCACCCGCTGGTCGAAGGGGACCAGGTGCCAGTCGCGGCGGTTCTCGATCACCGCGTAGCCGTGCACGATCCGGCCGGTCGCGGTGAGCGTGAGCCTGCCGTCGCGGACGACGTAGCAGTCCATGCGGGAGGTGTACGTGAAGTCCTTGAAGATCTCCTCCACGGTGTAGACCGTGTAGAGGTCCTCCTCCATCAGCGCCTCGTCGACGACGCGGATCGCGGAGTGCGGCACGACGGGGATCCACTTGCGGTCGTCCAGCAGGGTCTTGATGGAGATGCCGCGGTCCAGCACGAAGCGGTCCTTGGCCTCCTCCATGAGCCGCAGATAGCCGGACATCTGGAGGCGCTCGGTGAAGTGGCAGTAGGGGTAGGTGATGTTCCACTTCCAGGCGTAGGCGTTGCGGCCCTCGGTCAGGGCCGCCAGCACCGCCGCCTCGCCCCCGCCCGCCGCCAGCACCGCGTCCGCCGCCCCGCACACACCGGCCTCCTCCGCCGCCCCCTCGTGCGTACCGAGCCGGCCGACGGTGAAGCGGGCGAGCTCCGCGGGGGCCTCGATGGGCGGGTCCAGGTAGGTGTCCGTACGCAGCGAGACGCGCACCTTGGAGGTGACGGCCTTGAGGGTCGAGCCGTCGCGGTCGACGCGAATGGTCACCCTGAAGCCGAGGGTGCCGTCGTCGGCCGAGGTGTCCGGCACCACCTCCGCCTCTGCCTCGTCGTCCATGTGGAACGCGTGCAGGATGCGGCTGTCCAGGCCGACGATGTCCAGGCCGAGGCCGTACTCCTCGTACAGCAGCCGGGCCGGCACCCCGCAGTGCGCGAAGTGGATCAGCACGGCCTCTTCCACGAGATAGTTGACGTGCTTGAAGCCGATCCAGGTGCAGATGTTGGAGCCCTCGTACCGGGGGCGCAGCCGCACGGTGGTGGTATCGGCGAGCAGGGCCTTGGTCAATATCGGCTCGACCGCAGCTGTCATCAGGTGTACTCCATCGGGGGGACCATCAACAGAAAGGGCTTCGCTCGGCCGGGGGCGCCGGGCGGCGATCGTGCGCAGGAAGCCGTTGACCGCTTCGGAGAACTCGTCCGGGCGCTCGATCATGGGGAAGTGGCCGGCGTCGGTGAGGACGCGCACGTCGGCGTGGGGCAGCGCCCGTCCCAGCCCCTCCGCCTCGGCGGTCGGGGCGGCCTTGTCCCGCTCCCCGCTGACGATGAGGAACGGGGTCCGCAGGCGCTCGACCGGCAGCCGAGGGGTCTCCAGGTACGTCTCGAAGAAGCGCATCCAGCCGTACGGGCCGACGTGTTCGCGGACCTTCAGCGCCATCTGGTGCCGTACGTCCGGGGCCAGCCGGTCACCGGCGCTGACCCGCAGGCCGTCTTCCAGGATCTGGTGGAAGTGGTTGACGTAGTACGACAGCGTGGCCCAGTCGAAGTCGTGCTTGCGCGCCCGGTAGAAGGGGGAGACGAGAACGACCCCGGCAGGCGCATGCTCCTCGGCGGGCGCGTGCTCCTCGGCACTCGCCTCGGCCAGCCAGGAGAGCAGCGCGGCGGATCCGAAGGAGTGACCGGCGATCACATCGGGGCCCCCGGGCACCTGGGCCACGGCCTCCGCCACCCAGTGGGCGACCGGGCGGTCCGGCCACCCGGGCCGAGAGAAACCGCTCCAGGGGAGATCGGCCGCCCACACCTCCCACGCCGGGTCGACGAGTTCGCTGAAGCTGTCCCACACGGCGGCGCCGCCGGCCAGCCCGTGCAACAGCAACATCCTCCTTGTCAGCGGCTTCGCCTCCGGGCGCTCGGGTCCTCCCCCAGCCACCGCTGGGCGGTGCCCCCCATCGACGGGGCTCGTCGCACGGTCGCCCACGCCGCGGAGCGGCATGTCGGATTCGAGCCCTCGCTCCCTCCTCCTCGCCCCTTTCGACAGCGGCGCGCCCTTTGGCTCAGCCGCTGCAGGCGCGGCGCCGTCGCGGGCGGCCTGGCGGACCCGCCGCACCTCGACGAGCCTCCCCAGGGCGTATGCGGTGTTCACGCGGCGGCTCCGGCCGGCTGCCGGGGGTCGGCGGCGAGCCGCGTGGGCGGGCCGAGCAGCAGTGCGGCCACGGCGTCCGTGGTGTCGTCGCCGCTGGTGACCAGCGCGTCCCCGGCCCCCGGCCCGCCCCCGGCCACGCCCAGCCAGCCGACCGCGGCGGCGCACTGCAGCACGCCCAGGGCGCCGGAGGCGCGGCCGAAGGCGGCGGTGAGGTCGTGCCGCGGGACGTTGTCGGGGACGAGGGCAGGGGCGGGGGCGGGGTCGGAGGCAGAAGTGGCGCCGGGCGCGGCGCTCGCGGCGCGGGGCGTGCCGTAGCCCTGGGGGGTGAACCAGACGCCGGGCGTAGCGTCCTCGGGCAGCAGCGTCCGGACACACGCGGTGAGTCCGGCCCGGCGTTCGTAGCGGCCCAGGACGGCCGCGGGCTCGGCGCCCCGGTCGCGCGCCCAGGCAGCACCCTCGACGACGAGGGCGGCAGCCCCGTCGAGCAGTAAGTCTTCGGCGGAGCCATCGGCCGAGCCGCTCACCAGCCCCTCCACCACCGCGTTGCGCGTCTCGACACCGATCACGAGCGCGCGGCGCACCCGCCCGGCGGCCACCAGCGTCGCGGCCCAGTGGACGGCGTCCAGGCCGGAGGTGGCGCCGTTGCACAGCATGAGGTTGGGGCCGCGCAGACCGAAGCGGATGGCCGCCCAGGAGGCGACCACATTGCTGGAGGCATTCGGCAGGCCCATGGGGCTGAGGCCGGCGACCGAGTCCTCGGCGATGGCGGCGGCCGTGAGGCATGCCGTGTCCAGGTTGCCCAGGTTGGAGCTGGCGACGACGCCCACCGTCCCGCCCGGCACGGTCAGCTCCTCGCTGTCGCCGGGGATCAGGGCGGCGTCCCGCAGCGCGTCGAGCGCGGCGCACAGGGCCAGTTGGGTCGCGCGGTCCTTGTAGCGGTGGCCGCGGCGGCCGATGCGGGCGCCGGTGTCGAACGGTTCGTACGGCCGGTCCCCAGCGAACTCGCCCGTGGCGCGCAGCAGCTCCTGTGGCGTGTCGGCGCCCGGCAGAGCCAGCCCGACGCCGGTGACAACAATTCCCGGGGAGACATGAGGGGCCGCGGAGACATGAGGGGCCGGGGAGACATGAGGGGCCGGGGAGACGTGAGGGGCCCGGCGGGTCTGGGAGGTCATGAACCGGCCCTCCCGCCCGCACCCGCGGCCGCGCCCACCCGCTCCACGATGGCCACCGCGTTGACGCCGCCGAACCCGAAGGCGTCGATCTGCGCGACGTTCAGCTCGGCGCCCTCGACCCGCTCCCGTACGAAGCGGAAGTCCGCCGCCTCCGCCACCGGGTCGGTCAGGCCGAGGGTCGGGGGCACCTGGCCCGTGGACAGCGACTTGAGCGCGACGATCAGGCTCAGCAGTCCCGAGCTGCCCGAGGTGTGGCCGGTCATGGACTTGATGGCGGTCATCAGGGGCGACCCGACGTCGTGGCCGAAGACCTCGGCGATGGCCGTCGCCTCCGCCTCGTCGTTGAGCAGGGTGCCGGTGCCGTGCAGCAGGACCAGGTCGATGTCGCTCGGCTTGACGCCGGCCCGCCACTGCGCCTCGTGCACCGCCTCGGCGATCCCCTTGGGGTCGGGGGCGGTGACATGACGCGCGTCGCAGTTCATGCTGACGGCGCGCAGCCGCCCCAGGGGCGCACCGGCGAGGTCACCCACAGCCCCCTCCCGCCGTGGCCCCTCCCGCTGCGACCCCTCCCGCTGCGGCTCCTCTCGCCGCAGTACCACCGCCGCCGCGCCGTCGCCCATCAGCACCCCGCGGCGCGCGCGGTCGAAGGGCTGGACGCGCTCGGGCGGCTCGGCGTGGACCCGGTCCAGGAGTCCGAACATGCTCTCGGTGAGGGTGTCGACCCCGGCCACGACGACGGTGTCCTCGACGCCGGTGGCCAGCAGGTCGGCGGCCAGGGCGAGTGCGTAGAGGGAGGCCGAGCAGGCACCCGAGAAGGTGTAGCTGCGCTCCGCGCCGAAGCGGCCGCGCAGCGCGGGGCCGAAGTGCAGCCGGTCGGGGTCGAAGGGGGTGCCGTCGCGCCACGCCAGCTCGGCCGAGCGCAGCTCCCGCAGGCCGGTGCCGATCAGGACCGGCACCCGGCTCAGATCGTCGCCGAGGCCGGCCTGGGCGGCGGCCTCGGCGACGGCGCGCAGCAGCCACGCGGTGGCGCGGCCGGGTATGTCGCCGCCCGCGGCGGGGCGGTCGTCGATCTCGTACGCGTGGCGCGCCCGGTATCTGTCCCGGTCGAAGCCGCGCAGTTCGCCGCGTCCGCTGGTGCCCGCGCACAGCGCCCCGAAGACCTCGTCGACGCCTTCGCCCACGCTCGCCACGGCGCCCGCGCCGGTCACCAGCTGGCTCATGACCAGTCCGTGTCGCGCTTGCCGAAGATCACGACGGCGTTGTTGCCGCCGAAGGCCAGGCCGTTGTTCTGCACGATCTTCACATCGGCGTCGACGGCCCGGTTCGGCACGACATCGAGAGCGCACTCGGGGTCGGTCTCGGCGTGGTTGATGGTCGGCGGGATGAAGCCCTCGGTGAGGGCGAGGGAGCAGGCGATGGCGGCCAGCGCGCTGGCGGCGCCCATGGTGTGGCCGATCATCGACTTGACGGACACGGTGCGGGGCGGGTCGTCTTCCCCGAAGACCTGGCGGATGGCGCGCGCCTCGGTCACGTCGTTGGCCTTGGTGCCGGTGCCGTGTGCGGAGATGAAGTCGACTTCCTCGGGCTTGACTTCGGCATTCTCCAGGGCGATCCGCATGCAGCGGGCCACGCTGTCCTGGTGGGGCGCGACGGGGTGGTGCGCATCGCAGTTGAGGCCGTATCCGAGGACTTCCGCGTAGATACGGGCGCCGCGGGCGAGCGCCGATTCCAGGCTCTCCAGCAGCAATATGCCGGCGCCCTCGCCGGTGAGGATTCCCTTGCGGTCCTTGTCGAATGGCTGACAGCGCTCGGGGGCGATGGTGCCCAGCCGGTAGAAACCGGTGAACGTCTTACGGCACAGGGCGTCCGCGCCGCCGCACAGCGCGAAGTCCACATCTCCGCCGCGTATGGCGTCGAAGCCGTAGCCGATCGCGTAGTTTCCCGCCGCGCAGGCGGTGGGGAGGGTGACCGCTTCCACCCGGGTGAGGCCGAACTCCTGGGCTATCGCGGCGGAGAGCCGCCCGGCGGGCACGCGGCGGGCGACGACGGCGTCCATCTGCTCGGGCCCCTGGTCGACCTCCACCTCGACCAGGTTGTCGAGGTCCCTGGACTCCCCGTCGGTGGTGCCGACGGAGATCAGCGTCGGGACGTCCCGCAGGTCGTGCTCGGTCAGTCCGGCGTCGGCCACCGCCATCCGCGCGGCCGATACCGAGAACTGGCTGGCCCGGCCCAGGGTTTGGACATCGAGGTGCCGGATCCACTCCCCGGGGTCGAAGTCGATGATCTCGCACGCCGTGGCGTGGTCGAACCCCTCGGTGTCGAAAGCGGTGATCTGCTTCGCGGCGCTCTTCCCGGACCGCAGTCCGGCGAGGAACTCAGCGGTGCCGACACCGATGCCGGACACCGTTCCGAGACCCGTTATCACGACCCTGCGGGCCGGCTCACCCTGCATATCGCCCTGCCTTCGCTTGAGTCCGCCACGGTGTCCTTTACCAGCCGGCCGCTTCGGAGACGACCTCGTAGACACCCTTGAGGTTGATCATGCGGCTGAGCTGTGCCTGCGGGATGACGACGTTGAACTCCTTTTCGAGGGCCGCCAGAATCTCGATGGCCCGCAGGGAATCCGCGTCGTGTTCTTCCTTGAAGAGGCTGGTCTCGGTGACCTCGTCCGGATCTATCTCAAGGATATCCGTGACGATTTCCTTGATTGTTTCCTGGCGCTCTTCGACGATGGCGGCCATTACCGCGCACCTCCATTTTTGGGCATGGGCAAAGCGAGGAACGTGCCCATGACGCTAAGCGCCGGTTCCAGATCGGGACAACCCCGGAGTCCACTAGCTGTCATACGCCTCGCCTCAGGTGACCGATTGGTAACCTCGGCTGTCATATACCTGCCGCTCATAGCTCGTTCACAGGTGTTGTACGCAGTTAATCTGCAGCAAGTTGCCAGCAAAAGAGGTGCGGATGCCACCGTATCGCCCGTAAAGCCGCGCGGGCGGCCCGCCCGAAGCGCCCTCAGGCAGCTTCAGGCCAGGCCGGACGGCATGGCCGCCCGCGCCCGCGGTGCATCTCTAGGGCGACCCCTAGAAGCCTCGGGACGCGCGAGATCGAGCCATTTCGCCGCCCGGCAGGCCGTCAGTCGGGGCAGCCTGGGCAGTCGGGTCAGTCAGGTCGGCAGATCAATCGGGGTATGGCTCCATGAGCCCCGCGCGCACGGCCCGCACTCCGGCCTGGAATCGCGATTCGACACCCAGATCCCGCATGATGTCGGCCACATAGCGCCGGTAGGTACGCACCGAAAGCCCCAGCTTCCGGGCCGCCGCGTCATCCTTGTACCCCTCGGCCATCAGGGTCAGGACCTCACGCAGCACCCTGCCCCGCGCCCCGCCCTCGAAGGACAGCGGCCGCGTCGGGCGCTGCGCCGCGTCCCACATGCCGCACAGCAGCCCGTACAGCATGTCGGCCACGGTCGAGTTCTGGATCATCGAGGCCCGGGACCCGCCCGGCTCCCCCGGCGCCGCGTCGGGGGCGATGACCGCGGCGCCGTCCACCACGACCAGTTCCTGGCGTACGGCGCTGGACACCCGCACCTCCACACGGGGCCCCAGCTCACCCACGGTCCGCTGCCAGCGCGCGCCCCGGATGACCGCCTGCGGGCACAACAGCCTGACCCTGACGCCCTTGTCCACGAGCTGGGCGAGCGTCTGGGCGGTCAGCTTGGCGTGCTCCTCGGAGGCGACCTCCGGCAGCGACCAGATCACGTCCTGTTCGGCCCGCAGCACCAGCCGGGCCACCCATCCAGCCACCGCCTCGCCCTCCACGGGCAGGTCGGCCGTCACACAGGCGAGCGTGGCGCGCCGGTGGTGACGCACGGCGGACTCGAGCAGGTGCAACGCCTGCCCGAGGGTCTCTTCGAGGTGGTCAGTCCCCGTTTCCGGCTCCGCCCGAATCACCCCCCTCACGCCCACTTCCCCCTCAATTCCATCAATGGGCGTACCGTCATTTGGTTGAATTCGAAATTGGCTCAAAGGACACCCCCCGGTTCCTTTTTCGGCACAGTAACGAGGGTGCGCACCTGACCGCAAGGCATACCCGGCGGGGTATATGGCACCTATCATCGGCAGAAATATGCCGGTTCTCAGGCTTCGCTCAGGCCGAGATAAGCCTTGTCCATGTGCCCAAGAGGCTGCGGCTCCCGGCCCCCATTGATAACTTCGCTTCAAGCCAGCACGAGTCCCTTGCCGTACGACGGCGGACCCCACAACTCCGGGTCCCGAAAGGCGCCGCACACATGGCTGCACAGAACACCGCGACGACCGCCACCGCGCCGGCCGACCCGCCCCGGTCGCCGACCGGCCGCCAATGGCTCGCTCTGTCGGTGCTCGTCCTGTCCCAACTGGCGGTGTGGCTGGACAACACCGTGCTCAACGTCGCGCTGAAAACCCTGGCCGACCCGGACGAAGGGCTCGGCGCCAGCCCCAACCAGCTGCAGTGGAGCATCAGTTCGTACACGCTGGTCTTCGCCGTGCTGCTGTTCACCGGCGGGGTGCTCGCCGACCGGTACGGCCACCGCCGACTGCTGCTCACCGGCATGCTCGTCTTCGGCGCCGCCTCCACCTGGGCCGCCTACGCCGGTTCGGCCGACGAACTCATCGTCGCCCGGGGGGCGATGGGCATGGGCAGCGCCCTGATCATGCCCGCGACCCTCGCGCTCATCGCCCAGGTCTTCGACGAGCGCCACCGTGCCATGGCCATCGCCATCTGGTCCGGCTCCAGCGGCATCGCCATCGCCACCGGCCCGATGCTCAGCGGCGCGATCCTGGACCACTTCTGGTGGGGCGCGATCTTCCTGGTCAATGTGCCGATCGTGGTGCTGTGCGGGGTGGGCTCGTTCCTCTACCTCCCCGGCGCGGTCGCCAAGGTCCGCAAGAAGTTCGACCCACTGGGCGTGCTGTTCTCCACCGCCGGCCTGTTCGCCATCGTCTGGGGCGTCATCGAGGGCGGCCACCGCAACGACTGGAGCGGCCCGGCCGTCGTCGGCTCGCTGATCGGCGGCACGGTCCTGGTCGCCGTCTTCGTCCTGGTCGAACTACGCGTGTCGAGCCCCGGGTTCGACGTCCGGCTGTTCCGCAACGTGCGGTTCACCGGCGCCAGCGTCGCGGTCATGCTCACCTTCTTCGGGGTGAACGGCTCGATGTACTACACCAGCTTCTACCTGCAGGGCGTGCACGGCCAGACGCCGCTGGAGTGCGGCCTGTCCATCGCCCCGGTGGCCCTCGGCGTGCTGCTGGGCGCCCCGCTGTCGGCCCGGCTGGTCCGGCTCCACGGGGTCAGGGCCGTGGTGACCTGCGCCATGCTGATCGCCACAGTGGGCTTCTTCGGCTACGTCTTCCTCGACGAGCACAGCGGCCTGGGGCTGTTCTGGGTCTTCCTCGTCCTCCAGGGCCTGGGCATGGGCGCCGCGGTCGCCCCCACCACCGAGGCCATCATGTCCGTCCTGCCCGCCGACCGGACCGGCGCGGGCTCCGCCGTCAACAACTCGATGCGGCAGATCGGCGGCGTGCTCGGGGTCGCCGTCCTCGGCTCCGTCCTCGCCGGGGTGTACCGGGACGAGATCACCCCGAAGCTGGGCGACCTGTCCCCGGAGCAGGCCGACGCCGCCGCGGAGTCGCCGGAGGCCACCCGGCTGCTCGCCCAGCGGCTGTCCCTGCCCCGGCTGTCCGACTTCGCGGACCAGGGCTTCGTCCACGCCATGCATGTCGCGGCCGTCGTCGGCACCGCCGCGGCCGTGGTCGGCGCCGCGATCATCTGGTGGACCTTCCGGCGGCCCGGCTGCCCCAAGCACGCCGCCGAACACAGCTGACGGCCGAACACGCCGATACAGACGGGTGTACTCCCCCAACTGCCGGTCGGCGCATGCCGCACCATCCGCTCATGTACCCGGCGTCAGCTGCCCGTCGCGCAGGAACCTCGGATGTGCGGCAAGCTCCGCCCCGGCCCATGTCGGCCTGTGGTGCGTAGGCACCAGGACATGTGAGTGGCTGGTCCGGGTGCACCAGGGGAAGACGGTGGCGGGGGACGATGCCCGGCGGGACAGCCGGAGGGAAGGGTTGGAGGCGCGTGAATCTCGCGCATTCCCCTTGCCTAGCGGTGTCTGGAGTGATCAACAGGTGGCGACATTTCTTTACCGGATCGGACGGTGGGCCTTCCGGCGGCGCCGGCTCGTGAGTGGTCTGTGGCTGGGTGTCCTGGTGCTGGCCGGGGTCGCCGCCGCCATGGCGCCGGCCGGGGAGGAAGAGGACCTCTCCATGCCCGGCACCGAGTCGCAGAAGGCGTTCGACCTGCTGGACGAGCGCTTTCCCCAGAGCAACTCCCAGGGCGCCGAGGCCCGCTTGGTGTTCCAGGCCCCGGACGGACAGCGGGTGACGGCCAGGGAGAACAAGGCGGCCGTCGAGGACACGCTCGGCTCGCTGGACGGGGGCGATCAGGTCGCGTCGACCACCGACCCCTATGAGACCGGCGCTGTCAGCGAGGACGGCACCATCGCCTACTCCACGATCACCTACACCGCGGACGCCGTCGACCTGACCGAGCCGGCGAAGAGCGCCCTCGAGGACGCCGCGAGCCAGGCCCGGGACGCGGGGCTGACCGTGGAGATCGGTGGCTCGGCCCTGGATTCGGAAGAGGAACCGGGCGGTACGACGGAGATCATCGGCGTGGCGGTGGCGGCGGTGGTGCTGGTCCTCGCCCTCGGGTCGCTGGTCGCGGCCGGATTGTCGCTGCTGACCGCCTTCGTGGGCGTGGCCATCGCCTTCGGCCTGGTCTCCGCGCTGGCCGTTCCGCTGGGCCTGACGTCCACCGTCGCCATCCTGGCGCTGATGCTGGGGCTGGCGGTCGGCATCGACTACGCGCTCTTCATCACCTCCCGCTTCCGCGACGAGCGAGCCCAGGGCAGCGAGCCGGAGGAGGCCGCCGGCCGGGCGGTGGGCACGGCCGGATCCGCCGTCGTCTTCGCCGGCGCGACCGTCTTCATCGCCCTGGTCGGGCTGGGGGTCGTCGGAATCCCCGAACTCACCAAGATGGGCATGGGCGGCGCGGGCGCCGTGGCCCTGGCCGTACTCGTCGCGCTGACCCTGGTCCCCGCGCTGTTCGGCTTCTTCGGCCGGCAGGTACTGTCCCGCGCGGTCCGCAAGGCACCCTCGTATCGCCGGTCGGGAAGCGGGCGCCCGCACCCGGTGCCCACCGCGGCCGGCCGGCCTGGGCTCGGCACCCGCTGGGCGCGGTTCGTGCTGCGCCGGCCGACGGCCGTGCTGCTGATCGCCGGACTCGGTCTCGGCGCCGTCGCCCTACCGGCGCTGAGCCTCGAACTCGGGCTGCCCGGAGACGAGTCCAAGTCGGTGGAGACCACCCAGCGCCGTGCCTACGATCTGCTGTCAGAAGGCTTCGGCCCCGGCTTCAACGGCCCGTTGACCGTGGTCGTGGACACGTCAACGTCCTCGGGGTTCGGGAACACCCGGGCCATCACGGACCTGGTCGTCAAGACCGTACGGGGAGTGGAGGGGATCGCGTCGGTCGGTGATCCGGTTCTCAGCCGGACCAAGGACACGGCCGTCCTCACCGCCGTCCCGCGGACCGCGCCGAACAGCGGCGAGACCAAGGACCTGGTGCACGCGATCCGGGGCGCGGTCTTGGGCGTCGAGGCCGACACGGGCGCCGGCATCCTGGTGACCGGCACCACCGCGCTGAACATCGACATCTCCGAAGCCATGTCCGACGCCCTCATCCCCTATCTGACCGTGGTCATCGGCCTGGCGGTGCTCCTGCTGATGGTGGTCTTCCGCTCGGTCCTGGTCCCGGTCAAGGCCGCGCTCGGCTTCCTGCTGTCGGTGGGTGCCGCCTTCGGCGTCCTCGTCGCCGTCTTCCAGTGGGGCTGGGCGGCAGATCTGCTCGGCATCGAGCAGACCGGACCGGTCATGTCGCTGATGCCGATTCTCATCATCGGCATAGTGTTCGGCCTCGCCATGGATTACGAGGTCTTCCTCCTCACCCGGATGCGGGAGGCCTACGTCCATGGCGCGTCCCCCGGCGAGGCGATCGTGGGCGGTTTCCGGCACAGCGGACGTGTGGTGGCCGCGGCGGCGATCATCATGGTCAGCGTGTTCGCCGGATTCGTCGGGATGAGCAGCCCGACCATCCAGACGATGGGCGTCGGTCTGGCCGCCGCCGTCGCCTTCGACGCCTTCGTGGTCCGGATGGCGATCGCACCCGCGGTCCTGGCACTGCTCGGCCACCGGGCCTGGTGGCTGCCCCCTATCCTGAACCGCGTGCTGCCGAATCTGGATATCGAGGGTGAGGCACTGAGCAGGCATGTCCCGGCCTCCGCGACCGTGCCGGACGCGGCGGTGCCGCGGCTCCCCGTCGGCCGGGACTGAGCCGGCCATGACGGACACGGGTGGCGGTGGCCCGCGACCACGCTCCACGTGGTGGCGGGAGGGAGCGATCACGGCGACGGCGTTAGCGCTCTGTCTGCTCGGCGGCGTGGTGCGGGACGACGGCAGCACGCTGTCGCCGCCGCCTGCCGCCGCCTACTTCATCGCCGTGGTGTCCTGTGCCGTGCTGCCGGTGCGGCACCGGGCGCCCCTGGCCGCCATGGCGGCCACGACCGCGAGCGGCGCGCTGGTGCCGTTCTTGGGCCTCCTGCTGAGCCCGCTCATCGTGGCCCCCGCCGTGATCACCGCCTACTCGCTCGCCGTGCGCACCGAACGGCACGCGGCGAGCGCGGTGTCGCTCACCTCCGTGGCACTGCTGGTCGCCTCCACCCCCTTGTTCGGGGCCCTCTCGTGGAAGGACGCGAGCAGGGTGGGAGCGGTGGCGGCGTTCCCGCTCGTGGCCGGCGTACTCGGTCACTCGGCGCAGAACCGGCGGGCCTACCTGGCGGCCGTGGAGGAGCGGGCCCGGCGGGCCGAGAAGGACCGGGACAGCGAGGCGCGCCGGAGAGTGGCCGAGGAACGGGTACGCATCGCCCGGGAACTCCACGACCTCGTGGCCCATCAGATCACCCTGGCCAACGCGCAGGCCACGGTCGCCGCCCACCTCTTCGACGCCCGCCCGGAGCAGACCCGCAAGAGCCTGAAGGAGCTCGTCGAGACCACCGGCGACGCGCTCGACGAACTGCGGGCCACGGTCGGTCTGCTGCGTCAGCCCGAGGACACCGCCGCGTCCGCCGAACCGGCACCCGGGCTGTCCCGGCTTCCCACGCTCCTCGAGTCCTTCCGCCGCGCGGGTCTGGAGGTGTCGGTGCATCAGGAGGGCACGGCCAGGCCGCTGCCGCCGGGAGTGGACCTCACCGCCTACCGCATCATCCAGGAGGCCCTGACCAACGTGACCAAGCACGCCGGTACCGATAGCGCCCGGGTGCGCCTCGCCTGGAACCGCGATCGCGTGACCATCACCGTCGCCGACGACGGAGGGGGCGCCCGTACGGCGCCGACCGCATCCACGGGACCGAGTGCGTCCACGGTGCCGGACCGTCCGCCCGGTTACGGTCTGATCGGGATGCGTGAACGTGCCACCGCGGCCGGGGGACACCTCTTTGCGGGCAGGCGCCCGGAGGGCGGCTTCCTCGTCTCCACCCAGCTGCCCCTCCCGCCCGCCAAGGACACGACGCGCAGGACTGACCGAGCAACAACCATCGAGGGGCGGATGGCCGACGGAGCGGCAGACGACGGACGGACGGGCGACGGAGAGGCCGGGGGTGCGCCGTGACGCTCCGGGTGCTGCTCGCCGACGATCAGGCCCTGCTGCGCGGTGCCTTCCGGATGCTTCTCGACAGTGCCGACGACATCACCGTGGTCGGCGAGGCCGCCGACGGCAGGGAGGCGGTGAGACTCACCCGGGAGCTGCGCCCGGACGTGGTGATCATGGACATCCGCATGCCCGAGGTGGACGGTCTCACCGCCACGTCGGAGATCTGCGCGGACCCGGAACTGCGTGCCAGCCGCATCCTGATCCTCACCACGTACGAGACCGACGAGTACGTCGCTCAGGCGCTGCGCGCGGGGGCCGGCGGCTTCATCGGCAAGGGCATCGGGGCCGAGGACCTGCTGGACGCCGTGCGTACGATCGCCGACGGCGACACTCTTCTGTCCCCCGCCGCGACCCGCTCCTTGGTCGCCCGTTTCCTGGCCACACCGGACGACGCCCCGCCGCGCCACCCCGAACAGCTCGCCGTGCTCACCCCGCGCGAACGCGAGATGGTGGCCCTGGTCGCGACCGGCCTGTCCAACCAGGAGATCGCCGAGCGGATGTTCCTCAGCCCCTTCACCGTCCGCGCCCACGTGCAGCGCGCCATGAACAAACTGGAGGCCCGCGACCGGGCGCAACTCGTCGTCATCGCCTACCGGACGGGCCTGGCCCACGCCGCCCCCGACGGCGGCACCGACCGCCTGCCGTAGTCCGATACCGGGGGCTCTTCGGCGGCTCCACGCGGCTGGCCGCTCACCCCGCTGCTGCCCGGCGCGGTCACGGCATCGGGGCGAATGCGGGCAGCGTAAGGGCTGAGTGGGCCGGTCGTGCCGTCGCGGAGGGCATGGTGACGAGGTCACGCAGCATGGTGTTGCGTTGCTCCAGGGCCCGCACCGTGGTGGGGAAGAGCGTGGCCGCACCGTTGTCGACCAGTGCCTGATTCATGGCTACGAACGCGCGAACCTCGCGTTCGTAGGCGGCGAAGCCCGCGGTGTGGTCCCGGTTCGTGGCCAGGGCGTTGGCGAGCATGTAGGCACCGACCAGCGCAAGGCTTGAGCCTTGTCCGGTGAGGAACGAGGGTGCGTACGCGGCGTCGCCGACGAGCGCGACGCGGCCGCTGGACCAGTGGGGCATGCGGATCTGACCGGCCGTGTCGAAGAACAGGTCATCCGCGTCGCGCATGGCGTTGACCATGCCGGGGACCTCCCATCCCGCGCCTGCGAAGATCGTGGCGACCAGGTCCCGCTGGGCGTCGGGGTTCCGGAGGGCATCGAACGGCGGTTCCGGTTGGTGAAAGTTCAGGAAGGCGTGCAGCTCGTCGTTGTCCCCGACGGCGTAGAGGGCCGCGGCTTTTCCCGGGGTGTTCCACAGCATGAGCTCGCGGGAGAGCCCGAAGGTGTTCGGCATGGTGAATATGGCGAAGCAGTAGCCGAGGTAACGGTGGAACTGTTCTTCGGGGCCGAACAGGGACTTCCTGGTAGGTGAGTGCATACCGTCGGCGCCGACTACCAGGTCGAACGTGCGCCGTTGCCCACTGTGGAAAGTAACGTCGACCCCTTGTTCGGACTGGTCGAGGGCGTCGATGGAGTCGTCGAACAGGAATTCCACGTCGCCGCGGACTTTTCCGTAGAGGATCGCGGCCAGATCCCCACGACGCACCTCGAGGTCCTGTCCCTCGACACTGCCGGCAACGGCGCGCGCGTTGACCGAGGCCACTTCGCTGCCATCGGCGTTGAGGAAAGTGCAGCGACGCGAGTCGATGTGCGCGTCCCGCAGTTGCGGCAGTATCCCCATCCGCCGGACCACCTCTATCGCGGTACCGCGGACGTCGATCGGGTAACCACCGTCGCGCAGTGCGCCTGCCTTTTCCACCACGGTGACCGCGAATCCGGACCGGTGCAGCCAGTACGCCAGCGCGGGCCCGGAGATACTGGCGCCGGAGATCAGAACTTCGCGCTTCGCGGTAGTACTCACGCCCATCGACAGACCGGTAGGTGTCATGCCTGGGCTCCTTTCTTCGTGATACGGACAACGAGCAGTGACAATGCGGCGACGAGGCCGGCGATGGCGAAGCCTGTGACGAAGGCCGATTCGGCCGGCCGGCCCGTCATCGGGTCGGCCCCGGCGGCGAGGATCGCGCCGCCGACCTGGACACCCAGGGCGACGCCGATCACGCGTGTCACCACGAGCAGGCTGGTGGCGATGCCGGTGTCCCTGGTCTCGACGGCGGTGGCGGTGCCGGCAAGCAACGCCGTGGTAGCGACGCCCGCGGCGAACGCGGTCAGCACCTTCGCGAGGACGAGCTGCCATGCCGCGGTGTGCAGCGACGCCAGGGCGATCATCGTGGCCGCCGTGACGACGGTGCCCACGATGACCACGGCACGCGGAGCGAAACGCCGCGCCGCGATTCCGCCGACCGAATCGCTTACCGCCCCGGCGATGGCGCCGGGCATCAGGAACAGTCCGATGTCGGTGGTGCCGGCTCCGAAGCCGTACCCGTCGGCCGATACCGCGAACAGTTGCGGGAGCAGAAAGAGCACCATCCCGGAACTGGTGGTGATGACGAAGGTGAGCACGTACGAATTCCACATGGCAGGCTTTGCCAGCATTCGTAGATCGACCATCGGCGCGTCTGCCCGGCGCTCGACGACGACCCATCCGGTCGCGAGGGCGGCCACGGCCACCACGATGGCACCGACCGCGAGTGGCGGCAGGCCGGCGCTCGTCACCGTCACGAGCCCGAGCATGAACGCGAGCAACGTGCCGCTCAGCAGAACCACGCCAGGCCAGTCGATCCTGTTGTCCGATTGGACCGGCGGATCATGCGGCATCAGCCGAGTCACGACCAACGTCGTCGCGATGATCGCGATCGTCGGCAGCGCGAACATCCAGTGCCAGGAGAGTCCTTCCGCGATCGGCCCGGCGAGCAACGTTCCCACCATGCCGCCGCCCGTGAACAGCGCGATGACCAGCCCGATCGCCACCTGCGCCTCTCCTGTCGGGAGGTGTTTGCGCACCAGGATGAATGAGAGGGGCAGGGCACCCACCATGACGCCCTGCAATACCTGACCGAGCAACAACACCGGCAGGTTCGGCGCCAGGCCGGCCAACAGACCACCGGCCGAGACCACGGCCATCAGCCGGACCAGCACCCGCTTTCCGCCGTAGCGGTCGCCGAGTTTGCCTGCGACGGGTGTGACGACCGCGCCGGTGATGAGTAACGTGTTGGCGATCAGCGCCCCTTCGGCAGGACTGACCCCCAGCTCACGTTGCAGCAGCGGGAGCGCAGGCTCCACCACTGACTGCAGGGTGCCGAGGGCGAGTGCCAAGATGCCGAGGGCACCGATCGACAGCCTCCCGATGCGGACCGGGGAAACCACAGCTTCGGACATAGACGCAACCATTCCCTCCGGCGCCCCGCCGGGCATCGTCCCCCGCCACCGTCTTCCCCTGGTGCGTGCGGACCAGCCACTCACGTGCCCTGGTGCCTACGCACCGCAGGCCGACTTGGGCCGGGGCGGAGCTGACGACCTCCTTCACCGGCGAACTCATCATGCGCAAGTCGCCCACGCCGACCGGGCTGTCCACCGCGCCGAGCGTCCAGGTGTGGTCCGACTCCACCTCGGGCCGCGGTGGCACCGCCGATGGCACCAACATCTTCCAGTGGACGTGCACCGGCGGCGCCAACCAGAAGTGGCGCGTCGAGGACATGGGCGACGACACCAGCCGCCTGGTGAACGTGGCCACCGGCAAGGTCATGGACACCGCCGACTGCGGCACGGCAGACGGCGCCGACGTACGCCAGTTGACCTGGCTGAACAACAACTGCCAGCAGTGGCGGCTCGTCCCCACGACCGCCTGACCCGGGGCCGCCTTCCCTGACCTAGGGCCGGTCCGACGGGTCAGTCGCCGGACCCGCCGGACGGTACCTGGGACACGACCGTCGTCACTGAGCGGCTTGGAAGAGGGCTGGAGTAGACGACGCTCGTGGTGACGGAGCCCAGGGTGGCGATGCGGCCCGTGGTGCGTTCCAGATCGCGCATCGAGCGAGCGACGACTTTGAGGACGAAGCAGTCCTCACCCGTTACATGGTGGGCCTCCACGATCTCGGGAGTGGTGTCGAGCAGGTCGTGGAACGGCTTGTAGTTGCCAGTGGGGTAGCGAAGGCGGACGAAAGCCAGGATGTCGAGCCCCAGGGCCTCGGGGCTCACGATGGCGGAGTAGCCGGCGATGGCGCCGCTCTCCTCCAGCCGTCGGACTCGTTCCGTGACGGCGCTCGGTGACATGGAGACGCTACGGGCCAGCTCGGCATAGCTGGCGCGCCCGTTGTGTTGCAGTGCTTCCAGGATGCGTATATCGGTTGCGTCAAGGGAATCGGCGGCCATAGCCGATGGATACCACGAATTGCGCGGCGAGGTGCGAGCTGGACCGTTGATCTCGACTTCTGGGGGATGGGCGGGGAGCTTAGCGTTGAGGACATGTCCAAGACCCGGATCAGCGCCGCTCTGCGGGTGCCGCCGATGGCACCTGCCGAGGCAGCCGCCTTTTTCGCCGCACGCCTTGCCTTCCAGGCCGATGTGTCCGATGTCCACGCCTCGCTGGCGTCCGGCGAACCGGGCTTCGTGCTCATCGACTCACGCGGGGACGATGCGTGGGCGCAGGGACATGTCCCCGGTGCGGTACATCTGCCGACCGCCGAGATTCCACAACACGCTACGAACCTGCTGGATACTGCTGTTCCGGTCATCGCCTACTGCTGGGGGCCCGGCTGCGACGGCGCGACCCGCGCGGCGCTCGCCCTTGCCCGACTCGGCTACCACGTCAAGGAAATGATCGGCGGCATCGAGTACTGGATCCGTGAGGGATTCCCGGTCGAAGGGCCGAACGGTGTGGTGCGCCGGGCGGCCGACCCGTTGACGGCGCCAGTCGGATCCGCTCACTGCGCGTGCTAGTGCTGTGACCGCAGGTTCGCCGGGTTCAGAAGCTGGAACCGAATCGTCACTCGGAGACGCCAACGCATGAATACGCCACCGTCGCCACCTGGAGCGGAGCGGACTGACGGATCAGCCGTCCGGATCGGCGCTCTCGTTCCGCTGACTCGGCCCGGCTGGGTCGAGGCGGGCAGACACTTGCTCGCTGGGCTCGAGCTGGCCGTTCGCGAAGTCAATGACGCCGGCGGGATCGGCGGAAGGCCACTCGAGCTGGTGGTCCGGGACACCGCGGCTGATCCACAGAGGGCCGCGGCGGCCGTGGATGAACTGGCTCGCCTGGGCGTGGCTGCCGTGGCGGGGGAGTATCACAGCGTCGTCGCTCGCGCCGCTGCCGCCAGGGCCGACGCGCTCGGGCTGCCGTTCCTCTGCTCGTCAGCGGTTCTCGACGCGCTCACCGAACAGCCGACGGAATGGGTCGCGCGCATCGCCCCGGCACAGTCCCGCGGCTGGCAGATCTACGCGGACTTCCTCCTCGGCGCGGGGCACAGCCGCATCGCCGTAGCAGCCCAGCCGAGTGTCTACTGGGCATCCGGGGCCCGCATTCTGCGGGACCACCTCGCGCCACGCGGCGGCACCGTCATCGAACTCGACATGCGCACGCTCGACCACACGGCCGTGTGCGACGCACTTGTCGA
>NZ_JARAXF010000055.1:0-32317 GCF_033793745.1 Streptomyces sp. ME19-01-6 | reverse complement strand
GCCGATGGTACTGCAGGGGGGACCCTGTGGGAGAGTAGGACGCCGCCGAACAATTTTTAGCCTCGGTCCCGAGTATCGAAAGATACTCGGGACCGAGGCATTTTTGCGTTGGCGCCCAGACCATTCAGGCGTAGATCTCGTGGACGTAGATCTCGCGTATGCGACGGGCCTCCGTCGCGTACCTCTCAGCCGACCAAGGTGCGGTGCGGCCACCGTGCGCGGGCTTGTTCCTGGGAGCGCATCAGCGCCAGTGTGGGCAGGCCCTGCGACGCGCCCTGGGTCAGCAGGTCCGGCAGCTGGGGCAGCGGGGCCACGGCCGCGACGTCGTCCAGGACGAGGGTGAGTGGTGGGTCGAGCCGACCGGAGGATGACCGTTCGGCCATGCGCCGGCCGTGCTCGACCACGTGCGAGGCGAGTGCGGTCAACAAGGGCATCGCACCCGGATGGGTCCGCGGATCCTCAATGGACTCGCCCATCACATATAGCGTTCCCCCTTCGCCGATGAATGACTCCAACGCGAGGGTGTCGGAGCGGCCGGGATTGCAGGCGTCCCTGATGTGGATCGAGGACAGTGCGGCGAGGGCACGGGCCGTCAGCTCCTGGGCCATGTCCCGGCGTTCGGGGTGCGCGGTGAGCATGGCCTCCAGCTCGCCCGCGGCGCCCCCTGCCGCCTTCGCGTGGGTCCGCAGGATCCGTACCGGCTCGTGTGCCGAGTTGCCCTGCGCCCAGCGGTGCACATGGCGGAACGGGCGGTCGTCCACGGCGGCCGCGTGCAGCCAGCAGCGGAGCATGGTCTCCGCGGCCTCCGCCATGGGCCGGTCCACGGCGTGGAGGGGGCGTACGGGGGCGAGGAGCGCGGTGGCTCGGGCGGCCGCGGCATCGCGGGACTCACAGCCCACCGCGGGGTTCCAGCGAAGCCGGGCCGGGGTGTCCAGGAGGTGGGACGGGTCGAAGACATGGATGGGGCCGAACTTCGCGCGCGCGTCCTTGGTCGTCGTCCACAGCGCGGTGTCGCTGGTCACGACCAGGGCCGGGCCGACGGCCTCCAAAACGGCCTGGGACGCGGCGTCGCCGCGCTGCGTGCCGTAGAGGACGCGGGAGTGCGTCACCTCGGCGGTCCCGGGGAACCCTGGGCCGCCGCGCGGGACGGGTACCGGCTGAGCCGATGCGGCTGTGGGGTCGACGGGCGGCTCCGCGCCCGTGCGGCCCGCGCCGACCGGGCCGACCGCGCCGCCCCAGGCGCTCGACCGCTGTTCGGTGATGTGGTGGGGCGCCGCGGTGCCGGCGTCGCCGTTCCAGGGACCGTACGGGGCTGTGGGGGCGCCCGGCTGCCCGGTGACGGCCGTTGTCCGGTCTGCCGGCCGGCCGGCCTGCCGTTCGGCGGGGTCGGGACCGCCGGCCGTCCGACCGGTGTCCGCTGTGCCGCTGTGGACGCCTCGCTGCGTGCCCTGGGCCGTATCGGCGCCATGGCCCGGGACACCGGCGGGCGTGCCGTTCCAGCCCGGTGGGGAGCCCGTGGGGGTACCCGCTTCGGGGCCGGGGGCGCCCGGCCGGGCGAGGGCCGTGGCGTCCTGCCCTGGCCAACCTGGACCTGGACCTCCTGATCCTCCTGGTCCGCCTGGCGCTCTTGGGCCGTCGGCGGGGCGCACAGGGCCGCCCTCGGGCCCGTACGGGTGGCCTGCGGGGGCGCCCGCCCTGGGAACGTACTTGTGTCCCTCCTCGGCCTGGCGCCCGTCCGTGCCAGAGGCCTGTCCGGAACCTCGACCCGCGCCCGCGCGGCGCCTGGCACGGACGGTGCGATAGCGGGTGACCGTGCCGATGACGAACACCGTCAGCACGATCAGCACCATCAGCTCACTGATGAACAGGCCCCAGAACAGCCCGTATCCCGACAGCTGCTCCGTCGGCGTGTCGGGCCATGCCGCGGCGAGGTCGTGGGGCTGCTGGGCCAGGGCGCGCATCGCCAGGGGCGTACGGAGGAAGCGCACGCCGTCCGGCCAGGCGCCGTGGGCGAAGAGCCCGGCCAGCCCGGTCGCCGTCCACACCAGCCCCGTCAGCCCCAGCAGGAAGACGATGGAGCCGAGCAGCAGCCCGTCCGGGATGCCGCCGCTCTGCGCGGCCGGGGGTCTGCCCGGCTCTCCGGGACCGCCATGGCCGTCGTGGCCACTGTGGCCGCCGTAGGCCCCGTGGCCATGGTGGGCCCGCCCCGCCGCCATGTCAGGCCACCGTCGACCCGTACGAGGGCCCGCCGTACGGGTCCGCCTCGGCGGCCTCGTGGGCGAGTCGCTGCTCCACCGCCGCGGCTGCCCGCTCCTCGGCCTCCGCTTCGGCTTCGGCCGCGAGCTGGACGGTCAGCGCGTCCTCCGTCATGGCCCGGTCGGTGTAGACCAGCGGCCGCTCGGCCTCGGTGATCAGGTGCTTGACGACCTGGACATTGCCGTTGACGTCCCAGACCGCGATGCCGGGCGACAGGGTCGGGATGATCTCGACCGCCCAGCGCGGCAGGCCCAGCACCCGTCCCGTGGCCCGTGCCTCATCGGCCTTCTGGGCGTAGATGGTCCGGGTCGACGCCATCTTGAGTATCGCCGCGGCCTCCCGCGCCGCCGCGCCGTCGACCACGTCGGACAGGTGGTGGACGACGGCGACGAAGGACAGGCCGAGCCGGCGCCCGAACTTCAGCAGCCGCTGGAAGAGCTGCGCGACGAAGGGCGAGTTGATGATGTGCCAGGCCTCTTCGACCAGGAAAATGCGCTTTTTGCGGTCCGGCCGGATCCAGGTGTGCTCCAGCCACACGCCGACGATCGCCATGAGGATCGGCATGGCGATCGAGTTGCGGTCGATGTGGGAGAGGTCGAAGACGATGAGGGGCGCGCTCAGGTCGATGCCCGCCGTCGTCGGGCCGTCGAACATGCCGCGCAGGTCGCCGTCGACGAGCCGGTCGAGCACCAGGGCGACGTCCAGGCCCCAGGCCCGTACGTCGTCTATGCCGACGTTCATGGCCTCCGCCGAGTCCGCCTCGGGGTGGCGCAGCTGCTCGACGATGTCGGTCAGCACCGGCTGTCGGTCGACGATGGTCTGGTTGACGTACGCGTGGGCGACCTTGAGGGCGAATCCGGAGCGCTCGTCGAGGCCGTGGCCCATCGCGACCTCGATGATCGTACGGAGTAGGGCGAGCTGCCCCGTCGAGGTGATCGCGGGGTCCAGGGGGTTGAGGCGGATGCCGCCGTCCAGGGCGGCCATCGGGTCGAGCCGGATAGGGGTGATGCCCAGCTCCTCGGCGATCAGGTTCCACTCGCCGACGCCGTCCTCGCCCTGGGCGTCGAGCACCACGACCTGGCGGTCGCGGAACCGCAGCTGCCGCAGGACGTAGGTCTTCTCCAGGGCCGACTTGCCGTTTCCGGACTCGCCGAGCACCAGCCAGTGCGGGGCGGGCAGCTGCTGTCCGTACAGCTGGAACGGGTCGTAGATGTACCCCTTGCCGGAGTACACCTCCCGCCCGATGATCACGCCCGAGTCGCCCAGGCCCGGTGCGGCGGTGGGCAGATAGACGGCCTGCGCCTGCCCCGTGGACGTGCGGACCGGCATCCGGGTCGTCTCCACCTTCCCGAACAGGAAGCTGGTGAACGTCTCGGTGATGGCGCCAATCGGATCGGCCACGGCAGAGCCCCTATCGTCCCAGTCGTCTCTATCGCGCTATCGCTCTATCGCCGGATGCCGGTCGCGAACGGCAGTGTGTTCACAAAGGCCCGGTGGTGCTCGCGGTCGCACCACTCGAGCTTCAGATAGCTTTTGCCCGCCGAGGCCCTGATGGTCCGCTTGTCGCGGGCGAGTGACTCGGGGGAGCGGGAGGAGACGGTGATGTAGCCGACGAGGTTGACGCCCGCGGCGCCGCTCGCCAGGTCCTCGCCGCGCTGGTCAAGCCGTCCGTGCGCGGCGATGTCACGCGGGTCGACGGTGCGGTTCATCTTGGCGGCGCGGCTGGCCTCCGCCTCGTCGTTGGTCTTCTCGGTCAGCATCCGCTCGATCGCGATCTCGGTCGGCTCCAGGTCCATGCAGACCGCGACCGTACGGATGACATCGGGGGTATGGACCAGGAGCGGGGCGAGGAAGTTGACCCCGACGGGGGTCATCGGCCACTCCTTCACCCAGGCGGTGGCATGGCACCAGGGCTCGCGGGTGCTCGACTCGCGGGTCTTGGCCTGCAGGAAGGTGGGCTCCCTCGCGTCCAGCTCGGCCGGCCAGGCGTTCCGCTGGGTCATGGCCTGGATGTGGTCGATGGGGTGGTCCGGGTCGTACATGGAATGGATGAGCGAGGCCAGCCGCCCCTGACCGAGCGGCTGGCGCACCCGGATGTCGGCCTCGGCGAGCCGGGCGCAGATGTCGGTCAGCTCGCGCGCCATGACCACGGCCAGGCCCGCGTCCTTGTCGAGCCTGCGGCCGCCGGCGCTGTGGCGGGTGGCGCGCGCGATGGCCTGGGCCTCGGCCGCCAGGTCACGGGTGTAGTGCATGCAGGCGACCAGGTAGGCGCGGTGCTGCTCGGAGGAGGTGGAGACCATCGACTGCAACTGGTCGTAGGAGTCCTTGAGCCAGATGGGGGCGTCCTCGTCGCCGCGCCGCTCCACGTCCTTGGCGTGTGCGTCGGGGTCGGCGGGGAGGGTGCGGGCCAGCATCTGCAGGCGGGTCACAAAGCCGTCGCCGTTGGCCACGTGCTTGAGCAGGGTGCCGAACCGATCGACCAGCGCCTCCTGGTCCTCGCTGTCCCGCAGCCCGACGCCCGGGCCCTCGATCTCAATGGCGGCGGTGACGGTGCGGCGGTCGGCGTGCAGGAGCACAGCGATCTCGTCCGGCCCGAACGGGGCCGCCAGCCAGTTGATCCGGCCGATGCCGGGCGGCGGGCCGACCTCGATCTCACGGCCGTCGAGGCGGGTGCCGGCCTCGGCGGCGGCGGAGCGGTAGGCGGCGCTGTTGCGCACGGTGCGCTTGTAGGAGCGGTTGATCTCGAACCACTTGTAGAAGGTACGGCCGTTGTACGGGACGTAGACGGCGGCCAGCGCGAGGGTCGGGAAGCCCACCAGGGTGACGATGCGCAACATCAGCACCGGGACCAGCAGCCCGCACATCATCCCGAGGAACGCGCCCCCGATGATCAACGCGATCTCGCCGGTCTCGCGGTTCTTGCCGACGATCGCGCTGGGGCGGGCGCGCCCGATCAGATATGTGCGGCGAGGCGCGATGGGAGACTGGGCCTCGATCGTCACCGTCGGTCACCTCCTGGGTTGTTGCCGGAGCCGCGGTTCTGCGCGCGGGCCGCGGCAGCGGCCCCGCCGCCTCCGCCCCCACCGCTGCTGGGGCGTGCGGCGCCGCCTCCGCCTCCGCCGCCGCCTTGACCGCCTTGGCCGCCGCCGCGGGAGCTGTGCGCGGCGACGCCGCCGGAGACCGGGTTGGCGGGCTTGGCCTGCGCGGGGCCGGACGAGCCGCCCCCGCCTGTGCCGCCGTCGCCGCGGGCGCTGTGGGTGTTGATGCCCTGCTTCACCAGGGCGGCCGGGGAGCTGATGATGGCGGCGGCCTGGCGGGACGCCGGGTCCGCGCTGGCGCTGCGGGCCTTGACGATCTCGTCGCCGAAGCCGGGCACGAAGCGGTAGATCATCGCGCTCGCGAAGATGGCGAGGATGATGATCGCGAGGCCGGAGATGACGGCCGAGAAGGCGTCAGGCCCCTTGTCGGACGCGGACAGCGCCCCGGCCAGGGCGAGCACTATCACGACCACCGGCTTGACGAGAATCACCGCGATCATGATCCCCGCCCAGCGGCGCACATGCCCCCACATGTTCTTGTCCACCAGGCCCGAATAGACGGCGGTGCCCAGCAGCGCGCCGACGTAGAGGAGGGCGGCGCGGATGACGAGCTCGAGGCAGAGCACGCCGGCGGCGAGGATGGTCACCAGCGACACGACAATGAGCATGATCGGCCCGCCGCCGATGTCCTCGTCCCTCTTCAGGGCCTCGGCGAACGAGCCGAAGAAGGCGTCGTGGTCCGCGCCGGTGCCCGAGGCGATGGCCTGCGTGACGGCGTCGGTCGCCGTGACGACCGTATAGAGGATGAGCGGCGTGAAGGCGGAGGCCAGGACCGTCAGCCACAGGAAACCTATGGCCTCGGACAACGCCTCGCCGAGCGGGACCCCGCGGATGGCGCGCTTGGCGACGGCGAGCAGCCAGAGGATGAGGGTGAGGACGGTCGAGGCGGCGAAGACGACGGCGTACTGGCGGAGGAAGGCCTCGTTGGTGAAGTCGACGGTCGCGGTCTCTTTGACGAGGCCGGAAAGCTTGCCGACGAGCCAGGAGGCGGCGTTGGCGCAGCCGCGGGCCAGGGAGGCGGCGGGGTCGAGGGGGGAGGTGGGGTCGGGCGGACCGCTCGAGCCGCCACTGCCTCCACTTTGACATTGGTCCCTGACCTGACCGAGGAGTTGGTCGCAGTCGTCTTTCTTGCTGCCAGATGGGCTCGGCGTCGGGTCAGGATCAGCGGCAGCTTGTGTTGCCAGGAGCACGGCTGCCGCCTGCATGGCTGCCAGGGCACCGGTGACCGTGAGCGCATGGCGGCGTGGGCTAACGGGCATACGTAAACCCTCCGTACTCCTCGACCGCCTTGGCGATCTCATCGGCCGTGGACGCGGTGCGGTCGCTGTTGACGGGCGCCGGGCCGTCTTGTTGCGAGAAGCTCTCGGCCTTCCAGTCGTTGCCCGTCCAGCGCAGCTTGAGCGTCATGGTGATCCAGTCGTTGGTGACCGGGTTCGTCGAGCCTTCTCCCACTGTGCCGAACACCCCCGTGCACCAGACTGCGACGGTCGCGGTGCCAGTCGCGTACTTTGTGATCTTGGTGCCGACAGGCACGGTCCGAGAGATGTAGGTCATGCCATCTGCGGCCTTGCCGTTGGCATCGAGACCGATTTTCCGGAGAGTTTCGGTCGAGTAGGCCTGGTCGAGCTTGCCCTGAAGGGGCCCTGCCGCCGCGCTCGTGAAGGCCTGTGACACGATCCCATGGCGGCGGTCCCGGTTGAGCATGTCGGCCGACCCCAGCGCCACCGCGTAATTCGCCGCCGCACTCTGCGCCCCCTGCTCCGTCTTGGCG
Organism: Streptomyces sp. ME19-01-6; assembly: GCF_033793745.1. Classification (NCBI taxonomy): domain Bacteria; kingdom Bacillati; phylum Actinomycetota; class Actinomycetes; order Kitasatosporales; family Streptomycetaceae; genus Streptomyces; species Streptomyces sp. ME19-01-6. The sequence continues at coordinate 25,192 of NZ_JARAXF010000055.1, read as the reverse complement.
AACCCCGACGCGATCCCCGTCGCATCGTCCTTCCCCTCCACCGGCCGCTCCCCCGTCGGGGCTGTTGCCCGGCTGTTCGCGCTGGTGTTGGAGTCGTTGTCGGTGCCGCTGTCCGAGGAGTTCTTTCCGTCGTCGCGGTTGGCGAAGGCGATGGCCGCGATGAGCAGCACGACGACGCCTACCACGGTGACCAGGTTCCGGCTGGGCTTGCCGGGGCGGGTGGTGCCTCGGCGGGGTGGGGCGAAGGGGTCGTCGTCGCCTTCGGGGAGGTGGGTGCGCGTCAGGTGGCCTCTGGGGGACGCGCCGCCCGTACGGATCGGGTCCTGGCCGTAGTCGCCGCCGTATCCGTCATCGCCGCCCAGACTCATCGCACGTACGCCCCTTCAAACGTGTCAACCGAGACAGTCCCGCCCCTATACGACGGTAGCGCCGCGGACTGACGCTGGAGCGCGACGGTGTGAGTGGACATCAAGCTGACACGACCTCAAGGGGCGATGCGGGCATCAGGAAGCAGCCTCGGTGGGGAGGGGACCGGCGGGGGGCTTGGGGGTGGAGGCTCGGGGACGGGGTGCGCCGCGTGTGGGGGGTCGGCTGTGGGAGCGGGTGGTGCGCTAGACGGCCATGCCGTACACGATCGTGAAGACAGTGCCCAGTGAGCCGATGATGAACACACCGGTCAGTCCGGCGACGATCAGGCCCTTGCCCTGTTCGGCGCTGAAGGTGTCGCGCAGCGCGGTCGCGCCGATCCGCTGCTTGGCCGCGCCCCAGATGGCGATGCCGAAGCAGAGCAGCAGGGCTACGGCCATCACCACCTCGATCATGACGCGGGCCTCGCTGCCCAGGTCGCCGAAGGGGCCCCAGTCTGGGGCAATTCCGCCGATGATGGTGTTGATATCGCCCTTGTCGGCCGCTAGAAACATGAGAACTCACCGCCCCTTATGGGTTGTTGTGTGCCTTCGTCGGTTGGCACATGCCAGCCTCTATCTTCGCTGACGATCCCGCTTCCGCATGTCGACTTGGCGGCATTTCTTGGCGGATCTCGTACGTGTTGTGGACCGCGATGACCTGACCGGCGTACAAAAGCGTCAACGTAGGGCTCTCTGGTCACTGTGTGTATCACGCACATGGGCGCTGGGCAACGATCAGTGGCGGGGGCCGGAGATCGGCGAGCCCCGCGCGCCGCCCGCCGCCCGCGTTCCGCCCCGACCGCGGTGCGGCTCGGCTCAGGTCCAGGTCCAGGTCCGCAGGCCCGACCCCGCTCCGGTCCGCCCCATCCTCAGGTGCGCCCGGCTCGCGTGGGCCCGGTCCCGCGCCTCACTCCTCCGCGAAGTCGTCGAACTCGCCGGCCTTGACCCCCTTGATGAACGCCTCCCACTTCGCCTGGGTCGTCACCACGATGTTGTCGGGGTCGTTGCTCTCGCGCATATAGATCCGGCCATCGGGGCCCGCGGCCACCTCCAGATAGGCCTCCTGCTCCCCGTCCTCCGGGGTCGCGGCCCGTTGCCAGTCGAGCTGTGTCATCGCGTGGTCCTTAGGGAGTGTGAGGTGCTCGGACGCGCCGGACTTTACGCGCTTCGCGTCCGTACGGGAGGCGGTCGAGGGGTCGGGCCGGCCACGCGGCGGAGCCGCATGTCGACGCCTACCGGGGGCAGGGGCGCAGGGGTGGGGCGCAGAGGTGGGGAGGGCCGGAGCACGTGGTGCGGCGGCCCCGCCCCGCCCGTATGGTTTCGGCTGGCAGGCGGCGGATTTTCGCCGTACGTGCGGAAAGACGTTCGTATGACGGGCTGATGGGGGAGGATGGGCGGGTGCGTAAGGTCTGGCTGGGCGTCAGTGTCGGTCTCGGGGTTTCCTTCTCCTTCGTCGCGCTCCTCGTCGTCGGTACGTACATGGTCGCCGCGGACCTCGCGGGCGGGAACAGCGGTACGACGGTCGGGCTGGCCAGGGGTGCCGTTCCCGCCGCGTACCAGCCACTGGTCCAGAAGTGGGGGAATCTGTGCCCCGCGATCAACCCCGCCCTGCTCGCCGCGCAGCTCTACCAGGAGAGCGGCTGGAACCCGAAGGCGCAGAGCCCGGCGAACGCCAAGGGGATCGCGCAGTTCATCCCGGGCACCTGGGCCAGCCATGGCGTGGACGGCGACAAGGACGGGGATCGGGACATCTGGGATCCGCAGGACGCGATCCCGTCGGCGGCCGCCTACGACTGCTCGCTGGCGAAATATGTGGAGGACGTCCCGGGCGATCTGACGCACAACATGCTGGCCTCCTACAACGCGGGGGCGTACGCGGTGATCAAGTACTCCGGCGTGCCGCCGTACCGGGAGACCCAGAACTATGTGAAGACCATCACCACCCTGGCCAAGAGCTTCGCGGCGCCCGTCCAGAAGGTGCGGCCCTCGCAGCAGTCGGCCGGGGCGATCTATTTCGCGCAGAAGCAGCTCGGGAAGCCGTATCTGTGGGGCGGTGACGGGACCGTGGAGGACGGCGGTCGGTTCGACTGCTCCGGGCTGACGAAGGCGGCGTACAAGACCGTCGGGATCGACCTGCCGCGTGTGGCCAACGATCAGTGGAACGCCGGGCCGCATCCCAAGAGGGATGAGCTGCTCCCCGGCGACCTGGTCTTCTTCGCGTACGACCTCAACGACCCGAGATCCATCCACCACGTGGGGATCTATGTCGGCGGCGGGCAGATGATCAACGCCCCGTACACTGGGGCCGTGATCCGGTTCGACAAGATCGACACGCCGGACTACATCGGTGCGACGCGGGTGACCAAAGATGGCGCAAAAGCGTTGCCGACGGCGAACTCCGCGTAAAGCCTCCATGCTGAGCTGCGACGATAAGTCACCCTTCGATAACGTCCTGGTGATCGTTGGGTTGAGAACGGAACGCCCCGCTCGATGAGGGCGTTTCCTGGGAGTGGATCGGCAGCGGACACAATCGGCATCGATCGCGTTCACCAACGGGGGCCGGCAGCCGCATGTAGCGACAGGCAAGAGATAAGGGGCCACGGCACATGGCTGGACTCGCAATGGACGGGTCGAACCCTGATGTCAGCCTGCTCTACGACATCAATGGACTCGCCAAGGACGCTCCGCACTGGTTCGACCGCGTCATGGAGTTCGTCGGGGAGTACGGGATCATCATCGGGCTGGTGCTGGTCCTGCTCGGCGCCTGGTGGAGCGTGCGCAAGCGTCCGCAGGAGGCGCCGTCCGCCGTCGCGGGGCTGGTGTGGGCGCCGCTGGCCGCAGGTCTCGCGCTGCTCGCCAACATCCCGATCCGGGAGTTCGTGGAGCGGCCGCGGCCCTTCAAGGACCACCAGGGGCTGGACGTCCTGGTGGCGGGCAAGTCCGACTTCTCGTTCGTCAGCGACCACGCGACGTTGACCATGGCGATCGCTGTGGGCGTGTTCATGGCCAGCCGGACCTACGGAGTGGCCGCGATCGGCCTCGCGCTGCTCGAAGGGTTCTGCCGCGTCTATATGGGCGTGCACTACCCGACGGACGTCATCGGCGGGTTCGCGCTGGGCACGGCGGTCGCGCTGCTGCTGGCCCCGCTCGCGATGATGCTGCTGACCCCGCTGACCACGGCCGTCGCGGGCTCGCGGGCGGGCTGGCTGGTGCGGGCGGGCACGGCCCCCGCGGCCGGGGAGGCCGCGGAGGAGGACGTGCCGGAGTTCCCCGGGTCGCGCTCTTCGGGCAGCGGCGGCGAGCGCCGCAACAAGGACCTGGCGGCCTGAGAGAGAGCCGGCGGTCCTGAAACAGGCCGAAAGGCCTGAAACAAACCAACAGGCTGAGGGGATTCCGCGCTCCTAAGGGGAGGCGAGGGACCTGAGGGCCCCTGCGCTCACAGCGCCTGCGGGAAGTCGAACAGCCGGTTCGGGTCGTAACGTTTCTTCAGCTTGGTCAGCCGGTCCGCGGCCGACCCGTAGTACGCGCTGCGCCAGTCCTTGAGGGACGCGTCCGTGTAGTTCTGGTACGCCGCCCCCGACGCATGGCGCCGCATCGCCGTGTGTACGCCGTCGAGCCAGGATCGCTGTGCCGTCCCGGCCCCGCCGGCCGCCCAGGAGGCGGTGTACTGCGCCAGGAAGCGCGAGCGGCGGTGGACGAAGGCGGTGGCGAGGGGCGCGACGCGGTTGACGACCCCGCCGAGCGCGGTGAGCGCGATGCTGACCGCGCCGCCGCCGCCCGTACGGCGCCCGTACGCCTCCACCTGGCCGAGCATCGCGCGCAGGCCCGCCTCGCTCAGCGAGCGGGCGTAGAAGTCGGAGCGGGCCGCGTATGTCTCGCGCTGGAGGACGCCGGAGGAGCTGCGGCCCGGTGTGCTGCCCGGGAGGTGGCACTGGGTGGTGCCGGTGCTGCCGCATCCGGCGTACATCCGCATCGCCTCCACGTATCCGCGGCGGCGCAGCGTGACTCTCGAGGCGGGGCCGGGCCCGCCCGGGCCGTCGGCGAGCCGGTCGACGGCGTTCTGCAGCTCGCCGTACGTGCCGAGGGAGAAGCAGCTCACCGAGACGGTCGGGGTGCGTCCGGGGGAGGCTTCCAGGTGGAGCGCCGACCAGATCTCGTCCGGCTGGTCCGGGCCCCACTTCTGCCAGGCCCGCAGCACCGTCGCCGCCTTGGCCCACGGCCAGGTCATGTAGCAGGTGACCCCGTCGGCGGCCCGGTGGGTGCGGAAGCGGAGCTCGGTGACGACGCCGAAGTTGCCGTTGCCGGCGCCGCGCAGGGCCCAGAACAGATCGGCCTCGCGGTCCTTGGACACCTGGAGGGTCCGGCCGTCGGCGGTGACGATGCTCGCGCCGGTGAGGTTGTCGGAGGTGAGTCCGTACGCCCGGGAGACGACGCCGTGGCCGCCGCCGAGGGTCAGGCCGGAGATGCCCACGGTGGGGCAGGAGCCGCCGGGCACGGTCACGCCCGACGCGCCCAGCGTGGTGTAGACGTCGATGAGCTTGGCGCCCGCGCCGATCCGGGCCTCGCCGGAGGAGGTACGGATCGACTTGAGCGCGGAGACGTCGATGACGAGGCGGCCGTCGCCGCTGGACCAACCGGCGTAGCTGTGGCCCCCGTTGCGGATGGCGACAGGGGTGCCGTGGCGGCGGGCGAAGTCCAGGCACTCGGAGATGTCCGAGGTGTTGGCGATATAGGCGACGGCGGCGGGCCGCAGCCGGTCGAAGCGGGTGTTGTAGAGCTGTCGGGCGGTGGCGTAGTCGGCGTCGCCGGGGCGTATCAGGTCCCCCTGCAGGCCCTTGCCGAGCGCGGTCCAGTCGGCGGCCCGCGGCTTGCCGTCGGAGCCGCCGGCGGAGGCCGAAGCGGAAGCGGAGGACGAGTGGGAATCGGAGGCGGGGGAGGAGGCGCGGGTGGACGGGTCGCCGTCTGCCGCCGTCTGTCCCGAGTCCTTGTCGCACGCTGTGGCCCAGGCCCCCGTGGTCGCCAGTGCCGTGCCCGCTGCCAGTAGTGTCCGCCGGTTCATGGCGGCCTCCCGTCCCACTTGACGCTGCTGCCCCACCAGTTGGCCGGGCGGTCGCGCGCAGGCCCGGTCCCCTACTCAGAGGGCGAGGCGGCGCATCCGGTTCCGTCGGCGTGGCCGGCCGCGTCGGTGCGGGCCTTGTCCCGCGACCGGCGGGCGGGGCCGAACCAGCCGCAGGAGCAGCGGGCGGTGCAGAAGGAGCCCTTTTCCACGGTGGTGGTGCGGTGTTGGCCGGGGCCTGAAGCGCCTGAGTCGAGCACATGACCACGCTACCCGGCCGTGACGGGCCCAGGGGCGAGTCGTTAAACGAACAAGTACCAAGGCGTGGACGAGCGTGGCCAGGGGGTCGGCGGTCGATGGAAATCCAGCGGCGTACGGGCGGTGCCCGGACGAGGCGCGGGGCGGCCGCCGTGGCGGGCGGGCTGCTGGCCGGGCTGATGGCGACCACGACGATGGCGACCGTGACCGGCTGTTCCTCCCAGACGGTCGCCGACGAGCGCCCCGGCGGCGAATCGCGCGCCGCCGCGGTCGCCGCGCTGCACCGCGCCGCCGATGTGCTGGTCCGGTCGGGCAGTTCGCGGGTCCGTACGACGATGGAGACGGCGACGGGCGGCACACGCGTGTCGATCCGGGGCAGCGGCGCGTACGACTTCGTCAGGCGGATGGGGCGGCTGCGGCTGGTGCTGCCGAGGGACGCGATGGGGGCCGCCGAGCATGAGCCGATCACCGAACTGCTGGCCTCGGGCGCGCTGTTCATGCGGAACCGGGGCGCGGGCATTCCGCCGGACAAGTGGGTCCGGGTGGACACGGCCGGCATCCCGGACGGGAATCTGGTCACCGGCGGGGCGACCGATCCGCTGGCCGCCGCCGAGCTGCTGCGCGGGGCGCGGGGCGTGAGCCTGGTGGGTGAGGAGGGGCTGGGCGGGACGGTGGTGCGGCACTACCGCGGGACGACGGACATCGGGCGGGCCGCACGGGTCGCGTCGCCCGGGGTGCGGGGCCCGTTGGCGGCCGCCGCGCGGGGGTTCACGGAGCACGCGGTGCCCTTCGACGCCTATCTCGACCGGCAGGGGCGGCTGCGCGAGGTGCGGCACCACTTCACCGTGACCAGCGAGGCCAGCGGCCAGGACGGTCAGTCGGGTCGGGGCAGTCAGTCGGGTCGGGGCGGTCAGCCCCGGCAGGGCGACGGAACCGGAACCGGAACCGGAGGCGGAACAGCGAGCGGAGGCGGGGGCGGCGCTGGGCGACCGGGGCAGGGCGGCCGCGCCGCCCGGGGTGGCCCGGGGCACCCGAGCACCCCTGGCCCCCAGGGCGTACGCCGCACGCTGGGGGTGGCCTCCACCATCGAGCTGTACGACTTCGGCGCGCCGGCCGTCGTGAGGCTCCCCAAGACATCGGATATCTATACAGGAAGGGTTGGATCCCCCCAGACCTAGCCAGCGCATGCCGTTCAGCCCCGTGAAATGGTCCATCCGTGCCATGCGCGGAGTGTGTACCGATCCCTACGCTGGGAAGCCGCTGCTCGGAAGTGCTCGCAGATGCTCGCAGGAGGAGGTGAAACACGTGGTTGCGCGTCGCGGCCCGTCGAGCCCGGACCCCGTGGCCCTCGTCGAGATCGATCTCTACGGTGAGTTGATGATCGCTGCGTCGAGCGCGGACGAGGAAAGGCTCAGTCCGGACCGTATCGACGAGGTGCTCCAGGTGGCGGAGGACCGATCAAATCCAGCCGAGGGCGACGGTGAGGGCGCCCGGTCGTAGGGCCCAGCAGGTGGCGTCGTCAGGTCCGCAGCAGGCGGGCGATGGCGGCGGTGGCCTCGGCGACCTTGGTGTCGCTCTCTTCACCGCCCTTGACGGCGGCCGCCGCCACGCAGTGGCGCAGATGCTCCTCCAGGAGCTGCAGCGCGAAGGACTGGAGCGCTTTGGTGCTCGCGGAGACCTGGGTGAGTATGTCGATGCAGTAGACGTCCTCCTCGACCATGCGCTGCAGGCCCCGGATCTGGCCCTCGATGCGGCGCAGTCGCTTGAGGTGCTGGTCCTTCTGCTTGGCGTAGCCATGGCCGATGTGCTCGGGGGGAGCGGCCTCCGGCTCGGTGAGGGGCGCCTCCGCCCCGGGCTCGGACGCCTGGCTCCGCTCCTCGCCCTCGGCGGGGGCGGTGCTGTCGGCTGCCGTGGTTGTCATGGCGTCCTCCCGTTGTTCGTGCTATGTCCGCATATACCCCAGCTGGGTATAGGGTACCGGGTCTGCCTGGTTGGACCGGGTCCCTGTGATAAGCACTCTGCCCTATGGGTCACACTGGGGAACGCCGGTTACCGTGGCCGGATGATGCGCCTAGCATCAACGAGACAGACCCCGATGCATTCCGAGGATCCCCAGTGCGCTTTCGTCTGACCCCCAGGGAGACGAGCTTCTACGACATGTTCGCGGCTTCCGCGGACAACATCGTTACCGGCTCGAAGCTCCTGATGGAACTGCTCGGGGCGGACTCCTCCGCTCGTACCGAGATCTCCGAACGCATGCGGGCCGCGGAGCACGCGGGGGACGACGCGACACACGCGATCTTCCACCAGCTGAACTCCTCCTTCATCACGCCGTTCGACCGCGAGGACATCTATACCCTCGCCTCCTCCCTCGACGACATCATGGACTTCATGGAGGAGGCCGTCGACCTGGTCGTCCTCTACCAGATAGAGGAGCTGCCCAAGGGGGTCGAGCAGCAGATCGAGGTGTTGGCGCGGGCCGCGGAGCTGACCGCCGAGGCGATGCCGAACCTGCGCACCATGACGAACCTCACCGAGTACTGGATCGAGGTCAACCGTCTCGAGAACCAGGCGGACCAGATCCACCGCAAGCTCCTCGCGCACCTGTTCAACGGCAAGTACGACGCCATCGAGGTGCTCAAGCTCAAGCAGATCGTGGATGTGCTCGAGGAGGCGGCCGACGCCTTCGAACACGTGGCCAATACGGTCGAGACAATCGCCGTCAAGGAGTCCTGAGCCTCGGCATGGACACCTTCGCGCTTGTCGTGACCATTGCGGTCGCGCTCTTCTTCACGTACACCAACGGCTTCCATGACTCGGCGAACGCCATCGCCACCTCCGTCTCGACCCGGGCGCTGACCCCGCGGGCGGCGCTCGCGATGGCCGCGGTGATGAATCTCGCGGGCGCCTTCCTGGGCAGCGGGGTCGCCAAGACCGTCAGCAAGGGCCTGATCGCCACCCCCACCGGCGGCCAAGGCATGATGATCTTGTTTGCCGCGCTGGTGGGGGCGATCACCTGGAACATGGTGACCTGGTACTTCGGCCTCCCGTCATCCTCCTCGCACGCCCTGTTCGGCGGCCTGGTGGGCGCGGCCCTCGCCGGGTCCAGCACCGTCCACTGGGGCGGGGTGGTGGAGAAGGTCGTCATTCCGATGTTCCTCTCGCCCATCGTGGGCCTGGTGCTGGGCTACTTCGTCATGGTGGCCATCCTGTGGATGTTCCGGAACGCCAACCCGCACAAGGCGAAGCGCGGCTTCCGCATAGCCCAGACCGTCTCCGCGGCGGCCATGGCGCTCGGCCACGGTCTGCAGGACGCCCAGAAGACCATGGGTGTCGTGGTGATGGCCCTGGTCATCGCGGGAGTGGAGGACGAGGGCGACGCGATCCCGGTGTGGGTGAAGATCGCCTGCGCCGCGATGCTCTCGCTCGGTACGTACGCGGGCGGCTGGCGCATCATGCGTACGCTGGGCCGGCGGATCATCGAGCTGGACCCGCCGCAGGGGTTCGCGGCGGAGACCACGGCGGCTTCGGTCATGTACAGCGCGTCGTTCATGTTCCAGGCGCCGATCTCGACCACCCATGTCATCACCTCGGCGATCATGGGCGTCGGTGCGACCAAGCGCGTGAACGCGGTGCGCTGGGGTGTGGCGAAGAACATCATCCTCGGCTGGTTCATCACCATGCCCGCGGCGGCCGGTGTCGCCGCGCTCAGCTACTGGATCGTCAACCTGGCCTTCGGCTGACGGCCGGACGCACGCGCCATAGAAACGCACCGCACAACGCGGCGGGCCCGCCCCCTGAGTGATCTGGGGGCGGGCCCTTCGTCCTGTGGTGGCACCGCCATGCAGCACCACAGGACGTTCCTCCCCCGCCGCCGGCGTGCCGACGGCGGGACAGAGGCGGTGCGTCAGCCGAAGCGGCCCGAGATGTAGTCCTCGGTCGCCTGGACGGACGGGTTGGAGAAGATCCGCTCGGTCTCGTCGATTTCGACGAGCTTGCCCGGCTGGCCGACGCCCGCCAGGTTGAAGAAGGCCGTGCGGTCCGAGACGCGCGCCGCCTGCTGCATGTTGTGCGTCACGATGACGATCGTGAAGCGCTCCTTCAGCTCACCGATCAGGTCCTCGATGGCGAGTGTGGAGATCGGGTCGAGCGCCGAGCACGGCTCGTCCATCAGCAGCACCTGCGGCTCCACCGCGATGGCGCGCGCGATGCACAGCCGCTGCTGCTGGCCGCCGGACAGGCCCGCGCCCGGCTTGTTCAGCCGGTCCTTGACCTCGTTCCACAGGTTGGCGCCCTTGAGGGACTTCTCGACGATGTCTCCCAGCTCGCTCTTCTTGTACGAGCCGTTCAGCTTCAGCCCCGCCGCGACGTTCTCGAAGATCGACATGGTGGGGAAGGGGTTCGGGCGCTGGAAGACCATGCCGACCGTACGCCGCACGGACACCGGGTCGACGCCCGTGCCGTACAGGTTCTCGTCGTCCAGCATCACCTTGCCCTCGACCCGGCCACCCGGGGTGACCTCGTGCATCCGGTTCAGGGTGCGCAGGAAGGTGGACTTGCCGCAGCCGGACGGGCCGATGAAGGCCGTCACCGAGCGAGGTTCGACGGTCATCGAGATGTCCTCGATGGCCTTGTGGCTGCCGTAGTAGGCGGTGAGGCCGCTGACGTCGATGCGCTTGGCCATGTGAATCACTTCTCTTCTTCGTGGCGTGGCCTCAGCGGCCGGTCTTCGGGGCCTTCCAGCGGGCGATGCCGCGGGCGAGCAGGTTGAGGATCATGACGAAGGCGATCAGGACGAGCGCCGCCGCCCAGGCCCGGTTGTACGAGGCGTCGTTACCGAGTTGCCACTGCTCGTACACGTAGTACGGGAGCGAGGACTGCGCGCCTTCGAAGGGGTTGTTGTTGATCCCCTGGGCACCGAACACCAGCAGCACGATCGGGGCCGACTCACCGGCGATACGGGCGACCGCGAGCATGACGCCTGTGATGATGCCGCCGATCGCGGTGGGCAGCACCACCTTGAGGATGGTGCGCCACTTGGGCACGCCCAGTGCGAGGGAGGCCTCGCGCAGCTCGTTCGGGACGAGCTTGAGCATCTCCTCCGTCGAGCGGACGACGATCGGCATCATCAGGATGGCCAGGGCCATCGCGCCTGCGAAGCCGGAGTAGTCGAAGTCCAGAATGATGATCCAGAAGGTGAGGATGAACAGACCGGCGACGATGGAGGGGACGCCGGTCATGACGTCCACGAAGAAGGTCACGGCCTTGGCGAGGCCGCCGCGTCCGTATTCCACCAGGTAGACAGCGGTCAGCAGGCCGATGGGGGCCGCGATGGCGGTGGCGATGCCGACCTGCTCCAGGGTGCCGATGATCGCGTGGTACGCGCCGCCGCCGGGGAGGATCGTCTGCACGCCCTCCATGGAGTGGCCGAGGAAGTAGCCGTCGAGGACCGTGCTGCCCCGGTCGATGGTCTCCCAGATCAGCGAGACCAGCGGGATCACGGCGAGCAGGAAGCAGACCCAGATCATGCTGGTGGCCAGCCGGTCCTTGGCCTGGCGGGAGCCCTCGACCTTGGCGGTCAGGGCGAAGGAGAGCGCGACGAACAGCACCGCGGCGATCAGGCCCCACTGGACCTCGCTGTTCAGATCGCCGGCCACGCCGATGCCGCAGCCCAGGCCGGCCGAGAGCACCGCCAGGCTGATCGGGGCCCACTTGGGCAGCCGGGGCTGCCGCAGGGCGGGACGCGACGCGTCCCCCGCCACCTCGCTCTTGTCGATCACTGCGTTACTCATGCCGCGGCTCCCGAGTACTCCTTGCGGCGGGCGATGATCAGCCGCGCGGCGCCGTTCACCAGCAGGGTGATGACGAACAGCACCAGACCGGAGGCGATCAGCGCGTCACGCGCGGGGCCGTCGGCCTCCTTGAAGTGGCTGGCGATGTTCTGGGCGAAGGTGCCGCCGCCCGGATCCAGCAGGCTGGCGTTGATCAGGTAGCTGGGGGACAGCACGGTGGCCACGGCCATCGTCTCGCCCAGCGCGCGGCCCAGGCCCAGCATGGAGGCGCTGATGATGCCGGAGCGGCCGAAGGGGAGGACCGACATCCGGATGACTTCCCAGCGGGTCGCGCCGAGCGCGAGCGCGGCCTCCTCGTGCATCTGCGGGACCTGGCGGAAGACCTCGCGGCTGACGCTGGTGACGATCGGGATGATCATGATCGCCAGCAGGATGCCGATGGTGAACAGGGAGCGCGGGGCGCCGTCGTTGTACTCGAAGATCTTGGTCCAGCCCAGGTAGTCGTCGAGCCACTTGTACAGGCCGGTCAGGTGCGGGACCAGGAAGAGCGCCCCCCACAGGCCGTAGACGATGCTGGGGACCGCCGCGAGCAGGTCGACGACGTAGGCGACCGGGGTGGCCAGCCGGCGCGGCGCGTAGTGCGTGATGAACAGCGCGATGCCGACCGCGATCGGGACCGCGATCAGCATCGCGATGATCGAGCTGACGACCGTGCCGTAGGCGAGGACGGCGATGCCGAAGACCATCGGGCGGCTGGTGGTGTTCCACTCGAAGGTGGTCAGGAAGTTGCCGTGGTCTTCGGAGATGGCGGAGACGGCGCGTACGGTGAGGAAGACCGCGATGGCGGCCATGATCACCAGCAACAGGACTCCGGAGCCCCGGGAGAGGCCGAGGAAGATCTTGTCGCCGAAGCGGCCGGTGTTGCGGGACCTGGCCTGGGCCGGCGGTTCTGTGGGGGATGTGGGTTCTATGTCCGTTTCCATGAGTTCTCCGGTCTGCGGAGCCGGTGGGGTGTGGCTCCTTGCGCGGCGGTGCACCGGACGGTGCGGCCGGCTCCGTGTCGTCGGAGCCGGCCGCACTCAGATCAGGAGAGGCTCGCGACGCTCTCGCGGACCTTCGTGGCGATCTCGGTCGGCAGCGGGGCGTAGCCGAGGTCCTTCAGGGAGGCCTGGCCGTCCTCGCTCGAGGCGTAGGTCAGGAACGACTTGGTGGCGGCGAGGGTGTCGGACTTGTTGCCCTTGTCACAGGCGATCTCGTACGTCACCAGCGTAATCGGGTACGCGCCCTCCGCCTTGGTGTCGTACGCCAGGTCGAGGGCGAGGTCCTTGCCGGTGCCCTTGACCTTGGCCGCGGCGATGGCCTTGGAAGCGTTGTCGACGGTGGCCTGGACCGGGGCGGAGGCGCCGGTGTTCAGGTCCACGGTCTTGATGCTGCTGGCGGTCGCGTACGACAGCTCGAAGTAGGAGATCGCGCCGGAGACCTGCTTCACCTGCGAGGAGACGCCGGAGGAGCCGTCCGCGGCCTGGCCGCCCTTGCCCTCCCAGGCCTTGCCCGGCTCGTGCGGCCACGCCGAGGGGGCGGCGGCCTTGAGGTACTTGGTGAAGTTGTCCGTGGTGCCGGAGTCGTCCGAGCGGTGGAAGGCCTGGATCTTGAGGCTCGGCAGGCTGACGCCCTTGTTGAGCTTCTTGATCGCCTCGTCGTTCCAGTTCGTGATCTTCGAGTCGAAGATCAGGGCGAGGGTCTTGGCGTCCAGCGTCAGCTTGTCCACGCCGGGGACGTTGAAGCCGACAGCGATCGGGCCGCCGACCATCGGCAGGTTGATGCCCTGGCCGCCGCCCGTGCACATCTTCTTGGAGGAGGCGACCTCTTCGGGCTTGAGCGCCGAGTCGGAGCCCGCGAAGGCGGTCTTGCCCTGCAGCCACTCCTGGATGCCCGCGCCGGAGCCGGTGGCCTTGTAGTTGATCTTGACGTCCTTGCAGGCGGCGCCGTAGTTCTTGACCCACAGGTCCATGGCGTTCTTCTGGGCGGACGACCCGGACGCCAGCAGCTGCCCCTTGCCCTCGCACTTGATGTTGCTGGAGGCCTTGGTGCCGCCGCCACCGCTCGAGGAACCGCTGTTGTCGTCGGAGCCGCAGGCGGTGAGGACCAGGGCGCCGGAGACGGCAAGGGCACCGGCGGCAATGGCGCGAAGCCGGTTGTTGCGCTGAAGCTTCACTTTCGGGTGTTCCTTCCAGGAGCCGCCGGTGGGGACGGCGCACGAAGACGTAGGTGAGGCGCGTTTCTGGTTCTGCTCAGATGCGCGTCGGTCACGCCAAGGGCGCGGCCAGCACTCTGTAGGGCCGAAATTAGGCAGATCAGGTGAAGCAGCTGAAGGGCGTGGGTGAACGGGGGGTGAACCTCGGCCGTCAGGGTGGTGGCCCAGGGAGGCTCTGATTCCGGTTGGGTGGGGGTGACAGCGGAGTCGATCGGCGCGTGACTCTGTCGGATTGCGGTACGGCATGTCACTATCCGTCCCTACGTACCGGTAAGTCAGCTCTGGCACGCGGGTTAAGCGACGGCTCGTGGAGGTCCGCAGGTGATGAGGAAGCGGAAGGTGGGGCGGGACGGCAGGCGAGGGGGCGCGGGCGTCGCCGCGGCCACCGCGTTCGTCTGTGCTGTGGGAATGTCGGCGGGGCCGCAGCGGGCGCAGGCCGCACCGCGCGAGCCCACGCCCGGGGCGGGGACGGGGGCGGAGTCGGGATCGGGGCCGGGAGGGACCGCGGGCGCGGCCTCCGGGGGCGGCGGCAGGCTGCAAGAGGTGCACAAGAAGGTGGAGAGCCTCTACCGCAAGGCCGAGGCGGCCACCGACGCGTACAACCTGGCGCGCGAGAAACAGGCCCGCCAGGAGAAGCGGATCGTGAAGATCGCGCAGGCCGTGGTGAAGGCACAGAAGCGGATGGCGGGTCTGCGGAAGCGGGCCGGGGCGGTGGCCCGGGCCCAGTACCGCAACGGCGGAATTCCGCCAGAGGCGCAGCTGCTCCTCGGCGACGACCCGGAGGGGTTCCTCGACGACGTCACTCTGGCGCGCAAGGGCCAGCAGGCGACCCGGGGCCTGATGAACCAGCTGGAGAAGACGCAGGCCACGCTCGACCGCTATGCGAAGGCGGCCACCCGGGAGTGGGAGCGGCTCGACTCCAGCCGCGCGAAGAAGGCCGCGGCGCGCAAGGAGATCCGGGCGAAGCTCACCCGGGCCAGGCAGTTGGAGTCCCGGCTGCGGGCGAAGGAGCGGGAGCGGCTGCGGCAGCTGGAGGAGGAGCAGCAGCGCCGGGCGCAGACGACCTGGCTGGGCTCCGGGATACTGCGGAAGGTCGGAGGAAAGGGCACCTCGCAGGGGCGGCGGGCGGTCGACTTCGCGACGGCGCAGCTCGGCAAGGACTACGTGTGGGGTGCGGAGGGCCCCGACACCTACGACTGCTCGGGGTTGACCCAGAAGGCCTGGGCCGCGAGCGGCCGCTCGATCCCGCGCACCTCGCAGGAGCAGTGGCGGCAGCTGCCGAAGGTGAGCGTCGAGCGGATGCGGCCGGGAGACCTGATCATCTATTTCAAGGACGCGAGCCATGTGGGCATGTACGTAGGGGACGGCGCGATCGTCCATGCGCCACGCCCGGGGCGGCAGATCACGGTCGCCGGGGCGGGCTCGATGCCGATCCTCGGTGTCGTACGCCCGGATGGGGGTTGAGGGCGTCTGTCGAGGCCGGGGCTTGAGGCGGGGGCGAGACTGAGTCCGCGGCCGGGGCTGAGCCCGCGGCCGGGCCGGGGCCGGGCGGCTATTCGGTCATTTCGCCCCGCGTGGGCGTGATGTTTGTCATCCCGCCGTCGGGCCTCGGCGCGTCAAGTCCCGTTCAGGCTTTGGCATATGACAAAAGTGGCCGTCCGAAGGTCATTCCGCTGGGGCCTGCCCTAGCGCTATGGTCGCCTCTCAGTGTCCGGCGCTGGGTCGTGCAAACGGCCGTGGAGCGCCGCGCTCTCGGGGGGAGGGAAGGAATCGAGCGATGTCCGTACCCGCGACCGGGCAGCTGGAGGCGCCGGCCACCGAGGCCCTGCCCGCCGCGCCGCCCGACAACGGGCTCACCCTGCTGGTGATCGGGGAAGACCCCGCCGGCTCCTTCACCGTCCCCGAATTGCTGGACACCGAGGGGAACCGGGTCCGCATCCGCATGGCCCGCAATCTCACCGAGGCCGAGCGGCTGCTCACCGATGACGTCCAGTGCATCCTGCTCGACCTGGCCCTGCCCGGCCCCGGCAAGAAGGCGGAGGACGAGCTCGACGCCCTGCGCGCGGTGCTGCGGCTCGCGCCCGCCCACGCGGTCCTCGTACTGACCGCCGTGGAGGACGGGGAGCGCGCCGCCGAGGCCGTACGGGTCGGCGCCCAGGACTTCCTCTTCCGCGACGAGCTGGACGGGCGGCTGCTCAGCCGCGCCATCCGCTACGCCGTCGAGCGCAAACGCTCCGACCTCGCCCAGCGCCAGCTGACCGAGTCCCGGCTGCGCGCCCAGGAGAACGCCCGGCTGGAGCGCGGGCTGCTGCCCACCCCGCTGCTGCAGGGCTCGGGCCTGCGCTTCGCCGCCCGCTACCGGCCCGGCCGCAGCCGCGCCCTGCTGGGCGGCGACTTCTACGACACGGTCCGCACCCCGGACGGCACGGTGCACGCGATGATCGGGGACGTCTGCGGCCACGGCCCCGACGAGGCCGCCCTCGGCGTCGAGCTGCGCATCGCCTGGCGCGCCCTGACCTTCGCCGGGCTCTGTGGCGACCAGCTGCTCGGCACCCTGCAGCAGGTCCTGGAGAACGAGCGCGCCGACGAGGAGATCTTCGCCACCCTGTGCACCGTCGACATCGCGCCGGACGGGCGGCGGGCCGGGGTGTGCCTGGCCGGCCACCCCGCACCCCTGGCGGTACGTCCCGGGCGCGCGCCCCGGCTGCTGCCCGCCGACGACAACGGCCCGGCGCTCGGCCTGCTGCCGGGAGCCCGCTGGCCGCGCCGGGAGATCGAGCTCGGCGGCTCCTGGAGCCTGATGATGTACACCGACGGGCTCATCGAGGGGCGCGTCGGAAAGGGCGTGCAGCGGCTCGGCCAGGAGGGGATGGTCGAGATCGTGGCCCGCGGGCTGACGGCGGGGCTCCGCGGCGAGGAGCTGCTGGACAACACCGTCACCGAGGTGCGGGCGCTCAACGGCGGGGAGCTGACGGACGACCTGGCCGTGCTGCTCCTCGACCGCGGCTGACATACCCCCGGGCAGACCGCTCGCGCGCGGCGCCCCGCCTGTGTGGCTCGGGGCGTCCCCCCGCGCCCCCCCCGCGTCGCCTAGCGGCCGTTGAAGGGCCCGTACGGGCCGTCGGAGCTGGAGCCACGGCCGCGCGGCCAGTTGCGGCCGCCAGAGATCTGCCGGAGCGCGGGCCGCACATCGACGATGTACACGATGGTCGCGATGAGCCCGATGATCGGCAGGAAGTCGAAGATGCCCATGAAGAAGTTCACCGCGACGGCGATCCCCAGGAAGATGAGCCAAAAGGGCTTGCTCTGCTTGTTCGCGGCCCGGTAGGCGTCCTCGCGGCGGATCGCGGCGTCGATGAAGGCGAACAGGCTGAACAGGAGCAGCCCCCAGGAGACCCAGTACAACAATCGGTTGAACTCTTGGACCAGCACGCCGTCCACCGCCTAGACCGCCTAGAAGATATGTATGGGAAGCGTTCCATCGGCCACCGTACCCGCTGCCAGGGCCGGGCACGCAGCGCGTACCCGGCCCTTGGTGTGCTCTCCGGGCGGCCGCCCGTCTCTCAGCCCTGGGGCTTCGGCGGCGTCTTCTTCGCGCCGGGGGCGGGAGCGGGGGCCGGCTTGCGGGCCGGGGCCTTCTTGGCGGCGGCGGAGGGCGCCGGCTTGGCCGCGTTCTTCGTCGCGTCCTTGGACGAGTCGCCCGAGACCGGGACCGGCTCATCCTTGGGCTCGATGGCGCTGGCCACCTCGACCATCTCGTCGGCCGCCTCGCCGCGCCAGGTCTTCACGACCTCCTGGCCGTGCTCGGCCACCTCGTCGTACCGCTCCCGCGCCTTGACGGCCAGCTCGGCCGCGCGGCCCACGCCCTGGAGCGCCAGGTCCTGCGCCGTGTCGCGGAGCTTCTTCAGGTCGGTGTCGAGCGTGCCCAGCAGCTCGGTGAGCTTCTCCTGGGCCTCCTTCGCCTGCTGGGTGACCCGGTCCTGGACGGCCTTCGGGTCGGTGTTCCGTACGGCTTGGAAGCGCTCGGGGGCCTCGGCGACGATCTTCTCGACCAGCGACGGCACCTCCTTGAGCTTCTGGGCGGCGAGGTCGGCCGTGCCCGCCACGAAGTACAGGGGGGTCGGGTCGGTGAGCGTCTTACGCACATCGTCGGTGATGGCCATGCTGATGGTCCTCCCGGATCAAATCGAGGGTTCGGCGTCGTGGTCGGCGCTGCCGGTGGGGGTGCCCGAGGGGGTGTCGCCCGCGGCGGGGCCGGGTGCGTTCTCCTTGCGGAACGACTCGTAGATCTGCAGCAGCACCTGCTTCTGCCGCTCGTTGATCGACGGGTCGGCCAGTATCACACTGCGCGTCTCCGACTCGTCCCGGTCCCGCTCATCGAGAATCCCGGCCTGCACATAGAGGGTCTCGGCGGATATCCGCAGCGCCTTCGCGAGCTGCTGCAGGATCTCCGCGCTCGGCTTGCGCAGCCCGCGCTCGATCTGGCTCAGATACGGATTGGACACCCCGGCAGCGTCGGCGAGCTGGCGCAGCGAGAGCTGCGCGCTGCGTCTCTGCTCCCGCAGAAACTCGCCGAGAGTGCCGACGTTCAGTGATGCCATGCCCCCATGCTGCCGCATGAGTGCTAACTATTGCAAGCATTTGCTTGCAGTCGTGCCGGGAGCCGCGCCGGGGGCGGATCGGCGGCTGGATGTTCATCGCCCCCGGAATTGGGGGTGGCCGCCAGCGAGTAACGCCTGCTAGGACCGCGTCGCCCTCCCGCACTCGTCCCCAGAGGACTCGCCCCGCCCGACCGGCGTGCTGCGGTCGTACGGGTCGACCTCCGTGCCGGCCTCGTCCGCCTGGCGGTCCGTGCCGAAGGGCGGGATGAAGTAGCCCGTGGGGGCGCCGCAGCCGCCGTTGGTCATGTCGTACTTGTACGAGACGATCGAGAACGTGCCCGGCTCGGTGATCACCTTGTCAGGGTCGTCCCAGCTCAGGACCAGCTCGCGTCGGACGATCGTGCGCACGATCTCGTCGTCGCCGCCCGCGTCCGCGGGGGTGACCGGGTAGACGAAGGTGACGTCGGCGGTCACCTGGAGCGCGCCGCGCTCGCCCTCCCGGTAGGTGAGCCGGCCCCGGGTCTTCACGACGTCGCCGACCAGGTGGGTGCGGGAGGGCTGGAAGCGGCTGAAGAGGAGGAGGGGGTCGTTCTTCTCGCTCGGGGTTCGGAAAGCGGTTTTCAGAAGGTCTTGGACGTCCTTCTGGTGCGGGTTGATCAGTGCAATCGCCTTCTCCGGGCGCTCGCCCCGCAGCACCCGGCGGTCCAGGCCGGACGCGACGAGGAAGTCTCGGCTGCGGGCGAGGGCCCGCTCGACCTCGGCCGCGCTCATCCAGCCGACCGCCCCGGCCTTCGGCACGGTGATCCCCGCCGCTCCGCTCGCCCAGCTCGCCGCCGGCGAGCCGCGGAACGGCTCCTCCGCGGTGGGGCGCTGGGCCGCCTCCGCCGGGGGTGCCTGGGTCGGGCGGGCGGTCTCGGCCGCCGGCGGCGGGGAGTCAGCGCCGGCGAACAGGTCCACTATCGGCCCCGGCGCGAGCGCCACCACCAGCAGCGCCAGTGAGGCCAGCAGCCCGACCACGTACCAGCCCGTGCGCCGCTTGGGCCGCGCGGGCGTGTAGCTGCGCCAGCCCTCCGGGCCGCGGCCGGGCTCCGCGCGCAGCCGCTTCGCCACGTCGCGGGCCCGCGCCGACGGCTCCTTGGGCGCGTCGGCGGCACCCGCCACCGACTCGCGCAGAAACCGCTCCCACTCCTCGTCGGACCTGGACGAGCCGTCCGGCTCCGTACCCGCGCCCATCCCCAACCCCCTGGCAATCAGTAGACCGCGACCCACTCCCCTGGGACGCGTCCGCATAATGACACGGAGCGCTGACAGCGAGGTCGGCTGGGCGGACGGTGTGGGGACCTGGCCACATGTCCATGGCGGGCGGCACGCCGGTGCGCTGGTTCTCCCGGCGGCGCCACACGATCACTTTCAAGCGTGGCCAGCGGCCCGGTCTCCGAACCTCACCGTGCCGGGAGCCTGTGACTCGTCACGCTAGGTGTCGGGTCGGTGGGCTGTCTGTCGTGTGAGCTTGGCGTAGGTGCGACTAGGTGAGACAGATGACTCTGCCGTGCCCGTGCCCGCGGCCCGCACAGCGCTAGTGTCGGGTCCCATGATCGTATGGCTCAACGGCACCCACGGCGCAGGCAAGACGACGACCAGTGCACTCGTGCAGCAGCTGATCCCGGATTCACGGGTGTTCGACGCCGAGAAGGTTGGCGAGACGCTCATGGACATCACGCCAGGGCTGCCCGGGACGGACAACTTCCAGCACTGGCCGCCGTGGCGGCCGCTCGTGGTCGAGACCGCCCGCCGCGTACTCGACTACACCGGCGGCACTCTGGTGATGCCCATGACTGTCCTGGTCGAGGAGTACTGGCGCGAGATCAGCACGGGCCTCGCCCAGCATGCCATTCCGGTACGGCACTTCGTCCTTCACGCTGACCAAGACACCCTCCGCAAACGCATCGAGGGGGACCATCCCATCCCCTCCCCGTTCCGTCTCAAATACCTGGAGCCCTACGCCGAGGCGGCCCGCACGTGGCTACACGGCGAGGCCGAGGTCGTCGACACCACGCACCTCACGCCCGCCCAGGCCGCCCTGCAGATCGCAGAGGCCGTCAAGAATTGAGATCCGCCCCCCACGCGAACCGACCGGGAGCAGAGCGGCAGCGGGTCACCTGGCGAGTTCGGCCGGCTTGTCCAGCCGCGTCAGCTTCCGCGGGTTGCGCACCACGTAGATCCGGGTGACCCGCCCGTTCTCCACTGCGAGGCTCACCGCGTTCGGCTCGCCGTCGAACTCGATCCGGCCCGCGGGAGCGCCGTTGAGCCATACGGTCGTCGTCTCGAGCGCGGTCACCACCCGGTTCGCGCGCGCGAGCAACGGCGCCACGAGCTCCGCTCCGTGGATCGGAGCCAGAGCGGCGGCCACCAGTCCGCCGCCATCGGCGATCAGAACCACGTCCGGCGCCATGATCTCCATCAGCTCCTGCAACTGCCCGGTTCGCAACGCGACCAGGAATCGCTCCACCACGGCCTGCTGCTCCGACCGGCTCACCCGCGCCCGCGGCCGTCGAGCCGCCACATGCTCGCGTGCCCGCCGCGCGATCTGCCGCACCGTGGCGGCGGACTTGCCCGTCGCCTCGGCGATCTCGCCGTACGGCAACTCGAAGACCTCGCGGAGCACGAACACCGCCCGCTCGGTGGGCCCGAGCGTCTCCAGCACGGTCAGCATCGCGATCGAGACGCTCTCCGCGAGTTCGATGTCCTCGGCGACATCAGGGCTGGTCAGCAGCGGTTCCGGCAGCCATTCGCCGACGTATTCCTCACGGCTGCGCGACAATGCGCGCAGGCGGTTGAGCGCTTGTCGGGTGACGGTCCGGACGAGGTACGCCCGCGGGTCACGCACCTGTGAGTGGTCGACGTCGGCCCACCGCAGCCAGGACTCCTGCAGCACGTCCTCCGCGTCGGCCGCCGACCCGAGCATCTCGTAGGCGACGGTGAACAGCAGGCTGCGGTGGGTGACGAAGGGGTCCTCGGTCATGCCGTCGACTCTGCGCCGGACTTCTCGGGACGCTTGGCCAGCGGGATCTCGCAGGCATCGGAGAAGCCCTGCGAGGTGACCCCGTTCGCCACGTTGGCCCTGGTCGCCAGGTTGACGAAGGCGATGTACGCCGTGAGCTCGATCATCGCGGCCGGGCCGAGCCGCTCCAGCAGACCCGCGTACTGCTCGTCGGTGACCGTCGGCGGCGTGTTCGTCATCGCCTCGGCGTACTCCATCACGTCCCGCTCCAGCGGCGTGAACACCTCCGCCTCCCGCCAGCGCGGCACCTGGCTCGCCTTGGCCAGGTCCAGGTCCTGGTTCTGCGCCTGGAAGTAGCCGACGTCGAGGCACCAGCTGCAGCCGACCTGGGCCGCGACGGCCATGTGCGCGAACGACTTGAGGCTCGCGTCGGCCGCGTCCCACGCGCCCACCTTGCCGCCGAACGCCAGGTTGTCCTGGGCGACCGTGGGGCTGTGCCACACCACCTCGACGTTCTCGGGCACAGCACCGAGCTGCTTGATCATGTTCTCCTTGAGCTCGGCGGGGAGCTCGGCCTTCGGGACGCGGAGCGCCATGGTGTTCTCCTTGTGCGGTTGCCTGTTGGGCGGGTGTCCGGTGCCTGTTCGGCTGTTCGGCATGAAGACACCGCCGGGCCCGCGAATGTGACAACCGCCGTCTGCCTGATCTTGCTCAGCCACGCCTCGAGGGTCAGCAGCTCCGGGTACCGCTCGCGGAGCGCGGCGATCTCGGCCCGGTATCCCTTCTCGTTGAACCAGTCGAACATGTTCGCCGCCTCCTCGGCCTCGGCCCGCAGCTCCTCGATGGGCTTGCGCTCGAAGCGAGTCGGGATGCCGTCGACCTTGGTGAACACCTCGGCGATCTGCCACACGGTCAGCTCGTCGCCGGCGATCTCGATCTTCTTGCCGAGGAACTCGGCCGGTTTGTCGAACGCGTCCGCCGCGATCCGGCCGATGTCGACCAGAGCGATCATCTGCAGCGAGGTGTCCGCGTCCAGCGCGATCGAACCAACCCGCGCACCGTTCTCCGCCTTTGGCACCATGTACGGCCAGTTCTCCATGAAGAACACCGGCCGCAGCACCGTCGCGGGCACGCCGATGGCGTCGATGTGCGCCTCGATCTCCGCCTTGGTCTCGAAGTGCGCGACGCCGGACGTGCGCTCGGGGCCGCCAACGGAGCTGTAGACCAGGTGCGCGACGCCCGCGGCTTTGGCCGCGTCGGCGACGTTCTTGCCCTGCCGTACCTCGACTCCGGGGCGTGGGTCGGCCAAGTCGGCGGGCTGCACGCTGAAGACGCCGTGCACGCCCTGCGCTGCCGCGCGCAGCGCCTTTGGGTCGTCGAGGTCGCCGGTGACCAGTTCCGCGCCGAGCGCCTTGAGGTCCTTGGCCCCCTGCTTGTCCGGGTCACGGACGAGGGCGCGCACCGCCCAGCCGTTGTCGAGCAGCCTGCGGGCAACGGCGCCGCCCTGGCCGCCCGTCGCGCCCGTGACCAGGGCTGCCTTCTTGTTCGACACTGCGAGGTCCTTCCAGTGATGTCAGTCGCGTGAGCGGGTGGGGGCGGGAAGCTGTCCCGCGACGATCGCGGCGAGCGAGAACCCGAACCCCACGAGTTGGATCGGGCCGAGTGTCTGGCCGAGCACGATGGCGCCGAGAACGGCGGCGACCAGCGGTGAGAGCAGGCCGAGAACCGCGACGGAGGTGACAGGCAAGGCGGTG
This sequence comes from Streptomyces sp. ME19-01-6, assembly GCF_033793745.1. NCBI lineage: Bacteria > Bacillati > Actinomycetota > Actinomycetes > Kitasatosporales > Streptomycetaceae > Streptomyces > Streptomyces sp. ME19-01-6. The sequence goes on along the minus strand of NZ_JARAXF010000055.1, from coordinate 2,069 downwards.
ATGCCCTGGAACCACAGGACGTAGGTGATCAGCCCGCCGACCAGGCCCAGCCAGAGGTAGCCGAGGGCGGCGGTCGCGTCGATCGCGGGGGGTGGTCCCTCGACGAGGAAGGTGATGGGCACCAGGAAGAGACCTCCTGCGGTGAGTTGCCAGCCGGCGAAAGCGGTGGGGGTCACCTCGGCGGGGCGTCCCCAGCGTTTGGTGAGGGTCACGCCGAGTGCCATCGTGGCCGCGCCGGCAAGGCCCGCCACGATCCCGACGGTGTCGAGTGCAGCGTTCGGCCCGATCACCACCAGGCCGACGCCGACGACGCCCGTCACACCCCAGAAAAGACGCCAGACGGAAAGGCGCTCGTGGAGCACGGTGATGGCCAAGACGGCGACGATGAGGGGCTGGGCCGCCGCCAAGGTGGCGGCCACGCCTCCCGGCAGGCGTTCGGCCGCGATGAACAGCAGCGGGAGGAACAGCCCGATGTTCAGCACGCCGAGCGCCGCGGCCTTCCCCCACCAGGCTCCGCGCGGCAGCGTCCGGGTGACCGCCAGCGCGATCAGGCCGGCGGGCAGCGCGCGCAGGAGTCCCGCGAACAGGGGGTGTCCCGGCGGGAGGAGCTCGGTGGTGACGACATAGGTCGTGCCCCACACCGCGGGAGCGAGCGCCGTCAGGGCGGTGCGAGACAGGTTTCCACGAGGCGGATTTTCACGGGACGGATGTCCACGCGGCGGTTTTCCGGGAGACAGATTTCCGAGCGGCGGTTTTCCACGGGGAACACCGTTGCCGGCTCCATCGGAGACTCCCTGTGCTGTTGAACTTGTCATGCTCGCAGTCTCACCCGGCGACGATCAATGAGTCCAAGACATGCTTTTCACTTCATCGATCTCGATACAAGATAGATCCATGGAGCTCCAGCAGCTGCGCTACGTCATCGCCGTTGCCGAGACGAACAGCTTCACCCGGGCCGCCGAACGATGTCTGGTCGTCCAGTCCGCCCTCAGCCACCAAATCGCCCGCCTGGAACGGGAGCTGGGCGCGAGACTCTTCGAGCGCACCAGCCGCCGGGTGCGGCTGACACCGGCCGGTGCGGCGTTCCTCCCCGCCGCCCGCCAGTGTCTGGACGCGGCCGAGCGCGCGGCCGCCGAGGTCGCCGCGGCTGTCGGAGAGGTACGCGGACGGCTCGCCGTGGGCCTGATCCCCACCGTCGCCGCGGTCGATATCCCGGGCGCGCTGCGTGAGTTCCGCGAGCGGTATCCGCATGTGCGCATCGGCCTGCGCGTGGGCGCGAGCGAGGACCTCGTCGAGCAGGTCAAGCAGGGAGCCATCGACGTGGCTTTCCTCGGGCTGCCGACCACGGCGCGTCCTCAAGGTGTCGCCGCCCATGAGCTCGCCCGCGACCGACTCGTCGCCGTGGTCGCGCCGGACCATCCACTCGCCGGCGAACCAGCGGTCAGCCTTCGCAGGCTTTCTTCCGAGGAGTTCGTGGACCTTCCGGCCGGGACAGCCGGACGTGCCCAGTCCGACCAGGCCTTCTCGGCCGCTGGTCTCAGCCGCGACGTCGCCTTCGAAGTGAGCACCGCGGACTTCATGGCTCGACTGGTCGGGCAGGGCCTCGCCATCGCCATGCTCCCCTCCGCCTATGTGCCCCAGCTCACCGGCGTCACCACCATCGAGGTCACGGACGCGCCCGCCCGCGTCGAATACGTCATCTGGAGCCCCGCCGGCCGCCCACCCGCGGCGACCGCCTTCCTCGCCATCCTTGACATCCCCGCCGTGAGTGGCACGGACTGAAGCGTCGCTAATCGGCTTGGGTTTCCTTGGTGATCCCGGGTGTCCGGGACCGCTGCGGAGGGTGACTCGGCCGTCCCCGGATGGGAGTGGTGTGGGCATGGCGGTGGAAGCCTGCCCCGAGTCTGGCCCCGTCCGGCCGGTGTGGCTGTTGGGGGGTGCCGATCGCGTTCGGTCCCTGCTGCCTTCTGCGCTCCTGGCTGGGGCGTGTCGGGTGCGTGGGGGTCCGCCCCGCCGGACGCTTGCCACCCGGCGCTCGGCCGGGTGGGGCGGGGACCCTGCGCCGCTTC
>NZ_JARAXF010000054.1:0-39718 GCF_033793745.1 Streptomyces sp. ME19-01-6 | reverse complement strand
ACTCAAGCACGGCCTGGGCCTGGACCACTTCGAAGGCCGCTCCTGGCCGGGCTGGCACCACCACGCCACCCTGGTCACCGCCGCCCACGCCTTCCTCACGAGCAGCGACTGGCCCCAAAAGCCGCGAGGGGCTTTCAGAGCTCTTCGCGTTCGGCGTTCTTACCGGACTTCTTGTCAGCGAAAATGCGGATGCAGCCGGCCTGGGTGAGGGCGTGGATCTGGCGGTCGAGGATCTGGCCCTTGGTGGAGACGCAGGCGTAGCCGACGAGTGCGCCGGTGCCCGCAGCCGGGATGGGGGCGAGGAGGTCGGTGCCGTCGTCCAGGGGCTGGCTCATGGGCTGTGATCGTACAGAAAACGGTGGGATCAAGTTGTTGAGCACGCCGACTTTTTGACACCGATTACGCGCATCCCTCGGCGCCGATGCGCTTCCCCGGCACCTGCAATTGACCTTGTTCATCTATCGACCGATAGATCAACGCCGGAAGTCTTGGGTGTGCTCGGTGTTCAGGACGTCGGCGGTTTGATGTGCTGTGATTCCAAGGGCCGAATCGCGAGCGGCAGTGGTGCGGAGTGCACGATGTGGAGGCGGGAGACCGCTCGGGTGAGTGCCACGTACAGGCGGTTCATTCCGCGGGGCTCGGCTTGGACGATGGCTGAGGGCTCGACCACCACGACGTGGTCGTACTCCAGCCCCTTGGCGGTGGAGGCCGGCACGACGGTGAGGCGGGCTCGAAGAGTGTCCGGTCCGGATGCCGGGATCCCGGCCTCGATGAGAGCGCGGTGGAGCTTCGGTGCTTCGGCGTCGGCTGCGATGACGCCGATGGAGCCTGCGTGCTCCAAAGCTGTGTTCACGGCCGCGACTGTCGCAGCGGTCGTGTCGTGGGTCACGTCGATGCTCACTTCTCCGTCACGGCGCAAGGATCGGGCGGGTGGTACGTCTGCGGCAAGGTGGCGGAGCAGGCGGTTGGCGAGTTCGGTGACGGCGCCAGGGACGCGGAATCCTGTGGTGAGTGGGGTGACGATGGCGTCTGGCTTCCCCAGGTGGGTGAGGAACTGCGGCCAGTCGCGTGCGGCCCAGGGGGTGGTGCCTTGGGCGAGGTCCCCAAGGACGGTCACGGATCCGAAGGGTGAGCGGCGGGCGATGGCGCGGCACTGCATGGGGGACAAATCCTGCGCTTCGTCGATCACGACATGCCCGTAGCCGTCGGATCGCTCGATCAGGCCAGCGAGTTCGTCGAGGAGTACGAGATCGGCTGCTGACCAGCGGGCCGACCTGGCAGAGCGCGGGGGTTTGGGCCATAGGAGGGCCTTCTGCTCGTCCAGGTCGAGCACGCCTTCGGCCGCGGCGGCCAAAGTATCCGGATGGGTGAACAGGTCGGTGAGGATTTCCTCGGGTTGCACGGCGGGCCAGAGGGTGTTGAGCAAGGTGGTGACCGGGCGGGCCCTGGAGATCTTCTGTACCCAGGTGTTGGTGCGGGGGCCGCCGCGGCGCTCGGCCTGGTGCTGAACGGCGCGGACGATGCGGGTACGGACGCGTTGGCGCCCCACGGCATAGGGGGGTTCCTCGGTGCGTACGTCCCGGACGATCTTCTCCAGTGCGTCGGCGGGTACACGCCAGCGGTAGGAACCGTCCGGCAGTACGAGCGACGTCGCTTCTGCGCCCACTCGCGCGTAGATCGCGCGGCGCAGAACCTCTGCCATGCGGATGTCATGCTTGACGATCGCCGCGGTGTCGCTGTCCTGTGCCGTGACCGGGTGGCGGGCGATCTCGTCGTCGAGGGTGGACTGCCTCACTCCGGTCTCGCCGAGCACGGGCAGGACTTCGGAGATATAGGCGAGGAAGGCGCGGTTGGGGCCGAGTATCAGCATTCCGCCGCGCTGGATGCGCTGTGGATAGGTGTAGAGGAGGTAGGCGGCGCGGTGCAGTCCGACCGCGGTCTTGCCCGTGCCCGGGGCGCCCTGGACGCAGAGGGACGTGGTGAGGCCCTCACGTACGAGGTCGTCCTGCTCGGGCTGGATGGTAGCGGCGATGTCGCGCATGGGACCGATGCGGGGGCGCTCGATCTCGCTGGCGACGATGCTGCTTTCCCGCGCCTCGCCCTCACTGAGGTGTTCGTCCTCCAGGCCGGTGAGGTCGGCCCAGTCGCCGCGACTGGCCGGTGACCAGCCGAAGCGGCGCCGGACGGCGACGCCTTGAGGGTTCAGGGCGCTGGCCTGGTAGAAGGCGCGCGCCACTGGCGCGCGCCAGTCGACCACCAGCGGTGGGGCGGACGGATCGTGCGCGACGCGCACACGCCCGATGTGGTACTCCTGCCCGGCGTGGTCACCGGCGGCCTGGGTGTCCCGGGCGAAGTCAATGCGCCCGAAGAACAGCGGGCCCTCGGGCAGCTCACGAAGTTCCTTGGCCTGGCTGCGCAACAGGTAGCCGAGCACCTCGGCGTCGGCGCCGGACGCGGAGGCGTCCTCACCAACCACCACCTGCTCCTGCGCGCCGTCGACCATGGCCTTCAGCGCCGCTCGGCATGCGTCGTGGTAGGCGCGCTCCCGGGTCAGGGCATCACTGAGTACGGAGTCGGAGTGTGACATCCCTTGAGAATAATGCAACCGAGTAACGTTTTTTGCCTGGTTGCCTTACGAGGTCAGGCAAGGTGCGGCAGCCCAGCATCGAGTTGCCAGCAAGAGCGGCCTCGTCCCGTTCCACATGAGCGTGCAGGCGCGCCACCAGTGACGGCGTCCCGGTTGATGGGGCTATTTGAATCTGGCTCTGACCGCAGTTCCGTGAATCCCCAGGTCAGGGGCGGGAACGCGGGATCGTTTCAGCAGGGTGTTTCCTGCTGTGACGAGCAAGACGGTCGAGGATGTGCTGTTTCCCGGGATCGACGTGCGAGTGGATCGCGTCAGCGAGTCCTCCGGCGCCCTGGTGGGGAGGCGGTGTCCACCGCTCGTCCGGGCCGGTGCCCGGGCTGCCGGAAGCAGGCGGGACGTGGGCACGGCTCGTACCAACGATCCCTGGAGGCAAGGCCGTTGGGCTCTCCGTCGGTTGCGGTCCGGCTCCGGGTGCGCCGGTACTTCTGCGACCGCAGGAGCTGTTCCCGCAGGACGTTCGTCGAGCAGGTTGGCGGGCTGACCGAACGGCACCGTCGGTCGAGCGTCGGGCTCACGGGATGGCTGCGGTCGATCGCGGTCGAGCTGGGAGGCCGTCCGGCCGCACGGCTGTGCCACCGACTGCGGCTGACCGCGGGCCGGACCCAGCTGCTCAGGCTGCTCAAGGCCCCGACGGTTCCGGACCGCGCCCCGCGGGTGCTGGGGGTGGACGAGTATTTTGAAGGCTGCGGCGAGTTTCTTCGCGGCCGAGCTCGACCGGCCACAGACACGCTCGTAGCGTTCATCGACGAGCACCGGGACCGCTTCGGCGGCGTCGAGCCGATCTGCAGGACCCTCACCGAGCACGCCTGCAAGATCGCCCCTTCCACGTATGACGCCCACAGGAAACGCCTCGGGACTCCCTCCGCCCGTTCCGTGCGCGATGAGGAGCTCAAGGAGCGGATCCAAGAGGTCTACACCTCCAACTACCGCGTCTGCGGAGCCCGGAAGATCTGGCGCGAGCTGAACCGGCAGGGGCATGCCGTTGCCCGCTGCACCGTGGAGCGTCTCATGCGCGAGCTCGGTCTCACCGGCGCCGTCCGCGGCAGGAAGGTGAGCACGACGATCACCGAGGCTTCCGCCGGGCGAGCCCCGGACCTCCCCGACCGCGACGTCGTCGCCAGTGCCCCCAACCGCTGCTGGGTCGCGGACTTCACGCATGTCGCCACCTGGAGCGGGGTCGTCTACGTCGCCTTCGTCGTGGACACCTTCTCCCGGCGCATTGTTGGCTGGTCCGCCGCCACCGCCAAGGAGACCAGGCTCGTCCCGGACGCCCTGGAGATGGCCCTGTGGCAACGTGACCAGGGACGGATACCCTTACCGACAGGGCGAGTTGATACACCACTCGGACGCGGGGTCGCAGTACACAGCGTTCGCGCTGGCCGAGCATCTGGACCGAGCCGGCATCGCCGCATCCATCGGCTCGGCCGGCGACGCCTACGACAACGCCCTGATGGAATCCACGATCGGCCTGTTCAAGACCGAGCTGATCAAACCCGGCCGCCCCTGGAAGAAGCTCTCCCAGGTCGAGCTCGCCACCGCCGAGTGGATCAACTGGTACTGCCACCGCCGACTCCATGGTGAGATCGGCCACGTCCCGCCCGTCGAATACGAGACCACCTACTACATGCAAAACACGAAACCCCAGGTCACAACCACAATCTGAGATCTCTACCGAACCCGGGGCGGTTCACCCCCTTCTCATACCGGTAATGGCACGAGCCCGCGGCCGGCTGCTGCTGCACCGTGTATTTCTTCTGCGGGCCGGCACCCGCCGCGATCGACCGCCCCGCGCCAGCGGCACCCGAGCGGGACGCTGCCGGCGCCGGGGACGACGACGAATCCCATTCACCCAGCGAGACGGACGAACAGCCCGCCAGCACCAGACAGGTGAGCAGCGCGGCACACAGAGCGTACGACGACCCCTCACGGGCAGGTGGCAGCTGAGAAGATGCTGGCCTACCAGGAACCCCGCGCACAGCGGCGGCGCGTGCATGAACGTCATCTGCCGGATGCGCGCACCGTCAGGTTGCGAACCGGCAGCCCGTGATGACGGCGGCAGCGACCATCAGGGAATAGCCGGCCAGCTCGCCCATGGCGCAGATGACGACCGCACGCGTGTAGGAGGACTTGGTGCCCAGCAACGGCCCACCGATCCCGTCGGCGGTATAGACCATGGTGACGGGCGTTCCGTCTTGGTGCGGGCAAGCGCCGCCGGACGGCAGTGGATCGACATCGCCATCGGGGTCCTGGACATAGCACTGCACGTACGTGCCGTGGCTGCCCTGTTGACGGTCCTGGTAGTCGATGGAGCCGACGCCCTCCTTACCGAAGGCGACCAGTCTGGCAGGTGATGCGTAGACGGCGCCTACCGCGAGCGCGATCGATGCCAGCGTGTAGCAGACCTTGACCCGCTTGGGCACCACGTTCCGCCCGCGGCTTGCGCCATGGCGCCAGGGCCTGCGTAAGCGCCGTATCCAGGCCGACCTTGCGGACCGTCTCCACCAGGAGCACGGCCCCGGCCTGCGTCACCACTCCACGACCGACGCTCTCGACACGGACGCGTGGGTAGGAACCGATACGCTGCTTCACCTGGAAAGTGCCTCCGAACCGCGTGCGAACAAGGATCGCGACAATCCTCATTCTCGCTGATCAGAGGCATCTTCCGTGTTCGTGATCACGATCTGGACAGCTCGCCACGCGAAAGCACGATGGTGGAGCCCGGTGTCGGGATCAGTCAGTCGTTGCCGGGTTTGCCGAACTCTTCGATCAGCACGGGATACTGCTCTCCACCGTGTCCGGCGGCGATCGAGCGGTCGGCCATCGCCTTGATCAACTTCGGCAGTTCGGCGTTGACACCCACCGCCTCGCTCTCCTCGATCAGGTGTGCCATCGCCCGCGCGTCGGTCTCCAGGGCCGACTCCTGGGCCGGGAAGGAGCCGCTGTCGATCTGCTCGGCATATCCAGACAGCCATTCGGCCACACCAACAGCGATCTGCCGAGCGAACGGCGCATATGTTGCGGCGTCAACACCAGCCGTCCTGAGCAGGGCAGTGCCCTGGAGCCAGGCGTTCAGGACGCTCCACATCATGGCCAGTCCGGCCACGTCGTACAGGGACGCCAGCCCATGGTCCGCACCCAGGTAGGTGACGGTGCCGAGCACGTCGAGCGTTGACTTGTGTGCCTCGAAGTCCGACTGCGGCCCGCTGTGCAGAATCACCGCCTCGGCGGTCCCGATCGCCGGCGGGATGGCCATGATGGCGCCGTCCAGGTAACGGGCGCCTCGCTGCTCCGCCCATTGGGCGGCTTCCCGGGCCTGGGCCGAGGAACCCGAGGTCAGGTTGATCAACATCGTGCCGTCCAGCTCGCCATCGCTCGCGCCGAACAGCTCCTGCATGGCCTGGTAGTCGGTGACGCAGATGATCGTCAGGGAACCTGCCTTGAGCGCGTCGCCAAGCGTTGGCGCCAGCCGTGCGCCCTCGGCCACCAACTGGTCGGCCTTGGAGGCCGTACGGTTCCACACGGTGGTGGGATGCCCGGCTTTCAGGAAGGCGCCGGCGAGTGCCTGGCCCATCAGTCCGAGTCCGATGACTGTCACGGGTGTATCGGGTTCGTTGTTCATGGCAGCATCGTCAACGTTGATACCGGTGTGAAGGTCAAGCGAGGTTTCGATGCGGATCGGGGAACTGAGCCGTCGGACGGGCGTCAACGCCCATCAGTTGCGCTACTACGAGGCTCAGGGCCTGCTGGAGGCGGACCGCGGCGCGAACGGTTACCGCGAGTACGACGAGAACGCCGTGCTGCGGGTGCGTCAGATCCGGCACCTGCTCGGTGCCGGTTTGTCCTCCGAGGACATCGCGTACCTGCTGCCCTGTGCGGTCGGAGAGGCCCCGGAGCTGCTCGGGTGTCCCGAGTTGCTGGCCGCGATGCGCTCACGGCTGCAGCGACTGGACGATCAGATGGACAGGCTCGCTCAATCCCGCAACGCGCTTGCCGACTACATCGATGCGGCCGAGCGAATGGGCAACGAGAGCTACCCACCCTTTGACGATGCCGGCCTGGCGCCCGTCCCCGCCTGAGCAGCTGGGGCGCCCCGTCTTGCGGACCGTCTCGACCAGCAGCACCCCGCCGGCCTGCGAGGCCACCGCCGACGCCTCGGCCTGCACGCGATCACGCGGAGACAGAGCGGCTCGACATCGCGTGCAGGGCGACGCCGGGCGGCCTAGTACTCCAGCAGCGTTTCGCTATCTGGCCTGGTCGGAGGCGTCGCTGGGGGTGTAGTGGCCAGGCAGCGGGGCGGTGGCGGACTCGGTGGAAGACCCCACCAACGAGGCCGTCCTGCGTCGGTGGTGGCAGTGCCGGGCGATCGCCTGGTGCTGTCGGCGCCAGCGCGACCAGTTCAGAGCGTGCTGGCGAAGCGGCGGGCCGTGGAGGTCGCGCGGGACGAGGCGAGGTGCCAGGAGCCGGCGGACCTCTGCCACGGTGAGCGGGGCCAGGCCCGGGGTGCCGGAACCGTTTCTGCACCCCCCTTTGCCGCCGCGTCGGCCGTCATCGCGGCGAGGTAGGCGTGGGAGAGCATGGCCAGGGTGATGTGCCGGTACCAGCCGACGTAGCGGCGGACCTCGTACTGATCCAGGCCGCACTCGTTCTTCGCGGCCTGGAAGCACTCCTCGATCTGCCAGCGCGTCCCGGCGATCCGCACCAGATCGACGATCTCAGCCTCCATCGGAGCATAGGCCAGGTAGAGGCGATCTCCTCGGGCTTGCTGCGGCTGCGCCGGGCCAGCGCCCGTCGCCGACGGACCTGTTCGCCCCGCTGGTAGTCGAACTCCCGCACTGCGCGCAGCTGCACCGCCGCCCAGTCGTAGAGACGCGGTCCCTTGGCTCCGTCTCCGCAGGACAGCGGCTCCCATGCCTCGTCGGGAGCCTGGGCGAACACGTAGTCGGCGCGCGGGCCGAAGACCTGCTGCGACTTCGGCACGGCCAGGGCGTAGCCAAGGCCGGACTGCTCCAGCAGGCGGCGGAAGCGTCCCTCCTGTCCGTAGGCGGCATCCGCCGTCACCCAGGCCAGTGGGAGCGGGGAGGCCAGGGCGCGCAGGACCAGACGTTTGGCCAGGTCACCCTTGGTGGCGAAGTCGCGTTCCTCGGGGATCTTCGCCACCCGGCAGCGTTCGCGGTCGCCTGTCCAGGATTTGGGAAGGTAGAGCTCGCGGTCCACCAGAGCGCGGCCCGTGCGGGTGGCGTAGGCGGCGAAGACGCCGATCTGGCAGTTCTCGGTGCGGCCGGGGGCCTGAGTATTGGCGCTGCACCCCGGCGGAGGTGGTGCCTTTCTTGAGGAAGCCGGTGTCGTCGATGATCAGCACCCCCTCGTCCTCGCCGAGGTGTTCGGCGACATAGCTCTGCAGGTCGTCGCGGAGGTCGTCGGCGTTCCAGCGGGCCCCGTTGAGCAGGCGTTGAAGGCCATCGGGGGTACGGTGTCCGGCGAACTCGGCCAGTTGCCAGCCGTTCTTGCGGCCGACCGGGCCGAGCAGGCCACGGACGTAGGCGCGCATCCGGGCACGCAGGTCCGCACGCCCGAAACGGTGGCCGATGCGGAGGAAGAGGTCGTCGAGTTCCCGGGCCCAGGTTGCGTCCGCCGTGTCGTCGCTCATGTTCGGGCACTGCCCGTACCGGGCCTCGGCCAGTGCCCCGACGGCCTCGTTGGTGGGGTCTTCCACCGAGTCCGCCACCGCCCCGCTGCCTGGCCACTACACTCCCAGCGACGCCTCCGACCAGGCCAGATAGCGAAACGCTGCTGGAGTACTAGGGTCTGTCATCAAAGTGATCTTGAGTTGTGGATCACGGAGTCGTGATGCGTCGCCATGAACTGTCGGCCGGGGTCAGGACGGCGGACGCAAGGTGTTCGCGGAACCAGCGGTGCCCCGGGTCCGCCGAGTTGCGGGGATGCCAGGCCATCCCGAGGTCCAGGGGTTCCAGGTCGAGGGGGACGGGGAACGTCCGCAGGCCCATGGCCGCGACGGTGTCGGGGAGCCAGTCGGCCAGACTGAGCGCGACGAGGTCGGTGTCCCGGGCGAGCATCATCGCGCTCGTGTGGCTGGGCACAACGACCGCGGTCCGGCGGCGCAGTCCGAGTTCCGCGAGGGCGCGGTCGATGGGCCCGAGGCGCTTGCCGAGCCGGGAGATGCCGATGTGGTCGGCCGCGGCGAAACGGCGGGCGTCGATCCGCCCGTCGAAGAGGGGATGACCGCTGCGGGCGATGCCGACCAGCGTCATCCGGGTGAGCTGCCGGGTCCGGATCTCCGGGTCCAGGTGTCCGAGGACGCCAAGTTCGACGTCCACCCAGCCCTGCCTCAGCCCGGGACCGCCCTCCACCGCCTCCGGCAGAAAGACGACGTCCACCTGCGGGGCCCCCGCGTGGATCCGCTCGGTCAGGCTCCCGGCCAGTCCCACCAGGAGCAGGTCGGTGGCCTGCACCGTGAAGGTGCGCTTGAGGTGCGCGGCGTCGAACCCGGCACCGGGCCGCAGCACGTTGTCGCACCTGCGCAGCAACGCCCTGACCTCCTCGCGGAGTTCCACGGCACGCGGGGTCGGGACCAGCCCCTGGCCGGCCCGGACCAGCAGCGGGTCGCCGACGGTACGGCGGAGCCGGGCCAGGGTGCGGCTCACCGCCGCGGGCGAGGTGCCGAGGCGCTCCGCAGCGCGGGTCACGCTGTTCTCCTGGAGCAGGGCGTCCAGGACGCGCAGCAGGTTGAGATCCACTGATTCCTCTCTTCTGAAATGCATTTTTGCGCTTGCGGCAATGATTGGATGCCAATCTTTGCATTGCTGCCGCACCTGCCGGCACCGGAGAGTGGAGACGCCCGCGACAACGCGTGGCATTCCCGCTTCCCCGTTCAAGGAGTCGCTGTGCAGCAGTCCCCCCGTACCGGTCGAGAAGGCGATGTACTCGCCGTCGTCAGTCAGAGCGGACCGACGGTCTCGTTCTTCGACGCCGCCTCCGACCACCACCTCGGCGAAGTGCAGGTCCCCGCCGAGCCGCACGAGTTGTGCTACGACCCGACGCAGCGACTGCTGTGGTGCACGCTGACGTACCGCTCGGGCTACTACCACGCGAACGGCGGCCGACGCACCGAGCTGGCCGTCATCGATCCCGACAGCCGCCGCATCGTCGAGGTCGTCGACCTCGCCCCGGAACACGGGCCGCACGGGCTGGCGCTGGACACGGTGGGCGGGCGGCTCTACGTCAGCGTGGAAGGCGCGGAGGACCGGCCCGGCGGTGTCGTGGTGATCGACACGGGGACCCGCCGGCCCCTGGGCAGGATCGACACGGACGCGCCCGGCCCGCACTGGTTCGCGATCGATCCGGCGGGGCGGACGGGTTACGCCACCAACAAGGAAGCGCCGTTCGTGTCCGTCGTGGACCTCGAACGGGGCATCGTCACCGCGAAGGTCGAGGTCCCGGGCAGTGAGGGGCTCGCCGTCTCCGCCGACGGCACGCACGCCTTCGTCGCCGCGCCGTACGGCAACTTCTCCGGCAGCGCCGAGGGGTGGCCGGTTACCGGTATCCGCGTCATCGACACCCGGACGGCGTCCGTCGTCGACACCCTGCCCACGGAGAACGTCATCCTGCCGGTGCACCTGACGTCGACGGGCAAGCTGCTCGCGGGCGAGTTGCGCATGACAGCCGACCCGGGGACGCAACTCGGACGCCACGCACCGGGCCGCCTCACCGTGTTCAGCGCCGACACCCGCAAGCAGCTGGGCGAGGTCGAGGTCGGGCTCTTCCCACTGACCATCACCTCCTCCCCCGACGGCCGGCTCGGCTACGTGGCCTGCGTCGTCTCCTCCACCGTCGACATCGTCGACCTGGAAACGCTGGAGCGCCTGGCCCGGCTGGACATCGCCAAGCTCGGCGAACCCGGCGCGCACGGCCTGGCGTACATCCCACGCCCCGCTTGACCGCCTAGGTGCTGTGACCGCGTAGGTTCTCCGGGTTACGGCATGGTTCTGCCCCGGGGCACGGAGCACTCGTGCAGGGAAACCGTTGTGACGGTGACGTGCAGGTGTCACCGAGAGTCAGGTGACACCTGCCGTCGAAAGAGGACACTGAACTGGGGCGGCTCTTGGAGGACGAGTACTCCGACTCGCCCCGGGCCCTGCTCGAACGGTCCCGCAAGCCCGGACGATCGATGGGCTCTTTCGCCCGTGCACTCGAGGACTTCTTCACCCTTCGCGGCTTGGCCCTGCCCACCGACCAGGCCGAACGCCTTGCCGCGGGCCGACGTCGCCGCCGGGTCGAGGCCGTGCCCGGACCCCTGCGACCGGCCGTTGCGGCGTTCGACGTCTTCCGGATGCGAGCCCAGGACCAGGCCCGCCGAGCTGGCACCCGCCCCCGCAGCAACCACACTCTGGAAACCGCCCTGGCCACTCTGCCGGACCTGGCCACCTTCCTGATCAACGAGCGCGACAAGGACGACTGGTCCATCGTCGACGTGCACGACATCGAAGCCTTCCTGGCCGTCCTACCCCGGGCCCGCAAGCGGCGGCTGACCGTGCTGCGGCAGTTCTTCCGCTTCGCGCGGGCCCAGAAGCTGGTGCTGGTCGACCCGACCCGCGGCCTGGTCGCGAAGGAGACGAAGGGCTTCCGAGGCCAGACCCTCACCCTCGACCAGCAGCGCGAGCTGTTCCGACGCTGGACGACCGGAAAACACGTTCACCCCCACGAGGGGCTGGCGGGCATGCTCGCCCTGTTGCACGGCGCCTCCAGTTCGGAGGTCCGGTTGCTCCAGATCACCGAAGTGGACCACCTCGCCCAGAGCACCCGGCTCGGCAAACGACCCCACCCCGTTCCTCTGGACCCCGCCTCCTGGACGGTGCTGCAGCGGTGCCTGGCTCACCGAGATGCCTGGCGGACCGAGAACCCGCACGTCATGGTCACCAAAGGAACCAAGGCCGGGCGAAGCCCGGCCTCAACTGCCTATCTCTCCCACATTCTTGACGACTGCGGATACCCGCCCCGGATGATCCGCAGCACACGACTCGTCGACCTGGTGAACACCATGGATTCCAAGCTCGTCGCCGTGGCCTTCGGCATGGACCCGCAGGCCACCCTGAGCTATCTCGCCGACCATGCCGATCCCGGATGGGAAACCCGCCTGCCGCAAGATCACAGCCCGTGATCTACTGCGGATCATGCCGTTGCTGATGCTGGACCTCGACAACACCCTGGTCGACCGCGACGCCGCCTTCCGTGACGCCGTCGCCGCATTCCTCGCCGAGCATCGCCTGCCCGATACCGATCTCTCGTGGGTGATGACCATCGACGCCAGCGGCTATACCGCCCGCCACGATGTCGCCACAGCCGTGACAGACCGATACCAGGGCATGGTGCCCGCCGAGGCCATCCATGCCCTGCTTGACCATGGCGCCGCCGATCGTGTCGTGCTGACGGACTCCTCCCGCGAGGCCCTGGGGAAAGCCCAGGTTGACGGCTGGACCTGCGTGATCGTCACCAACGGCCGCACTGCCCAGCAGGAAGCCAAGATCCGCCAGGCCGGACTCGACCAGCTCGTTCAGGGCTGGGTGATCTCCGAGGCGGTCGGCCGCAAGAAGCCCGAACCGGAGATCTTCCACGCTGCCGCGGAGACCGTCGGAGTGCCCCTCACCGGCGCATGGGTCATCGGCGATTCACCACATGCCGACATCGCCGGCGCGAATGTACTCGGGCTGCGAAGCGTGTGGGTGTCGAACGGGCAGCTGTGGTCCCAGGACTCTTCCCAACCCACCCATGTCGCCAAGGACGTCGCCACCGCGATCAACTACGTCATCAGCGCGGCGAGATAAGGCCCGCGACCCGCTCCGCCGTCTCAGCAAGGCCGAACCTGTGACACTTCGCCGCTACCTCACACAGGTTCGCGGGAACAAGTGCGCTTTGCTGGGCGCCCGGTTGCTGGTGGTGATCAGGGACCGGCCCTGTCGTTCAGAGACGAGTTCGTAGAGGTCGTCGGCCTGGGGTGCGGTCAGCTGGCGCATCGCGAAGTCGTCGAGGATGAGCAGGTCGGGGCGGATGAGTACGCGCATGCGCTTGTCCCAGGTGCGGTCCGCGTGACCGCCGACGAGCTCGCTGAGGATGCGGCTGGTCTTGCTGAAGCGGACGTTGGCGCCCTGGCGGACGGCCTGGTGCCCGAGGGCCCGGGCGACGTGTGTCTTGCCGACCCCGACGGGCCCGAACAAAATGACGGACTCGCCGGAGTGGAGCCAGCGCAAGGCCGCAAGATCGCCGATCTGGGCGGCGGGCAGCTTCGGGGAAGCGGTGAAGTCGAAGCCCTCCAAGGTGGCCTGCTGCTCGAATTTCGCCCTGCGCAGGCGCCGTTCGAGCGCAACGGACTCGCGGCGGGTGATCTCGTCCCGGCAGAGGACCTGGAGGAAGTCGAGGTGCCCGAGCTCGCCCTTTTGGGCCTGGGTGAGGCGGGCGTCAAGGGTTTCCAGCATGCCGGACAGCCGCAGCGTCTTCAGCGACTCGCGCAGGGCGATGGTCATCACGCTCACCGGCCGGCCTCCTCAGCATCGGTGTCGGCGTGACCCTGGTCGTCGTGAACCTCGCCGGGGATCTGCCGGGGGACGGTGGCGGCGAACAGGCCCTCGGGCCCGTGCAGGAACGCCGCGGCCCCAGCGCCACCGGTCTCCGGTTCCGGGTCGGTCTCGGTGCCGGCGACCAGGATGCCCTTGACGGTCCGGTAGGACGGATCACCAACCGCGATCGCCTTCGCGCAGGCGGCTTCGACTCTGGCGTCGCCGTACTTCTTGCGCAGCCCGAGCACGCTCTGGGCGGCCCGGAGCCGGTGGAGGGCGTTGACCTCCAGCAGCTGGTCGATCACCTAACGGCAGGCGTCCCCGACCTGCGGGGCTTGGCCGCGGCACCAGATCGGCGTGCGCATCTGGAAAGCGATCTTCTCCGGCGGGTAATCGTTCTTGTCGGTGCGTTTGCCCTGCTCAAGTGCCGCGTGCCTCTTGACCAGCTCGCCTTCGTGAAAGACCTGCACCATCGTGGCGGTGGAGCGGACATCGACACGGCGGCCGATCAGCTTCCAGGGCACCGAGTAGAGGGAGCGGCCGACCTTGATGTGGATGTCAGGGCCGACGGTGGCCTGTGACCATCTGGCGAGCACGAACGGCTCCTCGGGCAGCGGCAGCAGGGCCGGCGCTTCCACCGCATCGAACACCGAGAGCGGCTTCGCGCCACCCAGCGGGCGGCACTGCCGCTGACCTGCGACGTTCGTGGCCCAGAGCAGGGCCTCGGCCTGCATCTGCTCCAGCGAGGTGAAGGCCCGACCGCTCCAGAACGAGTCGCGGACATAGGTCATGGGCCGCTCGACCCACGGCTTTTCCTTCGGCTTCGATGCGCGGGCCGGGTCCACCAACCTGCCGTAGCAGGAGACGAGTTCGGCATAAGACCGGTTGATCTTCGGGTCGTAGAGGTCCGGCTTGTCGACCCCGATCTTGAGGTTGTCCGGCACCAAACGGCGCAAGGCGCCGCCGAAGAAGCGGAAGCCTTCCGCGTGCGCGAGGGTCCAGGCGTGCTGGTCCATGTGCGTCACCGGGCGGACGAACATATGCCGCGAGGCGGGCAGCACCATCACGAACGCCCAGATCCGGTGCCGTTCCCGCTCGTGGGGTTGATCCACTGCCCCAGGAAGCCGTAGTCGACCTGGGCCTCCGAGCCCGGCTCGATGTCATCCCGCAGCACCGTGACCTTCGAGCGGGCCGCCTCGTCGGGCAGGTTCTCGTGCATCCAGCGGCGGAACGTCGTCAGCGACACCTTCAACTTGCCCTCAACGCACAGCCGTTGCTGGATCGTGGTGACCGTCGTGGTCTTCAGCAGTTCCTTGACGTAGTCGCGGTGCGGCTCGATCTCACCCCACCTGACCTGGTTCAGCTTCCGGCTCGTGAGCTCGGGGAACCAGCTCTTGAGCAGCTTGGCCCAGTCCGTCTCGCTCACGGGCGGCCCGCCCGGGGTGATCCCCGCCTTCTCCGCCGGCGCCAGGTACTTCCTGATCGTCTTGCGGTCCACCCCCAGCGAGGCGGACACCTGGCTCTTGGACCGGCCCGCGTACCAGTGCACGTAGATCTCGACGATGTCGACCACGGTGAACGTTCTCCTTGCCATCCGGTGCGTCCGTCGGCCTCTCGGCTCGCGGATCGAGGGACCGTGACGGCTCCGAGAGGCCCAGACCCTCAACCCGGGCACCGACATGCCCATGGGAAACCCGGCCGATTCACAAGGAATAGCCAATAGATTATCAAACCACCTGAAACAGGGAATATTCCGCCAGTTCGAGCATGGTCGGCGGGACCATTGACGGTCGGCACCCCGGTGGGGAATCGTGACCACGCGGGTGGGGAATTACGTGGCGCTGATCAGGCAGATCGTGGGAATTACGTGACCGCCGACAGCGGTAGACCAGAAAGGCGCAGGACGCGCCGGACCGTAGCAGCGGCAACCCGATGACCGAGTCGGCGCAGCTCACCGGATCCTGACGTACACCCAGGTCGGGTTCTCTCTCGCCAGGCGCTGGATGAGCGCGACCGACTCTTCCGGCATCGGTGGCCGACCGGGCCTGACCGGTGTTTGGCGCCATTTCCAGCGCACCAGACGGCGGTGCCAGCTCAGCAGCGTGCCCGGGCTGACCAGCCGATGACGACGCAAGGCGGGTGGCAACTGACAGGCGAGGGCGGAGAGCACGGCACGATCGGCCCATGAGAGCTGCGGCCGTTCGACCTGCCGACGAAGCACAGCGACCTCATGGCGAAGCTCGAGGATCTCGGCGTTGTTCGCCGCGGTCGACCGGCCCGGCAAGACCAAGCAGCCCAGTAGTCGGCAGAAGATCAGGTAGAGCAGTCGCAGACCCACAATCACTGGGAACTGGGGCGTCCCGGTCCGGGTGCTGGGTGCCAGTTTTCTGTGACCGGGTCCCGTCCGGAGGTAGTTCCCGGACATGGGAAGACTGGGTCCTACCGGCCCATTCAAGGTTCGTTGAAGATCCCTGCAAGTGTGGCCACCTACCGTGGGGCTCACCAGTGCACGGAGGCAGGCCGACGAGGGATATCACTGGTCATCACAATGCCTTACTACACGGGAGAAATGCCGCCTTCACATACAACATGACGAAGGACAGCAAATGACGCCTTATCAACAGGATAGGTACGAAAAAACGCCCAATCGGTCAGGCCTCAATCGGTCAGGCTCCACGCGCGATGGCGATCGATCGCGCTGCCGCGACTCGCTTACGCGCGCGCGGCGAACGCGTTTGCAGTGCTGCGCCTGCCCCGGCACTCCAGCGGCGACGACTTTCCAGGCCTCACAGCCCCCCCCCCCGAAGGCTGTGCACGGAATATCAAAAGCTTGGCACGGAAAGTCAAGGAAGAACCGGATCAAGCCTGACATGCTGGACCTCGCATTCCACAGTTTACACGCTGCAATGCGCCGAGGCAGAGAAATAGCATGAGAATCGCTTACACATCAGTACTCCAGCGGCCTCCCTACATCGCGAGCCGACCACCACCGGACCGCCCTGATCTCGGCCCCACCGGGTGCACGAGACGGTCTCGCGCACCACGTCACGGGACACGCGCAGATACCGGAACGTCCATGTCGATGACCATGTAATGAATTCACTGATGTGACACTTTTCCACGATTCGCTCTGAATGGACAGGACTCTTGCAGCTTAGTGAACGAGGCCACGCGTTCGCCGAACTGAATCATATGCTCATGTCCAGCGAGAAGGGGACAGGGCATCTGGCACTGGTGAGCGGCCCCACCAGTAGCGGAAAAACCGAAATTATCCACACCTTCGCGAAAGATGCAATAGACAATGGCGCACTCTTTCTCAGCGCTACCGGCTCGCAAACGGAAAAGCGCATTCCGCTCGGTGTCGTGACGCAGCTTTTCGAGTCCACCTCGACGCACACCGATGTGGCAAATGAAATCCGGCAACTTCTCAAAGATTACCGCTCGGCACCGATGCCCTCCGAGTCTGGCGACAACGCCACCGACCCACTCGATAACGACATCCTGGAGCACATCACTTCAGCCGTCTCAAAGCTGGCTGAACGTCAAATGATTCTGGTCGGAGTCGATGATATCCACCATGCCGACACACAGTCGCTTCAGGTCGTCCTCTGGCTGTCTCGCCGACTTCGTTCAATCCCTGCCATGTTTCTCTTCGCCGAGCAAGAATATTGCAGCGAAGAATACATGGAGTTCCGCTCCGAGTTGCTCTGCGGTAACGTCAGCACCCGAATCGAGTTGAGGCCGCTGACGGTGAAAGGGGTCGCCGAGCTACTGACTTTCGGCATGGAAGCAGGAGTTGCGTGTCAGCTGAGCCGCGCTTGCCATGATTTCAGCGGCGGCAATCCATTGCTCGTGCGAGCATTGATCGAGGACAACTCGAGCATCACCGAAGATCCGGATGAGCCGGTCGTGGGAAACGCCTACGGTCGAGCAGTCCTGGAATGCCTCCGACGGTGTGCACTCAACCACGCTCTCGACGTTGCGCGAGGAATAGCTGTGCTGGGAGAGCACAGCACTCATGAAATTCTTTCCACACTGCTCTCGATCAGTTCATTCACTGTGGGGCAGGTGATCGACACACTCACCAGGATGGGCATCCTGCTGAACGGCAGGCTCCGGCATTCTCGTGCCCGGACAGCGATCCTCAACGACATGACTCCGGCAGACCACGCTTCACTGCATCAGCGAGCCTCGACCATAGCCTATAGCCATGGCCTGCCTCCGATGCCTATAGCCCATTTCTTGCTGGCTGCGAACCACCATGATGAGCCGTGGGCCGACGACCTGCTGTCCGAAGCCGCGGGCATCGCCCTGGGACAGGGTAAAGTGTCCTTTGCGATCGAGTGCCTCCGGCTCGCCTGCGGGTCCCAATCGGACGTCGAGCGGCACCCCGAGAAAACCGCGAACCTTGCGGCTGCGGAGTGGCGCGCGAATCCGATGATCGCGGCACGGCGACACAACGTACTCATTCCAGCCGTGCAGGATGGGAAACTTTCTGAACACCGCACGGCCGAGTTGGTCCGGGCGCTGCTGTGGCTTGGCCAGTTCGACGAAGCTGTCGGCATCGTGCAACAGTTAGTACAGCGCGGCAGCAAGCCGTCGCCGGAGTTGTATGCCTGGCTGCGGGTCTCGTATCCAGAGCTCATGAACCGTCTGCTGAATGAATTGCACCTAACGGAGCTGCCTGCCATTCCGCCATCACCGGACTCAGCAGAGTCCCTGCTGGCTCAGTCTCTCGCGGTCGGCCGATTATCGGGCGCTGCTGGAATGGCTAATCAGATCTTGCAGAACAGGCTTCTGGATGACCAGAGCGTCAACTCCTTGGAGTCGGCACTGCTCGCATTAATGTATTCGGGCGAAGCCGATCAAGCCGCATCATGGTGTGATTCGCTGCTGGCCGAGGCCGCCAAGTTGCGCGCTCCGACCTGGCAAGCAAGATTTTCCGCCGTACGCTCGGAGATTGCGCTGAGGCAGGGTTCATCCGGTAGTGCCGAGGATTTTGCGAGCATGGCGCTCGATTACATTCCCCTCCAGAGTTGGGGCGTTGTCGTCGGTGCACCGCTGGGGAGCTTGATCCGAGCCATGACCGCGCAAGGAAGGTATCATGCCGCCGGGAAATGGCTGACCGAATCAGTTCCGGCTACCATGTTTGAGACTCGATTCGGGCTGAACTATCAGTACGCCCGCGGCGAATATTACTTGGCCACGGGCCGGGCGGATCTGGCGTTCGAAGAATTTCTGATGTGCGGTCGGCGCGTGAACGAGTGGGGGCTTTCCCCCTCAGTCTTTCTCCCCGAGTGCGCACCGGTCACGACAGCCATGAGCTGGCTCGGCCACGCGCGCCTCGCGGACCAGGACAAGAAGATGCTGGCCACGCAGATGACGCGGGCCTATCCAGGGTCGGCAACGGTTAGGGGGAAAAGCACGGAGCCGGCAGACGTCCTGAGCGGGGCTGAGTACCGAGTGGCCGAGTTGGCGTCGGCGGGTCACACCAATCGCGAGATCTCACGCAAGCTCTGCATCACCACAAGTACCGTCGAGCAGCATCTGACCCGGGCTTACCGGAAGCTGAAGGTGAAGAACCGCTCGCAGTTGACCCAGGTGCTGACGGCTCAGCCTGATCAATAGGTCCCTTCCGGTATGGCACGCGGACCCTGAAGCGGACGCACGTTGGCCACCGCGTCCCACGGCCAATCAGCGCCCGCGTCGTGCCGCACGGCTGAGTCCCGCTCCAAGATGTTCGGCAGCAGCAGATCGTCGTGCAGGACGGTCAGCCGTACCTGGCCTGTTCGACCGTATTCAACCAACCGAGTCCAGTCTTCTGGGTCCACCACAGCGTGGGTGACCTGCGGATACATCGACATGTACGGGATCAGTCCCCCCTGGTCGAGGACCGGCAGGGCAAGCGCGTTGCCGAAGGTGTTGCCGTACATGGTGATCACGGGCCCATCGGGCATCGCCGCGACGAACGACCGGTACATGGCAGCGGTGACGTGGGGGCGCTCATACGAACCCCCCTCAACCCGGCGACCAGCTCGGGTTGGGTCCGGATCAGCGGCCCGGTCGGGGTCGCCTGCAACCAGTTTCGGCCCGGCAGAAATCCTTCCCGCGGCAGCGACCTTCAGTACATCCATCTGTCCGGCCGGGACCTGGCAGACAAGCTCGCCCGCGGCATGGAGCACATCCACGCCCGGCGAATACAGATGCTGACATCCTCGGACGGCGCGTCGGCGGAGGTGTCGCGGTGAGCGCATCGCCGCTGGCCCTCGTCGCTGGGGATTTATCACGACCCGTCCGCACCGGGCTGGCGCGTGATCGGCCGCCTGCACAGGCCGCTGGAGGCGGTCAACGCCTCCCTGGACTCGCCGCCCACCCCGCACCGCCGACGAGCCATGCTCGACGTGATCGCTGCGCTGCTGACGCAGTGCGCCGAGAGCGGCCGCACTCTCTGGGACTGGACCGCCGAGGAATGGGTCCATCTGCTCGGCCGCAGCCAGGCCGAGTTCCGAAAGCACGCGCCCGCCTGGGCCGGCGACGAGGTCCGCCCCTATCTCGCGGCGCACGCCTACCTGCTCGGTTCCTTCGACGCCTTCCACCAGCTCGGCGGCTTCCAGCGGCTGACCCTGTCCTGGCGGATCTTCGGACGGGACCGGGTGAACGGCGAGATCGCGCGGGTCCGCACCACCCTGGGCTCCTGGGGCTACCGGCTCGATCGGGACGACGACACACTGCTGCCGATGGTGGCCTGCCAGCTGTTTCTGCTCAACCGCAGCCCGCACCTCGAAAACCTGGATACCGCGCTGTTCGACCGAGTCCGCCGCGACCGGCTGCTGGACGGCAGCAGGCTGAACACCTTGCACGCGATGCAGCGGGCGGTCTCCGAGCTCGGGTTCTGTGCTCCACCGGCGGCGAGTACGGGTCGGCACACTTACCGGGCGACCGGCGGCGCCAAGACTTGGGAACGGTGGGCCGACCGCTGGCACGCCACCTCGACACTCACCCCGCGCGTCCGCGGCAGCATCCGCTCGAACCTGCTCAAGGTCGGCCGGTGGATCGCGGCCGAACACCCCGAGGCCGCCGATCCGGCGGACTGGACCCGGCAGACCTGCGCATCCTGTACAACCTGACCATCGGCCGTGCGTGCGGCCCTGGCGTTCGAGGATTTCCTGTCCTGTGGCCGACGCGTCAACGAGTGGGGGTTCAGCCCTTCGGCGCTCCTCCCCGAGCACGCGTCGGTCACCACAGCGGCGGGGTGGCTCAAAGACGTACATCTCGCGCACCAGGAGAAGCGGGCGTTGGCGGAACAAATGGCGCAGGGGCTCCCGGCGCCGGCGCCCGCCACCGAGGAACGAAAGCAGCCGACCGACATTCTCAGTGGCGCCGAGTACCGGGTCGCCGAGTTGGCATCGGCAGGCCAGACGAACCGCCAGATCTCTCGAATGCTGTGCATTGCCATCAGCACATCGAACAGCATCTCACGTGCGCCTACCGGAAGTTGGAGGTGAAGAACCGCCTCGAACTGTCGCGTGTGCTCTCGATTCAGTCCGAGTCGCACAGCCGAGAATACGGTTCTCCACCCAGCCTGGCCCGCCGTCTGCCGACTCCCTCGTACGGGGGTCGGGGTCGCCGTGGGCCAGACACCGCGCCGGTTGAGGGCCTGGTTCAGTAGATTCCCTCCGGCACCGCACGCAGACTCTGCAGTGGCCGCACATTGGCCACCCCGTCCCACGGCCACTCGTCACCCGTGTCGTGCCGAACGGCCGCGTCGCGTTCCAGGATGTTCGGTACGAACAGATCATCGTGCAGGACGGTCAGCCGAACCTGCCCACTCCGGCCGTACTCCACCACGCGAGTCCAGTCGCCGGGGTCCACCACGCTGTGGGTGACTTGCGGGTACGTCGACATGTACGGCATGACCTGGCCCTCGCCCTGCACGGGCAGGGCGAGTGCGTTGCCGAAGGTGTTGCCATACATGGGAATCACCGGAGCATCGGGCATCGCAGCCACGAACGACCGGTACATGGTGGTGGTGACGTGGGTCCCGCTGATGCGGGCGCCCTTCAGCTCCGCGACCGGTTCCGGGTGTTTGCGGATCAGTGCCTGGAACAGGGCAGGAGTGATCATCAGGTAGTCGACCGGCTGACTGCTCAAGATCAAGGCGATCTGTTCCAGGACGTGGTCGGTGTACTCCTGGACTTCCTTCATCCGCCCTGCCCTGACCAGCCGTTTGACCCAGCGCGGGTCGAAGTCCACCCCGTACACCCGGGAGTCGTAGTGCTCCGCGAGGTGCCATCCGCGGTTGCCCACCAGATGCGGCCCCGTCGGAGTTGCCTGCAACCAGCTGCGACCCGGCAGGAAACCTTCGCGCGGCAGCGCCCACCGAAGCCAGTCCGCCCGGTTCCGCAGCATCGGCTCGGTGTAGTGCACGCGGCAAGGAGTGCCCGTGGTGCCGCCGGATTCCCATATCTTCCCGGTCAGCGGGCGTGGCACGGCTTGGGGCACCAGCTCGGCCGGATCCAGCGTGCGCAACTCCTCCAGCGGGAAGGGGCCGAACGCGCACAGCTCCTCGTAGCGGGTGATGTCCCTCGGGTCGAACGACAAGTCAGCCGCCCGCCGCAGCCAGTAGTGGCTGCCGGTCACGGGGGTGAAGTGTCTGCGGATCACTCGTCGGGTCCAGTGGTCGAGGTCCTGTGCCAGCAGTTCTTTGATGACCGTGTCGTCCGTCAGCACTGCGTCCTTCTCCGTTCCCCTCGTCGGTTTCGTGTCACTTGGGACACTCGTGAACCGTGTCCCGCAGCCATCCTTCGATGGCGGCAGCGGTCTGCTCAGCGTGCTCCATCAGCATGGTGAAATGGTCCCCCGGCACGTCGATCGCCGTGTGCCGCAAGGTCCAGACCGCCTGCCAGCTTTCGGGGGTCAGGGCTGGGCCCTCGGGTGTTCCGGCCTTCTCCGAGGCGCGGACCAAAAGGGTCGGCACGGCCAGCTCCCGGGGCTGCCAGTCGGCGAAGAGGCCGAAGTACCCGGCCATCGCGGTCAGTCGAGTGTCGTTCATCGGACCGACCTTGCGTTCGTCCTCAAGCGCCGTTGACTCCAGCGCGGGGAGGATGTAATCGGTCTGCGCGCTTCCTGGCTCGTATGTGTCCAGCAGGACCAGGGAGTGCGGTGCCGCGCCCTGCTGTTCCAGGCGGGTCGCGAGCATGTGGGCGATGCTTCCGCCCGAGGAGCGTCCGACCAGGACGAACGGCGTGCCGTCGAGGTCGCGCCGCGCGATGCCGGACAGGTACGCGACCAACGTGTCCATGTCGGCAGGTATCGGTTCTCCGGTCACGAAGCCCGGGTACGGCAGGGTCCACACCTCGCGGTTGCCGCGGAATGCGGCCGCCAACTGGGTGAACTCATGAATTCCACCGAACACGGTCGGCGAAGGCAGGCAGAGCAAGGCCGGGCCGTCGCCTGTCCCGGCGCACAACCGGACCAGTTCGGCGGATCCGGCCACCTCTTGTGGCGCAGCGAAGGTGGGCCGGAGCCGGGACGCGACGTTCAGCAGGATCCGGCCCTCCTCGAACCTGTCCTGCTCGCAGGCGATCCGGTAGAGGTCGGCGATGCCGGTCGGCGCCGCCTTCGGGTCGGTTTCCGGCAGGGTCGGCCCCAGACCGACGGCGAGCTCATCGGCCAGAACAGTGAAGGTGGGATGGTCGAAGATCAACGTCGCGGGCAGCCGGAGGCCGGTGACGGTGGCCAGGCGGTTGCGCAGTTCCACGGACATCAGCGAGTCGAAGCCGAGCTCGGTGAAGGAGGTCGCCTCGGCGATCGCCTCCGGGCCGGGGTGTCCGAGTACGCGCGCGGCCTCCGTCCTGATCAGCTCCAGCAGAACCTCATGCCGCTCGGGACCGGTCAGTCCCGTCAGCCGCTCTCGCACGGTGACGGCCTCGGCCCGGTCGCCGGGGGCCACCACACGCCTGGGCGCACTCGTGCCGCGGAACATCACCGGTGCCGCCCCTTCCGTGCGCGGCGCTCCCGGCGGCAGCTCCAGCCGGAGCGGGACGAGCAGCGGCGCATCCACCGTCCGGGCGCGGTCGAACAGGCCCAGCGCCTGGTCCGGTGACAAGGCCGCCCCGCCACGGGTGAAGCCGCGGGACGACGGCTCACCGGCCATTCCCCCAGCGGTGTCCCACATCCCCCAGGCCAGCGAACGGGCCGGCAGGCCACGACTGCGGCGGTAGTGGGCGAGGCCGTCCAGGAAGGTGTTGGCCGCGGCGTAATTGCCCTGTCCCGGATTGCCCATCACCCCGGACATGGAGGAGAAGAGCACAAAGTCCGTGAGAGCGAGACCTTCGGTGAGCTCGTGCAGGTTCCAGGCCGCGTCGACCTTCGGACGCAGCACCGTGTCCAGTTGGTCCGGTGTGAGCGCGGTGACCACACCGTCGTCCAGTACGCCGGCCACATGCACCACGGCGGTGACGGGGTGAACGGCCAGCAGGTGAGCCAGGGCGTCGCGGTCTGCCGCGTCACAGGCCACGAGGTCGACGTGGGCGCCCAGTCCGGTGAGGTCCGCGAGCAGTTCGTCGGCGCCCTGCGCGGCGGGGCCGCTGCGGCTGGTCAGCAGGAGGCGCCGTATGCCGTGCCGGCTCACCAGGTGCCGGGAGACGTGCTGCCCCAGGGCGCCGGTCGCCCCGGTCACGAGCACGGCGCCGGCCGGGTCCCAGTCCGGCTGGACGGATGCCGCGGTCGCCCGGACCGGGCTCAACCGGGGCACCAGCAGCGCGCCGTCGCGTACGGCCACCTGCGGCTCGTCCGCGGCGGACGCGGTGGCCACGGCCTCGGGCAAGGACCGGTGCCCATCGGAATCGAGGTCCACCAGGACGATGCGGCCCGGGTGCTCGGACTGGGCCGTACGGACCAGTCCCCACACCGCGGCACCGGCCAGGTCCTGGATGTCCCCGACCGCCCCGCGGGTCAGCACCACGAGCTGGGAGCGGTCGAACGCGCCGTTATCCAACCAGGTCTGAATGCATCTGAGCACCCGCTGGGTGCCGGCGTGGACCGCAGCCGCGGTCTGGTCGCCGAAGCCGGTGCAGGGCAGCAGGACCACCGGCGGCAGTGCCATGCCGTCCCGCACCGCGCGTGCCATCTCGCCCAGGTCGGCGTACTGGATCAGCGGGAGCCCGAGGGGCAGGGGTCCCGCACCGAGGAAGGCCCAGGGTGCAGGGGTGGCGGGCGCTGCCTCGGCCGGTACCGGGACCCACTCCAGGCGCAGCAGTGAGCCCTGGTCCGCCGCCGAAGAGACGTGGTCCGCCGACATCGGACGCAGTGCCAGGGACTGGACCGTGGCAACCGGACCACCCGTGTGGTCGGCCAGGTCGACCTGGAAGCCGTTGTCGCCGGGGGTGAGCCGTACCCGCAACGCGGTGGCCCCCGTGGCATGGAGGGTGACTCCCGACCAGGTGAACGGCACCCCGGGCGCTTCGGTGGCGGCCGGATCCATCCCGAGCGCCTGCAGGGCCGCGTCGAAGAGCGCCGGATGCAGGCCGTATCCGCTCGCGTCCACGTCGTCCAGCTCGACCTCGGCGAACAGTTCCGCGTCTCGGCGCCACAGCGACCGCACTGCCGTGAACGGCCACCCGTACTCCAGCCCCCACGCGGCGAAACGCTCGTAGCCGCCCTCGGTCGGCAGCGGTTCGGCCCCTGGTGGCGGCCAGTCGGCCAGCCCGTCCGCAGTGGCAGGGATCGCTGCGCATGCCGCGCTGAGCACGCCGGTCGCCAGTCGCTGCCAGGGCTGCTCGGGCCCCGTGGAATCCGGCTGGGCGTACACGTTGACCGGTCGGCGGCCGGATTCGTCCGGTGCGCAGACCGCGACCTGCACCGCCGCACCGCCCCGCTCGGGCAGGAGCAGCGGCGCCTCCAGGGTCAGTTCGTCGATGCGGTCGCACCCCAGTGGGGCGCCGACGTGCAGCACCATGTCCACGTACGCGGTCCCAGGGAACAGCGCCCGCCCGGCCACCGCGTGACCGGCCAGCCAGGGCCGGCCAGCGACCGACAACTTTCCGGTGCACAGGAGTCCGTCCGAGTCGGGCAGTGCCACCGCGGCCCCGAGCAGCGGGTGCCCGTCCGCGGCCAGCCCTACCGCGTTCAGGTCGGCCGTGCCGCCCGGACGGGCGCTGGGCCAGAACCGCTGGTGCTGGAACGGGTAGGTGGGCAGGTCCACCAGGTGGTCGGCGGGCTGCTGGACGGACGGCCAGTCGACGGCGATGCCCACGGTGTGCAGATGGCTCAGAGCGGTGAACAGGGCATCGGTCTCCGGCCGGTCCCGGCGCTGCGCGGCCGTGAAGCGGTGGGCCTCCGGGACGGGGACGCACTGCTCGGCGAGTGCGGTGAGGGTGCCGTCGGGGCCGATCTCCAGGTAGGCGGTCACGCCGTGTTCCGCGAGGACGGCGACGCCATCGGCGAAGCGCACCGTGCGGCGCACGTTTTCGACCCAGTATTCCGGGGTGGCGATGCGATCGTCCGCGAGCCGACCGGTCACGTTGGACACGATCGGGAGCCGCGGAGGGGCGAACGACAGCCCGTTCAGCGTCGCGGCGAAGTCAGCCAGCATGGGCTCCATCAGCGCGGAGTGGAAGGCATGGCTCACGCGCAGGCGTTTGGTCCGCCGTCCCTGTCCGGCGAGAGCAGCCTCGGCGGCGGTCACCGCGTCGGCCGTCCCGGACAGCACCACCGCGCGGGGGCCGTTCACCGCGGCCAGGCTCAGTTCCAGCCCTCCTGCGGCCAGCAGCTCCGCCACCTCGGCCTCGCCGGCCTGCACCGCGAGCATCGCGCCACCGGGCGGAAGCTCCTGCATGAGGCGGGATCGGGCGCCGACGAGGGCAGCGGCGTCCGCCAGGCTCAGGACACCGGCCACGTGTGCCGCGGCGATCTCCCCCACCGAGTGCCCGAGCACGTAGTCCGGCCGCACCCCCCACGACTCCAGCAGCCTGAACAGCGCCACCTCGACGGCGAACAGAGCCAGCTGCGCGTATCCCGTCCGGTGCAGCAGAAGCCCGTCCGGCGAGTCCGCCGGCGCGAACAGCACGGTGCGCAGGCGCGGATCCAGCTCCGCGCAGACCTCGTCCAGGGCGGCGGCGAAGGCGGGAAAGCGGGCGTACAACTGCTGTCCCATTCCGGCGCGTTGGGCGCCTTGGCCGGAGAACAGCATGGCCAGGCGGCCCTCCCCCACCCTGCCGCGTATCAGCTCCGGTACGGCCCGGTCCTCGGCCAACCCGGCCACCGCCCTGAGCAGGGCCTCGCGGTCCTGCGTGACGACGGCCGCACGGTGCTCCCACCCAGTACGCCCCACGGCCAGGGACCGGGCCAGCGCGCGGAGGGACAGACCGGGCCGGTCGCCGAGGTGGTCGAGCAGTGCACGGGCCTGCACGCGCAGCGCTTCAGGGGTGCGGGCGGACAGCAGGAACGGCGCGATCGAGGCATCGGAGTCGGTGACGGGCTCCAGGGGTTCAGGCGCCTGTTCGAGGATGAGGTGGGCGTTGGTGCCGCTGATGCCGAAGGCGGAGACGCCGGCGCGCCGGGGGCGGCCGGTGTCCGGCCACGGTCGTGGTTCAGTGAGGAGTTCGACCGATCCAGCGGTCCAGTCCACGTGCCGGGACGGTTCCTGCACGTGCAGGGACCGCGGGAGCACTCCGTGGCGCAGGGCCTGGACCATCTTGATGACTCCGGCCGCGCCGGCCGCGGCCTGAGTGTGCCCGATGTTCGACTTGACCGAGCCGAGCCACAGGGGGTTCTCACGGTCTTGGCCGTAGGTCGCCAGCAGGGCCTGGGCCTCGATCGGATCGCCGAGCCGGGTGCCGGTACCGTGTGCTTCGACCGCGTCGATGTCGGGCGGCGTGAGATGAGCGTTGGCCACCGCTTGGCGGATGACGCGCTGCTGGGACGGGCCGTTGGGGGCGGTGATCCCGTTGGAGGCGCCGTCCTGGTTGACGGCGCTGCCCCGGATCACCGCCAGGACGGGGTGCTGGTTGCGTCGCGCGTCGCTGAGGCGTTCCAGGACGAGCATGCCCGCGCCTTCGCCCCAGCCGGTGCCGTCGGCGTCGTCGGAGAACGCCTTGCAACGGCCGTCGCTCGCCAGGCCGTCCTGCCGTTCGAACTCGGTGAAAGCCACCGGGGTCGCCATCACCGCCACCCCGCCGGCCAGGGCCAGGGAGCATTCACCGCCACGCAGGGAACCGGCTGCCGTGTGCAGCGCGACCAGCGCCGAGGAGCAGCCGGTGTCGATGGTCAGCGCCGGTCCTTCCAGGCCCAGGGTGTAGGAGACACGGCCGGAGATGATGCTGCCGGAGTTGCCGCTCATCGCGAAGCCATCATCGCCGTGGGTCGAACCGGCGACCAGCGCGGCGTAGTCGACCGCGGAAGCGCCGGCCATGACCGCGGTCGGGCTGCCCTTGAGGCGCGTCGGGTCGATCCCGGCCCGCTCCAGGGCCTCCCAGGACACTTCCAGAAGGATGCGCTGCTGGGGATCCATCGCCATGGCTTCACGCGGTGAGATTCCGAAGAACGCCGGGTCGAAGTCGGCGGCGTCGTGCACGAATCCGCCGATGCCGTCGGCGTTCCAGCCGCGGTCTGCCGGGAAGGGCCCCATGGCGTCGGCGCCCCCGGCCACCAGGTCCCACAGGTCCTCGGGGGACCGCACGTCGCCGGGGAACCGGCAGGCCATGCCGATGATCGCTATCGGCTCATCGCTCTGCGTCGCGGTCAGCGCCGGTGCTGTGACCGCCTCGCGGGGCACCACCTGGTCCAGGAGGTGGCAGGCGAGCTCGGCCGGAGTGGGGTAGTCGAACACCACTGCGCCGGGGAGCTTCAGACCGGTCACCGCCGCGAGCCGGTTG
Source organism: Streptomyces sp. ME19-01-6 (assembly GCF_033793745.1). Taxonomy (NCBI): domain Bacteria; kingdom Bacillati; phylum Actinomycetota; class Actinomycetes; order Kitasatosporales; family Streptomycetaceae; genus Streptomyces; species Streptomyces sp. ME19-01-6. The sequence continues at coordinate 11,627 of NZ_JARAXF010000054.1, read as the reverse complement.
CGGAACTCCACCGCCAGGACCGAGTCGAAGCCCAGGTCACGGAAGGGCTTGCGCTCAGGGAGCCTCGTAGCACTGTCGTGGCCGAGTACGACTGCCGCCTCGGCCCGCACCATGTCCAGGACCGCCTGCTCCGGATCGGCCGCTTCCGCCACGCGCCGTCGGAGCGCCTCCGCCTGCGGGCCCCCCGGCGCCTCGGCGGTGCCGGCCGCCGCTGAGGCGGCTTCGGCGATGTCCTCGATCAGGGGCCGGCGACGGGCCAGGGTGTACGCCGGGGTGAATCGCTCCCAGTCCATGCTGGCCACCGTCAGCGTCGTCTCGTCGTGATCGAGCGCCTGCTGAAGGGCTTGCACCGCTGTGTGCGGAGCCATCGCTCCCACCCCCCGGCGGCGCAGCTCGTGTTCGGCCTCGGAGCCGAGCATGCCTCCGCCGGACCAGCCGCCCCAGGCGATCGACGTCGCCGTCCGGCCCTCGGACCTGCGCTGCTGCGCCAGGCCGTCCAGGAAGGCGTTGGCCGCCGCGTACGCTGCCTGACCGGCGCTGCCCCACACGGCGGCGCCGGAAGAGAAGAGCACGAACGCGTCGAGCTCCTGGTCAGCCAGCAGCTCGTGCAGGTGCCGTGCTCCGGCCACCTTGGCCGCGACCACGTCGTCGTACTCGTCCAGGCCGAGGTCGGGCAGCGTCCCGTACCGGCTCACCCCGGCGGCATGGAACACCGAGGTGACCGGTCCGACGTCGGCCAGCAACCGTGCCACCGCGCCGCGGTCGGCCACATCGCAGGACACCACGGTCAGCCCGCAGCCGGCCGCCGCGCAGTCGGCCTCCAGCTCGGCGACGCCTGGCGCTTGCGGGCCGCTGCGGCTGGCCACCACCACATGGTCGGCACCGTTGCCGGCCGCCCACCGGGCGACGTGCCCGCCGATGGCCCCGGTTCCCCCGGTGATCAGCACCGTGCCGCGAGGGCGCCACTCCCGGTGCGCGACGCCGTCCCGCAGGGGCGCGCGCACCAGTCGGCGTACCAGCACGCCCTGTTCGCGCAGGGCCAGTTGGTCCTCACCGTCAGCACCGGTGAGGACGGCGGCGAGCCGACCGGCGGTCTTCTCGTCGAGGGTCCGGGGCAGGTCGATCAGGCCGCCCCACCGGTCGGGACACTCCAGCCCGGCCACCAGGCCCAGGCCCCAGACCTGGGCCGGTTCGGCCGTCACCGCATCCCCGGCGGTGGCCGACACCGCGCCGCGGGTCAGGAGCCACACGGGTGCGTCCTCGCCCGCGTCCCCCAGCGCCTGCACCAGGACGAGCGACGTTCGGGGGTCGGGCCCGGCCAGGTGCACCACTCCGGAGAAGGGGCCGTGCTCAGCGGCCAGCCCGCGCAGCTGCTCCGCCAGCGGGGCCCGTTCGGCCAGCCCCTCCATGGGCAGGTGGACGACGTCGGCATCGGCCAGCGCCGGCAGGAGCTCGTCGCCCGGTCCCGCCAGGAGCCACCGGCCCGAGAGCTTGCCCCGTGGTGTGCGCAGCGGCTTCCACTCCACCCGGTAGCGCCACGAGTCCGTCGCCCGTGGCCTACTCGCAGGCCCCTGCAGCCAGTACCGCTTCCGTTGGAAGGGGTAGGTGGGCAGTTCCACCCACCGTCCTCCGGCGGCCAGGCTCGCCCAGTCCACCGGTGCGCCGTGCACCCATGCCTGTGCCAGCGCCGTCACGAACCGTCGCGGTCCGCCGTCTGCCCGCCGCAACGATCCCAGGACCACCGTCTCACCGCCGGTTTCGTCCACGGTGTCCTGCACGGCCGGAACCAACACCGGGTGCGGGCTCATCTCGATCAGCAGTGTGCAGTCGTGCTTCAGGAGTGCTCGTGTGACCTGTTCGAACTCCACGGTCTGACGCAGGTTCTGGTACCAGTACTCGGCGTCGAGACCGGCCGGATCCAGCATGCCCCCGGTGACTGCGGAGAAGAACGCCACGTCGGTCGTTGCCAATGACACCTCCCCCAGGGCCGTGAGCAGCTCGTCGCGGATCCGGTCCACCTGGGCCGAGTGGGAGGCGTAGTCGACCGCCACGCGGCGGGTCCGTACTCCGTCCTCCTGGCATGCGGCCACCAGTTCCTCCAGTGCCTGTGCGGCACCGGACACGACGACCGAGGAGGGCCCGTTCACGGCCGCCACGGAGAGCTCGTTCCCCCAGTGCTCCAGGCGTTTTTTCACCTGGTCGAGAGGGAGGGCCACCGACGCCATGCCGCCCCGGCCGGACAGTTTCCGGGCGATCAGCCGGCTGCGCAGGGCCACGATGCGGGCCCCGTCGTCCAGCGACAGCGCTCCGGCCACACACGCCGCCGCGATCTCGCCCTGGCTGTGTCCGGCGACTGCGACCGGCGTCACGCCGCAGGCTCGCCACAGTTCGGCGAGGGAGACCATGATCGCCCACAGCACGGGCTGTACGACATCGACCTGCTCCAGCCACGCTCCGCCCGACGCCGTGCGCAACACTTGCGGCAACGACCATTCGACGTGCGGCGCCAAGGCCTCGGCGCACGTCTCGATCTGCCGGGCGAACACCGGCGAGGAGTCCAGCAGTTCCAGCGCCATGCCGGCCCACTGAGCGCCCTGGCCGGGGAAGACAAAGGCCACCCGGGGCCGTGGGTCGGCCACGCCTTCGACCACGCCTGGCGCCGTACCCGCCCGCGCCACCACGTCCAGGCCGGCCGCGTCCATGACGACCGCGCGGTGCGCGAGGTGGGCGCGGCCGACGGCCAGGGACCATCCCACGTCCGCCGGGTGCAGCCCGTGTGCGGCCTCCCGCAACCGTGCCACCTGCTCCCGCAGGGATGCGTCGCAGGCGCCGGAGATCACCCATGGGACCGAGGCCACCCGCAGCGGTGGTGCGCTCCGCGAAGGGGCCACGGCATCCGCCGCCGGCGGTTCCTCGACAATCAGGTGCACGTTCGTCCCGCTGACCCCGAACGACGACACCCCGGCCCGGCGCACGCGCTCGGTACGGGGCCAGGCGCGTGCCTCGGTCAGCAGTTCCACCGACCCGGCAGTCCAGTCCACATGGGTCGAGGGCCGGTCGACGTGCAGCGTCGGCGGCAGCGTCTCGTGCCGCATCGCCTGCACCATCTTGATCACACCGGCCACACCTGCGGCGGCCTGTGTGTGCCCGATGTTCGACTTGACGGATCCCAGCCACAGCGGCGCCGGGCGATCCTGCCCGTAGGCCGCCAACAGGGCCTGCGCCTCGATCGGGTCACCCAGCACGGTCCCGGTGCCGTGTGCTTCGACAACGTCCACGTCGGACGGCGACAGTTCGGCGTTGGCCAGCGCCTGCCCGATGACGCGCTGTTGGGACGGCCCGTTGGGTGCGGTGAGTCCGCTGGACGCGCCGTCCTGGTTGGCGGCGCTTCCCCGGATGACCGCGAGCACCGGATGACCGCGGCGCCGCGCGTCGGACAGGCGCTCCAGCAACAGCAGACCGACTCCCTCTCCCCAGCCGGTGCCGTCGGCCGCGTCGGCGAACACCTTGCATCGCCCGTCGGGGGACAGCCCGCCCTGCCGGGAGAACTCCACGAAAGCTCCCGGCGTCGACATGACGGCGACACCGCCGGCCAGAGCCAGAGAGGTCTCCCCGCCCCGTAGTGACTGGACGGCAAGATGCAGGGCCACCAAGGACGAGGAACACGCGGTATCCACGGTCACCGCGGGCCCTTCAAGGCCCAACACGTACGCGATCCGGCCCGATGCCACGCTGGCCGAACTGCCGATGCCCAGGTAGCCCTCCACGCTCTCCGGTACGGACTGGAGCCTGGTCGCGTAGTCGCTGAAGTTGACCCCGGCGAAGACGCCGGTGTCGCTGCCCCGGACCGCGACGGGATCGATTCCGGCCCGTTCGAAGACCTCCCAGGCCACCTCCAGGAGCAGCCGCTGCTGTGGGTCCATCGACAGGGCTTCACGTGGGGAGATGCCGAAGAACTCGGCGTCGAAGTCGGCGGCTCGGTGCAGGAATCCGCCGCCGAGGCGACGCTGGGAATCGGTGGCGTGCAGATCGTCCAGGTCCCACTCCCGGTCCTCGGGGAACCCGGTGATGGCATCCCGCCCCTCAGCGAGCAACTGCCACAGGTCTTCGGGACATTCGACGCCGCCCGGGTATCGGCAGCCCATGGCGACGATAGCAATGGGCTCGCGGCGTTCCGCCTCGACCTGCTCCAGCCGTGTACGGGTCTGTCCCAGCTCAGTGGTGACTAACTTGAGGTAGTCCAAAAGCTTCTGTTCGTCCGTCATCAGAAAGAACACCCTCGCGTGGTAGTCAACTGAGTCCCAGGTCCTTGTTGATGAACTCGAACATCTCGCCCGCCGTGGCGGCTTCGAAGTCGAAGGCGTCAGCGGGTGAGCCGACCGCCCGCCGGTCGGTCCAGCCCACCAGCAGGGCCCGCAGTCGGGCAGTGACCGTGGCGGCCAAGTCCACCTGGGGGTCGAGTTCGGACAGCCGCTCGGCGATCTCGTCGAGCTGTCGCAGCACCGGGGCGGCGGTGGGCGAGGTGCTCTCCCCCGCCAGTCGCTCCAGTAGATGCCGGGCCAGCGCGGAGGCAGTGGGATGGTCGAACATCAGGGTCGCGGGGAGAACCAGCCCCGTAACGGCGCTCAGGCTGTTGCGCAGTTCGACGGCGCCGAGGGAGGTGAGGCCGAGTTCCAGGAAGCCGCGTTCCGGCTCCACCTGGTCGGCCGACGAGTGGCCGAGCACGGCTGCGGCATGTCCTCTGACCAGTTCCAGCACGGCCCGGTCGCGCTCCGGGCCGGAGAGATCCGCCAGCCGCTCGCTGAATGCTTCCGTGTGTTCGCCATCCCCTGCCGGGACCGTGGCCAGCGTCCGCAACAGCGGTGGCAGCAGGTCGACCGGAGCCTGCAGCAGTGCGGGCGCGAACTTCACCGGAAGCAGCACCGCCTCGGGTCGGGCGAGCGCGCCGTCCAGCAGTGCCAGGGCTTCCGGGGTGGTCAGGCCGAGCACCCCGGCCCTGGCCATCCGGGAGCGGTCGGCTTCGCTGAGGCGCCCGGTCATCCCGGTCTCCTCGGCCCACAGCCCCCAGGCCAGTGATACCGCGGGCCTGCCCTGCGCTCGGCGCCGCTGTGCCAGCGCGTCCAGGCAGGCGTTCGCCGCGGCATAGTTGCCCTGGCCGGCGCCGCCGAGAGTGCCAGCGGCGGAGGAGAACAGCACGAAGGCGGACAGGTCGGAGTCGCGGGTCAGCTCGTCCAGGTGCAGGGCCGCGTCCGCCTTGGGGGCGAGCACACGTCGTAACCGGTCCGGCGTCAGCGCTTCGACCACGCCGTCGTCCACGACGCCCGCACAGTGGATCACCCCGGTGAGCGAGTGCTGGGGCGGGACGGCCGCGAGCAGCCGACGCAGCGTCTCCCGGTCGGAGACATCGCCCGCGGCAACGGTCACGGCGGCACCCGCTGCCGTCAGCTCGGCCTGGAGTTCGCCGACGCCGTCAGCCGCGCCGCCGCGGCGGCTGACCAGCAGCAGATGCCTGACGCCGTGCCGGGTGGCCAGATGCCGTGCCACGAGAGCGCCCAGCCCACTGGTGCCGCCGGTGACCAGGACCGTGCCTTCGGGGTCGAAGGGACGCGGCGGGCCCGTGCCGCCGCTCGCCCGGACCACGCGCGGGGCGAACAACCGCCCTCGGCGACACGCCAGTTGCGGCTCACCACTCGCTGCCGCAGCGGCCAGTACTGCAGGACCAGGGTCGGTCCCGTCACCGTCGAGCAGCACGAACCGGTCCGGGTGCTCGGCCTGCGCCGCGCGCAGCAGACCCCACGCCGCCGCCCCGGCCACATCGACGGAGTCTGTCGCGTTCACACCCATGGCTCGGTGGGTGAGCAGGATCGGCCGGGGTCCGTCCTGCGGCTCGGCCGCGAGCAGTCGCTGCACCAGTTCCAGAGCCGCGGCGACAGCGTGCGCCAGCTCGTCCTGCTCGCGGTGGAAGACGGCGTGTACGTCAGGTACGTCGCCGGTGGCCGACGCGCGCACCTCGTCCCAGGCCAGGGTGTACACGGTGTCGGTGGGGGAAGTGGGCGTCGCCGGTGCGGCGAGCCAGAACCGCTGTCCTTGGAAAGGGTACGTGGGAAGCTCAATGCGCCGCGCCCCCGTACCGGCGAAGACCGCCGTCCAGTCCACCGGCACACCGCGCACATGCAGTCGGGCCAACGCCTCGATCAACCCCGGGCCTTCGGGGCGGTCGGGCCGCACCGCGGCGACCGCGGCCATGGGATCGTCCGTACGGCAGTTGTCAGCGAACATCCCGGCGAGCCGGCCGTCCGGGCCCAGTTCGAGCACCGTGCCGACGCCGGTCGCCTCCAGCGCCTGTATGCCGTCCCCGAACCGGACGGTCCCCTGTACGTGCCGGACCCAGTACTCCGGGGTGCACAGTTCGTCCGGATCGGCCAGTTTGCCGGTGAGGTTGGAGACGACCGGGGTCCGGGGCGTGCGGAACGACACCGACCGGGCGACCGTACCGAACTCTTCCAGCATCGGCTCCATCAGGGGGGAGTGGAAAGCGTGGCTGACCGGGAGCCGTGTCGTCCTTGGGAACCGCTCGGCGACTGCCAGAACGGCGTCCTCCCGGCCGGAGACGACCACCGCGTCCGGTCCGTTCACCGCTGCCAGGCTGACGTGGTCGCCCAGCAGCGGGACCACGTCCGCTTCGGCCGCGCGGATCACCACCATGGCCCCGCCCGCGGGCAGGGCCTGCATCAGCGCACCCCGGGCGGCGACCAGGGCACAGGCGTCCGGCAGAGAGAGCACACCGGCCACATGCGCCGCGCTCAGCTCCCCGATCGAGTGGCCGATCAGCACGTCGGGGGTGACTCCCCAAGACTCGAACAGCCGGTACAGGGCCACCTCGAAGGCGAACAGGGCGGCCTGGGTGTAGGCGGTCTGGTCCAGCAGGGCCGCGTCCGGCGTGCCCTCGGGTGCGCACAGCACGTCCCGCAGCGGACGGTCCAGCCGCGGGTCCAGATGGGCCGCCACCGCGTCCAGGGCCTGGGAGAATGCGGGGTATGCGGAGCACAGCGCACGGCCCATGCCGGGGCGCTGTGCTCCCTGTCCGGCGAACAGGAAGGCCAGTGAACCGCTGCCGGTGTGTCCTTCGGCCACTCCGGCATGCGGCTCGCCCCGAGCGACGGCCTCCAGGCCGGTCAACAGCTGCTCTCTGTCCGCGGCCACCACCGCGGCCCGGCGTTCCCAGGACGTCCGCGCTTCGCTGAGGGAGTGGCCGAGGTCGACCAGGTTCAGTTCCGGGTCGGCCACGACGAGGTCCTTCACCCGCTCGGCCTGGGCGCGCAGCGACGGATCGCAACGTCCCGACAGCAGGACCGGAACCGCGGGGAGAGAAGTGGACGCGGCCGGCGCGGCTGCTGGCTCACCTTCTTCTTCCGGGGCCTCTTCCAGGATCACGTGAGCGTTGGTGCCGCTGATCCCGAACGAGGACACTCCGGCCCTGCGCGGGCGGTCGCTTCGCGGCCAGAGGCGCTGCTCGGTCAGCAACTCGACCGCGCCCTCGGCCCAGTCCACGTGCGGTGTCGGCGCGTCTACGTGCAGTGTCTTGGGCAGCACGCCGTGGCGCATGGCCATCACCATCTTGATGACACCGGCCACTCCGGAAGCGGCTTGAGTGTGGCCGATGTTGGACTTCACCGATCCCAGCCACAGGGGTGTCCCGCGGCCCTGGCCGTAGGTGTCGATCAGGGCCTGCGCCTCGATCGGATCGCCGAGCGCGGTGCCGGTGCCATGGGCCTCGACGGCGTCCACTTCGGCCGGCGTCAGCCCGGCGGAAGCCAAAGCCTGGCGGATGACACGCTGCTGGGCCGGTCCGTTCGGCGCCGTCAGGCCGTTGCTCGCGCCGTCGGAGTTGACCGCGCTGCCGCGGACCAGTGCCAGGATCCGCCGCCCGTGACGCCGGGCCTCGGACAGCCGCTCGAGGAGCAGCACGCCGACACCTTCGCCCCAGCCGGTCCCGTCGGCCGCGGCGGCGAACGCCTTGCACCGGCCGTCGTCCGCCATACCGCCCTGCCGGGAGAACTCACCATACGTGCCCGGCGTCGGCATCACCGCCACCCCGCCTGCCAGGGCCAGCGGGCACTCGCCGTTCCGTATCGCCTGCACCGCCAGGTGAAGGGCGACCAACGAGGACGAACACGCGGTGTCGACCGTCACCGTGGGTCCTTCGAGACCCAGGGCGTACGCGATCCGGCCGGACAGCACGCTGCCCGATGCCCCGGTGATCTGGTAGCCCTCGGCCTCCTCGCTGGCGGCCAGGACGGAGACGTATTCGTGGGACGTGCCGCCGATGTAGACGCCAGTGCGGCTCTCCCTCAGGGTGCGGGGCTCGACGCCGGCGCGCTCGATCGTCTCCCACGCGGTTTCCAGCAGCAGCCGCTGCTGGGGGTCCATGGCCAGGGCTTCCCGTGGGGATATGCCGAAGAACGCCGGGTCGAAGTCCGCGGCGTCGGCGAGGAAGCCACCGACGTAACCGTTCGGTTCAGGAATGTGCCAGCCGCGGTCGCGGGGCAGCGCGGACAGGGTGTCCACGCCCTCGCGCACCTGCGTCCACAGGGCTTCAGGACCGCGCCCGCCACCCGGGAAGCGGCTGGAGATGCCGATGATCGCGACCGGTTCGGTCGCGCGGCCGGCTAGTAGCCGTTCGTTCTCTTGTCTCAGTTGCTCGTTCTTCAGCAGCGAAGCCCGGAGAGCCTCGGTCACCATCTCTGTGGAAGTGTGCAAGGTCATCGTCCTAACCCAGGCCCGGTGTGGCGCCGGCAGTGTCACCGCTGTCGCCCAACGCCAGCCGGATCAGGGCGTCGGCGTCCATCGTCCTGATCTCGTCGCTGCGGTCGGCCACCGGCTGCGGCCCGTCGGCGGGCGCGGTCGGTTCCGGTCCGGTGTCCGGGAACAGCCGCTCGTGCACCAGCCGGACCAGGGCGTCCAACCGCGGGTAGTCGAACACCACGGTGACCGGAAGCCTCAGGCCGGTCACCGCGCTCAGCCGGTTACGCAGTTCGACGGCGGTCAGGGAGTCGAAGCCGAGGTCGCGGAAGGGCTTCTCCGGGTCGACGGTGCTTGCGTCGGGGTATCCCAGCACTGTCGCGACCTGCCCCTGCACGAGGCCGTTCAGTTCCTGGCGGCGTTCCACTGCGGTCAGCCCCTGGAGGCGCCGGCTGAGTCCGGCAGCCTGGGCGTCAGCGTCGACCACACGGCGAGCGGACACGCGGACGAGGTTGCGTAGCAGGGCAGGGAGCGTGCCAGAGGCGGCCTTCGCGCGCAGCGCCGAAAGATCCAGCCGGACCGGCAACAGCACGGCCTGGTCCGTGTCCAGCCCGGCGTCGAACCGGGCCAGCCCCTCGGTGGCGGACATGGGCATGACGCCTCGGCCGCTGGCCCGGGTCAGGTGTTCCTGACCGAGTCGGCCCGCCATTCCAGTGCGCTCCTCCCACAGGCCCCACACCAGTGAGGTCGCCGAGAGCCCCATGGCCCTCCGGTAGTGCGCGAAGGCGTCGAGGAACGCGTTCGCCGCCGCGTAGTTGCCCTGCCCGCCGCCTCCGAAGGTGCCGGCCACCGACGAGAACAGCACGAACGCCCTCATATCAAGACCGGCGGTCAGCTCGTGCAGGTTCAGTACGGCGTCGACCTTCGGGCGGTATACCCGGGCCACTTGGTCCGGAGTGAGGGAGGAGACCAGGCCGTCGTCGAAGACACCGGCGCAGTGGACCACGGCGGTCAGCGGATGCTCGGCCGGTATGTCGTGGAGAAGTCGGCTCAGCGCGTCGCGGTCCGCCACATCGCAGGCAGCGGTGGTCACTTCCGCCCCGGCCTCGGCCAGCTCGTCCTCCAGCTCGACCGCACCGGCCGCGCTCGGCCCTTGCCGACTGACCAGCAGCAGCCGCCTGGCACCGTGCCGGAGTACGAGGTGCCGGGCCACCAGCGCACCGAGTCCTCCGGTGCCACCGGTCACCAGGACGGTGCCGGCCGGGTCCACCCATGCGCTCGGCTCCTTCGGTGCCGCGCCCTGCGCCCTGGCCAGCCGTGGTACGCGCACGGTCCCGGACCGCAGGGCCAGTTGCGGTTCCCCGGTCGCGAGCGCCGCCGGTACGGCTCGCCAGGAGTCCACGTGCGCGTCCACGTCCAACAGCAGGAAACGGCCCGGGTTTTCGGTCTGAGCGGACCGGAGCAAGCCCCACAGGGGGGCGGCGTTCAGGTCGATGGCCGGGTCTCCGTCGCCGGTGACCACGGCCCCGGTCGTCGTGACGACGAGCTGGGAGTCGGCGAACCGGTCATCGGCGAGCCAGCTCCGGATGAGGCCCAGGAAGTGCTCGGTGGTTTCTCTCACCTCGCGGCTCCCGACCTGCCGGTTCCCGCCCTGGGTGACCAGCACCAGGTCGGGCCGGTCAGATTCGCCGCTCTCGACCGCTTCCGCCAGCGCGGCCAGACTTGTGTACGCGGGGAACGCGGCGTTCGGCGGGACCGGGCCGACCACCGCGACGTACCGAGGCGGCGTTGTCGGCGACTGCGGCAACGCGATGGTCGTCCAGTCGAGTCGGTACAGGCCGTCGTGGTGTGCGACCGGCTGGAGATCCTCGGACGACAGGGCTCGCAGCACCAGTGATTCCACGGCGGCGACCGGCGCTCCGGTGTGGTCGGCCAGTTGGACCGAGACCGAGTCCTCTCCGGCCGGGGCCAGGCGGATTTGCAGGGTCGAGGCACCAGTGGCGAAAAGGGAGACGCCCGTCCAGGCGAAGGGACGTCGGCCGGCGGCGGTTCCAGGAAAGAAGTCGCCTACGCCGACCGCGTGCAGCGCCGAGTCGAGCAGTGCCGGGTGGATCCCGAATCCCGGTTCCTGGTCGGCGAGACGCACCTCGGCATACACCTCGTCGCCGCGACGCCATGCCCGCCGCAGCCCTTGGAAGGCCGCCCCGAACTCCACTCCGGCCTCGGCCATCCGTGCGTACAGATCGTCAATGGGTACGGCGTCCGCTCCGGCCGGCGGCCAGACCGCAAGTTCACCGGGGGCCGACGGTTGCTCCTGGCTGAGCGTCCCGTCGGCGTGCTGCGTCCAAGGCGAGCCGACGGAGTCCGCGGGCCTGGAGTGGATGGTCAGGCTGCGACGACCGGATCCGTCGAAACCGCTCACGGTGACCTGGAGGTCGACGGCGCCGGTTTCCGGCAACACGAGCGGGGCCTGCAGGGCGAGCTCCTCGACCTGGGAGCAGGCGACCTGGTCCGCGGCGTGCAGCGCCAACTCGGCGAACGCGCTGCCGGGCAGGAGCGTCGTACCCATCACACTGTGGTCGGCCAGCCACGGCTGGGCCTTCAGCGAGAGCCTGCCCGTCAGCACGAGGCCGTCCGAGCCGGCCAGTTCGACGCCCGCGGCGAGGAAGGGGTGATCGGAGGAGGTCAGTCCGGCGCCGGCGACATCCGACGAGGCGGCCGGTCCGGGGTCGAGCCAGTAGCGACTGCGTTGGAAGGGGTAGGTGGGCAGGTCCACGTGCGGGCCCACCGGCAGCAGGGACGCCCAGTCCACCTCCACACCATGGACCCACGCCTCGGCCGCACTGGCCACCATCCGCTCCTGGCCGCCCTCCCCACGGCGCAGC
>NZ_JARAXF010000053.1:0-40834 GCF_033793745.1 Streptomyces sp. ME19-01-6 | reverse complement strand
CGACATCTCTCGGCCCTCCCGCCCACGACCACAACAACCATGGGGGACCAACGACCCAGCCCTGCTCGAATCACGTATTCCTCAGCAGAGTCCTTCAGGGCGGTGGTGAAGCGCATCCCGAAATTGTTCTGACCCGTATGTGAGCACGGGTCCGCAGTGGGGGCCTCGGTCGGCTACACGGGGCGCTGCTGGTTCTCGATGTACTGGCGTACGACGGTCAGTGGGGCGCCGCCGCATGATCCGGCGAAGTAGGAGCCGGACCAGAAGTGTCCGCCCCACAGGTAGCGGCGTACGTGAGTGTCGTACTCCTTGCGCAGGTAACGGGAGGAGACGCCTTTGAGTGAGTTGACCAGCTTGGAGAGCTGGACCTTGGGTGGGTAGTGCACGAGGAGGTGTACGTGATCTTCCTCGCCGTTGAACTGCTTCAGCTCCGCTTCGAAGTCCTCGCACACCTCGCCCATGATCTCCGCGCACCTGGTCAGCATGTCGCTGGTGAATGCCCGCCGCCGGTACTTGGTGACAAAGACCAAATGGACGTGCAGGTTGTAGACGACGTGACGCCCGGTGCGTACATCAGGATTCGGATTCCAGCGTGGCGACATGAACCGAATGCTAGCGTAGTCGTATGACCACGCAACGTGCATGCGGAGGGCGGCAGTTCGGGCATCGTGCCCGGCTGGCGCTGACGCCTGCGCAGGTGCTGCTCATGGATGGTCAGGCGCACGCGGCCCGCACGATGTGGAACCTGCTGCACGACTGGTGGACGATGCTGCCCAGGGACAGGCGTTCCCTCGCGGCGGCGGACGCGGCGATCCGCCAGGCACGCAAGGAGATCGACTGGCTCGCCCATCTGCCCGCTCAGGCCGCGCAGGCTGTGCTCAAGACGTACTTCCAGGCGTGGAGGAACTGCTGGGAAGGCCGCGCGGGCGCCCCCGGCTTCAAAGCCCGCTTCCGCACGGTGATGTCCGTGGACATCCCCCAGGGCCGGGACCTGTGCATCACCCGGGTGCACCGCCGCTGGGGCATGGTCAACATCCCCAAGATCGGGCGGGTCCGGTTCCGCTGGACCAAAGACCTCCCCGTAGGAAAACACGCCAATGCCCAGAACCGGATCACCGGGGCCCGGCTGGTCAAGGACGCGCTCGGCTGGCACATAGCCTTCCGCATCCAGACCCTCGAACCCGAACCCGAGCCGCACACCGGCCCCGAAGCCGGCATCGACGTGGGCGTCACCGTGCCACTCGCCCTCTCCGACGGCACAACATACGACCACCACCCATGGCTGACCGGGAAGGAACAGGCAAAGCTGCTCCGGCTGGAGCAGCGGGCCGCACACCGCAAGAGCCTCCGCAAACCAGGAGAGCGCACCTCCCACCGCCTGCGGACCACCTATGACCAGATCGCAGGGATCCGCGCGAGAGCCAAGCGCAGACACCTGGACTGGCAGCACAAGGCCACCACCGCCATCGCCGCGAAGTACAGCGTGGTCGTGGTGGAAGACCTGAACATCACGAACATGGTCAAGAGCGCCAAGGGCACCGTGGAGATGCCGGGGAAGAACATCGCCCAGAAGTCCGGCCTCAACCGCGCCATCAGCGGCGAGGCATGGGGCCGGGCCATCGCGATGCTGACGTACAAGACCGCCCGCCAGGGCGGCACCCTGCACAAGGTTCCCGCCCCCGGCACTTCCCGGCGCTGCTCGATGTGCGGGGTCACCACGCCGGGCAGCCGGGAGTCCCAGGCCGTGTTCGTGTGCAAGAACCCCGACTGCGGCTGGGTGGGCAACGCCGACCACAACGGAGCCCGGAACATCTTGCACCTGTACCGGATGGGCCTCGCGCTCATCCCGGCTGCCGGGAGGGCAGTCGTCAGGCGCGCACGCCGCGTCAAACCCGCCACCGCAAGGTAGGCAGGAATCTCCCGGATTCATCCGGGAGAGCACTTCAATGTGGTCCGCTGTGGCTGGTGACGGTACTGGTCATGCAGGCCGACGCAGTATTTTGGGACTCTCTCGTGTTCGGCGGGATCGACGACGTGGACGTCGAGACGGTCACCGCCGCTTTCGGCACGGTCGACGTGGTGGCGCGGGGCAGGGCGACCGGGGCCGTCCGTCCTGACTGCGGTTGTTTCTCGAGGCGGGTGCACGACTCCTGCCGGCGCAGGCTGAGGGATCTTCCGCTCGGCGGGCAGAGCGTCGTGATTCGGCTGAGGGTCCGGCGGTTCATCTGCGGTGCAGGTGACTGCCCGCGCCGTACGTTCGCTGAGCCGTTCGCTCGGCTGACCACTCCGTACGCGCGCTTCACCACGCGGCTGAACCACGTTCTGGAACGTATCGGGCTCGCGATCGCCGGCCGAGCAGGCGCCCGCCTGGCGGCTCAGCTGGGCTTTGGAGCGGGGCGGATGACCTTGCTGCGTAGGGTCATGGCACTGCCGGACCCGCTGTTCAGCACGCCGCGCGTGCTGGGCGTGGACGACTTCGCGATCCGCCGGGGACAGACCTACTCCACCGTCCTGACCTGCGGAGAAACCCATCGAGTGGTCGATGTGCTCCCGACACGCGAAGCGCGGCCGCTGGCCGCATGGCTGACCACCCACCCCGGCGTGGAGATCATCTGCAGGGACCGGGCGGGCGCCTACGCCGAGGGCGCCCGGCTCGGCGCCCCAGATGCCCTCCAGGTCGCCGACCGGTTCCACCTGTGGCAGGGACTCGGCCGGGCCGTGGAGATTTGCGTCGCCGCCCGCCGCGAGTGCTTACAAGCCCCGCCGACCAAGCCGACAAGCGTCGACACGCCGCCGGACGGCTCGGGGCTTGCCGTTCCGGACCCTGGCGGCCGACGGGCCGAGCGGAAGAAGACCGCCCACGCCATCGTCCACGAGCTGCTCGCGCAGGGCCACTCGCGCCGGGCGATCGCCCGCCACCTGGGCTGGGGGCTCAACACCGTGCTGCGCTACGCGCGCAGCGCACTGGCAGGACACCCTCCGCGACAACCGGCCCCGACCCAGCAGGCTAGATCCTTACAAGCCTTACCTGGAACGGCGGTTCACCGAAGGAGGCACGAGCGTCACCCGCCTGCACCGCGAACTGCTCGACGAGAACGCCCCGGTCACCTACCAGATGGTCCGTGCCTACATCGCCACCCTGCGCGCCGCCCCGCCGCAGGCGCCGCCTCCGCCGCCGACGGTACGGCAGGTGACCGGCTGGCTCACCCGCCACCCTGCGGCCCTGAGTGAGGAAGACCTCGCCACGCTCAAGGGCGTTCTGGCCCGCTGCCCCGAGCTGGACGCCGCCGCAGCGCATGTCCGCCACTTCGGCGAGATGATGGCCAACCGCCTTGGCTTCACGCTCCCTGCCTGGATCGACGCCGTTGACGCCAGTCAGTTGCCTGGCCTCACCGGCTTCGCACTCCATCTGCTCCGGGACCTCGACGCCGTCACAGCCGGACTGACCCTGCACTGGAGCTCCGGCGGCACCGAAGGGGCCGTGAATCGCATCAAAAAGGTCAAAGGCGACTCTGTGGGCGAGCGGGATTCGAACTGCTCCGCAAAAATGATCTTGCTGCAGTGACCTGCCCCTCGATATTCGGGTGAAGGTACGGGAAGGGCTGCGTAGGCTGACGAGCGTGGAACCAGCTGACTTCTACACCGGCATCGTCGCAGAGCTCTACGAACCTCTGAAGTCCTTCTCCCAGGACCCCGAGCCCTACGCAGCCTTCATTCAGCAAGCCGGGGCGCCGGCGCTGGAACTGGGATGCGGAGACGGTGATCCTCTACTTGAACTGCGCCGACGCGGCCTGGACGTCGACGGCGTCGACTCCTCCGCGGACATGCTGGAGCGCCTCCGGCGCCGGGCAGACGAACAAGGCATCCATGCCACCGTGTTCCACCAGCGTATGGAGGCTTTGAACCTGCCCCGTCGCTACCGGACGATCTTTCTCGCCGGGCCGACCTTTACCCTGCTCCCCGACGACGCCACGGCGCTCGCCGCCCTGCACGGCATCCGCGCTCACCTGGCTGAGGGCGGCACCGCCCTGGTGCCCCTGTTCACCCCCGCGCCAACTCCAGCCGAACAGATCGGCCGGGTGCGCACGGCCGCCGCACTCGACGGCGCCGAGCTCCGGGTGTCCGTCGTCGCAGAACAACGCGACGAGACAGCCCGGACACAGACGACACTTCTACGCTACGAACGGCACCATGGCTCCGACAGCACCATCGAAGAGCGCTCGTGGATCATGCACTGGTACACCCGGGAGCAGTTCGAGAAGCTGGCCACGACCGTCGGCCTGGCCGTGACCGCGGTCACCGATTCGGACGGGAAGCCAGCCCCTGCCGGTATCACCGACCTGCGGCACTTCCGACTCCGAGCCACCTGACCGCCTCGCCTCATTTTGAGAAGGTCCCGGAGCACACTCCGCGACCGCTCCCCGAGGTCTGTGCCAGAACCCAGTAGTGACGTCACTTGTCGACGGGTTTGGGAGGCGCCCAGAACCACGGTCGGGTGATGTTGACGAGTTCGGGTTGCGGCATGTCGATGCGGGAGCTTGAGCGCAAGAATGGCGTGACCTGGCGGATGGTACGGAAGGCGTTGGACTCGTCATGGCCGGAGCCCCGCAAGAAACTGCCACCCCGAGCCACCACGCTGGACCCGTACCAGGCGGTGATCGACGGGATCCTGCGGGCGGACCTGGACGCGCCCCGCAAGCAGCGCCACACGGTCACCCGGATCTTCCACCGGCTGGTCGACGAGCACGGGGCGGACGTCTCCTACGGAGTGGTGCGCTACGACGTCGCCAGTCGGAGGCCCGAGATCCTGGTCGAGTCCGGCAAGGCGCCGCTGGAGGCCTCATCGCCCTCGGCACCGAAGCCGCTATGAAGGGCTACCGAGTCCGCTACACAAAACAGCGTCGCCATCGCCTCCAACGAGTCCTTTGGCGGCTGGACCAAGACCTTCACCGACCCCCGCCTCTGCGCGGCCATCGTCGACCGCCTCACCTTCAACGGCACCATCATTGAGACCGGCGCAGACTCCTACCGCCTCGCCAGCACCCGAGCCCGAGCCGAGAACCCGGCCAAAGCAGGGTGATCCGACGGCGGCAGGTCACCGGTCGTTAGCTGAGTCGTCAGACACTGCGGCAGAACGCAGCAGGGTCAGACCGTCGTCGGGGTGTCCCGCAGGGTGACGTTGGCGTGGCTCTCCTGGAAGCTTTGGTCTGAAACGAGGGTCAGCCGAGCTGTGGACTGGAACTCCGGCAGCGTAGTGGAGCCGCAGGAGACCATCGTGGTCTTGAGCTTGGCAATGGTCAGGGCGAGCCCTTCGTTGAGGTCGCCCGCGTAGGGGACGTAGCCGTCCACGCCTTCCTCGAAGACCAGCCCTTGGCCTCCCTGGCCGTAGCGCTGCCAGTTGCGGGCCCGGTTCGAGCCCTCCCCCCAGTACTCCTTCACGAAGCCGTCACGGGTGGGCAGCTTCGCGCCGGCGGCCTGGTCGAAACGTGCGAAGTATCGCCCCATCATGACGAAGTCGGCCCCCATCGCCAGCGCCAGGGCCACGTGGTAGTCGTGCACCAGCCCACCATCGGAGCAGATCGGCACGTATTCGCCGGTACGTTCCAGGAAGGCATCTCGGGCCGCCGCGACGTCCAGCACAGCGCTGGCCTGGCCGCGGCCAATGCCCTTCTGGTCCCGAGTGATGCAGATGGAGCCGCCACCCACGCCGACCTTGACGAAGTCCGCTCCCGCCTCGGCGAGAAAGGTGAACGCCTCCCCGTCAACCACGTTGCCGCCGCCGACCGGGATCTCCGGGTAGTGCTTCTTCACCCAGGACAGAGCCTGCGCCTGCCAGTCGCTGTAGCCGTCGGACGAGTCGAAGCACAACGCGTCCACGCCTGCCTCCAGCAGGGCCGGGACGCGCTCTTGATAGTCGTGGGTGTTGATACCCGCCCCCACACGCAGACGCTTGGCAGCGTCCACGACCTGGTTCGGGAAGCGCTTGTTGTCCGCGTAGTCGGAACGGAATACCAGTTGCTGCAGGTGACCCTCAGCATCCAGCACCGGGAGGCAGTCCAGCCGTTCGTCCCACAGCCGGGCATTGGCTTCGGAAAGGGTGCTCTCGGGTCCGGCATGGGCCAGGTCGGCGATAGCGGTCATCCGGCCACTGACCGGTCCATCCAGATCATGACGCTGGGGGTGGAAGTCCCGGGAGGTCACCAGGCCGAGCAGGCGGCCGGTGGCGGTTCCGTCATGGGTGACTGCAGCGGTGCTGTGACCGGTGCGGCGCATCACATCGACCAGGAGGCTCAGGCTGTCGTCGGGGCGGACGTTGGTGTCGCTGGTGACGAACCCGGCCTTGAAATTCTTCACCTTGCGAACGGCTGCTGCCTGGTCCTGGATCGGCTGGTTGTGGTGCAGGAAACTGAAACCACCGTTGCGCGCGAGCGCGATCGCGAGGTCGGTTGTGCTGACGGCCTGCATGATCGCGGACGTGAACGGGGACTGAAGCTCGATCGCCGATGCCTCGCCCGCGATGTGCCGCACCAGTGGCGTGCGCAAGTCGACCGTCTCGGCAGAGCAGTCGGTCCGAGTTCGGTTCGGCAAGAGCAGAAACTCGTTGAACGTCCGTGAGACTTCGGCGATGATCTGTGCCACTCGTTCCTCCTGACCCGTAGGCCGGGCCCGACTGCCCCGCCGTGAGGATCGCCCCCTACCCGGTGCCCGGGCAGGCAGAGACCGGCACGGCAGCCGTGGTGGTGCCCCAACTGCGGCAGAGCCCTGACCGGCCCGTGGATCGAACGGGGGGCGGTCGTGACCTGCCACTCTATCGGTTTACTCAGCCGCTGAACCAATCGTGCCGTCACCGACAGCCGCCACCCCCGGGTGGCTACTTCAGGCCCTCGGCCGGGGCCGCGAGGTACTCGGCCCAGCCGCCTCCGGCGTAGTCGAACCAGCGAAGTGCCGTGTGGCGCTGCATCCCGGTCACGTCGGCGAGGATCGGACTGGGGAGATCAGCTGCGAGCGCCGCGTGCCCCTGTCCGGTGCCGTCATTCGGCATCGACATTCGCGCCTCGGCTGATCACCGACTGCTCCCGGAAGCAGTCGACAAACGCTGTTCCTAGTGATCGACGAAGCCACCGCACCGCCGTACATCACTGCATCCAGGCGCGGAAGGCCTCCTGCGTCGCCGTACGCAGCAGCTCGTCCTCCACCGCCCGCGGACGGTCCCCGCCGGACACCGGCGGCGCCGTCGGGCGCGAGCAGCAGGATCAGGCGCCGGCGGTCCTTCGTCTGCTCCAGCTGGCAGGGCCACGCCTGGAACGGGTGGCGACGGGCGAGGTCGAGCTTCGGCGCGGTCACGGCGAGACCGACCGCACCGCCAAGACCGGAGAAGAACGCCAAGGTCCCCGCCAGACCGGCCACGACCACGCCCGCGTCCAGTGAGACCGGCACCAGCCACTTCACGGAGCCGACGGCCGCCGGCACCATCGCCACGGCGAACAGCAGGAAAGCGCGGGCTATGTCCCTGCCGCGCCGCAGCTGTTCGTAAACCCCCGGATAGGTCGCCGCCGTTCCACGGGGCACCTGATATCCGTACTCGTCCGCCAGCACCATTCCCCTCCATCTGCCGCCTTGCGACCCTGGAAAGATGCTGATGCGGCGCGGTGGCCCCCGCCAGGTCCTGGGGTGTCCCGGACAGCCCGGGACACCCCTCAGGTCACCAGAGAGCCGGGGTCGGGATCGCCCGGCTGAAGTCGCCGGCCCGTAGCGCGTCGGTGGGGATCGACCAGTGCATCCAGCCGCCCTCGCCGCCGATGTACCACTCGTTCTCCCCGGACAGCTGCAGCAGGTGTTGGTACAGGTTCGGGTCTTCGCCGCGCGGCAGCATCGGCGAGTTGCTGGTGGTGACCTGCGGACGGCCGAACGCGAGGCCCGCGGTATCGAGTGCGCCCGGCCGCTGTGACCAGTCGGTGAGCAATTCCTGCACATACACATCGGGCATGGCCCGGTGCATGTCGTCGACGTCGGGTCCAAGTTCGAGGGCCCGCCAGGCCGGCCAGTCGAAGCTGTCGGGGAAGGCGAACCCGGGCGAGGCTGCCCACGGGACGGGCTCGAAGAGGCTCGAACGGGCGGGTGGGTCCGTCTCGACGGCATGCGGGTGACGGGCCGGGATCACCCTGCTCACCTGCGTCTCGTAGGGACCGTATTTCTGCATCAGATCGTAGGACGCCGGGTCGCACTGCTCCGATTCGGCGTCGAGGTAGAAGAAGTTGAGCAGGCCCGCCCCGGAAGCAGGGAGGAGATCACCGAGCCACGGGGCCAAGGGGGCGGTATCGAGGACGGCGAGCAGACTCAGCGGAAAGCCGTCACAGGTCGGCCACGGCGTACCCGGTTCGAGCATTGCCCTGCCCCCGAACCGACTGAGCCCGGCGGCGTCCCCCGGGTTTTCGGCCTCGGTGAGTGCGAAGCCGGGCCGGGCCAAGTCAACGAACTGCACGGCTAGTTCCGGGCCGAGACGCTCGGCACAGAAGTCATGCAGGGCGGCCCGTGTGCTCTCTGGATCATCCATGGCCGCATTCAAGCACCCGCTTCCGACAGCTCGGACAGTCCCGGACTGTCCCGGACGCCCCGTGGCGGCGGATACCGGGGTTACCGCGGATACGTTCATGTCGGAAGCAAAAAACGGGGGAACACCGGGACCGCCGTGGTCCCCGAACCCATTCCGGTCACGGAGGTTTTGGTGCGCAGGCAACTGATCATCGCGAGTGTGCTGTCGGCGGGGGTGGCCCTGCTGACCGCCTGCGGAAGCTCCTCGGACAGCCAGTCCAACCCGTCGGCCCCGTCGGCGTCGGAGGTGATCAGCCAACCCGCGAGCGGCGACGACGGGACCTCCCGCAACCCGTCCTCGTCGGAGCTGGACTTCACCTGGTTCCCGGACGGCGGCGCGAACCTCGCCCCCCTCGGGATCCGGCATGGCGAAGCCCTGATGCCGACGGTGAACGAGTGCGACGGCAAGGTCACCTTCGGTCAGGAAGTGACCATCTCCTTCCCCTGCGGGACCGAACGGGCCCGCGGCACGCTGCGGGTCAACCAGTCCGCCGACAAACTCTCGATCTCCTGGACCAGCGGCGTCACCGACACCTTCGTCAAGCGGAGCGACCTCACCGTCCCCGACCCGACGATCACGGGGACGCCTGACATGGAGGACCTCCAGCGGCAACTCGACGAGCTGAAGGATCTCGTGGACGACGGAAGCGGCCTCACCGGCTGAACGCGCGCCGGGCCCGGGCCCGGCGCGCACGCGCTGCGCGCGGGCGGACGCGCCGCCGTGAGAGGGTGCCCTATGCCGCCCCACCACCTGCGCTTCTTCTTCGAAGCCGGCGTCTCGGACACGCCGCTGTGGCCGGACGACCTCGACAGTCCGTACGGCTTCCCCTGCGAGCTGGAACGACTGCCGATCAGCCCGGCCACCCAAGCCGAATTGGCGAGGCTGAGTGAGTGGTACCAGTCATCCATCGACTGGGACTACCCACCGGACCCGTCTCCGTGGCCCCCAGAGGAATGGGACCTGTTCCGACAGCGGTCGGACGCGGCGTTGGATGCCCTGCGCCGTGAGTTGGGCGATGAATGGACGGTCGAGGACCGACGCTGACCGTCGAGAGGTTGGCCTGAGCAAGCCCGGCGAGTGGCCGCTGCCGTCGGCCGCTGTGGGCCGCTAGTAGGATCGGCCCATGCCCTTGAGCATGAACGACGTGGACCGGTTCGAGGCCTCCAGGCCCCGTCTGGAGGCCATCGCCTACCGCCTCCTCGGCTCCGCGAGCGAGGCGGAGGACGCCGTGCAGGAGACGTTCCTGCGCTGGCAGGCCGCCGATGTCGACCGCGTCGAGGTCCCCGAGGCCTGGCTGACGAAGGTCCTCACCAACCTGTGCCTCAATCAGCTCACTTCGGCCCGGGCGCGGCGCGAGACCTATGTGGGCGAGTGGCTCCCCGAGCCGCTGCTCGCCGGGGACACGATGCTCGGCCCGGCCGACACCGCCGAGCAGCGCGAATCGGTTTCGTTCGCGGTCCTCACCCTCATGGAGCGGCTCTCCCCCAACGAGCGGGCGGTGTACGTGCTGCGGGAGGCCTTCGACTACCCCCACCGGGAGATCGCCGAGATCCTCGACATCACCGAGGCATCCAGTCAGCAGATCTTCCACCGCGCCAAGAAGCACGTCGCGGACGGCCAGGCGCGAACCGAGATCGACGAGGCCGCCGCCCGGCGGATCGTCGAGGAGTTCCTCGCGGCCGCGACCAGCGGCCGGACGGAGCCGCTCGTGCGGCTGCTCACCCAGGACGCCATCTCGATCGGCGACGGTGGCGGGAAGGTCCCGGCCCGCGCGAAGGCGTTCGAGGGCGCTGTCGCGGTCGCGAAGTTCATGTGGGGCCTGTTCAAGCCCGGCAAGGCCAAGCGCGCCGTCATCGGCGGCTCGGCCGAGATCTACGCCACGATCGCCAACGGCGATCCCGCCGTCGTGGCGGTCGTCGAGGGCCGGGTCGTCGGCGTCATGTGCCTGGAGGTCACGGCCGAGGGCATCGCCGCGTTCCGTAACCAGGTCAACCCCGACAAGCTCGAACGCGTGACCGAGCGGTGGGCGGCCGTCGACCACGGGGAGCCCCTGCTCTACGCCTTCTGATCCGGTGTGAGGTGCTTCACATCGCATTCCTGTCAGGAAACAGCGGGCTGCCCGGTTCAAGGGGCGACTCGCTGAAGACAGGAACAGACAGGAGCAAGGACATGCAGCACCGCATCATGGTCCTCGGAGCCGGATACACCGGAGCCATCGCCGCCGGGCGCCTCGCCAAGCGGCTGAGCCGCGAGGACGTCGCCATCACCCTCGTCAACGCCGAGCCCGACTTCGTCGAGCGCGTCCGGATGCACCAGCTGGCGGTCGGCCAGGACCTCAAGCTCCGGCCCTTCAGCGAGATGTTCGCGGGCACTGGCGTCGAACTGAAGCTCGCGAAGGTCACCGGCGTCGACGTCGACCGCAAGACCGTCGCCGTCGTCGACGCGAACGGCGCCGAGGAGCTGGCGTACGACACCCTCGTGTACGCCCTCGGCAGCGGCTGGAACAACCAGGGTGTCCCCGGCACCGCCGAGCACGCCGACGAGATCGCCAGCCGCCCCGGAGCGCTCCGGCTGCGCGAGCGCCTGGCCCGCCTGGACGCCGGACAGCCCGTGGTCGTGGTCGGCGGCGGCCTCACCGGTCTGGAGGCCGCGACCGAGATCGCCGAGGCCCGCCCGGACCTCGACGTCGTCCTCGCCGCCCGCGGCGGCCTCGGCGACTGGCTCTCGCCCAAGGGACGCGAGCACCTGCGGAAGGTCTGCGCCAAGCTCGGCATCACCGTGCACGAGCACGCCGCCGTCACCGGCGTCGAGGCCGACCGCGTCGTCACCGCCGACGGCAGGGCCATCCCGGCCGCGGTCACCGTGTGGACCACCGGGTTCGCGGTCCACCCGATCGCACAGGCCACCACCCTGGAGGTGACCGGCACGGGCCAGACCGTGGTCGACGGGACCATGCGCTCGGTCTCGCACCCGGACGTGTACGCCATCGGCGACGCGGCCATGGTGATGGGCCCCGGCGACAAGCCGCTGCGGATGTCGTGCGCCTCGGGCACCCCCACCGCGTGGCAGGCCGCCGACGCCATCGCGGCGCGCCTGACCGGCGGGAAGCTCCCGAACGTGCCGATCCGCTACTTCAACCAGTGCATCTCGCTGGGCCGCAAGGAGGGCCTGATCCAGTACGTCACCGCCGACGACCGCGCCGTCCGGGCGGCCCTGACCGGACGGTTCGCCGCCGTCTACAAGGAGCTGATCTGCAAAGGCGCGGCCTGGAGCGTCGCCAACCCGACGCTCGGGATGCCGAGCCGGCGCCGCCGCGTCGTGCGGGAGCGGGTCCAGGCGGAATTGGCCGTCTGAAGGAGCGCGTCACGATGATCGCCGCGCGAGGCCGGCGTGGTCCGGGGCCGGGTGGCCCGCCGCGCCGGCCCTCTATCCCCTCCCGGCTACCGAAGGCCGCCGTGGAAACAGGTCTCACCGTCGATCCGGACCGGCCGGCCGGGCGGCAGGGGCGGGTCCAAGGGCTCGCCCTCAGGAAGCCCCGACCAGTCGATGAGGAACGACGCGTCCAGGGGCTCGACCGGAAAACGGGTGATGGGCTGTCCCGGTCGGTGGATCTCCAGGGTCAGCTTCAGCGTGGTCGGCAGGTCTTCAGGGGTGAAGTCCCCGTTGTCACAGGACTTGAGGATCTCGTCGGCGTCGCGCTGCGCGGTGGCGACGGAGCCGAAAACGCACGCGATCGAGGCCCACTCCGAGTTGCTGATCCGGGCCTCTTCGCGGACCAGGGCGAACGCGTAGCGGTCGGGGGACTCGGTGCCGTCGAAGTCGTCTTCCTCGGGCACCTCTTCGCCGAGTTCGGCGAGGCTGTCGCGCGCGACATGGTCTCCCGGGTCGCGCCGCAGCGCCTCTGTGTACGCGGCGACCGCACCATCGCGCTCGCCGGACCAGCACAGGGCGTGGCCCAGGTGAAGGGGCACGAGAGGGTCGCCGGGGTCGGCGTCCAGGGCAGCGCGGGCCGCCTCGACAGCCCGCGCGAGCAGCGGCTCGCTGAGGCCGTCCTCGTCGTACTCCTCCATGTCGCCCAGGTACGGCCCGTCGTCCCCGTCCGTCCATGACCAGTCGCAGTCCAGCTCGTCGAGGGCGCAGCGTTGCAGGGCCAGCGCCGCGATCGTCGAGCGTCCCACGGCGACGGTGGCGGCGGTCTCCGCGTCCTCGGGGCTCAGCTTCCGCGCGACGGCGTCGTAGCAGCGGGTCGCCTCCGCGAGCAGGCGCGGGACCGCGTCCGTCGCGGCGCCGTCTGTCAGCCGCTCGCTGCTTTCGCGGAGCAGTGAACTGGCCTTGATCAGCACAGTGTTCGTCGCGTCATCGTCCGTCATGGACCGGCACGTTACTGCTCCCCGCTGTCCCCCGACCGGAGGAGTTTGCCGAGGATCGCGCTCAGTTGGCCGCGCTCGTCGCGGGTGAGGACGTGGAAGGTGTCCTCAAGGAAGGCGGGGATCGAGGCCTGGGCCGTGGCGAGCCTTCGGCGGCCCGAGTCGGTGATGGTGACGGCGTAGGAGCGCCGGTCGTGGGGGTTGCGCTCCCTGCGGATGTGGCCCGACTGCTCCAGGTCGTCGCAGACGCTGACCATGACGCTGCGGTCGATCCGCAGTTCCTCGCTGAGCGCCTGCTGGGAGCAGGGGCCGACGGCGTCGAGCATCTGGAGCACGAGGTGTTGCCCGACCCCGAGCCCTTCCTTGGTGGCGTGCGCGTCGGCGGCCCGGGCCACGGTGGCCGAGGCCCGGCACAGCGCGATGTCCAGCCGCTCGGCGGCGAGCTGCGCGAAGTATGCCGGTCGGGCGCGGTCGGTCGCTCTGTTCGTCGTCGCCATCGCTCTCCTTCTCCCGTGAGCCGTCAGTCTATCGCAGATCGATCTGACCAAAGATTGTTTGACAGCAGATGATTGGCGGCCATACGGTCCAATCGTCTGTCCACCAATTGTTTGGACTCAGATGGAGAGGGATCGTGACCCGAACAGACGGCCGCCCACAGGTGGCCCTGGTGTTGCTCTGCGCCGCGGTGTTCCTGGACTCGATGGACCTGTCGTTGATGGGCGTGGCCCTGCCCGCCATCGGGCGTGATCTGTCGTTGCCGGAGAGCACCCTGCAGTGTCTGATGTCCGGCTACGCGGTCGCCTACGGCGGCTTTCTGCTGCTCGGCGGCCGTATCGCGAACTCGACTACACCGCGCCGGCCACCGGGCTCGGGATCGTCCCGATGGGCGTGGCCATCGTCGTCACCGCCAACCTGGCCGGCAGGCTGATCAGCCGGTGGGGTCTGGGGCGGGTGGCCGCGGCCGGGCTGCTGGTCCAGGGCGCGGGCATCCTGTTGTTCCTGCGGGCGGGGACACCGGCGACTACGTGACGACCTTGCTGCCCGCGCTGGTCGTCCACGGCGTCGGAAACGGGCTGTCCTTCCCGAGCCTCAACATCGCCGCCGTAGCCGGCCTGCCCGACGAGCGGCAGGGACTGGCCTCGGGACTGGTCACCTCCGCCGTCCAGATCGGCGCCGGGGTCGGTGTGGCGGTGCTGGCGGCGGTGATGACGCTCGGCGGCTCCCCGTCCGCCGGTTACCGGATCGCCTTCCTGACGGCGAGCGGCTTCTCCCTGCTGGGTGCCCTGATCGCCGCCTCGGGCCTGCGCCTTAGCCGCCCCGCACCCGCTTCCGTCACCACCACCTCACCTTCCTGAGGAGCGCCATGACGCTGGATCTCACCCCTGACCAGTTGCTGAGCACGACCCGCGCGGTCCGCAAGCGACTGGACCTCACCCGCCCGGTGCCTCGTGCCCTGATCGAGGAGTGCGTGGACCTGGCCGTACAGGCGCCCACCGGCCGCAACCGGCAGCGCTGGCACTTCCTCGTCGTCACCGAGCCGGAGCAGCGGCGGGCCGTGGCCGATATCTTTCTGCGCGCCCTGCCCCTGGTCACCGGGCAGCCGCTGACCGAGCGCGATACGTGGCGGATGAACTATCACGCCCGCTCCACCGAGCGGGTCTTCGACGGACTGCGACACCTGGCCGACAACATCCACCGGGTGCCCGCGTTCGTCATCCCCGGTGTGGAGGGACGGACCGACCACGCCCCGGTGGCCGTGCAGGCGGGGGCGTGGGGATCGATCCTGCCCGCGGTGTGGAGTTTCATGCTGGCCGCCCGGGCGCGTGGCCTGGGCACGGTGTGGACCACCGCACAGGGGCCGCTCGAACGCGAGCTGGCCCAGGTGCTCGGCGTGCCGTACAAGGAGCTCATGCTGGCGGCGTTCATCCCGCTGGCCTTCACCATCGGCACCGACTTCAAGCCCGCTCCCCGCATCCCGCGGGAGGAAGTCCTGCACTGGGAACGATGGTGAGCGCACGGGCGGGGCCGCGCCTGAGATGGACGGCTAGGGTGAGGCCGTGGCCTCTCCTGACGCTGAACTCAACCGGCTGGGCGCGAGCAAGTACGTCCTGGTCACCACCTACCGCAGGAACGGGCGTACCGTGCCGACCCCGGTGTGGGTGGTCCGTGACGGCGACACCTTGGGCGTGTGGACACGGGCCGACTCCGGCAAGGTCAAGCGCATCCGCAATCGGGGCGATGTCCTGGTCGCACCGTGTGATCTGCGCGGCAACCGCCGCGGCGACGACGTCCCCGGCCGTGCCGAGGTCCTGTACGGGGCCGACGTGGAGCGCTACCGCGGGCTCCTGCGCCGGAAGTACGGCCTGACCGGGCGGCTCACCGTGTGGGGGAGCGCGCTGCGCCGCGGCCGGGAGGGCACGGTGGGCATCCGCATCACGCTCGGCGACGCCACAGAGCAGCCCCGCTGAACGTGCGCGGGGCGGCCCGCGCTGGGTGCGCACGGCGGCGGTGACAACTCTGGCGGGCGGGCGTACGGTCGCGATCGGCGTCGGCACGCAAGCCGGGTCAAGCGGTGCCGGTGCGCGCCGCGGTGACCACGACCGCGGCGTATCGCATCGTGAAGCCGCCTCCCATCGCGTCGATCGCGGCGCCGGTGCCCGCCAGCAGCTCGGCCAGCTTGTCGGGTGGCATCTGGCCGGCGTCGCCGCCGGTACGCAGCTGGTCCAGCCACGCCTCCCGGGTGTAGGCACGCTCCCAGTCGAACCGCCACTGCTCCGGCTCGCCGAACGCGCCCGCCTGCCGTATCCCGTCGACCGCCCTGGTGAACAGCGTCGAGTAGGGGTCGAGCGCGGGCTTCGCCCAGGGGTTGCGGGGCGAGTCGGGCAGGACCCGGCGGTAGATCTCGGCGAAGGCCTCCGCGATATCGGGCGAGGGCTGGAATACGTTCCAGAACACGGCCAGTCGGCCGCCGGGCCGTAGTACCTCGGCCGCCTTGGCCGCTCCGGCGACCGGGTCGATCCAGTGCCAGGTCTGGGCGGCGATGACCGCGTCGAAGGTCCGGCCGGCCGAGGCCCAGTCCTCGAAGGCCGCCACCTCGACCTTGAGCCCGCCGCCGTGGAGCCCGCCGCCGCGGCGCGCGAACTCGGCCATGCGGGCGTCCACATCGACGCCCAGCACCGTGCAGCCGGCCGCTTGGAACTGCCGGGCCGCGATGCCGGTCCCGATGCCGACGTCGAGGACGTCGGGCCCGGGGCTCGCGGTGGTGATCGCGTCGATCACGGCATCGGGATAGCGGGGCCGGGCCCGGTCGTAGCGTTCGGCGTCCGAGCCGAATGACTCCGCCATTTCGCGGGCTTGATGGGACTCGCGTGCGGAATGAGGCGCTTGCTCAGATCCTGTAGTGGGCATGTGCCCACTATGAGTGGGCGGTCGCCCACTCGTCAACCGGTACAGTCATCGAGACAGGGAGGAGGTGCGGAGGATGCCGACGGGTGTGGCTCTCCGCGACGCGCGCGAGCAGCTGTTCGGCGCCGCCGAGCGGGTCCTGCTCCGGGACGGGCCGAGCGCGCTGACCAGTCGGGCCGTCACCACGGAGGCAGGCTGCGCCAAGGGGGTCCTGCACCGGCACTTCGCCGACTTCGACGCCTTCCTCGCCGAGCTCGTGCTCGACCGCGTCGCCCGGGTCGACCGCCAGGCCGCCGCCCTGCGCGAGTCCGCCGGGACAGGCACCGTCGCCGACAACCTCACCGGCGCGCTGATGGAGCTGTTCGGGTCGGTCGCCGTGGCCGTCGTCAGCCTCGTCATCTCCCGCGACGACCTGCGCGCCCGGCTGCGCGAGACCAGGCCGACCGGGCTCCCGGTGCTGACCGAGGCGGCGGGCATGGTCGCCGGCTACCTCGCCGCCGAGCGCGACCTGGGGCGTATCGCGGCGGACGCGGACCTCGACACGCTCGCGCCCACGCTGATCGGGGCCGCGCATCTGCTGTTCGCCGACCGCAAGGGGACCCCGCCCGAGGCCGCCGCCGTCCGCAAGGCCGTGACCACGGTCATCGCCGGAGCCTGAACCGCCCAGCGGCCCCGGCCGCTGACGCCGCCTACGGCCCGACCACCGGCGTCCACTCACGCACCCGCACCACCTCCACCCCGGCCACGCCGTAGTACGGATCCGCCTCAAGGATCCCGTCCAAACGCTCCCGGTCCACGTCGAAGACGAGGAGCGCGCCCGTGTCGTCCGCCCACGGCCCGGCCGCCACCAACTCGCCCGCCTCGCGCAGGGCGGTCAGGCGTTCGCGGTGGGCGGGGCGGGCGGCCAGGCGCTCGGGGGCGGGGGTGAAGACGAGTTCTACGGCCAGCATGGGAGCCGTCCCTTCTCGGTGTTGTCCGGTCTCGGTGCTGTCCGGCGGAACGTATCGCCGACGCGGCCGCGCGGGCTGTATCAGCTGATACACAGGGCGACGGCCGCATTGTTCGACACGCCATCCGCGCCTGTGCGACGATCGCGGCGAAAGAATCCATCCTTCTTCTTCGGAGGGAATCCCGGCCTTCAGTTCAGGCGGGGAGGGAATCCGATCCTGGGCCCTGCGGCGCGGAGCGCCGCAGCACCACTCCAGAATGCTCTGCGACGACAGCTGCGCTCAGTCCGGCCGCTTCTGGTTCTCGATGCAGTCCTTGACCACCTGGAGCGGCGCACCGCCGCAGCTTCCGGCGAAGTAGGAGCCGGACCAGAACCGGCCGTGCGTGATCGCCTGGTCCACTCGGCCGGTGAACTCCTGCCGCAACCGGCGCGAGGACACCCCCTTGAGGGAGTTGACCAGGTTCGACAGGGCAACCTTCGGCGGGTAGTGCACCAGCAGGTGCACGTGGTCTTCTTCGCCGTTGAACTCGATCAGGTCGGTCTCGAAGTCCTCGCAGACCTTCCGCATGATCTCTTCGCAGCGCGTCAGCATCTCGTCGTTGAAGACGGTCCGCCGGTACTTGGTGACGAACACCACGTGGACGTGCAGGTTGTGGACGACGTGACGGCCTCGCCGTACGTCGGGGTTTGGTTCCCGGGCCGGGCTGGTCCGTCGCGAAGCTCAGCCCGCTTAGCGAGAAGCCACCCCGTTTACGGGGTGGCGGAGTCACGAGGTTCGTCGACGCCAGGTGGGTCGGTGGAGCGCGTCGGCGTGCTCGCTCGTCGCGAGCACGACCCGGCTCCGCCCTGCGCGTTGTCAGGTCGTACTCGGGACCGAGCCCGTCCCGAAAGGACCGTTCGTGACCACCGACCAGTTCGGAATGACCGACGGCGACTACGTTCCCGATCCCGAGAGCGACACAGAGACGCTTGTCGCCGGTTTCTTCGACCACATATCAGCGACGTCGCTGGAGCAGGCGCTTCCCGGCGACCTCGTCTCCGCGATGCGTGAGCGGCACGCGGAACTGGAGGCGGGCAACGCGCACATGGTCGTCGACGAGCCCTCGCGCCACAACCTCCGCATCACCCTGGCGGTGGTCGCCGCGTACGAGAAGCTGCTCCCGCGGCTGGGCGGCGACGCAGCCACCCGCGCGGTACGGGCCGCGCTCCTCGAACCGCTCGGCGAGGCATGCACGTTCCAGCGCTCCGCCGACAATGATCAGCGAGACCTGCTGGACGTTCAGCGGTGCTTCTATCATGACGTGCTCAGGGCGAATTCCGCTTCGGAGCTGACACCCGTCATGTGCGCGTTCGACAGGAACTGGATCGAGGCGATCGACCCGGACCGGCACGGGTTCCGCTTCGAGCGTGCCACCACCATCGGCCTGGGTGGCGACCGCTGCCCGTTCCACTTCACCCGCACCGCGCCCTGAGTGAATTGAGGGGGAGGAGGCGGCCATGACCGGGGACGAGTCGTTGACGTGGCGTGCGCTGGGCGCCGTACCGCTGTTCGCGTCGCTGCCCGAGGCGCGGCTGCGGGAGCTGTGGGCGGCGTCCGTGCCGCGCGGGTACCCCGTCGGCAGTGTGCTCAGGTCGGCGGGCGCCCCGGCGGATCACCTCCTGGTGCTGCTGCGCGGCCGGGTCGCGGCGACGGGCACGACCGGCGGCGGGCGGGTGGTCCGGTACGGGCAGTGGGACGGCCCGTGCGCGCTGGACAAGGTCGCGCTGCTCGACGGCCGGGGGCACACCGCCACGTTCACCGCCCTGGCGTTCTGCGCCGTGCGCAGTGTGCGGCGCGAGAGGTTCCTCGGCCTCGTCGACGACGTTGCCGCCGTCCGGGCCCATGTGCTCGCCGTGCTCGCCCGCCAGGCACGCGCGCAGCAGCAACGGCTCACCCAAACCGCCACCCTCCCGGCCGAGGCCCGGCTGGCCGGCTGGCTGCTGGCGCAGGCCGCCGCCTCGGCCCCGGGATCGGCGTCCGTGCGGATCCCGGGTACGCAACAGGCGCTGGCGGACACGCTCGGCGTGACGAGGGTGACCGTCAATCGGGCGCTGGCCCGGCTCCGGCGCGACGGGCTGATCCGCATCGAAGGAGGCTGTGTCCATCTGCTCGCTCCGGAGTCCCTGGCGCTGCGCGCCGGGGAGGGAGCCGGGGCTCAGGGCTTGTAGATCTTGCCGGCCTCGGGCTTGGCGGGGGCCATCAGCTCGGAGACGGTGACGACCGTGTAGCCGCGCTTCTTGAGCCCCTCCAGGATCCCCGGAACGGCGGGCACGGTGCCCTTGTAGATGTCGTGCAGCAGGATGACGCCGTCGCGGTCCACCTGGTCGAGCACCCGCTTGGTGATCAGCGCGGAGTCGGTCGTCTGGTAGTCCTTCGCGGTGACGCTCCACAGCACCTGCGCGATGCCGAGCTCGCGGCAGATCTTGGAGACCCGGTCGTCGGTGCGGCCCTGGGGCGGGCGCATGAGCAGGGGCTTCTTGGAACCGGTGATCTTGGATACGGCGTCCTGGGTGCGGGTGATCTCGTCGCGCACCTCGTCGTCGTCGGACTTGGTCAGAATCTTGTGTGTCCAGGTGTGGTTGGCCAGTTCATGGCCCTCCGCCGCGATGCGGCGCACCAGGTCGGGGTATTTGAGGACATGGTTCTTGCCGAGCATGAAGAAGGTCGCGTGCGCGTTCTCCTTCTTCAGGATGTCCAGCAGGCGGGGGGTGTTCTCGCTGGGCCCGGCGTCGAAGGTGAGGGCGACGCACTTGGCCTTCGAACAGTCGACGGACCCGGCCTTGACCTCCTTCCCATCGACCGAGGCGCGCTCGCGGGCGCTGCTCGGCGCGGTGGTGTCGTACGAGGTTCCGCAGCCGCTGAGGGCGAGCGCGAGGGAGGCGGCCGCCAGGAGCCCGGCTATCGGCGCGGTCTTACGCCTGCGGGCCGTCGATATGCTTTTACGTCTATACACGCGGTGTAGATGGAGCATCGAGGGCGAAGGTTGGCCATCGTGACCAAAAAGCGACCGCGCCGTGAAAAAAAACGCACAGGCGCGGTCGCGTGTGTGGCTATTTGCGGTATCCCGTCACCTTGCCGATCCAGGTGATGAAGTCGCCCGCGTCTTCGTTGGCGCCGTGCCCGGCGTCCCAGTACATCGCGGCGTTGACGTCGTCGCCCAGGTTCTCCAGGCAGGCGGCGAGGTTGCCGACGACGGTGAGCGAGGTGTCGCTGTCCTTGATGCCGACGCGGATCCACCAGTGCTTCGCCCGGCGGGGATTGTGCTGCCCGAGGAAGTGCATGGGGTTCATCAGGTCGAGCTTCTTCGGCAGGTCGCTGTCGAGCCGCGCACTGTCGTTGCCGGTCGCGTGGCGCAGGCTGTACAGCGTGAAGTGGCGGGCCTTGGTGGTTCCCGTGCCGAACAGGTTGTTCTCGGGCGAGGAGAGGCCGAAGGGGTCGAAAGCCGGCGCGTCCTTCTTCCGCGCCCCCACGTGCTCGAGGAAGTCGGCCCAGGTGAAGGTCGCCTTGTCGGCTGACCAGGTGATGAACGGGTTCTGGGACAGATAGCTCGCGCGGTCGGAGTCCGACAGGGCCTTGAGATACGTGGTCGCCGCCGGCTCCAGATAGGTCTTCACCAGGTACGCGTCGTAGTTGCGCGCCGTGAGGGTGCCGAAGCCGTCCTTCCCCTTCAGCCTCAGCGAGGCCTGGTAGTCGGCGAACGCGGAGCCCAGCTCCTTGGAGACGGTCTGGTCGACGAGCTGACCGGAACCGAGCTTGTTGCCGCCCCAGTTCCATTCGTACGCCATGTCGGCGTGCTCCAGGTCGGCGATGGGGCACCAGTCGCCGCTGGCGAAAATGGCGTCGCTCGCCTCGGCCGCGCCGAGCTCCCGCAGGTGCGGGTCGTACAGGGGGCTGTCCCCGGACGCGCCGAGCAGGGCGGACAGGGCGCCGCCCGCGCTGGTTCCGGAGGAGACGATCCGGTCGGTGTTCCCCGGGATGCGGCCCTTGTTGTGGCGCACGTACCGCACCGCGGCCTTCAGGTCGACGATGGCGGCCGGGGCCGTGCCGTAGTACGTGCCGGCCGAGTCGACGAGGGTCCGGCCGCGCGCGCCCGGCTCCACGACGACGTAGCCCGCCGCCAGGGCCAGCTTGGCGTTGCTGACCATCTTGGGCATGCCGCCGCCGGGACCGCCGCCGGGAGCGCCATCGCCCACCCCGGTGGCGTCCGCCACGGAGGACGGCATGTAGCCGCCCACCGAGTTGCTGAAGAGGATGGGGGCACCGTGCGCGTCGACCGCCTTGCCGTCGATCGTGACGGGCACGCTGACGTTCAGGCTCTGGTACTTCTCGTCCACCGGCTCGGCGACGTAGGTGACGGCCTTGTGGAAGTGGTAGGTCACCTCCTTGTCGCCGTCGTCCGTGGATATGGCCGTCGTCAGGACCGTGTAGGCGTCCTTGTCGAAGACCAGGGGATCCGAGGACTTCGCGACGGTCGCACCCGAGGCCTGCGAGCCGAGGGTGAATCCGGCCGTCGGCACCGCGGCGGCCGCGGTGAGCCCCATGACCACTGTCCTACGCTTCACTGGCGTCTCCTTCGCGTTCGCGGTACGTCCGGCCTTCATCCGTGTGCGAACGTAAAGCGGCCGCCAGAAAGTGTCAACAATTTCGTTGATTTCATTGCTGACACACAGGTTTGCATGGCAAACGCACAGGCCGGGGCTTTGGCGGCGGCGTTTGACAGCGGTGTCGAAGGGACGTCAGAGCGACCGGGCGAGACGGAACCCCAGGTCGTCGATGCGCAGGGTCGGGTGGCTCTTGCGGCGGCACGACGCCCGGCACCCCCGAGGAGGGTCGTACGCGCCTCCGCCGCGGAAGACCCGGTACGGGCCGTAGACGTCGGGGTCGTACAGGTCCCAGCACCACTCCCACACGTTGCCGATCATGTCGTGGAGGCCCCACGCGTTCGGCGCCTTGGCCGCGACCGCGTGCACCTGGTCGCCGGAGTTCCCGCGATACCAGGCGATCTCGTCCAGTTCGCCGTAGCGCACGCCGGAGTCCCCGGCCCGGCACGCGTACTCCCACTCCGCCTCGGAGGGGAGGCGATAGCCGTCGGCGGCCCAGTCGCAGTCCACGTCCTGCGCGTCGGGGTCCTCCTCGCTGCCCAGTGAGTAGCAGGGCGTGAGCCCGCTCGCCTCCGAGAGCAGATTGCAGAACCGGATCGCGTCCTTCCAGGAGACCTCGGTCACCGGCGTCCGCGGCCCCGCCGCGCCGCTCGCGGGCGCCTCGCCTCGTACGGAGCGGTACAGCTCGTGGGTCACGGGATGCGGCGCCAGCCGGAAGGCCGCGACCTCGACCTTCCAGTCGGTCCTTGTGCCCTCGTCCCGCAGGACGATCTCCCCGCCGGCGATCTTCACCATGCTCGTGCTCATGTTCATGGAGGCCGTGGCGGGAATCGAACCCACGTAACTCGCTTTGCAGGCGAGCCCCTCAACCACTCGGGCACACGGCCATGTCGTGCTTGTGCCCTTGAGGTTAGGGGCGCGGCGCCGGGGGTCACAACGGCCCGGCGGGCGCTGCCACGCGACTGACATACGGCGTTCATGATTGCCGGATCGGATTGACCGTGCTCCAGTCCTCCTTGCCGCGGCCTCCGGCGAGTGCCGCGGAGAACAGGGACAGGACACCGTCGAGGACCGGGTGGGAAAGCCCGTCGGCCATGCGGGACGCGTACGCCAGGTCCTTGTGTGCCCACTCCGCCGAGAAGTTGATCGGCTCGGGCGGGGTGAGGTAGCTGCTCCAGGCCAGTTCGGTGACGACACCGCCGGGGCGGTCCAGCAGGGCGGCGCCGACCTGGGCGGTGTCGAGCCCGGCGGCCTCCGCGAGCCGCAGGGCCTCGCCGAAGCCGGCCAGGTGAATCGCCTGGAGCGCGTTGAGTACGAGCTTGAAGCGGGTGCCCGACCCGGCGGGCCCGAAGTGCCTGACCTGCCATGATGCCCAGGCCCACCATTGCGACGCTCGCCATTCCGGTTCTCCCGTCCCTTCGTACCGCTGAGGCGGTACGGCGCTTGCTCGGTACGGAGCAAGTCTGCGGCGCGGGCCTCCGGGGGAGGGAGACCCGCCGAAGGGGGCCCTGGCAGGGCCCCGCACCGGCCGGTACCCGGACGTCATACTCAAGAAGTGGAAAGCATCATGGGGTTGGGAGAGTTCCTGCGCTCGCGGCGCGCCCGCGTCGCCCCGCAGGAGGCCGGACTGCCCACGGTGACGGGACGGCGCCGCACCTCGGGCCTGCGCCGGGAGGAGGTGGCGATGCTCGCCGGGGTGAGCATCGAGTACTACCGGCGCCTGGAGCAGGGCAAGCAGAACCGGCCGGGCCCCGCCGTCCTGGAGGCCATCGCGGGTGTCCTGCGCCTTGACGACGACGAGCGGGCGCACTTGTTCGCCGTCGCCCGCGCCGCGTCCCCGGCCCGCGGTTCCGGCGCCCCGCCGGAGTCCGCGCCGGCGTCACACACGCCCCGTCCCGACGTCCTGCGCATGCTGGACCTCGTCGCGCCCTGCCCGGCGTACCTCCTGAGCCGGTCGAACGACCTGCTGGCCGCCAACACCTCTGGTATGCGGCTGCTGCCCGGCATCGAGGAGTGGCCGGCCCGGCGGCGCAACACCGTCCGTTACACCTTCCTCCACCCGCGGGCGCGCCGCCTCTACGGCAACTGGGACGAGGTCGCCGCGGCGACGGTGGCCCATCTGCGGTCCGTCGCGGGTGCCCATCCCGACGCGCCCGAGCTCACCGCTCTGATCGGCGAGCTCACGGTCAAGAGCGAGGAGTTCGCGGCGCTCTGGCAGCGCTACGACGTGCGCTCACGCACCAACGGCCGCAAGTGCTTCGCGGACTCGGCGGTCGGGCGCATGGACCTGAGCTACGAGGCCTACGAGGTGGCCCGCAGCGAAGGACACCGTCTGATCGTCTACCAGGCCGAGCCCGGCAGCCCGGACCACGACGCCATGCTCCTGCTGAGCCTGACGGACGCCCCGGCCACGCCCTCGGTCACCTGAACCGGCCGGGGGCACCGTCGCTCACCGCCTGTCAGGGTGGGTGAGGAACTCCTCGACCACCGGGCGGAAGAGATCCGGCTCGTCGACCCACGGGTAGTGCCCCACCTCGTGCAGCGGCCGCACCCGCCCGTCCGGGAAGGACTCCGCGACCAGCTCGCCGGCGCGCATGCCGGTCACCGCGTCCCGGTCCCCGGTCACCACCAGCACCGGGCACCGCACCTCCCGCAGCCGCACCAGCACCGCCCGCCGCGCCGCCTCGTCCACGCCCTGCCAGAAGCCCGCGCGCGGCACCGGGCCCAGCTGCTCGCCCTCGCTCGCGGCGTGCGCGCGCTGGGGCTCGTCCCAGCGGCCGTACGCCATGGGGGCGGCCTGGAGCAGCAGCTTGCGCACCTCGCCCAGGTCCGTGGTGTCGGGCAGCATCTGGACCGCGACATAGGCGTCGGGCCACCACGGCTCGGTGGCGCGGGCCTCGAAGATCTCGCGGGCGTCCTGGGGGAGTTCGCCCTGCATCCGCGCCCCGGGGCAGACCAGGATCAGGTGCGTCAGCCGCTCGGGGTGGGCGGCGGCGTACGCCTGGGCCGTCGCGGCGGCCGCGTCGTGGGCGAGCAGCGCGAACCGTTCGAGTCCGAGGTGGCCGCGGAGCGCTTCGAGGTCCTCGGCGAGCCTGGGGAAGGCGTAGCCGACCGGGTCGGCGGCGGGCGGGGAGTCGCCGGTGCCCCGGCTGTCGGGGATGACCAGGGTGCGGTCGGCGTCGAGCCCGCCGAGGTCGCCCAGATACGCGGCGTTCCGCCCCGGCCCGCCGGCCAGGCAGACGAGCGGCGGCCGGGCGGCTCCGTCGCCGGTACGGGCCTCAAGGACGCGGTAGGCGAGTTCGACGTCGTCGTACGAGGTGTAGTGGGGCATTGGTCCAGCTTGCCTGATCGCACTGGTCACGCCGGGCCGACCGCGGCGCCGGACAGGGCCGGTCGGCGCGGGTCTCATGGCGTTGGCATCGGTTGGTCCTTCGTGGCGTTGTCGAGGGTTTCCGCGCTCAGGCCCGCCTCGTCGAGCACCTCGGCGGCCACTCCGCGGCCGATCCGGGCCAGCCCGAGGAGGAGGTGGTCGCAGTCGATGTGGGCCGAGCCCGTCTCCTTCGACCGCTCCTCCGCGAGGGCGATGGCCTTGCGGGAGAAGGGGGTCCAGGCGATCCGCTCGGCCGCCTGTGACGCTCCCATGCTCAGCCGGTCCCCGACGGTCCTGTGCAGGGTTTCGGGCGACGCGCCGGCGGCGCTCAGGAGGCGAGTGGCGCTGTTGTCCTCGGCGGTGAGGCCCCAGAGCAGGTGCTCGGTCCCGATGTAGTTGTTGCGGTGCTGCACCGCGGCCCGCTTGACGTGTGTCATGGCCTGGCGGAGCTCCTCGCTCATCGTCTCGGGGCCGTAGCGCTTGTGGGGCGCGTGGAAGCGCTGCTGCACCGCCTGCCGGGTCACGCCGAGGGCCGTTCCGATGTCCGTCCATGAGCAGCCGTGCATCCGGCAGTGCTCGACGTAGTCCTCGACCAGGTCGTCGGCGAGGGCCTGCAGCCGGCCGGCCAGGCCTGCCGCGGTGGTCAGAAGGGCCAGCCAGTCGGGCTGTTCCTGTCCGCCGGGGCGGTGGGCGGTGGTGCACGTCCGGTCGACTTCCGCGATGAGATCGTCAAGATCGGGAATCGTCATGAGGCAAGTACGCCTTGACAGTTTGGATTTGTCAAGGCGTACTTGCCTTCAGGGTTGTCTCGGTCGGAGATCCAAAAGCGGGGGAGGGGAGATGTCCACGGACTCCAAGTTGCGCTTATGCTCCGAGGGTGTTCGACTCCCGGCACATCAGGACGTTCCGCGAGGTGATCCGCGCCGGCTCGTACTCCGCCGCCGCCCGAGCCCTCGGCTATACGCAACCGGCGATCACGCAGCAGATGAAGGCGCTCGAACGGGAGGTCGGCAGCCCGCTCTTCGTCCGCGTCGGCCGCGGCATGCGGCTCACCGAGGCCGGGGAGACCCTGTCCCGCCACGCCGACATCATCCTCGACTCGATCTCCGCCGCCCGGCAGCAGCTCAACGCCATCACCCGGCTGCGCGCCGGCCGGGTGCGCCTGTGCGGCTTCCCCAGCGCCAACGCCACCCTCATCCCCGAGGCGATGGCCCGCCTCGCCGCCGCCCACCCCGGGGTGCGGGTGGAACTGTTCGAAGGCGAGCCGCCCGAGTCGCTCGGGCGGGTGGTGCGCGGCGAGTGCGACATCACGCTCGCCTTCACCTACCCCGGCCTGCGCGAACAGGCCCCCGCCGAACTGGTCGAGATCCCTCTGCTCGAAGACCAGCTGACGGTGCTGCTGCCCACCGGCCACCCGCTGGCCCGGCGGCGGGCCGTCAAGCTCGCGGAGCTGAGCGGGGAGCGGTGGATAGCGGGCTGTCTGCGCTGCCGTGCCAACTTCCTGCACGAGTGCGCGGAGGAGGGGTTCGCCCCCGACATCGCCTTCACGACGGACGACAATCTGGTCATCCAGAGCATGGTCGCGGCGGGCCTCGGCGTCGCGATGATGCCCGGGCTCGTCCTGTCCTTCCTCTGCCACCAGAAGGTCACCGGCCGCGCCCTGGAGCCCGCCTCGCGCCGCCATGTCTCCGCGTACGTGCTGCGGGAGCATCTGCGGGTGCCGGCGACGGAGGTGGTACTGGAGGAGCTGAAGGCGGTGGCGGCGAACCGGGTCGGCTGCTGACCCATAAGCAGCGGTTGGGGTCGGCGAAGAAACCGTCGTTGGACGTGATGGTTCGGGCGGCAGGACGCTGCGCCCATGACCACTCCGACCGCCTCCGCGCCGCCTGCCCTGTGCCGCACCCCGCGGGCCAGCGCGTTCGTCGACGAGGTGCGCGAGGCCGTCGGGCGGGGCCTGGCGCCGGACCTGACGGCCCATCTGGTGGCCGAGCGCCTCGTCCCCCACCTCGGCGCGCCCGACCTGCTCACCGCGGCCCAACGGCAGGGCGACCCCGCGAGCTACCGCCAGCACCTCCTGCACGCCGAACCCGACGGCAGCTTCTCCGTCGTCGCCCTCGTCTGGCTGCCCGGCCAGCACACCGCCGTCCACGACCACGTCTCGTGGTGCGTGGCCGGCGTCCACGAGGGCCAGGAGCGCGAGCGCCGCTACCACCTCGTCCCCGACGGAACCGGCTCACGCCTGGTCGCGGTGGCGGAGGTGACCAACCCGCGCGGCTCGGTGGCCGGGTTCGCGCCGCCGGGAGATATCCACAGGGTGTGGAACGCGGGTGCGGGCACGGCGGTCTCCCTCCACGTGTACGGCGCGGATGTCGGGCGGCTGGGCAGCAGCGTCCGGCGCGTGTACACCCTCCCGAACGGCGAGGAGCTGTGAGCCCGCGCCGCCGCCACCGCGCCGGGGTTCGGCACGGGTGGGCCGGGCCATGGCGCTGACGGACGCGCGCGGCGGCACCAGCGGGGCCGAC
Source organism: Streptomyces sp. ME19-01-6 (assembly GCF_033793745.1). Taxonomy (NCBI): domain Bacteria; kingdom Bacillati; phylum Actinomycetota; class Actinomycetes; order Kitasatosporales; family Streptomycetaceae; genus Streptomyces; species Streptomyces sp. ME19-01-6. Next base: position 12,987 of record NZ_JARAXF010000053.1, on the reverse strand, counting down.
GGCGCCCCGGCCGACGGCGCCCCCGACCCGGCGCGGGCGCCAGAGGCGCCCGGTCGGGCGGGGATGGCGCGCCCGGCGGCGGGGGTTTCGGCTCTCGCACCTCCCGCGTCCGCGCCCCCGCCGCCCGGCCGCGTGGCGCGGCTCGCCGCCCTCGCGCCCGGGTTTGCGCTCGGGGGGCTCGGGGTGGCGGTCGCCTGGGGTGTGCACCTGGCGCTGGGCGGGGTGCCGATGCTGACCGTGGCCGTCGTGCTGGGCATCCTCGCCGCGCATCTGCCGGGCACGCGCGGGGTCGTGCGGGGCGGCGGCCGGGCCGGGCTGTCGTTCGCCGGGAAGCGGCTGATGCGCCTCGGGGTGGTGCTGCTCGGGCTCAAGCTCAGCCTGGACGATGTGCTGGGCCTCGGCTGGGCGAGCGTGGCGATGGTGTGCGGCGTGGTCACGGCCACGTTCTTCGGCACGTGGTGGCTCGGCCGCCGGATGGGCCTCCGTGGCCACGCGGCGGAGCCGCATATCGACAACAGCCTTCCGTTGTTGGTCGCCACCGGCTACGCGATCTGCGGCGCGTCCGCGATCGGCGCGGTCAGCGAGGTGTCGGACAGCGACGAACGCGACGTCGCGACGTCCGTGGCGCTGGTGACGCTGTGCGGGACGCTCGCCGTCGCCGTACTGCCGCTGCTCCAGCACCCGCTGGGGCTGAGCGACGCGCAGTTCGGCCGGTGGGTCGGGGCGAGCGTGCACGACGTGGGGCAGGTCGTGGCGGCCGCGCAGACGGCCGGGCCGTCGGCGCTCGGCGAGGCGGTGCTCGTGAAGCTGATGCGGGTGGCGCTGCTGGCACCGCTCGTCGCGGCGGTCGCCGTCTCCGTACGGGCCCGGCGGGCGCGGGAGGCCCAGCAGGCCGAGCAGACCTCGCAGGCCCGGCTCGGCGAGGAGGCCGGGCGCACCGCCCGCGCGCGGCGGCCGCCCCTCGTGCCGCTGTTCGTCCTCGGCTTCCTGGCCATGGTCGCCCTGCGCACTACGGACCGGCTGCCGTCCGCCGCGCTCGACACCGCCGCGACCGCCCAGGAACTGCTGCTCGCTGCCGCCCTCTTCGGCCTCGGCAGCGCGGTGCACCTGCCCTCGCTGGCCCGTACGGGCGGGCGCGTGGCGGCGCTCGGGCTGTGCGCGTGGGTGGTGGTCGCGGGTGTCGGCTACAGCGGTGTGCTGCTCACGGCGTAGCCGACCGGTGCCTCGACGGCGTGGGGCCCGGCGCGGCAGCCGGGCCCCACGGGTGTCCCGAGGACACGACCGTCACGACGAGTAGATCTCGGTCATCTGCGTGATCTTGTTGTTGGAGTCGACCGCGACGTCGTAGAAGTTCAGGCCCCAGCAGTCGCTGGTGTCCGCCTTCGTCTGCCCGCCGTCGTAGCTCTTGCCGTTCGGGTCGGCACATGTCTTGACGTGCGCGATGCCGCCGTACTGGGCGGTGAGGGTCTTCTGCGTGGAGGCCTTCTTGCTGATGATCGTCACCTTGGCGTCGCCCGAGGCGACGGAGTAGGTGTTCAGCTGCCCGACCGGCTGGTAGGACGCGCCGGCGTGCGACTTCGGGTCGCAGTGCATCTTGGCGCCCTTGGCGATGATGTTGTTCATCGCGCCCTCGACGTTGTTGACCCAGATGATCTTGTGACCCGTGGCGATCGTGGGGCAGTCGCCGTTGGTCGTCTTGGTCTTCTTCTTGCTCTTCTTGCTGACCTTCTTCGCGCTGTGGCTCCCCGAGGAGCTCGAGCTGCGTTTGGAGCCGCTGTCCTTGGGGCCGCAGGCGGTGAGGGCGAGTGCCGCGGAGACGAGTACGACGGTGGCGAAAAATGGACGCTTGATGGACACGCTTCCCCCGATGTGCGGGCCTGGGCATCTGTGACCAGGCATGTGGTGAGAGTAAGGCCGTACGTCGCTCGTCATGCGGTATGTCGGCCTGGCCGAAAGCTTAGGGGCGTGAGCATGACGATTTGCTTGTTGCTTACCGAATACTGGGAGACCGGTTTCCAACCTGTGACGCTGATCGCGGGGGCGTCGGGCCTAGGGCAGAGGGCTGAAGGGATCTCCGTCCCGCGCCAGGTGTCGTCCCCGGAAACGCCTCTTACGCTGGCGTAATGACCGCCATCGACCCGCGCGACACCGACGTCGCGCACAGTCCCCCCGCGCCATCCGGAGCCAACCCCGAAGCCGAAGCCAACGCCAAAGCCGACGCCGAAGCCGACGCCGAAGCCGACGGCGGCTCCGTACTCGGGCGGCGCTACCGCGCCCTCACCCTCGGCATCGTGTCCGTCGTCTCCCTCATCGCCTTCGAGGCGAGCGCGGTCAACACGGCCATGCCGGTCGCGGCACGCGCCCTCGACGGGGTCGAGCTGTACGCGTACGCCTTCTCCGCGTACTTCACCGCGAGCCTGTTCGCGATGGCGCTGTCGGGCGAGTGGTGCGACCGCCGGGGGCCGCTCGTGCCGCTTTTCGCCGGGATCGCGGCCTTCGGGGCCGGGCTGGTGGTCTCCGGCTCGGCGCAGGACATGTGGACGTTCGTGGGCGGGCGCGCAGTGCAGGGGATCGGCGGCGGGCTGGTGATCGTCGCGCTGTACGTCCTGGTCGGCCACGCCTATCCGCAGCGGCTGCAGCCCGCCGTGCTGGCGTCCTTCTCCGCCGCCTGGGTGCTGCCGGTGATCGTCGGGCCGCTGGTCGCCGGGACGGTCACCGAGCGGGCCGGGTGGCGCTGGGTCTTCCTGTCCATCCCGGTGCTGATACTGCTGCCGCTCGCGGTGATGCTCCCGGCCCTGCGCAAGGTGGACCGGGGCGAGCCCTCCCCGGCCATGAACCGCCGCCGCATCCTCCTCGCGCTCGCGGTCGCGTCCGGCGCGGGCCTGCTGCAGTACGCGGGCCAGGACCTGGCCTGGGTGTCCCTGATCCCCGCCGCGGCGGGCCTCGCGCTGCTCGTCCCGTGCGTCCTGCGGCTGCTGCCCTCGGGCACCTTCCGGGCCGCCCGCGGGCTGCCGTCCGTGGTGCTGCTGCGCGGCATCGCGGCGGGTGCCTTCCTCGGTGCGGAGAGCTTCGTACCGCTGATGCTCGTCACCGAGCGCGGCCTGTCCGCGACCCAGGCCGGGCTCTCGCTCACCGGCGGCGGGCTGACCTGGGCGCTCGGCTCGTACACCCAGAGCCGCCCGCGCCTGGAGCCCTACCGCGAGCGGCTGATGACGGCGGGCATGCTGCTGATGGCGGTGGCCATCGGCCTGGTGCCGCTGGCGCTCGTCGAGTCGGTCCCGGCGTGGGTGGTCGCCGTGGCGTGGGTGATCGGCGGCTACGGGATGGGGCTGGTCATCTCCAGCGCCAGCGTGCTGCTCCTCAAGCTCTCCGCCCCCAAGGAAGCGGGCAGCAACGCCGCCTCCCTCCAGGTCTCCGACGCGCTCGGCAACATCACGCTGGTGGGGCTGAGCGGGGTGCTGTTCGTCGGCTTCGGGGGTGGGTCGGTCGCGGCGGCGGACCACGCGGGGGCGGCGGGGGCCGCGGCGGGGACGGGGCACGCGGGGGCGTTCGCGGCGGTGTATGTGGCGATGGCGGCGGTGGCGCTGGTGGGGGTGGGGGTGACGACGCGGCTGCGGCCTGCCACCGGAAAGCCTTAGTACCGAGTGGTACCACCCGGTACCATGCGTTCATGGGTGCTTTGAATGTGAGATTCACCGACGAAGAGCTGGACGCACTGCGGCGCCGTGCCGAGCAGGAGGGGCGGAGCATGCAGTCCTTCGCCCACGACGCCGTCATCGCGGCGATCAACGAACACTCCCGGCTGTTCAACGAGGCCGCGGCCCACGTGCTCAAGGTGAGCGAAGAGCTGAACCGCAGGCTCGCCTGATGCACTACCTCACGCTGCCCGAGCTGCTGAACCTCGCGGAGCGGCTCGGGGAGAGCGAAGTGCGCGACTACGGCCTGCTGGAGTCGGCCCTGGCCCGGCCGCAGGCGAGCGTCTTTGGACAGGACGCCTACCCGGACGTCTGGCAGAAGGCGGCGGCGCTGATGGAGTCGCTGGCCCGCAACCACGCCCTCGTGGACGGCAACAAGCGCCTCTCCTGGTACGCGACCTGGGTCTTCCTCCACGTCAACGGGCACCCGCTGAGCGCGGACTTCGACGTGGACGAGGCGGAGAGATTCGTACTCGCCGTCTGCCAGGGCGAGCTGGACGTGCCGAAGATCGCGGAGGCGCTGTCCCGGTTCGAGGGGCCCAGTGTGAGCTGAATCCCACCTCCGGGTGGACCCGGGGCGTAGCCCTCAAGCGTGAAGGACGACACCGGTAGGCTGACGCGGTCCTCGAACCCCCCGCCGACCCAGCCCGACGGAGACCGTGACTACTACCGCCTCCTCCACCACCAGCCATCACCTCTCGCCCGCCTTCCCCGGCCGGGCCCCCTGGGGTACCGCGAGCAAGCTGCGCGCCTGGCAGCAGGGCGCGATGGAGAAGTACGTACAGGAGCAGCCCCGCGACTTCCTCGCCGTCGCCACGCCCGGCGCCGGCAAGACCACCTTCGCGCTGACGCTCGCCTCCTGGCTGCTGCACCATCACGTCGTGCAGCAGGTCACGGTCGTCGCGCCGACCGAGCACCTGAAGAAGCAGTGGGCGGAGGCCGCGGCCCGGATAGGGATCAAGCTGGACCCCGAGTACAGCGCCGGGCCCCTCGGGCGGGAGTACCACGGCGTCGCCGTCACCTACGCGGGCGTCGGCGTGCGGCCGATGCTGCACCGCAACCGCTGCGAGCAGCGCAAGACGCTGGTCATCCTCGACGAGATCCACCATGCCGGCGACTCCAAGTCCTGGGGCGAGGCGTGCCTGGAGGCGTTCGAGCCGGCGACCCGCCGGCTCGCGCTGACCGGCACCCCCTTCCGGTCCGACACCAACCCCATCCCCTTCGTCGCCTACGAAGAGGGGAACGACGGCATCCGCCGGTCGGCCGCCGACTACACGTACGGCTACGGCAGCGCCCTGAACGACGGCGTTGTCCGGCCGGTCATCTTCCTCTCCTACAGCGGCAACATGCGCTGGCGGACCAAGGCCGGCGACGAGCTCGAAGCCCGGCTGGGCGAGCCGATGACCAAGGACGCCGTCTCGCAGGCCTGGCGCACCGCGCTCGACCCGCGCGGTGACTGGATGCCGAACGTGCTGCGCGCCGCCGACCAGCGGCTCACCGAGGTCCGCAAGTCCATTCCCGACGCGGGCGCGCTCGTCATCGCGACCGACCAGGACTCGGCGCGCGCGTACGCCAAGCTGATCCGCGAGATCACCGGCAGCAAGGCCACCGTCGTGCTGTCGGACGACTCCGGGGCCTCGCAGCGCATCGAGGACTTCAGCCACTCCGAGGACCGGTGGATGGTCGCGGTGCGCATGGTGTCGGAGGGCGTGGACGTGCCGCGCCTGGCCGTCGGCGTCTACGCGACCACGATCTCCACCCCCCTGTTCTTCGCGCAGGCGGTCGGCCGTTTCGTGCGGTCCCGGCGGCGCGGCGAGACCGCCTCCGTCTTCCTGCCCACCATCCCCATGCTGCTCGGCTTCGCGAACGAGATGGAGGTCGAGCGCGACCACGTCCTCGACAAGCCCAAGAAGGAGGGCGAGGAGGAGGACCCGTACGCCGAGGAGGAGAAGCTCCTCGAGGAAGCGGAGAAGCAGCAGGACGAGGACACCGGGGAGCAGGACATGCTGCCCTTCGAGGCGCTGGAGTCGGACGCGGTCTTCGACCGGGTGCTCTACGACGGCGCCGAATTCGGCATGCAGGCGCACCCGGGGAGCGAGGAGGAACAGGACTACCTCGGCATCCCGGGGCTCCTGGAACCCGACCAGGTGCAGCTGCTGCTCCAGCGGCGGCAGGCGCGGCAGATCGCGCACAGCCGCAAGAAGCCGGACACCGAGGCCGACCTGCTGGAACTCCCGGCGGAGCGGCGGCCGGTGGTCACCCACAAGGAGCTGCTCGAGCTGCGCAAGGAGCTCAACTCCTTGGTCGGGGCGTACGTCCACCAGAGCGGCAAGCCCCACGGGGTGATCCACACCGAGCTGCGCCGGGTGTGCGGCGGGCCGCCGAGCGCGGAGGCGACGGCGGGGCAGCTCCGGGAGCGGATCAAGAAGGTCCGGGAGTGGGCCACGCGGATGAGGTGACAGCGGCGGGGCGGCGGCGGTCGCGGGGCGGTGACCTCCGGCCCCGGCCCCGTCGAGGCCGTACGCGTCAACGCCGTACGTCCGCGGAAGGGCTTCCCGTAAGCCCTTCCGCCTTGTATATGAGCCCGTCGTGATCCGCGCCCCCCTGGCTATTGCCTGCCTGTGGAATCGGGGCAAATGCCTATCATTCTGGTGTGTGCGCGGCACCGCGTGGGGCGGCTCCGCTCGGATTCTGGACAAACTCTTCCGCTCAGCGGACCGGCTCGCTAGCGTTCCGGCCAACGCACACGCCCCGTGGCAGCGCCGCCGCGGAGCGCGGCCGGTGCATGCGACCATGACCGGCGGCCTCTGGCGCGCCGTCGTCGGGACCGGCGGCGCCCTCCGCGTAGAGCCGCCACTCATACGGAGGAGGGGGCGTCGTGACCGCGGAGACCTCCCAGACGCTCGACCGGGGACTGCGCGTCCTCAAACTGCTCGCCGGCACCGACCACGGGCTGACCGTGACCGAGCTGTCCACCAAGCTCGGAGTCAACCGCACCGTCGTGTACCGCCTGCTGGCCACGCTCGAGCAGCACTCGCTCGTACGCCGCGACATCGGCGGCCGCGCGCGGGTCGGGCTCGGCGTGCTGCAGCTCGGCCGCCAGGTCCATCCGCTGCTGCGCGAGGCGGCGCTGCCCGCCCTGCGCTCCCTCGCCGACGACATCGGCGCCACCGCGCACCTCACCCTGGTCGACGGCACGGAGGCGCTGGCGGTCGCGGTCGTCGAGCCGACCTGGACCGACTACCACGTCGCCTACCGGGCCGGCTTCCGGCACTCCCTGGACCGCGGCGCCGCCGGGCGGGCCATACTGGCCGCCCGCTCGGGCCGGGGCGACGACCCCGGCTATGTCCTCACCCACGGCGAACTGGAAGCGGGCGCGAGCGGCGCGGCCGCGCCCCTGGTCGGGGTGACCGGGATCGAGGGCAGCGTGGGCGTGGTGATGCTCTGCGACGCGGTGCCGGAACGGGTGGGTCCGCGTGTGGTGGACGCGGCACGCGAGGTCGCGGACGCCCTGCGCTGACGGCTGCCCCGACGCCTGGCGCCGTCCCTCCGCGCCGTCGGCTTGCGCCACCCCCAAGCGCCGACAGCCCGCGCGGACGCCTGGCGCCGACAGCCCGCGCCGACGGTCACCGCGGCCGGGGTGGCGCGCCTCGTGTGCCGGCGGTCAACTAGATTCACACCATGCCTGCCGTCTCCCCGCGCGCCCGGATCCTCGCGATCTGCTCCGCGCCCGTCCTCGCCCTCCTCGCGGTCGCCGCCTTCGCGCCGCTGCCCTACTCGGTGGCCTATCCCGGCTCGACCGTGAATGTCCTCGGTTCGGACCACGGCGAGCCGGTGATCAAGATCTCGGAGGCGAAGTCCCGCAAGACCACCGGGCAGCTGCGGATGACGACGATCGTGGCGACCGGGCCGGACGTCACGGTCCGGCTGAAGGACGTCATCAGCGGCTGGTTCAACACCCACCGCGCCGTGATGCCGCGCGACTCCGTCTACCCCGTCGGCAACTCGACCAAGGAGATCGAGGCGCACAACGTCAAGGAGATGCGGGACTCCCAGGACGAGGCCACCAGCGCCGCGCTCGGCTATCTCCATCTCTCTTCCAAAGACGTCAAGGTGCGACTGCGCCTCGCGGACGTGGGCGGACCGAGTGCCGGGCTGTTCCTCTCGCTCGGGATCGTGAACAAGCTCGACGGGGACGGCCGCGGCGGCGACCTGACCGGCGGCCGTACGATCGCGGGCACCGGCACGATCACGGCGGACGGCAAGGTCGGCGCGGTGGGCGGGGTCCCGCTCAAGGCACAGGCCGCCAAGCGGGACGGGGCGACGGTCTTCCTGGTCCCGAAGGCGGAGTGCTCGGACGCCAAGGCCGAGCTCCCCAACGGGCTGCGGCTGATCCCGGTCACCACGCTGAAGGGCGCGGTGAACTCGCTGGTGGCGCTGAAGTCGGGCGGCACGGTGCCGCACTGCTGAGAGGTGGCTGAGCGGCCGCCGAGCGGTCATTCACAGGTCGGGGCCGACTGTCCAGGCCGGCCCGGCAGGGACGGTCACAGCCGGGCCGCCAGGCCCGGCCGTGTCCCCGGCCCCGGCCCCGACGCCGCCGGCCGAGGCGTCGTGAGGCGCAGGCCCACCTCGACCAGCGTCCAGCCCAGACGGGTCCGCAGCCGGCGGCGGGCTGGGCGCGGTCGGCGCGGTGAGCGGGCGCGCAGCGCCTCGCGGCGCAGCCGCTCGGCCCGGATGCGGTGCAGCCGCAGATGGATGTCGTCGCCGTACATGGTCGTTCCCCCCAAGGTCGGTCAGTCGTCGTCGCGCGGGAAAGCGTGCAGATGGACGCGGAAGCGGGCCGAGTTCTCGACGTCCTGGCCCACTTCCTTCTCGCGGTAGCTCTGGATCACCTCGTACACCTTGTCGCGCATCTCCGCGGCGAGTTCGGGGGTGAGGCGGGTGCTCCAGTCGCTGATGTCCCAGGCGCGGCGCCACTCCTCGGGCCACTCGCGCCAGGTGCCGAGCCAAGTGGACATCTCCTCGCCGTGGGTGGTGGCGAGTTCGTACAGCATGGTGCTCATCGCACCGCGCACGGACGGGTCGGCGTTGTGCAGCAGCTCGTTGACGCCCATGCGGATGCCGCGCTGTGCGCTCTTCCACCACCGCTCGCGTCCCTTGCCGCGCTCCGGGTCCTCCACGACGAAGCCGTACCTGGCCAGCTGCCGGAGGTGATAGCTGGTGGCCCCGCTCGACTCGCCGAGGCGGTCGGCGAGTTGGGAGGCGGTGGCAGGGCCGTACTCGCGCAACGCGTCGAGCAGACGCATCCGCAGGGGGTGCGCGAGCCCGCGCAGGGAGCGGGCATCGAGGACCCGTATGTCGTCGGGTGTCGGCTTCTCGTTCTCGGCCATGGCCGGCAGCGTAAGCATGCAAAGATTCCGTTGCAAGGGTCTTTTTGCGTGGAAATCTTTGCAACGGAGTCTTTGGAAGTCGAGTGCGCCCCGGTCAATCCTCTGCCGCCTGCTTGACCAGCGGGATCATCCGCAGCGGCACCGCGTTCTCCATCACGATCGTCGTCGAGGCCCGCACAATGCCCTCAAACCCCACCACCCGGTCGATCACCCGCTGCAGATCGGCGTTGGAGCGGGCGACCAGGCGGCAGAGCATGTCGCCGTGGCCGGTGGTGGTGTGCAGTTCGAGCATCTCCGGGACGCTCGCCAGGTGGCTCCGTACGTCCGGGCCCTGGCCCTGCTTGATCTCCAGGGTCGCGAACGCGGTGACCGGATAGCCGATGGCCGCCGGGTCCACCTCGGGTCCGAAGCCCCGGATCACGCCCTGGGCCAGCAGCCGGTCCAGCCGCGCCTGAGCCGTGCCGCGCGCGACACCGAGCCGGCGGGACGCCTCCAGCACGCCGATCCGGGGCTCCTCGGCGAGCAGTGCGATCAGTCGGGCGTCGAGCCGGTCGATTCCCACGGCGGTCCTCCTGCTGTCTCCCTGTGAGTGGTCACTGTGTACAGAATGCCCGGCACATCGCCGAACCAGCTACACAGATTGACCAGCGAATCGGCGAACTGTTGCGCATCCTGAGCCATGGGTTCACGGTGAGGATATGACTGAGATCCTGGATCACATCCTGGCCGTGACGGGAGAGGCGACGGGAGAAGGCGAGCGTCGGGCGGACCCCTTCCCGGTGAAGGGGATGGACGCGGTCGTCTTCGCCGTCGGCAATGCAAAGCAGGCCGCGCACTACTACTCCACCGCGTTCGGCATGAGGCTCGTCGCCTACGCGGGGCCCGAGAACGGCAGCCGGGAGACCGCGAGCTATGTCCTCGTCTCCGGCGGCGCCCGCTTTGTGTTCACCTCCGTCATCAAGCCCACCACCGCGTGGGGCACCTTCCTCGCCGACCATGTCGCGGCCCATGGCGACGGCGTCATCGACCTGGCCGTCGAGGTGCCGGACGCGCGCGCCGCGTACGCGTACGCCACCGCCCACGGCGCCTCCGGCATCGAGGAGCCGCACGAGGTCAAGGACGAGTACGGCACGGTGGTGCTCGCCTCCATCGCCACGTACGGCGACACCCGCCACACCCTCGTCGACCGCTCCGGCTACACCGGCCCCTACCTCCCCGGCTTCGCCCCCGCCGACCCGCTGGTCGAGCCGCCCGCCCGCCGCAATTTCCAGGCCATCGACCACTGCGTCGGCAATGTCGAGCTGGGCCGGATGAACGAGTGGGTGGCCTTCTACAACGACGTCATGGGCTTCACCAACATGAAGGAGTTCGTGGGCGACGACATCGCCACCGAGTACTCCGCGCTGATGTCGAAGGTCGTCGCGGACGGCACGCGCAAGGTGAAGTTCCCGCTCAACGAGCCCGCCGCCGGTAAGAAGAAGTCCCAGATCGACGAGTATCTGGAGTTCTACGGCGGCCCCGGCGTCCAGCACATCGCGCTTGCCACGAACGACATCGTCGCGACCGTACGGGCCATGCGGGCGGCCGGCGTCCAGTTCCTGGACGCCCCGGAGTCGTACTACGACACGCTCGGCGAGTGGGTCGGTGAGACCCGGGTGCCCCTGGAGACGCTGCGCGAGCTGAAGATCCTCGCCGACCGTGACGAGGACGGCTATCTGCTGCAGATCTTCACCAAGCCGGTGCAGGACCGGCCGACCGTCTTCTTCGAACTGATCGAGCGGCACGGCTCGATGGGTTTCGGGAAGGGCAACTTCAAGGCGCTGTTCGAGGCGATCGAGCGCGAGCAGGCCAAGCGCGGCAACCTCTGACCCGCTATGTCCCCTCGCTCCTTGCATGAAAATACGAACTAAAGCTGTTACGAACTTCGGACCGTCTACACTCGGCGCGTTGCTATCCATTACAACGCCGCGTGGTGTATGGGGAGTTGTCGAGGTTCGAATGGCGCAAGACGTGCAGGAGATGTACGCCAAAGGGCGGCTGACCAGGAATAAATTCGTCCTCGGGGGACGGAAGGCCGCTGCCTCGGGCGCGTTGGGAGTGCTCGCCGTCCCCGCGCCCGACGCGGCCGAGGACGAGGCGCCGGCCGCCGAGGGCGGCGCGCGCGAGCTGCCGGCCCTGACGGCTCAGGAACAGCCTTAGCTCGGGCGCCGAGGCAGGCACCCGCTCCCGGACCACCCGCCGCCGCGTCGATCTTCCCTCCTGGGCGGACGGGTGCGAATCTGGAGCCATGGCTGACCTGATCGAAATGCTGCGGGAGGGCCTCCCCTCCGAGGCCGTCGTGACCGACCGCGACGTCATGAGCTCGTACGCCAACGACATGGCGAGCTTCTGCGAGGCGGGCACCCCGGCCGTCGTCGTCCTCCCGCGCAGCGTCGAGCAGGTGCGGCACGTGATGCGCACCGCGACCGCGCTCCGCGTCCCGGTCGTCCCGCAGGGGGCTCGTACGGGCCTGTCGGGGGCCGCCAACGCCTCCGACGGCTGTATCGTCCTCTCCCTGATCAAGATGGACCGGATCCTGGAGATCAACCCGGTGGACCGGATCGCGGTCGTCGAGCCGGGCGTGGTCAACGCCGTCCTGTCGCGCGCCGTCATGGAGCGTGGCCTCTACTACCCGCCGGACCCCTCCAGCTGGGAGCAGTGCACCATCGGCGGCAATATCGGCACGGCCTCGGGCGGGCTGTGCTGTGTGAAGTACGGCGTCACCGCCGAATACGTACTGGGCCTGGACGTCGTCCTGGCCGACGGCCGTCTGCTGAAGACCGGCCGCCGCACCGCCAAGGGCGTCGCGGGCTATGACATGACCCGGCTGTTCGTCGGCTCCGAAGGCAGCCTCGGCATCGTCGTCCGCGCCGTGCTGGCCCTCAAGCCCGCCCCGCCCCAGCAGTTGGTCCTCGCCGCCGAGTTCCCCTCCACCGCGGCCGCCAGCGACGCCATCTGCCAGATCATGGAGCGCGGACACACCCCCTCGCTGCTCGAACTCATGGACCGCACCAGCGTCCGCGCGGTCAACGCGCATGCGAACATGGGCCTCCCGGACTCCACCGAGGCCCTGCTCCTGGCCGCCTTCGACACCCCGGACCCCGCCGCCGACCTCGCCGCCGTCGGCGAGCTGTGCACCGCCGCGGGTGCCGCCGAGGTCGTCCCCGCCGAGGACGCCGCCGAGTCCGACCTGCTGCTGCAGGCCCGCCGGCTGACCCTCCCGGCCCTGGAGGCGGTCAAGGGCGTCACCATGATCGACGACGTCTGCGTCCCGCGCTCGCAGCTCGCCGCGATGATCGACGGGACCGCCGCGATCGCCGAGAAGTACGGCCTGACCATCGGCGTCGTCGCCCACGCCGGCGACGGCAACACTCACCCGACCGTCTGCTTCGACGCCTCGGACCCGGACGAGTCGCGGCGCGCGCGGGGGTCCTTCGACGAGATCATGTCGCTGGGCCTCGAGCTGGGCGGCACGATCACGGGGGAGCACGGGGTGGGGGTGCTCAAGCGCGAGTGGCTGGCACGGGAACTCGGCCCGGTGGGGGTGGAGTTGCAGCAGGGCATCAAGCAGGTCTTCGACCCGCTGGGCCTGCTGAACCCGGGCAAGCTCTTTGTGTAGCTCGCGATCAAACCCTGCGCGCTACGCGACAGTGTTCACCTGGTTCTGGCGAGGATGCCCCGGCGTTCACGCCGGGGAGGAATCGCCTCCCGTCCTGGCGATGCGGAGCGTCGCCGTATCCGCTTTTCCACGGGCGCGGCGCGCTCGCACGGCCACCGGGCAGACAGGAAAGCGAACATCCGTCCCATGGGTCACCGGGGTGGATGGCCGCTGAGGAAGGGGCGGTCGCGTGTGCGGTTGTCGT
>NZ_JARAXF010000052.1:0-44246 GCF_033793745.1 Streptomyces sp. ME19-01-6 | reverse complement strand
GCCTGCTTGCCCAGCGCACCGCAGTACTGGTGGGCGACGCCGACCGACATCCTTCCGTCCTTGGGGAACGACACGTCATCGACCGCCCAGGCGTTTGGGCCGATCTGCGGCACCATCCGCTCGGCGATCCGCCGGCGCACCGGCACCGGATCCCATGTGGACTGGTTCACGAACTGCTGCAGGTTCTGCTCGTTGCCGTCCGGCAGGCGAGCGGCCATGGCCTGGATCGACTTGCGGCGACCGTCCGTCATCAGCCCCCGCAGGTAGCAGTCGCCCTTGGCCCGCTGGTCCCCAACGGCTCGGTCACTTTCGCCGTCGGTCCCGCCCCCTAACGCCTCAGCCCACAGCCTTCTTCACGAGGGCGCTGATGAGCTGTTCGTCGGCCGCGGTCAGCTCTTTCAGGGCGTAGGCGGTCGGCCACATCGCGCCCTCGTCGAGTGCCGCCTGGTCGCTGAAGCCGAGCGTGGCGTACCGCGACTTGAACTTCTCCGCGCTCTGGAAGTGGCAGACGACCTTGCCGTCCCTGGCGTACGCGGGCATTCCGTACCAGAGCTTGGGCGCGAGGTCGGGAGCGGCGGTCTTGACGATCTCGTGGATCCGCTCGGCGAGGACCCGGTCCGCTTCCGGCATCTCGGCGATCTTCGCGAGTACGTCCTGCTCCGCTGCCGCCTCCTTCTCCGCCCGGGACGAACCACGCCGCGCCGCCGTCTTCTTCTGCTCGCGTGCGTGCTCCTTCATCGCGGCCCGCTCCTCGGCGGTGAATCCGTCGTACTTCTCGGCGGTCGTGCCGGAGTTCTCGGCGGGCGACTTCGTGGACGGCATAGCAGATTTCCTCTCGTACAAGGTGAGACACGGCGGTGCGGAAGTACAGAATCGGAAGTCAGGACGGTGTGGGAGCGGGCGGCGCGGCGGCCTCCCAGACGAAGCCGTCCGGGTCGGTGAAGGCGTCGCCGGTGCTGCCGAGGACGATGTGGTGCGAGCCGGTGCCGTCGGCGGGGACGCCGAGGTCCTTGGCCAGCGCGCGGCGCTTGTACAGCGCCAGCTTGACGGGGCTGGACTGACCGGGGGCGAACTCGGCGTACTTGCCGCCAAAGCTCTTGGCCACGGTCAGGCCCCGGCCTATGTAGAACTGCTTGGTAGCCTTCACGTCCTCGACACCGAGCAGCAGGACGACCTCGTCGATCTCGCGGGTGGCGGGGCCGGTGTCCTTCTTCGCCGAGGTCGCGATCTTCCAGATCGTCCCGTCCGGGGCCTGGACGACGCCGCCGTAACCCCACAGCGACTTCGTGGCGGGCTTCAGCACGGCGGCACCGGCGTCCACGGCGGCGGCGACGAAGCCGTCGACGGTGGCCGGCCCGGACACCGTGAGCGCCAGGGTGAAGCCGCGAAATCCAGTCGAGTGCGCCTCGGACGCCCGCAGGCGTATGTACGTGTCCACGCCGAAGGCGCCGTAGAAGCGGCGGGCGGCCTCGGGGTCGGCTACCTCAAGGGTGACGGACGCGAGGATCGTGTGGGCTGTGGTGGAAGTGGTGGTTGCCATGTCCATCACGCTAGGGGCTGGGCGGTGGTCTGGGCTTCTCGATTCCTGACCGGTCTCGCCACTTGCTTGGCCACGCACGCGGGCATCCCCTCCACCGTGATCGCCGAGCCCGCGTCACGGGCCGCATCCGCGGCATCGGCAGAGTCGGACGCAGCATCTGCCGCCTGGCGCCGGAAGGCCCCGGGAGGCACGCCGACCAGCTCGGTGAAGCGGGTGGTGAACGTGCCCAGCGACGCGCAGCCGACCGCGTAGCAGACCTCGGTGACGCTGAGATCGCCCCGCCGCAGCAGCGCCGTCGCTCGCTCGATGCGACGCGTCATCAGATACGCGTACGGCGACTCACCGTAGGCGGCCCGGAACTGCCGACTCAAGTGCCCGGCGGACATGTGCGCATCGCGAGCGAGCGCCTCCACGTTCAGCGGCTGCGCGTACTCCCTGTCGATTCGGTCGCGGACGCGGCGCAGCCGCGCGAGATCGTCCAGGCGCTGCGCCTGGGCGCGTGCACGCCGCCATTCAGGCTTACACATGAAAACCCTCCCCTTTGTCGTTCATCTTCCAATGCCATCGACGTCTTCGAGCGTCTGGGGTGCCGGCCTCGGCGCGCACCCCAGACGCTCGGTGGTGTGGACCGGCCCGTCGGACTCGACCTGCCGGGCGAGCAACCGCCGGACAGCGGGGGGCGGAGTCCGGGCTCATGGCCGGTTCAACGAGGCTCCGGACGCGGCCCTGGCGAGCGGCCGGCAGGGCAGGCACCTCCGCTCTGGTGCGCCGCCGTGCTCCTTATGGGCGGTCGCGATGTCGGCCCGCATAGCCGCACCGATACCCGCAGGGTTCAGCGCAGCTCCTGGATACGGACCAGGTTGCCCGCGGGGTCGCGGAAGGCGCAGTCGCGGATGCCGTACGGCTGCTCGGTCGGCTCCTGGACGATCTCGGTGTCACCGGCCTGTACCTTCTCGAACGTGGCGTCGAGGTCCGGGGTGGCCAGCAGGATCCAGCCGTAGGTGCCCTTGGCCATCATCTCGGTGATGGTGCGGCGCTCATCCTCCGTGATGCCGGGATCGGCGGCAGGTGGGGCCAGAAGGATCGACGTGCCGGGCTGACCGGCCGGGCCGACCGTGATCCAGCGCATCCTGCCTTGCCCGACATCGCTGCGGACCTCGAAGCCGAGGACGTCGCGGTAGAAGGCGAGCGACGCGTCCGGGTCGTCGTGCGGCAGAGAGGTCGTGTGAATGGTGATGTCCATGGCGAGCAGGCTAGACGCGACTCCGTGAGCTGCGCTTCTCGATTCCTGCTCGATCCGGACACGTCCGGACGTTCGCAGGCAGGTCACCCGGAGCGCACTCGCTTCCCGCGACAGCGCACCCGACGCCCTGTCAGCTGCCCTCCAGTGGCAACGGAGGCTCAGCGCGCCGGCCTTGTGCTTGAGCGGGGACAGCCGGGTCACGTCCTCGTCCTTGATCTCGTGGCCTTCGGCGCGCAGCTGGCGACTGCGGCGTCGATGTACCGCGTCGTCCACAGCACCACGGCGTTCAGGACCAGGCCGAGCGAGCCGAGCTGGTCCTCCATCCCGTCCCTGTATGCCTGGTGGATGGTGCCCTTCTTATCGTGGCAGATGTCACGGGCGAGCTTGTGGCGGGATTCCTGGACGGTGAGCTGCTTGTGCATCTGGCGGCGGTAGGTGTCGTCGACCGGGTCGACGACGGCGAGCAGGTGCAGGGTCTTGGCGATGCGTCCGTACTCGGCGAACGCCTGCCCCAGCGGGGTGGGATGCCCCTCGCGGCCGAACATCTGCAGCAGGTCGTAGGCGCGGACCTGGTTGGTGACCAGGGAGCCGGCGACCCGCAACATGTCCCGCCAGTGCGTGATCACCTTGTTCACGTTCACCTTGTTCCGCGCGATCGCCTCCAGCGGCCCGTACCTGCCCGCCGCCTCGGCGCCGGGCATCTGGGCCTTCCAGAACCGCTGGTCATCGAGGTCCTTGAAGCGCGGGGAGAAGCGGTGGCCGAGCAGCTTGAAGATGCCGAAGACCATGTCGGAGTAGGAGGCGTTGTCGGTGGCGACCATCTCCGGCTTCACTCCGCCGTCCAGGTTCAGCAGGGCGTCGAGGATGAACAGGGAGTCGCGCGGGGTGCCGGGCACCACCATCTGCACGATCCCGATGACCTGGTCGTTGATGGCGTTCAGCCAGGTGATGCCGATCTTCTTCGCGAAGTACTTGGGTGAGGGCGAGGCGTTGACGGTGCGGACAGGGACGACGAAGCGCAGGCCGTCGACGGAGGCGAGCAGGCCCTTGCCCCAGTGCTGAACGATGGGCACCTCGGCCTGAGCGGCGATCAGGGCGGCGTTCGCCGCGGCGATGGTGTCGGCGCGCAGGTAGTACTGGTCGACGTGGACCAGCCGGGAGCGGGTCAGGGCCTCGTGGTTCGGGTTGATGACCGGGGTCATGCCGATGTTGCACGCCTCCGACACGAGCAGGGCGACGACCGAGGTGGTCAGGTCCTTCATACGGGTTCTGCCATCGCCCAGGTGCACGAAGGTGTCCAGGAACCCGGTCCAGGCGTGCACGGGCCTTGGCCCTGAAGTCTGGACACGGGTTATGCGGCTGGCGCCAGCGTAGTTGATGTTGTTTCGGACGCTGTCTCGTAAGTGATCGGGCTGCGGTGTCCGAGGCGGGAGTGACGGCGTCGGGTGTTGTAGCGGTGCAGCCAGCGGAACGCGTCGAGGCGGGCTTCGCGCTCGCTGGATCAGTGCTTGCGATCCTGTAGCGCCTCGCGTGTGAACGTCGCGTTGAAGGACTCGGCGAGCGCGTTGTCCGCCGAACTGCCGATCGCGTTCATGGACTGACGGACGCCGGCACTGGCAGGCGTCGGCGAACGCCCGGCTGGTGTACTGGGCGCCGTGGTCGGTGTGCATGACCGCTCCAGCGAGGCTGCCGCGGGTGCGTTCGGCGGCGGCCAGGGCGGCGATGACGAGATCGGTGCGCATGTGATCCGCGATCGTCCAGCCGACGAGGCGGCGTGAGGCGAGGTCGATGACGGTAGCCAGGGAGAGGAACTTCCCGCCGTCCATAGGGAGGTAGGTGATGTCGCCGACGTACTTCGTGTTCGGTTCACTCGCGGTGAAGTCGCGGCCGATCAGATCCGGGGCCTTCGTCGCGGCCGGGTCCGGGATCGTGGTGCGGTGCCTGCGACGCAGCCGCACGCCCGCCAGGCCGATGCTCCGCATCACGCGCGCGATCCGCTTGTGGTTGACCCGCTCGCCGCCGTCGCGGAGCTCGGCGGTGATCCTGGGGACCCCGTAGGTGCCGTCCGACTCGTGGTGCACGGCCCGTATCCGGGCGGCCAGCCGGGCGTCGGCCGCCTGCCGGGCGGCCCGGTCTGCGGCGGTGCGGCGCCAGTGGTAGAAGCTGGAGCGGGCGATGCCCAGGATGGCGCACAGCCGCTTCACGCCGTAACGGCGCTGATGGTCGGCGACGAACTGGAAGCGGTTCAGGAGCCGTCAATTAACTACTGCCTGACTTGATGTTCTCGCGTTCCTCCTCCAGCTCACGGACCTTCCTGCGCAGGGCCGCGTTCTCCGCCTCCAGTGCCGTGGGCGGCTCGGCGGACGCCTCCGCCCGGCGTCCCCATGGCCGACTCGCTCCGGCCGCCCGGACCCAGTTCCGCAACGTCTCCGGGGTCACCCTCAGATCAGCGGCGGCCGACCTGATCGTCGCTGCCGGCCGCGACTCGTACAACGCGACCGCGTCCGCCTTGAACTTCGGCGGATGGTGCTTCATGACCACGGGACATCCGTTCTCCTGGACTCAAGATCCAAGTGTCTCGGGTGTCCAAGATCCAGGGGCAAGCCCCGTCCCGCGCGACCTCCTTGATCGTCTTGTTGGAGGAGTGGGCCAACGCGATCGCGTCCCGCTTGAACTCCTCCGAATTCCGCTTCGAGTACTGACTACCCACCTGGCATTACTTCCTCCGGAACCTCAGGCGTTGGGCCCGCGGCCGCGGTGCAGTGGATCCGCCCGGCGGCCTGGGTGCTGCAGCCGGTGCCCGGGGTGGCGGTGCCGATGGACGACGAAACTCCAGCCGGCCCGTCACCACCGCTCGGACCAGGGGGCGTTCAGCGACCTGCCTGCGCTTCGCGCACCAGGTTGAAGAACGCGGTGAGGTTGGGGACGGCAGAGGTGCTCGCGGTGGCCCAGGCGCGGCGTCGCCCCCGCTCGGTCACCTTGACGAGGCCGCGCTCCAAGGTGACTTGTTCGACCTGGGCCCAGGGCAGCCGCTTGTGCTTGCGGCCGGTCCCGGTGGTGAGCGCACCCGGCTCCAGGACATAGGCGCCGAAGGCCACAGCCTGTCCTTGGCGCATCATCGCCAGCATTCCGGGGAATTGGGCTGCGGCGATCCTCGGGTCGACAAGCTGGCGGAAATCGTCGACGACATTGCGCTCCGTCCGAGTGGACTGGCCCTGGAACCGGTGACTGCGGCCATCATTGAGGCCGATCCAACAGGTGGTGGATATGCCTCGGTAGCTCTGGTTGACGTATCGCTTCACCACGTCCTGGGTAAAGCTGCTCACCTCGTCGTATCGGAAGTGGAAGGGGGCCGGGTCATTGGCGAGGCCGACCACGCTGCCCTGCTCGTACACGACGATCACAAGCTGTTTGTTCTGCCAGGCCTGGAGCCGGGAACCGCCGCTCATGGCGTGCACAAACCCGCCCATGGCGCGGTTCGACGCGATCCCCGAGAAGGACGAGGGCACTGGTATGCCGTCGCTGCGCTGCACGTCATCTCCCACCTGAAGCCGCCGGCCGTGGCTCCGCTCCCCGGTTGGGCAGGCCGACTTCAGCCCGCACCGTACACCAGACGTGAGCCAGAAGCTTGCTCTCCGCTCTCGCACGGCACCTGCCATCCGCCCTACGCCGCCATCGACTGGTCACCCCGGGCACACTGCTGAACTGGCACCGCCGCCTCGTGCGCTGGAAAGGGCGCCAGAGCCCAACGGGACCCGGCCGGCCACCGCTGGCGGAGGAAACTGCGGCGCTCATTCAGCGCCTGGCGCGAGAAAATCCGACCTGGGGGCCTGTCGGCACTGTCACGTTGGCTGACCGGTGGGATGATCTTCTGGTTGATGAGCCCGGGAAGGGTCGTTCGTGGGGAGCGCGTCGCTGTCGTATAAGGGGCACCGGTACCCGGTCGAGGTCTTCTCCCACTGTGTGTGGCTGTACCACCGCTTCCCGCTGTCGTTCCGGGAGGTCGAGGAGCTCATACTCGAGCGGGATCGTCGTCTCCTACGAGACGGTGCGCCGCTGGTGCGCCAGTTCGGGCAGCAATACGCAGGCGCGCTGCGCCGCCGGCAGCCTCGGCCTGGTGACAAATGGCACCTGGACGAGGTCTTCATCAAGATCAACGGGAACAGAAGTACCTGTGGCGGTCCGTCGACCAGGACGGCAACGTCCTGGACATCCCAGGCGCTTCTTGCGCCGCCTCCCGAAGAAGACCCGCACGGTGCCGCGGCGGAGCACAGCGGTTTCTGTCCGCGTTCAGCGGCATCTCGTCCCACTTCCCACTCAGCCGCCATCTGATGCCCGCACACAGCCCGGAAACCGGGCTCCACCACGCCACGACGCACCATCAGGCACCTACCCACCCAACAGCGTGACAGCGCGCAGGGAAGGAGTAGGAAGGGGCGAGCCCGGAGGACGCGTCCACCGCGTAGGAGAACTGCGACGGCGCGGGATCGGACCGGTCGGCCTCTCGGCGGGACAGTCGGTGTGAGTGGCAAAGCATTGCCGGGGGGTGCGGGTGCGCTCCCTGCTGCTGCCGGGGTGCTCTCACGTGGTGCGCCGGCCCGCTGTGTCAGGGTGAGGCGGCGGGGGCGCGGTCGAGCCGCGGACGATGAGTTCGACCGGTGGGTCGCTCGCCTGCGGTAGGTCGGTGCCGGGCTTCTCGATCGCGTGCACGAGAAGGCGGATGCCTTCCCGGGCCGCGGCCTCGAAGGGCTGGCGCACGGTGGTCAGGGGAGGAGAGACGTAGGCGAAAACCGGGTTGCCGTCGAAGCCGACGACACTGATGTCCTCCGGTACGCGACGCCCGCCTTCCCGCAGGGCGTGAATGAGCCCGATGGCCATCTCGTCGCCCGACGCGAAGACCGCGGTCACGGACCTGTCCGAGGCCAGCGCCCGGCCCACGGCATGGCCGGAGGCGGCCGACCAGTCACCGTTGAGCAGCGGCGGCTCGTGCGCGCCCCGCGCCGCGAGCGCCGCCCGCCATCCCTCGATGCGGTCCTTGGTGGCATACCACCGTCGCGGGCCGGCGAGATGATGAACGGTCGCGTGCCCCAGATCCAGCAGATGCTCGGTGGCAGCCCGAGCCAGTGCGTGGGCGCCCACACCCATGGTCACCGTGCGGGTGGCGGTAAAGGCCGGCGGTGCCCCCAGGAAGAGGACGGGGACGTCGACGCGGACGCCGACCTCTCCCTCCACGATGGGTTCGGAGACGACGACGCCGTCCACCCCCTGCTCGAGCAGCGACTCCACGGCGCCGGCGATCCCCGCCGGGGCGCCGTCCGGAGTGTTGACCACGCGGAGCGCGTAACCCGCGTCGCGCACGGCCCGCTCAATATGCACGAGCAGTGAAGCGGTGCCGTACCCGGCGGTGCCCAGGGCGACCACACCGATGGAGCCAGTGCGCCCGGACGCCAGTGTCCTGGCCGCCTGGTTCAGCCGGTAGCCGAGTTCCTCAGCGGCCGCGAGAACCTTCTTGCGGGCCTCCGCCGAGACATAGGGCTCGTTGTTGAGGACCCGGGAAACCGTCTTGCGCGACACCCCGGCCAGCCGGGCCACGTCCGCGCTGCGCGGCACAGAGGAGCCCTCGCTCCGCCCCACCACTGGTGCCATGAAGTCTCCCGACGACCGTACGTCTGCATCGAATGAGGCCAATCGTATGACCACGTGATCTGACCGCGTGGTCATGTCTACGTAGCCCGGGGTCGTACGTCAAGGGTTCCCGCGATATCGATTCCGGCGGACGGGCATCGGATCCGGCGGAGGGAGGCCGTTCTGTCGGGGTGCCGTAGCCGCGAGGGGGCACCTCTCGCCTGGCTATATGCGCTGGTCAGATACTAGATTCTCACTCTCGAGTCCGCTTACGGACGGTGGTTGTCGTTCCCGTCCGGCTGCGGGGTGCCTGACTTTTCGACATGGACGGTCGGCCCTGCGCTCCGGCGGGAGGGGCTTGACAGAGGCTCTCCGATGCGTTCAGTCTTCCTGACAGCCGCCGGTCGCATTTGTTCGATCGTGTTGAGTATTGGTCGCTTGGGCGACCGCTTCCCCGTCACACCCTCGGGTCGACGTGCCGCCTGGGTACGACCGCCCTGTCAGGAGTCGAAATGCATCATTCCTCCCTCGGTCGGCCTATGCCTGCCGCCAGCCGCCGCACCGTCCTGCGCGGTATCGGCGGTGCAGCCGTCCTCGGTGCCGGCATTCCTCTGCTCAGCGCCTGCGGCGGCAGCGGTACCGCCGCGGACCCGAAGACGGTCAGTCTCGGGTCGAACGCGTCGGACGCGGTGCCGAAGAAGGCGTTCGCCGAGGTCTTTTCGGCGTTCAAGAAGCAGTCCGGGATCACGGTCGACGTGAACACGAAGGACCACAACACGTTTCAGGAGCAGATCAACTCCTACCTCCAGGGCACCCCGGACGACGTGTTCAGCTGGTTCGCCGGCTACCGCATGCAGTTCTTCGCGGGCAAGAAGCTCGTCACCCCGATCGACGACGTGTGGCAGAAGATCGGCGGGAACTTCCCCGACGCGATGAAGGCGCTCAGCAAGGGCGCGGACGGCAAGTACTACTTGGTGCCGATCTCCACGTCCCTGTGGGGGGTCTTCTACCGCAAGAGCGTCTTCCGGCAGTACGGCTATGAAGTCCCCACCGCCTGGGACCAGCTCGTCGCCCTGTGCAAGCAGATGAAGAAGGACGGCCTGGTCCCGATCGCGTTCGGCGACAAGGACGCCTGGCCGGCGATGGGCACCTTCGACCACATCAACTTCCGCACCAATGGTTACGACTTCCATGTCGAGCTGATGGCCGGCAAGGCGTCCTGGACGGATGCCAAGGTGCGCACCGCCTTCGACCACTGGGCCGAGATCCTTCCGTATCACCAGGACGGCGCCGTCGGCCGCACGTGGCAGGACGCCGCCCAGACCCTGATATCGAAGAAGGCGGGCATGTACCTGTTCGGCAGCTTCGTGGCGCAGCAGTTCACCCACAAGGCCGATCTGGACGACCTCGACTTCTTCGCCTTCCCTGAGATCAACCCCGCGTACGGCCAGGACACCGTCGAGGCCCCCACCGACGGCTTCATGCTCTCCAAGGCCCCGAAGAACAAGGCCGGCGCGCACAAGCTCCTGGAGTACCTGGGCACGCCGGAGGCCGAGCAGATCTACCTGAAGTCCGACTCGAGTCTCGTCGCCGCCTCCAGCAGGGCCGACACTTCCTCGTACACCGCGCTGCAGAAGAAGGCGTACGAGATGATCTCCGGCGCCAAGCACCTCACGCAGTTCATGGACCGCGACAGCCGGCCGGACTTCACTTCCACGGTGATGCAGCCCGCGCTGCAGAAGTTCGTCCGCGACCCCAAGGGCGTCGACAGTCTGCTGGCGTCGATCGAACGCCAGAAGAAGACCATCTTCGCGGCCGCATGACCGCGCCATCGAAGACCGGTATCGGGACCGGCACCACCAGCACCCCGGGGACGGCCGCCGTGCCACCCCCGGGTCCCCCGAATGACATGACAGCTCAGCAGAAAAAGCGGCTGCGGGTGCCCTCGGGCCACCGAAGGCTGCTCACCCGACGGGACCGCATCACGCTGGGCCTGATGGCGGGCGTTCCGACGATCCTGCACGTGGCGCTCGTATGGCTCACGGCCCTCGCCTCGATCGCGCTGGCCTTCACCACCTGGGACGGCATCGGCTTCGACTCCATCAAGTGGGTCGGGCTGCAGAACTTCCGTGAACTGTTCACCAGCAACCCGCAGTTCTGGCCCGCCGTCGAGCACAACGTCATCTGGTTCGTCGTGCTCATCCTGATCCCGACCCCGATGGGCCTGTTCCTGGCCGTGCAGCTGGACAAGAAGATCCGCTTCAGCCGGGTCTACCAGACCGCGTTCTTCCTGCCGGTCGTGCTGTCGATGGCGGTCATCGGGTTCGTCTGGCAGCTCGTCTACAACCCGGACACCGGCCTGATCAACAGCCTCATCGGGGCCAACAAGCCCGGCCACTACATCGACTGGATCGGCGACCCGGACCTCAACCTGTGGTCCGTCCTCATCGCCGCATCGTGGCGCCACACCGGCTACATGATGATCCTGTACCTGGCCGGCCTGAAGGGCGTCGACCCCTCGCTGCGTGAGGCGTCCGCGCTGGACGGCGCGAATGAGTGGCAGACGTTCAAGAACGTCATCTTCCCGACCCTGCGCCCCACCAACACGGTCGTCCTGGTCGTCACCATCATCGAGGCCCTGCGCTGCTTCGACCTGGTCTTCGTCTTCAACAAGGGCGCCCAGGGCACCGAGTTGCTGTCGATCCTGGTCACCAACAACATCATCGGCGAGTCCAGCCGGATCGGGTACGGATCGGCGATCGCCGTCGTCCTGCTGGTCATCTCCCTCGCCATCATCATCCCGTACCTGATCGCGACCTTCCGGAAGGAGCGGCGCACGTGAGCACCGTGAGCGCGCTCGGAAAGCAGCGCACCCCCGTCCGCCCCGCCCGGATCCTGCTGCACGTCTTCCTCGCCGGCACGGCACTGGCGTGGCTCGCGCCCCTGCTGTGGGCGCTGTACGCGGCCATGCGCCCTTACGGCGAGACCAGCGAGAAGGGCTACGTCTCCTGGCCCGACAAGCTCAGCTTCGACAACTTCACGAACGCGTTCACCCAGTCGGACATGACGCACTACTTCGTGAACACCCTGATCATCGCCGTCCCGGCGGTGCTGCTGACGCTGTTCCTGTCCTCCATGGTCGCCTTCTACGTCAGCCGCTTCGACTTCCGCCTCAACCTCTTCCTGCTGCTGGTCTTCACCGCGGGCAACCTGCTGCCGCAGCAGGTCATCATCACCCCGCTGTACCGCCTGTACCTGCTCATCGACCTGCCCGGCATCACGATGAGCGGCAAGCTGTACGACTCCGCGCTCGGCCTGGTCCTCATCCACGTGGCGTTCCAGTCCGGCTTCTGCGCGTTCGTGCTCGCCAACTACATGCGCTCGCTGCCGCACGAGCTGACCGAGGCCGCGCTCGTCGACGGCGCCTCCGTGTGGCGGCTGTACTGGCAGATCGTGCTGCCGCTGTGCAAGCCGGCGATGGCGGCCCTGGCGACGTTGCTGTCCATCTGGATCTACAACGACTTCTTCTGGGCCCTGGTGCTGATCTCCACCGGCGAGAACATGCCGATCACCTCGGCGCTGAACAACCTCTCCGGCCAGTACTTCACCGACCCCAACCTGGTCGCCGCCGGCGCCCTGCTCACCGC
Source organism: Streptomyces sp. ME19-01-6 (assembly GCF_033793745.1). Classification (NCBI taxonomy): domain Bacteria; kingdom Bacillati; phylum Actinomycetota; class Actinomycetes; order Kitasatosporales; family Streptomycetaceae; genus Streptomyces; species Streptomyces sp. ME19-01-6. Next base: position 32,191 of record NZ_JARAXF010000052.1, on the reverse strand, counting down.
GATCCCCACCCTGATCGTGTACTTCGCGCTCCAGCGGCAGTTCGTCAGCGGCCTCACGCTCGGCGCCAACAAGGGCTGAAACAGGCCTCCTCCTCGTCTCCCACACCTTCCGGAGTACCACCAGTGAGCACCGAACGCTGTCTTCGCCTGCCCGGCATCGCCTACGGCGGCGACTACAACCCCGAACAGTGGCCTGAGGAGGTATGGGCCGAGGACATGGCCCTGATGCGCCAGGCCGGGGTGACCATGGTCAGCGTCGGGATCTTCTCGTGGGCCCTGCTAGAGCCGTCCGAGGGCGTCTGCGACTTCTCCCGCATGGACAAGATCCTGGATCTGCTCCATGAGAACGGCATCGCCGCCGACCTCGCAACTCCGACGGCCGCCCCGCCCGCCTGGTTCTTCCGCGCCCATCCCGAGGCACTGCCGGTCGACCGCGACGGCCGCACGCTGTCGTACGGCAGCCGCCAGACGTTCTGCCCGTCCAGCCCCGCCTACCGGACCGCGGCGCTTCGCATCGCGGGCGCGCTGGCCGAGCGGTACGCCGGGCATCCGGCCGTCGCGATGTGGCACGTCCACAACGAGTACGGCTGCCACAACGCCGCCTGCTACTGCGACACCAGCGCGGCCGCCTTCCGGGACTGGCTGAGGGCGAAGTACGGCAACGACCTGGACGCGCTCAACCACGCCTGGGGGACGACCTTCTGGAGCCAGTGGTACTACGACTGGGACGAGATCCTCCCGCCCCGCCCCACCGGCGCAGACCCCAACCCCACCCACCAGCTGGACTGGCGCCGCTTCTGCTCCGACGAACTGCTCTCACTGTTCACCGCCGAACGTGACGTGCTCCGCCGTGCCGCCCCGGACATCCCCGCCACCACCAACTTCATGGTGGTGCACAACTTCGAGGCCCTGGACTACTGGCGCTGGGCCCCCGAGCTGGACATCGTCTCCAACGACCACTATCTGCGCTCCACCGACCCGGAGTCGGAGGTCGACATCGCGCTCTGCGGCGACCTGGTGCGCTCCCTGGCGGGCGGCCCCTGGCTGCTGATGGAACACTCCACGGGAGCCGTCAACTGGCAGCCCGTCAACCGAGCCAAACAGCCCGGCGAAATGCGCCGCAACGCGCTCGCTCATGTCGCACACGGCGCCGATGGCATCGCCTACTTCCAGTGGCGGGCGGCCAAGGCGGGCGCCGAGCAGTGGCACTCGGCGATGCTGCCGCACGCGGGCACGGACAGCCGGATCTGGCAGGACGTCGTCCAACTCGGCGCGGACCTCAAGGCGTTGGCCGAAGTGCGCGGCAGCACCAGCCCCGCCCGGGCCGCCATCGTCTGGGACTGGAACGCCCGCTGGGCCATGGAACAACCTTCCCAGCCCAGCGGTGAACTCCGCTTCCAGGACCTGGTGAGGTACTGGTACGCACCGCTGTGGAAGGCCGGCGTGGCGGTCGACTTCGTCCGTCCCGACACCCCCGACCTCGACCGCTACCAGCTCGTCCTCGCCCCGAGCCTGTATCTGGTCGATGACGCGGGAGCGGCCAACCTGGCGGCGTTCGTCGAGGGCGGCGGCACCCTGGCCGTGGGCTTCCACAGCGGCGCGGTGGACGAGAACTGTCACATCCGCCTGGGCGGTTACCCGGGCGCCTTCCGGCAGATCCTCGGAGTGCACGGCGACGAACCGTTCCCCCTGCTGCCCGGCCAGTCGGTCGGCCTGGCCGGTCAGGTCCCGCAGGACGCGACCGCCGACCTGTGGACCGAACGCCTCCGGCTCGCCGGGGCGGAGTCCATCGCCACGTACGCGGACGGACCGTTGTCGGGCGTCCCGGCCATCACCCGCCACACGTACGGCAGTGGCACCGCCTGGTACCTCGCCACCCACCCGAACCCCACCACCCTGTCCGCGATCCTGGAGCGCATCTGCCAGGAGGCGGGCGTGCGCCCGGAGCGTGAGGTTCCGGCCGGCATCGAGGTGGTGAGGCGGCGCGGCACGGATGCCGACTACCTCTTCCTGATCGACCACGCCGGCCACGGCGCCGAGATCCCCGCCGACGGGCTCGAACTCCTCACCGGCAAACCGGTCGTGGGCTCGGTCACTGTCCCCGAGGGAGGCGTGGCTGTCGTCCGCGAGCCAATGGCCGAACCGGAGCGGTGAGTGAGGTGTTGGGGGTTCCGTCCGTGTGCCGGTCTTCCCTTGCGTACTGACCCGTCTCCTCAGGAGCGCGGTGCGCCAGTGACGACCTCGACAGCTTCGGACTGCGCCGGGACTCGCCAGCTCTGTGCGGCCTGGAGAACCGTTTCGTTGCCCAATTCCGCTGAGGAAGTGAGATTGGACGATGGAACCAGTCCGTATGCCCGCCCTGCCGTTCGAGTTGACGGCGCGCGGCCCGGCCGTGGCCCGGTGGACCACTAACGGAACGTCGCTGGAAGTGGTCTCGGCGGCGAAGAGCGACCTGTTCATCGACCCCACCGCCACGCGCGTCTGACGGGGGCCGACCCAATGCAGATGCGATCCTTCTTGGCCACCGGTCTCATCCTGACGGATTCCACGGTGCTGGACCTGCCTGGACGGCGCGCCGACGCGGAGTGGTGCGCCTGGATCGTCGGGCTGTGAGGCGCAAGCTTGCCCGGCATGGCGGTGTTCGCCCCTGTGACGGAACTGGTTCGCCCCAGGGGACGGGCATCCGCAGTGCCGCCGGTCCGTGCGATCCACGGGCCGTCAACCTTGGGCCGCCGGCGGCCGTCGCCGCACCTCCACCCGCCGCCTCGTCTTGGCGGTGGCTTTCCCGGGGCCGCTTGGCGCAGTCACAGGTCGCATTCTCGGTCGCCACCCCGATCCAGCACCACCATGACTACGCCATGTACCAGTGGAACCAACCCACCGAGACGAGGGCGGAGGATGTCATCGGCTGCGATGTGCTCCATTTCGACGGCGACTTGATCGACAGCGCGGTGATGTTCATTCCCGGCTTCGAAGCCCTCAATGTGCCCGGTCACGACGGTCCCCAGGGTCCGCAAGTCAACAAAGGATATGGGGACGGAGAGCTGAAAGCGGTCGGAGACGTTGCCATTGACCCGCAGCAGGCGGGTGACGGCGTCAACCAACTGTTCCAGGTCGGCACCAGGTCTTCAGGATGCCCAACGTGGCTCCGGCAGGGCATGATCCAGCATGGCGACGATGTATGGGGGAGCGGCCAGGGCGTCGACCGACACGAGCTGCGGCTGCCGGTCTGACCTGGCGCCGGTCCTGCTGCCCCGCGCACTACTGCCCGTGCCGCGCGCGAACGAGCCCGCACGGGTCGTCGAACGTCCACCCGGTTGGTCGGCAGCCCCTCGACTTCCCTTGCGGGCGAACAGCGGTCACCCTTGGCCCGCTCATCCTCTTGCGGTGCGCGAGGCGAACAGATCCGCTACGAACAACGCCAACTTGACCCGTATACGGTTCACTTGCTGTGCGCCCACACACAACATGCTCCTGAACAGGTCCCAGCCAGGGAGACCTAATGGAGTCCTACCAGGGCCCAGGTGGGGTGAGCCGACTCGTCGGCTCACCCCACCTGAGATCAATGTTCGGTGGCAGTAGCCCGAACGGAAGCCGAATCCCACATCAGCGGTGTGTCGTCGAACACCACGGCGATCTTGACCCGCTTCCCGGCTGCGAGAGTCTTCGGAAGCGTCACGCTCCCCTTCTGAGACTCGTCGAAGGAGACCGGGCCGAGGTCCGTGACCTTCCCGTCGGCCGCGAACCCGTAGACACGGCCGTTCATGTTCGCGTGCGAGGCCGTGCCCGCGGGATCCGACGCGGCGGCGTTCAGCGACACGGTGGCGTTCTTTTCGACGATGCCGGCGATCAGGTGGTTCGACTTCCTGTCCTTCGTCAGGTCCGCGGAGGTCGGAGCCTGCTGGACGAGCCGCCACTCCTGCGAGCCGTCCGCGACGGCATTCTGCAAGGTCAGCGGCGCTCCACGGGATGCGCCGGTCAGGTACACATTGGTGTTCTTGACGGCCTGGAACTTGTAGTACCCGCCGTCGGTCTTCACGACGTTCCAGCTGCCCGTGGCGCTGAAGTCGACCCACTGGCCGATCCGCTGGCCGACCGTCGCGTTTCCTGTCCAGATGGATGCCGCGCGGCCGCCCGACTTGTTCAGCAGCGTCACGCCGCCCTTCGGCTCGGTCATCACATGCCAGTACTGGGTGTCCTTGTTCGCCGCCGAGCCGGCGTCCTCCAGGCGGACGTCGGGGACGTCCCCGTTACCGATGTTCGCGTCGTTGGTCTTGCCTCCGGTACCGATCACCTGGCCGGTCTTGCGGTTTACGAGCTGGTAGTAGGCGCCCTCCGAGTGGCCGAGATCGACCTCGGCGTAAGCGATCGCCGATATGCCCTGGTGCCGGAGGATCGAGATGCGGCCAGTGCCCTCGACGTACTGCAGGTTGCGGGTGTAGCCGGCTCCCAGGGGCGTTTGGTACTCCTTCCACACGCCGTCGCTGCGCCCGCTCTCATTGACCCAGACGTTGCCGCTGCCGGCGGCGTTGTACACCAGGCGCCCGTCGGGAAGCCTGATGATGACCGGGCTGCCGCCGGTCGCGAGGGGGCGGGAGCCGGCGGCGACGGGCAGTGAGGTGACGGGGTTGCCCGCGGAGCCCGCGTAGAACTTCAGGGGGTCGTCGGCGATGACGTACCTGGTGTTGACTCCGCCGCCCCAGTACTCGTAGGGCAGGATCCACTTGCCATCCGTCGTCGGGACGACGTTCGTCATGCCGGGCCGTCCGCCTCCGATCTCCGTTTTGCCGCCGCCCATGTCCTGGGTCAGTCCCGCGACGTCGACGACGGGGTCGCTCCACTTCGAGCTTCGGCCGTCCCAGGTCTTGTGGACGAGAATCTGGCCGTGCGAATCCGTGGCAGTGTCGTTCTCGGGGTCCAGTGTCGGCACGCCGGTGACCGGGTCGAAGCCGATGTAGTCGTTCTCGTCGGAGTAGTAGCAGACGAGCTGGCCCTTGTGGACCATCAGGTACGGCTCCCAGAGGGGATCCACCTGCTTGTACGTGTTTGCGGCGGCGACGTTCTTACCGATCGCGCCCGCGCTGCCGCCCTGCCAGCCGCCTGTGGCGATGACGTTGACGACCTTCCACGTCACGCCTTCGTCGGTGCTGGAGTACAGGGCCATCGCCATGTCGCTGCGGTCACCGTCGTTGGACGGCGTCCAGTTCGGGTCGGCCGCCTTGTGCTCGAGGTAGTAGTGGTCGTCGCCCGTCACGACGCTGGCGAGGAGCAGCGTGCCCGCTTTGAGCTCGCCGACGTCCTGAGGAAGCGCGTAGAGGAACGGTGCCCCCCAGTTGCTCTTGTACTTGGCGTAGCGGGGATCGCGGGAGAGGTACGCCGGAGCCTTGACCTCGGACAGCGGCTGCCACGACGATCCGTAGTCGTCGCTCTTGTAGACCGGGAGAGTCTCTCCGTCGGCGCTTCCCGTCTCCGGCACGACCGTGGCCTTCTCGAACGACGCGACGAGACGCCCGCCCGGCAGCTGCGCCGACTTCGCGTAGATCGCGCAGTTGCCCCGCCCCTTCAGGCACGGCTCGTTCCCGAGCTGGTAAAGGATCCCTCCCGCTGGGTTGTACGCCTGCGCGCTGCCCATGGGCAGCGCCAGCATGGCAGACGCTGCCATGAAGGTTCCCAGCGCCTTACCGAGCCTTCTTCTGTGCATAGCTCCTCCTTTGGGGATGCCGACGACCCTCGTCCTAGGCCGTCGGCGCGTTTGCGGTGACGAACGTCCGCACGTTCCACGCGCCGAGCTCCAGCGCCGTGCCTGCGGGGATGCAACTGCCGTCCAGGACGTCGGACAGCTCCACCGGAGCGGCGACGTCGGCCGGCTCCCAGCTCCAGTTATGGATCACATGGCGCGGTGTCCCTCTGGGCTCGTCCCGGTCGTCGCGGTGACGGTCTCCCGCAGCTCGCGTCAGCCGCTGATCGCGGAGGGCATCAGCCATTCGGCCAGCGCCCGCGCGAGGCTTTCGGCCCGGCACCGATGCGACGTATGTGATGTGCCCTCCCCGTGGCGGCGGGTGGCGGCCGCGGGCCGGCGGCCGAGTGAGCCAAGGCGGTCTCGTACGCCCGGCCGCGAGCGTTGTGCCGCGCGGCCGATCAAAAGTGATCAGTTGATGGTTGGTGGTCCCTCCGCTGACAGGGGGTGCGTGCGCCCCGCCGCGCAAGCGGGAGGCCGCGCGCCGCCCGCGCCCCGGGGCCCTCCGGAGCGCGGTGGCGCTGTCGAGGCACCGAGGATGCGTTCGACCGGCGGGTCGTTCACCGACTGCAGTTCCCCGTCCGGCTCTTTGAAGGCCTGCACCAGAAGGCGAAGTCCTTGTGCGCCACAGCGTCGAACGGCTGACGCGTCTAGGTCAGGCGATGGGTCACCCAGGGGAGGCGGGCTGTCGTCGCAGCCGAGGACACGGGCTTGGACAACGCGAGCAGGAAGGCGTCCGTCAGCACGCGGATCAGACCGATGGCCAAGTCGCCTCCACTACGGGCGGCTGCTGCGTGCCGGAGGACCGCGCACCGGCATCCGAGCCTGGCCCGGGCGGCGAACCACCGCTGCGGGCCGGGCGAGGCGCCAGGTGTTCGGGTCCACCGACAGCCAGCGGTCACACGGGGGCGTCACCCGCCGCCATCGAGATCGGTACGCTGGCGGAGCACCCGGAGTTCGTGGCCGAGAAGCTGCATCTCGTACAGCTTCCCGCGCGCGTTGTTGAAGGGGCGGTGGAGGACCATCATCAGCTGGCCGTCGAAGGTGTGGAACAGCATGCCGTGACCGCTGTCGTTCCGGACCAGCGGCCGACGCTGGCTCCATGGCCCCTTGATGTTGCCGGACTTCGAGACGGCATAGGTCTGCACATAGCGGCCGCCGATGGTGCCGTCCTTGTTGACCAAGTTCTTTTCGTACGTCGACCACAGCATGATCAGGGAGCCGTCAGGGCCGCGGTAAAGCTGCGGGCCGTCGGTCACGTAGGGCGGGAGCTGGTTCGGTACGCCGCTGGGGATTTGCTCGCTGGTCCAGAACGCGTCCGAGGCCTTGAACAGGTAGGTCGGGTCGCCGACCGTTTTCGACAGATCCGGAGCCAGCCGGATCGCTTCCATGGTTCCGTCGATGGTCTGCAGCCACTCGTGCGCGTACACCATCCAGGGCTGCCCGGACGGGTCGACGTACAAGGTCCCGTCGAGGGTCATGAGGTTCTCGGGCGGAACGGGGCGTGAGGGGTCGAGGACGGTGAAGGGCCCCAGCAGCGAGTCGGAAACAGCAATGGTCGTGCCGCGCATGTAGTTCCCGATCGGAAACGGCGTGCCCCACTGGTTGGGTGGTGGTATCGGAAGCGGCTTGTTCTGGTTGTGCAGGGTGGTGAACAGGTAGTACTTGCCGCCCCACTCGTGTACCTCCGGCGCCCATCCGCCGTCGGTCGTCCAGATGCCCTTCTGTTCGGCGGCGAGGAAGACCACGACGGGGCGCTTCCAGGCGCGCAGGTCGTGGCTGCGGTAGACCATCGTGCCGGTGCCGGCGACACCCGAGACCGACCGGTCGTTGGACGTGTAGAGGTAGTAGGTGCGAGTCTTCTTGTCGGCGACGATGAACGGGTCGTGCAGGGGCATGTCGGGAAGCCGCATGAGATCGGTGTCAGCCGCGGTCGACGATGTCGTTGACGCGCCGTCGGCGGGGGTCGCCGCGGATGACGGAGAAGCGCCGAGGACGGATGCGGCGGCGGCCGCGCCAGAGGCTACGACGAAGTTACGTCGGGATTGAGGCAAGGTAGTTCGACCTTTCCGGGAGATGTGGGAGGCGAGCGCGCCTGCTGATCTGGTGACGAACCCATGACGTGCGGCATGGGCTCTTCCGGGTGTGCCAGCCTCCTCTTGCCGGCGGGGCTTGCTCGCCTGCGTGGGAGCTGACGCAATGTCAGTAGCTTGATCAGGCCTATGACCGTCGTGATGGGTGAGAACGTGACGATGACGTGCGCTGACCAACTGAGGAGGATGGGGGGTGTAGTCGAGGCTCAATCGACGAGTTCGACCGGTAGGTCGCTCGCCGGTGGCAATTGGGTGTCGGGCTCTTCGACGGCGCGGACGAGAAGCTTGAGTCCTTCCCCGGCTGCGGCGGCGAATGGCTGGCGCACAGTGGTCAGGGGTGGGGTGACGTAGGCGAAGACGAGGTTGCCGTCGAAGCCGATGACGCTGACGTCGTGGGGCACGCGTCGACCGGCTTCTGTCAGGGCGTGGAATCAGGCCGATTGCCATGTCGTCGCCCGAGACGAAGACCGTGGTCACCCCGGGGTCGGCGGCCAGTTTGCGGCCCGCTGGGTAACCGGACGCGGCCGACCAGTCGCCTTCGACGCATGGCGGTTGGTGCCTGCCGCGTGCCGCCAGAGCTGCCCGCCATCCCTCGACACGGTCCTTGGCGGCGTACCGGCGCAGCGGTCCGGCAAGGTGGTGGACGGTGTGGTGCCCCAGATCGAGCAGGTGGTCCGTGGCGGCCCGCGCCAGCAGATCGGCGCCGACCCCTGCCGCCACCGCTCGAGGCGAATTCTTCGGCTGCTTCGATGACGCGTCGCCGTACGTCGTCGCAGAGATAGGGCTCGTCGTTGAGGACCCTGGACACGGTCTTGCGTGAGAGGCCGGCCAGTTGGGCGACATCAGCACTGCGCGGCACGGTGGGGCTCCCGCCCCGTCCTACCACTCGTGTCATGGTGTCTCCTCTGGCCGAACGCGGGAACCATCAAGGTCAGCTGTATGACCGCGCGGTCATTGTCTACGCAGTCAGAGACGGCGCGTCAAGGGTGTGCGCACGGTTTCCTTCAACCACGCGCCCTCGGCGAGAAGCGGGGAGTCAGGCGTCGGACGACGCCCTGCCTGCGGCGCAAAACTGCATCTGACCAGCGCATCCGCCCCTCCGAAGCGTCCTTGTCGCCCCTGAGGCCGAACATGTGGAGCCCCTGTGGGACGCGGCGCCGGCTTCCGGGCGGCCGTCTTGGTGCAGTTCGCGTACGCGCCCCGTCGAACGACCGCCTTGACAGGAGGTCCCCAGAGGGTCTTATGTTCTTGGCGATTGGTGATCGCTGTTTAATCGCGTTTGGTTCTGCTCGCTTCAAGTCACTATGGAGGCGCCCCGTCAGGAGGTGAAATGCACTATTTGCCCCCTCGGTCGGGTCGGCACAGGTGCAAGCCGCCATAGCCGTCCGTCCTCGCCCTCGTTCAGGTGCCTTCACCGCCTCGGGGAAGTTGCCGCCGATCCTCTGTCAACCGTCGTCGATCGGAGTGGTGAGCTTCTTCGCCGCGAAGGACTGCATGCGGTGACCGGCGAGCCGGTTGGACACTTCGGCAACATCTGACGCGTACGCGGCGCATGTCGGAGTGGCGCCAGAGCGATGGGCAAGCGCCCGCATCCCCCTCACCTTCAAGGCCCCAGCCACGCCTGCCCGCTTGCTCTCCGTTCCGCGGCGGCCACATGGGCACCGTGGTGATCTCGCCGAATGCCTCCATGTTGCGCAGCCACGCGTGGACGACGGTCCCGGTGAGCGGGAACGGCTGGTCCGGTCGGGCCGATGCCCTCGCCCTGGGCGGGCTGGAGCAGCTTGTCCTTCGCCGTGCGGGGCAGTTCTGTATGCCCGCAGCGCTGATGACCGGCGGTCTGCTGCAGAATCTGAGCAACGACCTCGACGTCGAGGACGACGATGAGACGTGACCGCGGGGCCAGTTTGTGCCCTTCTGGGCTGCCGCAGGGCACGGTGTGGCCCCGTAGCGCTCCAAAATGAGGCTGTTCCTGACGTCTCGATCCTCTGCGGCCAAGAACGCGGAGATAACGCGGAGATACTGATCCTGCGCGAACGCCGGATCGTCTCACCGCGCACCCTGCTGGCCTGGCACCAGCGTCTGGTGAAGCAGAAGTGGACGCAGTCGCCGTCTACCGGGCGGCCGCCCCTGCCGGAGGAAATCCGCGACCTGATCATCCGGCTCGGCGCCGAGAATCCCCGTTGGGGCTTCCGGCGCGTGCACGGCGAACTGCGCCGCCTCGGGCACAAGGTCAGCCCGCCGTCGTCCGTCGGGTGCTGCGTGCCGCCGGTCTCGGTCCCGCCCCGCGCCGCCAACCGGCGCGCGGTGAGTGGGCCGCGTTCCTCAAAGCCCAGGCCAGCGGCCTGCTTGCCACCGATCTCTTCCATGTCGACACCATCGGCCTACAGCGGCTCTACACGCTGTTCATCATGGAGGTACGCACCCGCAGGTCTTCGGCGAGAGCGTGGAGGCGGCGGGTCTGTCGTGCGGCGGTGGTGGCCGCGGCGGGCCAGTCGGTGCGTTCCGGGTAGGCGAGCGCGACTTCCAGGCCGGCCAGCAGTGTGGTGAGGGGGCTGCGTAGTTCGTGGGCGGCGTCCGCGACGAAGCGGCGTTGCTGGGCGGCGGCGTTGTCGAGGCGCTGGAGGGTGGTGTTGATGGTGGTGGCCAGGGCGGTGATCTCGTGTCCCGTGGCGGGGACGGTGACGCGTTCGCGGGGGTCGCTCCCGGTGACCGAGGCGGTGAGGACGCGGATGGCTTCGACCGGCCGCAGCGCGATTCGGACGGCGAAGTAGGCGACGGCGGCGATCACATCGAAGGCGTCCATGCCTCCGCCGTAGGCGACAGCGGAGCGCCGGCCGCTCGCGACGACCTCGTACGGCACGGCGCTTCTGCGAACGGGAACGACACCCTCGTTCAGCTGATCGACGAGAGCCCAGAGCTGTTCCTGGGCTTGTTCTTCGGCGATCTGCGTGCTCTCGCGGCAGACGTCGCGGTGTACCCACCAGCCGATGCTGACCATTAAAACTGGCGGTACTGAAAGTGAGTTGGACGGTCCTGCGCAACCGGGTTCTCGACCAACAGCAGGTGACGCGGTCTGCCCGAGGTGGTACGCCGGAGGCATGCGGTATCCGGGCGGGGGCGGGCTGACCGCCGAGCAGCGCAAGCGCCGTGAAGAGGTACGGATGCGGGCCGTCGACCTCTTCGAAGAGGACGTGAAAGTTCCGTGGATCGCCCGGGAGTTACGGGTGAGCGAGAAGTCCGTCTACCAGTAGCGCCGTGCCTGGAAGGCGGACGGCAGGAGGCCCTGCATTCCAAGGCGGCGCCGGGCCATGCCCGCCCGCCCGGCCAGCCGCCCCGAACGCGACGAGGACGCGGTCACCGCCTGGCGGGAGGCGACCTGGCGGGAGGTAAAACCACGCGGGCGGCGACCGGCGCGTTCATCTACTGCGAGGACGAAGCGGGTGTGACCGGCCGTCCGCCCAAGCAGCCGGCGCGGGATCACCCCGAGGGTCAAGGTGTCCGGCCGCAGCCGGGGGCGGCTCTCGGTGGCCGGGCTGTTGTGCTACCGGCCTGCCCGCCCGCCTGTGCTACCGGCTGCGTCGGCATACCGGCCGCAAGGGCGAGCGCCGCTCGCTCGACGAGAGCGACTACATCCGCCTGCTCGACGGCGCCCACCAGCTGCTGAAGGCCCCGCTGATCGTGGTGTGGGACCGGCTGAACACCCACATCTCCAAGACGATGAAGGCGCTCGTGGCGGAGCGCGAGTGGCTGACCATAGTGCTGCTGCCCGGATACGCGCCCGAGCTGAATCCGGTGGAGGCCCTGTGGGCGCACATCAAACGGAGCCTGGCCAACGTGGCCGCCCGCACCCTCACCGAACTGGAGACTCTACTCCGCAGACGGCTCGAGGCGCTCCAGTACAGGCATGGTGTCCTCGGTGGATTCCTCGCCGGAACGGGCCTCGATCTCGACAGACCGGACGGACCCTAATTCGCCGAAGTCAGTAGGTAGCCCGTGCAGACACTGATCAAACCGGGCAAACACCCATCTGTGGCGCGGACGGTCCCGGGGTGCACCGTCACCGCGGTCACTGCATGATCAAGGAGCCGGAGTACGGCAGCGCACGGACGGCCGGTGCGAGAGCGACCGCCATGATCCCGGCCCGAGCGTGCCGGAGTCAGGACGGCCGCGGGCGAACAGACCTCCACCAGAAAGTGACGACAGGTGAGTGACCAACAGCAGCCACCCAGCCAGGCGCCGAAGGTCGGCGGCCTGGCCGGCGACGACATCGGATACGACAGCGAGGAATGGGCCGCCGTCCGCCCCCGGCGCATCGCTCCCGAGCAGTGGCAGCAGTTCGAGGGCTACATGCGGGAGATCTTCACCGCGCTGGGGATGCCCGTCGGCTCCCCCTCAACCGCCGATACCCCGCGTCGCTTCCTGCGCGCGCTGTTCGAGGCGACCAGCGGATACGAGGGTGACGAGAAGCTGGTCACCGCGTTCCCGACCGAGTGCCGCGGCGGCCCGGACTGCCGCATCAGCCAGGTGGTGGAGGGGCCGATCCCGTTCTTCGCGCTCTGTGAGCATCACAGCCTGCCGTTCTTCGGCACCGTCTACGTCGGCTACATCGCCCACGAGCGCATCCTGGGCCTGTCCAAGCTGACCCGGCTGGTACGGCTGTTCGCCCGCCGCTTCTCAGTGCAGGAACGCATCGGCCAGCAACTGGCCGACGCGCTGGTACGCATCCTCCAGCCGCACGGCGTCGCCGTGCATGTGGAGGCGGTGCACCTGTGCACCCAGATGCGCGGCGTCCGCGAGATCGAGTCCAGCACCCGCACCACCTACTGGCGCGGCACCTACGACACCGAGGACCAGCTGAGGACGGAGTTCTTCGACCTGTGCGGGCCCAGGAACACCGGCCGTGGCCGGACCTGACACCTCTCCCACGGCTCCGGTGCCCCACGCCGAGCCGTTGGTACGCCTGTACGAGGAGGCGGGGCTGCACCACTGGAGTCTGCCGCCGGCGCTGGCCGCGCTCTACGGAGGCGATCTCGGCTTCCCCGAACCGTGCCTGTATACCAACTTCGTCGCCTCGCTCGACGGAGTGGTGGCGCTCGGCCCGGAATACCCCTCGTCCGGTCACCTCCCGCGAGTGCTCGACACCATCCGCGCCCGCGGACACGCCACGATCCTCTCCGCGACAGGCCCGCGCCTGGTCGGGCAGCTCGTCGGCGCCGGCATCCTGAACGAGCTGTTCCTGACTCTCTCGCCCGTGCCGGCCGGCCGCGAAGGCAGCATCCGTGACGGGCTGATCGCCGGGCTCGAGCTGCTCCCGATGCGGCACGAGGCAGCCGGCCTGATCAGCGCCCGACGGCGGGCGTCCTATCTGTTCCTGCGCTACCGACTGCCCAGCCGGCACCCTTCGGCCGGCGACGGACACCCAGGAATAACTGGAGTCGCACGGTGAACCAAGCCGCCCATGCCTCCCCGGCCTGGACAAACGGCAGCCCCTCACACTGGGGATCAGAACCAACCGTGTCAGGAGGGCGTGCCGGCCTGCGGGTGCTGCCGTTCCCGTGGCAGCCCGGCGATTACGGCGCCCCGGTGAAGCACGTCGCGGAGCATGGCGGGGGTCAAAGTCCGGGTGGACATGTTGCGCTGGCTGGGGTGGTACCCGCCGATCAGGTGCACGTGCTGTTCACCGGCCGCGTCGGTGAGGAGGGCTTCGGCGCCGTGGCCGAAGGCCGGGCGGGGGTGGGGCAGCCGCCAGCCCGCGTCCGCCAGCACGGGCAGCAGCGCCTGCCAGGCGAAGCCGCCGAGGACCACGACGGCCCGCAGGGTCGGGTGCACAAGGTCCAGTTCGCGGGCGAGCCACGGGCGGCAGGTGTCGCGCTCAGTGGTGGTGGGCCGGTTGTCGGGCGGGGCGCAGTGCACCGGTACCGTGATCCGCACCCCGTACAGCTCCAGCCCGTCGCCCCGGTGCGTGGCCGTGGGCTGGGAGGCCAGTCCGATGTCGTAGAGGGCGGCGTACAGCGCGTCGCCGGACGGGTCACCGGTGAAGATCCGCCCGGTGCGGTTGCCGCCGTGCGCGGCCGGAGCCAGACCCACGATCGCCAGCGCCGCGTCCGGCGGGCCGAAACCGGGTACGGGACGCGCCCAGTACTCCCAGTGCCGGAACGCCCTGCGCTTGACTCTGGCGGCCTCCTCGCGCCAGGCCACCAGGCGCGGGCAGGCCCGGCAGGTGGCCACCACCGCGTCCAGTTCGCCCGGGGAGCTCACCCGGGGAGCCGTCCGCGCGGGAAAATCGGGTGACTCGGGCGGGGGACGTCTGCTGGACACCTCGTGCTCCTCGTCATTACGCGTACAGGACGCCGTCCCTTGCACCTGGGCGCCACTGGTGGCGCTGACCCGCCAGGATCCCGACCGGTTCGCATGAGCTGTCCCCGATAAAATGGGCGAGTCGGGACCATCCGCTTCGCGGCAGTGCACGGAGTTGCACACCCCGCTCAAGGCTGGGGCGGCCGACCGATCTGGAAGGGCACCGTTATGGCCAAGCAGATCACCTATCGCCGAGTTTACGAGGAGACGGCGCCGAAGGACGGTAAGCGGGTGCTGGTCGACCGGGTGTGGCCCCGGGGCATGCGCAAGGAGGACGCGCATCTGGACGAGTGGCTGCGTGATGTCGCCCCCTCCAGCGAGCTGCGCAAGTGGTACGGCCATGAGCCCAGCCGCTTCACCGAGTTCCGCCGCCGCTATCTGGCAGAACTGCGCGATGCCGGGCACCGCGAGGCGGCCGAGCATCTGCGTGAGGTGGCGGCGCACGACAAGCTCATGCTGCTGACCGCCACCAAGGATGTGGACCACAGCCAGGCCGCCGTTCTCGCCGAGTGGCTGACCAAGAGCCGCTGACAAGCACGTCAGACGTCGGCGGTGGCGGTCACCGCCGTGCACGCGCACTCTCCCTTGCGCAGGCGGTGATCGGGGACGGGCCGGTCGTCTCCGCCGCATCGTGCTGGGCATCGTGCGCCGTCCGCAGAGGTGAGGAGGGATGGCAATGCGAACGAACATCATCCGGCACGAGAGCATGATGGTCAGCTACGACGTGGTGAACGGCTGGAGTGTTGTCGAGATCGACGGTGAGGTGGATTCCACACCGCCCCTATGATCCGGGGAGGAGTGATCAAGCTCCTTGATCAGGGACACCGCCACTTCGTCCTGGACCTGGGTTTCGTCACCTTCATGGATTCGATGGGGCTGGGCGTGATCGTGGCGATCACCAAACGTATCCGTGAACACGATGGATCGCTGCGTATCGCGAGCGTCTCCGGCCGGATACTGAAGATCTTCGACCTGAGCGGCATGCGCGAGAGCTTCGAGATCTACCCCTCAGCAGCGGAAGCGACGCAATCCGAGCCCTCGCCCGGTAGCCTCAAGCATTGGCCGCATCCCTCCTCCGACTGACGGATGCGCCGCTTCGCCGAATGGGACCGGGGGGGGGCCAGGCGCTGCGCGGTCAGGCGGCGCACCGTGCTGAGCGGGACCGCCTCGCTGTCCTCGGCGGTCGGCCAAGGCCGCACGGAGGGTTGTTTCCGCTTGGGTGCGGCCGGTTGCGCAGCGTCGGCGGCCGGGGCCTGTTCGGTTTCGTGCCGGGCGATGGCCTTGTCCACGTCGGCGCGGACGATCCGGCCGCCGGGGGCGCTGCCGGGGACGGTGGTGATGTCGATGCCGTGCTCGCTGGCGATACGCCGCGCCAGCGGGGAGGTCGCAACCCTGCCGGGCTCAGCCGGGGACGGCGCGGGCGTCACCTCGGCCGCGGGAGCCGGGGTGCCCGAGGCGGGGGCCTCGGTCACGGAGACAGCCGCGAACCCCTCGGTCTGACCGGCGAGGAGACCTACACCATCCGCCGCCTGGCAGGCACCGAGGCCGGGGGGCTGCCGCGCGGGGTCACCATCACCGCCGACGGCCCCGCCGGCACGACCAGCTTCACCGCGCGGGTACGCATCGACACCCCCCACCGAGGCCGACTACTACCGCCACGGCGGCATCCTGCCCTACGCCCTGCGGACCCTGCTGCCAGCCTGACCGCCTCCCTTCGGGCCCACTGCCCACGAGCCATCTCTTACCGCGCCGGGCCGTGGGAGGGCGTGCGGAGGGCGAGCAGGGCGACATCGTCGTCGAACATCTGCCGGCTCCGGCTGATCAGAGCGTCGCACAGTACCTCCAGCGAGGCCGTGGCCAGGCCGGCAGCCTGCTCGGCCAGGTCAGCCAGCCCGGTGTCGATGTCCTGGTCGCGGCGCTCGACCAGCCCGTCGGTGAACAGCAGCAGAGTGCTGCCGGGCGGGAGGGGCTGTTCGTGACTGAACCGGGGAACAGACGCCTCGATGCCCACCGGGATCCCGTGCCGGGCGGGTGCCAGATAGCGGGTGCTGCCGTCCGCGCCGACCAGCAGCGGCGGCAGATGCCCGGCGTTGCTCCAGCCGAAGGTGTACGGCCCGCCCTCTTCAGGGCCGCGCTCGATGCGGCCGAGCACCAGGGTGGCCGTGGGCGGATCCGTAAACATCGTCAGAGCGCGGTCCAGGCGGGACACCACCAGGCCGGGCGGCCCGCCCCGGTCGAGGGCGATCGCCCGCAGCATGTTGCGGATCTGGCCCATCAGCGGGGCGGCCTCCACGTTGTGCCCAGTCACGTCGCCCACCACGACATAGGTCGCGCCATCAGGCAGGACCATGGCGTCGTACCAGTCCCCGCCCAGCCTGGGCAGCTCGGAGGCGGGCTCGTAGCGGGCGGCAGCCTCAAGCGGCGCCAGGTCGGGAAGGACGGGCAGCATGCGACGCTGGAAGTGCTCGGCGGCATGTTTGAGCTGCTGGTACAGGCGGGCGTTTTCGAGGCTGACACCGGCGGCGCTGGCCAGCGCCGTCAGCAGGCCCTCGTCGTCGTCATCGAACGGCGTGCCGTCCGTCTTGTCGGCGACGTAGAGGTCACCGTAGACCGCGCCGCGCACTATGAGCGGAACGCCCAGCAGAGTCCGCATGACCGGATGGCCGGGCGGAAAACCGGCCGAACGAGGGTGCGCGGCTACATCCGCCACACGCAACGACTCCCGGTCGTCCACCATGGTGTGCAGCAGGCCGTGCCCTTGCGGCATGCCCATGGCAGCGCACAGGTGCGGGTCGTCGATGCCTACGGTGATCAGGTCGATGACCCTGCCGTTCTCGTCGAGCACGCCCAGCGCCCCATAGCGCGCGGCGATGAGGTCGGTGGCCGCTTCCACGATGCGGTGCAGCACGGTGCGGGTATTCAGGTTGGCGCTGACGGCCACGACCCCGTCCAGCAGGTGCCGCAGCTGGTGCCGGTCCAGAGCACGCTGCGGCGGCCGCGCGGCCACGCCGTCCCCGGCCTGGCCCCGACCCCGCTGCTGCCACGGGTTGTGCGCCATGGTGCTTCCTCCCGGCGCCGTCGGGCGCTGTGGTCACGCCGCCCTGCCTTGTCACCCTACGCGCTCACCTGGTCGGGAGCAGGCCGCAATGGCGCGCCGCCCGCTCCTGCCCCCGGAAGGCCGCTGCGGTCGGCTTCCCCTGCC
This sequence comes from Streptomyces sp. ME19-01-6, assembly GCF_033793745.1. NCBI lineage: Bacteria > Bacillati > Actinomycetota > Actinomycetes > Kitasatosporales > Streptomycetaceae > Streptomyces > Streptomyces sp. ME19-01-6. The sequence goes on along the minus strand of NZ_JARAXF010000052.1, from coordinate 14,802 downwards.
GTGCCGACCAGGTCAGGGCACGATGACGACGGGGCAGTGCGCGTGGCGGGCCATCCACGCGGATACCGACCCGATGAGGTGGTGCAGCCGGTGCTCCGGAGCGCCGAGCACCAGCGCGCCGCCTGGTGCTCATCCGCCAGACGGGCCAGCTCACGGGCCGCATCCCCGGTGCAGGCGGCGACACGGACATCCAGTCCGGCCGGCGTGGCTGCGGGGAGCGTGTCAGCGAGTTCCGCGCGCGGCCAGGCGAGGGCATCGGCCTCCTGCTCCACCACAGGAACGACGGCCGTCCCGGGGCCGTACGACATGGGGACGGGGCTGATGTACGCGACGAGCAGCGGCCGCCCGGTCCGGCGGGGCTTCTCCGGTATCCACACCCGGTCGGCCGACGGGGCGGGGATCACGCTCGGCAAGAACGTCGCCCGGTACGTCGTGCGGAACGCGGGACGTCTGCTGACCTCACGGTAGGACACGGTCATAGCGCCCGCGCCGCATAGGCCCTGACGTCCGCGTCCGAGTCCGTCGTCGCGGCGGCCAGGGCCGCTCGGGCGTCCTCGGTGGCACGGTGGCGGGTCAGGGCCAGTACGGCGGCCTTGCGGACGTCCGCGTTGGCGTCGGCGACGGCCTTGGCGAGTGCGGGGACGGCGAAGTCGGGATCCGCGGCGGACAGGGCGGTGGCGGCGCCGGCGCGCACCTGCCAGGCCGGGTCGGTCAGGGCCGCCTCGGCGCGGGCGGCCAGGGCGGCCGGGCAGCCGACCGTGCCCAGCGCCTCGTAGGCGGCCCCGCGGACCAGGGCGTCGGGATCGTCCACGAGCTCCGCGAGGGCCGAGTGGGCCACGGTCGAGTCCGGGCCCGCTGTGGCCAGGGCCTTGGCGATGGTGACGCGGACCTCGCGGGACGGATCGACGGCTGCCGCGCGGGCCAGCTCCCCGGTGCCGTCGACCGACACGAGCGCTCGCACGGCCGCGATGCGGACGGTGATGTCCGAGTCCGACAGCGAGTCCGCGAACAGCACTACGTCACCCAGGCGCAGGGCGCGCAGGACATCCAGTGCGGAGGCACGGACAACGGGGTCTGCCTCCGACAGGGCGGATACGAGGCCGTCGCGCAGGGCCGGTTCGGGGTGCAGCGTCTCGACCAGTTCCCGCAGTGAGGCGGCCGCGGCGGCGCGGACACCGGCGTCGGTGTCGGCGAGCGCTGCGGCCAGCGCCGGTCCGGTCCCCGGTGGCACGGTCTCCGTCAGGACCGTGACGGCCGTACGGCGCACGGTGGGCTCCGGATCGGTCAAATAGGTGGTGAGGGCGGACAGTTCGGGCTCCTCCTCCGTAAGGGAGAGGAGATCGAGCAGGCGAGGTGTGGCCGGCGTGTCCGCCTCGGTGCCGGCGTGGACGGTTGTGCCGGTCGCGGTGGGCTCCGGCCGCAACGCCACCGGCGCCACCTCCCGGGCGCCTGCCGTCGCCACCTGTTCCGTGTGGATCTCGCCGAGGTGCCGGAAGGGGCCGCCGACCGGCGTGAAGTCGTCGACCGGGACCAGGTAGGGAGCCACGGGACGGGCCGTGAACTCCATCGCACCAGTCGAGGACTTGTGCAGATCGAGGTGGTGGAACCAGGACGCGTCGTCGCGCTGGGGATGGTCGAGGCGGTCGTGGTAGAGGCCCCAGCGGGACTCAGTGCGAGCCAGGGAAGCCCGCGCGGCCATCTCCGCGCAGTCGCGGATGAAGGTGACCTCGGCACAGCGCATCAGTTCGTGTGGGGTCCGGGCGCCCATCGCGGCGATGTCGGCGCGCATCCGCTCGAACGCCTCCAGGGCCAGGGAGAGGCGGGCGCCGGACTTCGGCGGGGCCACGTAGTCGTTCACGAAGCGGCGCAGCTTGTACTCGACCTGGGGTTGCGGTGGGCCGTCGGGGTTGCGCAGCGGGCGGTAGATCAGCTCGTGCGCCTCCGTCAGCTGGGCCAGGGGCAACTCTCCTTCGTACCGCCTGTACCGGGAGGCGTCCGCGCCCGCCAGGTCGCCGAAGACGAACGCGCCGATCATGTAGTTGTGGGGGACGCAGGCCAGGTCGCCGGCGGCGTACAGCCGGGGAACGGTCGTACGGGCGTGGTCGTCGACCCGTACCCCCGACGCCGAATGGCCGCCGCACAGGCCGATTTCGGAGATGTGCATCTCCACGTCGTGGGTGCGGTAGTCGTGGCCGCGGTTCGCGTGGAAGGTGCCGCGCGTCGGGCGCTCGGTGGAGTGCAGGATCGATTCCAGGGCCGAGATCGATTCCTCCGGGAGGTGGCTGAGCTTCAGGTACACCGGTCCGCGGTCGCTGGCCACCTCCCCAGCGAACTCGGCCATCATCTGTCCCGACCAGTAGTCGGAGTCGACGAAGCGTTCGCCGTGCCGGTTGACCTGATAACCGCCGAAGGGATTGGCAACGTACGCGCAGGCCGGGCCGTTGTAGTCCTTGATCAGCGGGTTGATCTGGAAGCACTCGATGCCGGTCAGCTCGGCGCCCGCGTGGTAGGCCATCGCATAGCCGTCGCCCGCGTTCGTCGGGTTCTCGTACGTGCCGTAGAGATAGCCCGACGCGGGCAGGCCGAGACGGCCGCAGGCGCCGGTTGCCAGGATCACCGCGCCCGCGCGGACGGTGACGAAGGCGCCGGTGCGGGTGTTGAGACCGACCGCGCCCACGGCGCGCCCGTCCTCGGGAGACGTCAGCACACGCACCGGCATCACCCGGTTCTCGATCTGGATCCTCTCGCGCATCGCGCGCCGCCGTAGCTGCCGGTACAGGACCTTCTTGACGTCCTTGCCCTCCGGCATCGGCAGGACATAGGAGCCTGAGCGGTGGACCTGGCGGACCGCGTACTCGCCGTGCTCGTCCTTCTCGAACTTCACGCCGTACGACTCCAGGCGCTGCACCATGGCGAAGCCGCGGATGGCGGTCTGGCGGACGGTGGACTGGTCCACGATGCCGTCGTTGGCGCGGGTGATCTCGGCCACGTAGTCATCGGGCTCGGCGCGGCCGGGGATGACCGCGTTGTTGACGCCGTCCATGCCCATGGCGAGTGCGCCGGAGTGGCGGACGTGCGCCTTCTCCAGCAGCAGGACGTCCGCGCCGTGCTCGGCGGCCGTCAGGGCGGCCATGGTGCCGGCGGTGCCGCCGCCGATGACGAGGACGTCGCAGGTCAGTTCCTCGGCGTCGCTGAGGGCGGGGATCTCCAGGGAGGTGTTCACGGGGGAGGTCACCAGGGGGCCTTTCATGTACCGAGCGAGGTGAGAATGTCGCTACGCAGGGCTACACGCACCGGGTCGTCATGGGCGGCGCGCTCGCGCGGGCGCGGCACGTTCCGTACGGCGATCAGCCGGCCCGCGCCGAGCAGGGCCACGCGGTCGCCGAGGAACAGGGCCTCGTCGACGTCGTGGGTGACGAAGACGACGGTCGCGCCCGTGCCGTGCAACACCTCCACCAGCAGGTCCTGCGGGAGCAGGTCCTCGGCGAGCCGTGAGCGTGCCATGAGCACGCCGGTGGCCACGCCCAGGACGGCGGCGAGCAGGAAGCCGGTCACGATCCGGGTGAGGCTGTCGGTGAGGTCGGTCCAGTAGTCGGGGCCGGAGAACCGGTCGGCGAAGGCCCGGGCCACGTCGGTCGCCGTGGGGAACTGCGAGAAGCGCACCCACAGGTTCACGTCGAAGGTGGTCAGCAGTTGCCACAGACCCAGAGCGGCGGCCAGCGAGCCGGCCCGCATGGCGAGCCGGCCCGTCCGCCGGGGGTACCGGCTCACGAGGCCCGCCCCAGGGCGTCCGCGTACGTGATCACCTGGGCGCCGCTGTGACCGGCCGCGTAGGCCCGCGCGGTTTCCGGGGCGACGAAGGGCAGCAACTGCTCGCCGTCCGCCACCCAGACGGCCTTGTCGGCGAACCAGAGGGTGCCGGTGGTGGCGTCGGGGACGTAGGCCGCACGGATGGCGTCCTTGTGCTGGTCGACGTAGGTGAGGAGCTGGGTGGGGGAGGTGAAGCTCCGGGTCTTCGTTTCGCCCTTGGGCCAGACCTCGCTCGAGGCGGCGGGCGGGGTGGCGGCGAGCTGCTTGGCGTAGCCGGCGCCGAGAGCCTTCTTGACGTACTGGTCGTCGACGAAGGAGTCCACGTCGATGTCACCGGTCAGCTTGGCCGCCTTCAGGACCGCCACGTCCTGCTTGAGCGCGGAGACGAGCTGCGGTTTGACCGCCGGGTCGAAGGTGGAGATGCCGTGGGCGCCGTTGTAGAGGTAGACGACCTCGGCCGGCAGGCCGGTGGCCTTCGCGACCTTCTCGGCGGCCTCCACCGGATGGGCGTTGAGGTAGTCGGTCGCCTCTGCCTGGGCCTTCAGGAACGCTTCCAGCACAGCCGGGCGCTGCTTGGCGAAGTCCTCGCGGGCGGTGACGCCATGGAAGGTGGGCAGATTCAGCTGGGCGCCGTCGTACAGCGCCTTCGCCTTGCCCTGGTAGGCGAGCAGGCCCGGCCAGGCGACGAACTGCGACAGCGCGTCCGCGCTGCCCGCCGAGAGGGCCGAGGCGCCCACCGCTGGCTGCTGGTTGAGCTTCTCGATGCCCTTGTTCGGGTTGATGCCGGCCTGCTGTAGGGCCCGTACGAGAGTGCCGTCGGCGGCCGAGCCGATGCTCGTGGAGACCTTCTTGCCCTTCAGGTCCTTCAGGGAGGTGAGCTCGGACTTCGGTGGGACGACGACCGTGTTCAGGCCGCCCTTGAGGTTGTAGCCGGTGACCGAGACCAGGTGGGTGGGCTTGCCCAACTGCCTGCCGCGGGCCGCGTTGATGAGCAGCGGGAAGTCACCCATCGACCCGATGTCGATCTTCCCGGCGGTCATCTGCGCGGTGATGGGGGCGCCGGTGGCGTAGTCCTGCCAGTCGACCCTGTACGTCTTCCCGTCATGGAGGGAGTTCAACTGCTTCTCGAAGTAGCCGAGGGAGCGCAGGAGGGTGCCGGCCGTGACCGTGTTGATGGTCTTGGACTGGTATCCGACGGTGACGGTGACCGTGGAGCCGCTGCCTGCGCTCCCGCCGCAGGCGGACAGGGGAAGCAACGGAGCGGATGCGGCGAGTGCGACTGCCGTGCGTTTCATGGGAGTTGGGGCCTCTCAGCGGAGCAGATAGGGCATGTTGACCGTGACGGCTCCGGTGGGACAGCGGGCCGCGCACGGGCCGCAGTACCAGCACTCGTCGACGTGCATGTACGCCTTGCCGCTGCTCTCGTCGATGGCGAGGGAGTCCAGCGGGCACATGTCCACGCAGAGCGTGCAGCCGTCGATGCACTTCGACTCGTCGATGGTCACGGGCACGTCGGCCCGCTGGCGTGCCAAGGGCATGGCTGTCTCCAGGAAGGTCGTGCTGTATGGAGCAGGTGGTGTCTACAAGGAGCGGTGCAGCAGGCCGCTCATCGTGATGCGGTCGCCGCGGAAGCGGATGAACTCCAGGTCGACCGGGCGGCCGTCCGCGAGGTGGGTGAGCCGTTCCAGCATCAGGACGGCCGCGCCGCGGGGGGCCTCGAGGACGGTGGCGGAGTGGGCGTCCGCGTTCACCGCCTCCAGGGTGATCTCGGCGTGGCCGAGCTGCTGGCCGGTGATGGCTTCCAGGAGGCGGAAGACGTCGGTGTTCTCCAGGTCGGCGCCGAGCAGGGCGGTGCCGATGTCGAGGGGGACGTAGGTGAGGTCGAGGGAGAGGGGGAGGCCGTTCAGGCGGCGCAGGCGTTCGACGTAGAGGACGTCGGCGCCGGGTGGGACGTGGAGACGTTCGGCGACGGGGGTGGGTGCCGGGACGGGGCTCATGGTGCGGACCTCGTTGGTGACGTGGCCGTGTTCGCGCAGGGTTTCCGCGAGGCCCATCAAACAATCGAGCCCGTGGGGGTACTTCTGGGCGACGACCACCGTGCCGACGCCGGGGAGGCGGTCCACGAGGCCTTCGGCGCGCAGGAGGTCGAGGGCCTGGCGGACGGTGTTGCGGGAGGTCCGGTAGTCGGTGGCGAGGGTCGACTCGTGCGGGAGGGTGTCGGCCGGGAAGCCCCCGGTGAGGAGCTGGTGGCGCAGGAGGTCGGCGAGCTGCCGTGCCCGGTCCGCGCGCAGCCGACGCCGCGTGCGCTGGGCGGCGACGGTGGGCGCGCCCTGGCTGGCGTGGTCTCGGACGCGGTCGGTGGTCGGCATGGCCGGAACCATACCTATCCGGTAGGGATAGTGGTGTTGCGGGAGTGTTGCGCCACCTGACGTATCGCCGAATATATCGCTGACCTGGGCTTTCGGTAGGCGGGAGGGAAGATCTGCCAGGGCCCGCCGGCATGGGGAGCGGGATACCGGGCTGGGGCCGGCCGGAGCGGTCCGGGGGACCTATGCCTGTCCTGTCCGCTGCGCCAGGCGGTCGCGCAGCCGTCCCAGACGATCGATCTCGGCGTCGATCGCCGCCAGCCGGCGTTCGACCACGCCGGAGGCTGGGGAGGCCGCGTCGGCGAGGGCACAGCGCCGTTGCGGATCGTCGACCAGGAGCTGGATCCGGTCGGCGATGCCGCGCAGGGCCTGGACGGTGAGGCCGAGGGCCAGGAGTTCACGGATCGCGCGGACGTGTGCCGCCTCGTCCGGCCCGTACCGGCGTTGGCCGGTGGCCGTGCGCGGCGGCGGGCGCAGCAGGCGGCGCTCTTCGTAGAACCGCAGCGCGGCCGCGATCTGTCACTCGTGCGGCAGCTCCACGACGACGGTGCAGAAGTGCCGCCCCTCGAACGGCAGCGGGGCTGGCCGTTTCAGCCGGGGTGGTGACCGTGCTCGGTGGCCTGCTCATTGAGGTGACCCCTGTGGTGTGGACACGCTGATGGCGGATCTTGATCGTCAGCTCCACACCGCCCCCACTGATCGCTAGGCGGTCCGGTTCACGTCGTACCCATCCGCGAACACCTCGTGTACGGGCAGGTCTGGTACGTCGATCGCCGGTCCATGCAGGGCCGCCGCTGCTCTGGTGGTCGCAGGGGCGGGGAGGTCCAGGACAGCACCAACGGCTCGCAGCAGAGCGAGCCACGCGAGATTCGCGTGGCGAGCAGGTAGATCGTCCATATGAGCACAATGCCGGATCATGCCCGACCGCGGGGGCCAACGCCCTGGTATGCAGCGGTGAAGCAGTTTTGAAGCGCTACGGGTCCGCTGTGCCCGCCTCCACGACCCACTTCATGGGCTGGCCTGTTATCGCGGCGATCATGTCGTAGTCCTGGTCGTAGTGCAGCACCGTCACCACATGCCGTTCGGCCGCTGCGGCGATCAACAGGTCCGGCATGGAGAGCGCGCGGTGGTTGCCCTTGGCGATGGCCTGTCGCTGGATGTCTTTGGCTCGGTCCCACACCTCGTCGGGCATCGGCAGGTAGTCGAAGCCGGCCAGGAACCAATGCAGGCGCTTCGCGTCGTTCTCGTTGCGTGCGGAGTACATCACTTCTATCTCGACCGGTCCACACACAGCCAGTACGCCATCCTCGTGGAGCGGGTCGAGGACCTCCGCCACCTTCGGCTTGCGCCATCGCTGGAGGGCGGAGTTGTCGATCAGGAAGCGCTCACTCACGCCACGTTCCTGTTGTCGGGCTCTGTCCTGCTGTCGTAGGTCAGGTCCAGGTCACCGGACTTGATCGAGTCGATGCCCTCCTGCCGCAGTCGGCGCTTGACGGCCTCCTCCATGGCCATGCGCACGGCCTTGGCCTTCGTTTTCACGCCGTACAGGCGCATGGCGTGCTCTACCATTTCATCGTCGAGATCGATCATGGTGCGCGACATCAAGTACCTCCTGCTAAGCGCAGTGACACCCAAAATGATAGCAGTATGAGGTGCAGAAGTGGTGTCGTTTTGAGGTCGGCGGCCGTGCGGATATCGATGCAGTCGAGCGTGGACATGGGGGTCAAGACATCCGATGCGGATGATCTGTCAAGCGGCGGCTTCCGGACCGGGGCTTGTCGGTGCGGGGAATGCGGTTGTTTCGTCGTAGTGGGTGCCGTGGGCCAGGCAGTGGGGGAGGCACCCAGAGCCGGCGGAGGCCAGGCGTTGGTTTTTGACCCGGCGGGCGAGTACTGTGACGCTTCTTCCGGATGCCCGGGTGATGGGTGCGGCTCCGGCGAAGGCTTTGAGGCCTTTCGCGTTGGTGAAGCGGGATCGGTCGTCGCCGATCTCGGCGAGCATCCGGGGTAGGCGGCAAGACGCTCACCGACTGGCGGTACGGGATTGGCCAGGGCAGTGGGTCAGCGTGGCGACGTTGCCGGCACCGCCGACCAGGCGCAGCAGGCGCGGGGCGAAATCGGGACCGAGGCCGCTCATGAGGACTTCGCCCTCGCCGTGAGGCGGCTGATGTGGAGTCACAGGTAGAGCACCTCGTCCCGGCCGAGGGTCCAGCCGAAGCGCTCCTCCAGGACGCGTCCGACGTGCTCGGCGCAGGCGACCTCGCGCGCGTGGCTGGCCCGCAGGCTGTCGTGCAGGGACCCGAACGAGTCGGACGCCTCCTCGCCCTTCTCCTGCCGGCTCACCAGATAGCGCAGGTGCGTGATGAACCGGGAGGCTTCCAAGGAGTCGGCGTCCACCGGGACGCCGGGGAAGCCGCCGGTCTCAGCGAGGACCACGGAGAACGTCTCGGTCAGCTGCACCACCTTCGCCAGGTCCGGCGCCTCGAACTGGGCGTTGACGAAGTGCAAGGCCAGCGGGATGGCCTCGATGTCCGGCAGGCGGACGCCGAGCCGGTCGGCCACCAGGTCGATGGCGCGCCGGCTGACGGCCACCTCGCGGGGATAGAGGTGGAGCACCTCACCCCGCAGCGGGTAGACGAGCTCCAGACCGTCCTGCGCTCGGCGCAGGGCGAACGAGAGGTGGTCGGCCAGCGGGATGACCACATGCCCGCCGATGTGGTCGCCCAGCTCAGCGCGGCCCATGGCGAAGATCTCCTCCGCGACGGCGAGATGGTCCGCGGGGATCTCGTCGAGGAAGGCCGCTGTCCGCTCCGGAGGCTGGTTCGCCGTCGGGACGAAGGTGCGCTGCGCACGAGACGGGTCGACGGCCTGGCCCGGTTTGACGCCGAACCCCATGCCGCGACCCATCAGGATGACCACGTCGTCCCCGTCGCCCCTGGCCGCCAGGACGACGTTGTTGTTGAAGACCTTGACCACTCTCACGCGCGGCTCCTTCTTCGCACGACGGCGCACCTTTCCTGATGGCGGCGCCGCCAGGGCGCCGACACCCCGTTGCGAGCGATGACGTCCCGGTACCAGAAGAAGCTGTCCTTGCGTACCCGGCGCAGCTCCTTGAGGTCGAACTCGTCCCGGTCCACGTAGATGAAGCCATAGCTAGTTCTAGCGACCCTTGGTCGCTAGGGCCTGCTCCTGGTCCCGATCATGTCGGAGGGGGCTTGGGCGGAGAGCAAGGCCCGAGCGAGTGAGCTGTCGGAGATCAGCACATCGACCGTGCCGCTGCGCAGGGCGCCGAGCGCGCCGCGGGCCTTCTCCGCTCCCGCCGCCACCCCCGCCACGAGCGGGATTCTGGACAGTTGCTCGAGGGATACGGCCAGCACCCGGTCCTCGACGGGACCGGGAATAGGTCTTCCGTCGACGTCGAAGAAGCGCGCGCAGAGGTCGCCGGCCGGTTGTCGGCTGTCGAACTCCTCCTTTTCCCGTGGGTCGAGTGCCAGGGCGTCGATGATCGCCGCGGAGGAACCGACGCCGTGGCTGCCGATGCCGACCAGCGCGATGCCGACCTGTTCGGCTGCCTTGAGCGCGGCCTGGACGGAGGGCTCGGCGAGCAGGATCTGCGTGCTCGCCGGGGTGGTGAGCAGGGCCGGAGCGTGCAGGCGGCGGAACCGGCCGCCGAGGCGCGCGGCCAGGTCCCGTACCAGTTCCTCGCCGGTGATCTCGCAGTCCACAGAGGACAGACCGCCGACGAGGGGCACCACTTCGACATCGAGCCCGCCATGGTCGGGGACGTGCTGAACAACCGCCTGAAGAGTGCGGCCCCAGGACACCCCGACGCGCTGCTCGGGCCGCAGGGTCTCCAGCAACCAGCGGGCTCCGAGGTCGCCGACGTGGGTCAGGGTGCGGTCACTTCCAGGGGCATCGGCCACCCGGCAGTCACGCAGGCCGAACGTCGCGCGCAGTTCGCTCTCCAGGGTCAGGTCGCGCCCTGCCGGATCGTGAATGCTGATCTCTACGATCCCCCGCTCCCGGGCTGCGGCGAGCATGCGGGAGACGTTGGGCCGGCTGACGCCGAGGGCGTGGGCGATCTCCTGCTGGGAGCGACCTTCCTCGTAGTACATGCGGGCGACCTTCACCAGCAGGTGCTGATCACGCGCGGTCGGCATGGTGCTTCCTCGGCGGTGCGTCAAGCGGCGCGTCAAGCGGTGCGGTCCGGTGACCGCGGGGAACGCGCGTCATGACACCGCGTCGAGGTCTTGCGCGAGCAGGTCACCGAGGTCGGCAAGAGCAGCCTCGGCCTCGGCGCCTTCGGCGCGCAGCACGACCTCCTCCCCGTGCTTGAGAGCGAGGGACAGCACGGCGAGCATGCTCTTCGCGTTCACCAGCGCCCCTTCCTCCCTGCCTATGGACACCTGGCACGGCTGCTTCGCGGCCGCCTGGACGAATGCCGCCGCGGGCCGGGCGTGCAGTCCTACCTCGGATGCGATCGTGACGTGGGTATCAGGCACAGCGTTCTCCTTCGTGTCTCCGGCCAAGTACGCTCGCGTTGGCCGAGGGCTGGGTGGAGCTGCACGTTACACAGCCGATGGACAGATGTGAAGAACGACTGCATCAATGTGCAGACGGCCACCGTCAGCGACCGCTGCCCACCCATGGAGGCGGCCGAGGCTCGGGCTGGCGGGCCGGGTTTCCATCGCTGTCACACGCGTAATCAGGTTCGACATCTTGTCGTGCCTCGCCACTCGGTGCTACACCTCTATCGAACAGACGTGAGGAACTCTGAGCAGACGTGCAAATCCGTGTGCTGGATATCCCCTGGTTCCTCCCGTCGCACCCCGATCACGTCGGCTCCCCACCAGAGCCGCCTACTCGTCTCCGCCGTACGGGCCGTGGGCTTCGACCGGCCTCCGCATCCCCACTCGGAGAAAGAGACCTCCGTATCCCCGCTCAGAAACAGAGAGGAGGGCCGAGATGGTTACCGTTGCTGCGGCCGCCCTGGCAGCGTCGACACCCCAGGGCGAGGAGAGTGACAACCCTGTCATTCGTGGCGCAGTCTGGGTCGGCTCCCACTTCATCGGCCTGTTCAACGAGGCCGGCAAGCAGTTCACCGGTCTGGTGACCGGGATTCTCCCCACGCTGATCGTCCTGCTCACCGCGATGTACGCGCTGGTGACTTTCGTCGGCGAGAAGCGCGTGACCCGGGCCGTCGAGTGGTCCTCGCGCTGGTGGATCACCCGCTACACCGTCATGCCGGTGCTCGCCGTGCTGATGCTCACCAACCCGATGTGCTACTCGTTCGGCAGGTTCCTGCCCGAGCGGTACAAGCCGGCCTTCTACGACTCGGCGGTCTCCTTCGTCCACCCGGTGACCTCGTTCTTCCCCTACGCCAACTCCGGCGAGCTGTTCGTCTGGCTGGGCATCGCCAGCGGCGTGCAGAAGCTGGGGCTGTCCACCGTGCCCCTGGCGCTGTACTACCTCGCCACGGGCGTCGTGGTGATCTTCATCAGGGGCGTCGTCACCGAGCGGATCACTCTCATCCTGATCAAGAGGACCGGCCGCACCGAGATCTTCCGCAAGTTCGACGAGGAATTCACCACGGGCACCGCCGGCAGCGCGCTCACGGTGACCGGAGGCACACGATGACGACCACCGAGCAGAGCCCACGTACATACCCCTCGGTGTTTGTCCGCAAGGGCGCCGGCGGCTGGGGCGACGGACTCACACTGCGCCGCACCGAGACCCGCGACAAGGTGCTGTCGGTCACGGGCGGGGGTATTCACCCGGTCGCACAGCGGATCGCGGACCTGACCGGGGCGGAGGCCGTCGACGGGTTCCGCACCACTGTTCCCGACGACGAGGTCATCTGCGCGGTGATCAACTGTGGCGGCACCGCGCGGATAGGTGTCTATCCGCGCAAGCGGATACCGACGATCGACGTGTATCCCGGCTCGCCCGGCGGCCCGCTCGCCCAGTTCATCACCGAGGACATCTTCGTCTCCGACGTCAGGGTGGACGATGTCGTGGTCGAGGAGGGGACGGAGGACGGCGCTGAGGCAGCGCCGGCGCCGGACACCCCGTCGGCCGAGGGCAACCGTGAACAGACCGCGGACCCGGTCACCGAGTCCGTCGCGGAAGCGTCGGGAGGCGGCGGGCTCTTCTCCCGGATATCCGACGGCTTCATCAAGTTCAGTTCCGGGATCGGTTATGCGGTGAACACCCTGCTGGCCTCGGGTCGGCAGGCCATCACCCTGACGATCAGCACCATCCTTCCGTTCATGGCGTACGTCAGCCTGCTGCTGGGGTTCGTCATCTACACCGGCGTCGCCGAGAAGATGGGCGAGGGTCTCAAGCCGCTGGCCGGGAACCCGCTGGGGCTCATCGCCCTCGGTGCCGTGGTGGCCCTGCCCGTCCTGTCCCCGATCCTGGGGCCCGGAGCGGCGATCGCCCAGATCATCGGGGTGCTGATGGGCACGCAGATCGCCGCGGGAACCATCCCCGTCGAGTACGCTCTGCCCACCCTGTTCGCCATCAACGGCCAGGTCGGCTGCGACTTCGTCCCCGTCGGTCTCGCCCTCGGCGAGGCGAAACCCGAGACGGTGGCGGTCGGTACGCCGGCGGTACTGCTCAGCCGTCTGATCACCTCTCCCCTCGCCGTGGCCCTTGCCTGGCTCGTCAGCTTTGGGATGTACTGATGAACGATCTCTACTATCAGAGCACTGTCCTCCGCGTCGGCGACGAGGCCGCGGACCTCATCAACGGCGGCGTCCTCATCCTCTTCGGTGAACCGCTTCCGGGTGACCTGGAGAGCCTCAGCGTGGTGCACAAGCCGGCCGACACCCCGGCCCAGGAGATTCGACCGGGCGATGAGCTGTGGCTCGGCGAGACCCGGCTGACCCTGACCGCGGTCGGGGAGCGCGCCCAGGAGAATCTGACGACTCTCGGTCACGTGGTCGTCTACGTCGACCCCGATCCGGCTGCCGGGCTGCTGCCCGGAGCGTTGCACGCCGAGGGTCCACTCGAGGTGCCCGAACCGGGAACCGAACTGAGGCTCGTCCGCGCGTGACGGTGCGGGTGGGCGAGGCGGGGACGCGATGCGGCCACGGCGCCTCGTACGACCCGTACGGGTCGAACGAGGGTGGCCGACAAGCGACGGCGGAGGCAGGAAGGAGCAGTACCCATGAACGCCCCTGATGACAGCGCCCCGGCCGAGGACGCCTGCCGCGACTGCGGTGGGACGCTCGTCGAGGGATCCATGGCACTGCCACTGCTCGGCTCACCTCGCTTCGCCTACCAGCTCGGCACCACCGAAGTCACCACCGAGGTGGCGGCCCTGATGTGTCTGAGCTGCGGAACCGTCCGGCTGCGCGGCCGGAATCCCGATCGGATACGGAATGCGGTGGCGGCCAAGAAGGTCCGCCGCCGCCACTCCCTCGGCCTGCCCCGCATACCGGGACTGCCGGCCCGCTCGCCCTTTCTCCCCGAGGGTGACGGACAGGAGCGGCCGGCAGTCCCCTCCCCTCATGAACGAGGGGCCGGAACCGAAGGCCCCTGAGAAGAGGACTCATGGAAAACCTGTCCCTGGCCCTGCTGCTGCTCGGCGGCTTCGTGCTCTCGCTTCTGGCGAGCATGGCCCAGCACCGCTACTACATGCGCACGGTGAACAAGCTCGCCGCCCAGGAGCACCGGGCGGGTGTCACCCTCGTCTCCGGCCGGGCCACCGGGCGGCTCCGCGGTACCGTGGTGCTGTTGCTCGTACGGCGGAGCGACAGCGTCGTCGAACGGGCCCTGGTGATGCAGGGGGCTTCCGTTCTCGCACGCTTCCGTGAACGCCCGCAGCTCACCGGGGAGCTGAGCACGGCGCCCTCCCGGGCCGGATCCACCGCCATGGCACGTGCGGTCGAGGACGCTCGCGACCGCTACCGCCGGATGCAGTCCGGCGCCACGGTCGATCGCGGCTCCGCTGTCCGGATGCGGACGACAGGGTGAGCAACGTCTATGACAAGAGCACCGTGTGGCGCGTGGGCGCCGCATGCGAGGAGTTTGCTCGACGGCGGAGTGCTGATCCTCTGTTCCGCTCCGGTACCTGAGGCGCTGCAGGATGTCAGCGTGGTACACGAGCCCAGTGTCCGGCTCACGGGCGAGCTCCGCTGTGGCGACAGGTTGTGGCTGGGCGGCCAGTTGATCGAGCAGGTCGCCGTGGGGGAGCGGGCAACCCGGAACCTTCGCGAACTCGGTCACGTGGTGGTCCATGTGAACGCCGCGGACACACAGGTGCTGCCCGCTGCGGTGTACGGTCGCGGTTCTGACGCTTCCCGAGACGGGGCCCCGTTGGCCCTGGCCGCCGGTGTGCCCAGCCGGTACCGCGCCTGACATGGGTGGGCCGGCCCCCTTCGCGTCGACATTCAGCCTCCGCCCCTGGTGCCGTACCGCGCCTCTCGGGCGCACAATCGACCGAGTTGCCGCCGCTGGGTACGGTCCGGGCGCCGTGTCGACCGGCGGCCTGTCCGTGACGCCCGGACAAAGGGCTACCTAGGTGTACTGACCCGTGAGGTTGGGGACGCGGCTGGCGGGTGGCTGGCCCTTCAGTGCGGTGTGTCCGCGGTGGTGATTGTAGGTGTGCAGCCAGGCGGGGT
>NZ_JARAXF010000051.1:0-44680 GCF_033793745.1 Streptomyces sp. ME19-01-6 | reverse complement strand
GCGCCGAACGCGACAGGAACGCGGTCGACCAGGACGCCCAACACCGTTCGGGCCGCCCGGCTGAACATGTGCAACTCATGCTCAGTCTTTAGGAACGGTTCAGGCTCACCCACTCCTGGGTTGAATCTGGAAGACTCCAGCACGGGAGCATTCTGACGTGGGTGCGGGGATGCCCGAGGGGCAGGGGGAGCCGCTGTGGAACCGATCATCATCGTCCTGATGATGCTGGTGGTGCTCGTCTTCACCACACTCATCAAGGCGATCCACGTCATTCCGCAGGAGAGCGCCGCCATTGTGCAACGCTTCGGCCGCTACACCCGCACCCTGAACGCGGGCCTCAACATCGTCGTGCCGTTCATCGACTCGATCCACAACCGCGTCGACCTGCGTGAGCAGGTCGCGCCGTTCCCGCCGCAGCCGGTGATCACCCAGGACAACCTGGCCGTGAACATCGACACCGTCATCTACTACCGGGTGACCGACGCCCGCGCCGCCACCTACGCGGTCGCCAGCTACATCCAGGCGATCGAGCAGCTGACCGTCACCACCCTGCGGAACATCATCGGCGGCATGCACCTGGAGCGCGCCCTGACCTCCCGCGAGGAGATCAACTGGGCGCTGCGCGGCGTGCTCGACGAGGCCACCGGTCAGTGGGGCATCCGCGTCACCCGCGTCGAGCTCAAGGCCATCGAGCCGCCGCTCTCCATCCAGGACTCGATGGAGAGGCAGAGGCGCGCCGACCATGACAGGCGCGTGGCGATCCTCCAGGCCGAAGGCGAGAAGCAAGCCGCACTGCTCAAAGCGGAGACCCAGCGCGAAGTGGCCGCCATCCTGGCTCGCGACAACGGGGCGAGCAGCACACCGCCGTCGCACATCCGGGTGGATCCACGGCCCGGACATCAGCCACTGAGGCAGGACGATCCTCGCCGTATCGGCCGCTTCCAGCTGACGGCTCGACTGGGTCAAGGAGGGATGGGGACCGTGTATCTCGGTCGATCCCCCGGAGAGCGCCTGGTCGCGGTGAAGGTCATCAAGGCGGAGTTCGCCGCCGATCCCACGTCCCGGCAACGATTCACCCGTGAGATCGAAGCCGCACACAGTGTCAGCGGAATCCACACCGCGTCGGTGGTCGACGCCGATCCCCATTCCGACCCACCCTGGCTGGCCACCGAGTACATCCCCGGCCCCTCGCTGCAGGACGTCCTCGATCAGCACGGCGCCCTGCCCACCAAGACCTTGTACACCCTCGCCGCCGGCGTCGCCGAGGCGCTCGAGCACATCCATGCCCGCGACATCATCCATCGTGACCTCAAGCCCAGCAACATCATCGTCTCCAACGCAGGCCCTCGCGTCATCGACTTCGGAATCGCCCTAGCGGTTGACAGCACCGCGCTCACCCGCGCCAACCACGTCGTCGGCACAGATGGGTTCCGCGCGCCGGAACAGCGCCCCGGCGCGTCGATCACGCCTGCTGTGGACCTCTATGCCTTTGGCGTGGTGCTGTGTCGCAGCGCCGGAGCCGAGCCCTTTACGGAAGACAGCGAGTCCCTCGAGTCCCTGCTGCCGTCCCGCCTCCTCGGCGTCGTCACCCGGTGCCTCGACCATGACCCAAGTCGCCGTCCAACCCCCACCGAGGTACTCGAACAACTCTCCCGGAACGACTCATCGTCCGAAGGCTGGCTGCCTCCTCCCGTGCGCACGATGGTCGATCTGCACAACGCCCCTACTGCCTCGGCTCCTTGAACCGATCACATGCTCGACCTGCGCCTGCCCGCCACCGTCGAGCCGGACGCGGTGCTGCACGCCCCGACCCTGCGCCCCACCCCGAGCGGCCGGATCGCGGTCGACCTGCCGCACCCCGACCGGCCAAAGCGGGGCAAGAACCGCCCCACCCCAGCCGGAAGAACCCCTTCCGCTCTCCCGCCGAAGTCCACCCCGCACCCCGAGGTTCGGATCCCACGACGGCGGCACACGGTCACGCCGCGCCCGAAGTGGACCTTGGCCGCCGGTACCACTTCGTCGCGGCGGTCCTTCAGCGCCTTGTCCGGGCCTGTGATGACGTCCAGGCGCGGTCGAGAAAGTCGGCGATCAGCGGGGCGATCTCGGGCAGATGGGTCTCGAGGGCGAAGTGGCCGGTGTCGAAGAGGTGGAGTTCGGCGTCGGGCAGGTCGCGGAGGTAGGCGCGGGCCCCGGACTCGGGGAAGAAGGGGTCGCGGCTTCCCCAGGTGATGAGAGCGGGTGGGGTGTGCCGGCGCAGCCATGCCTGCCAATGGCCGTAGCGCTCGACGTTGGAGTGGTAGTCGAAGAGCAGTGCCTGCTGGGCCTCCTTGCGGCCCGGCAGGTCCAGGAAGTGCTGGTCGAGGGTCCAGCCGTCCGGGGCGATCAGGTCGGGGCTGGTGACGCCGGTCTCGTACTGGCTGCGGGTGCCGGCGAGGGTGAGCATGTCCCGGATGGTGTCCTCGGCGCCGGAGGTCTCGGGGGTCAGGCCGATGAAGTCGCGGGCCGCGTCTGAGAGCCCTTCCTCGTAAGCGTTGCCGTTCTGCACAACCAGCCCCGCGATCCACTCGGGATGGCGTTCGGCGATGCGGAAGCCGATGGGTGCGCCGAAGTCGAAGACGTACATCACGAACCGGTCCAGGCCGAGGCGCTGGATGAAGCCTTCGGTGATGTCGGCGAGCCGGTCGAATGAGTAGGTGAAGCCGTCCGGTGCCTGGGTGTGGCCGAAGCCGGGGTAGTCCGGGGCGACCAGGCGGTAGCGCGAGCCGAGCAGGTCGATGAGGCTGCGGAATTGGTGAGAGCCGGACGGAAAGCCGTGCAGGAGCAGCAGTACGGGCGCGTCGGCACGATCGGGGAGGGACTCGCGGTAGAAGACGCGGACGCCGTCGACATCTAGGTGGCGATGGGCGGTGCGGGCGGCTGGAGCAAGCATGGCTAATCCTTTGTTTGCCGATTAACGCATTAGGTATAGGCGGATCTGGCTAACATGTCAACGCGTGGATGTACCATTAGTCGTATGAGTGATCTCGTGCCTCTGACCGGAGAACCGCTGGCGCTGGACCTGGTCAACACCCGTCCGGCCATCGGTGACCTGCTCGCGACCCCGGGTGACCTGCGGGCCTGGTGGGCCCTCCAGGCCGACCGCCTCCCGGACGAGGTGCCGCAGGAGGTCACCGCCGCGGATCTGGCCGCCGTGCAGGCCGTACGGGAGCACGCCGCCCGCGCCCTCGATCAGGTCCGCCGAGGTGACGAGCCTCTGGCTGCCGACTTGGAGGCGCTCAACCAGGCGCAGCGTGCCGCGCCGGCGTTCAACGAGCTGGCGTGGAACGGGTCGGCGGTGGCCGCCACGCGCCGACGCGACGGCTCACCGGGTCGGCGGCTGGCCGCCTGCCTCGCGGAGGCCGCCGCCGAACTGCTGGCCGATCCGGCGGTCACCAGGATCCGGGAGTGCGAGGCTGACGAGTGCGTGCTGCTCTTCCTGCCCGCCCATCCGCGCCGCCGCTGGTGCTCGGCCGCACGCTGCGGCAACCGAGTGCGCGTCGCCCGCCACTACCAGCGCCACAAGGCCGGATAGCCTCTGGAACTCACCGAACAGG
This sequence comes from Streptomyces sp. ME19-01-6, assembly GCF_033793745.1. Taxonomy (NCBI): domain Bacteria; kingdom Bacillati; phylum Actinomycetota; class Actinomycetes; order Kitasatosporales; family Streptomycetaceae; genus Streptomyces; species Streptomyces sp. ME19-01-6. Next base: position 41,087 of record NZ_JARAXF010000051.1, on the reverse strand, counting down.
GCACCCGCATCGCCGACGCCGCCGGTGGCGTCACGGACGAAGGCTGATCGCTTGGCCGTTCGCCGGGCCGGCCGAACTACGCGGCCAAGGGCGGCATCGTCGACCGGCAGTAAAGGAGGCCGCCCGCTGGGAAGCGGGCGGATCCGCAACGCACGGCGGTGCGTGAGGCGCGGATGTCTCCTGGGGCGTGAAGCTCAGGAGGCGGTTGCCGCCTGGTCGGGGCGGCGGTGGCGGCCGTGGGGCGGGGTCTGGGTGTCGTCAGGCGCGGCCTGGCCGCGGTGCTTGCCGTGGGGGTCGTTGGCCCCGGCCGCCTCGTGCGGGCGCGCGTCGGTCGTGTTGGTGCGGGTTTGGGACATGTGGGAAGTCACCCCGTCAAATCGCTGCGTACGGTGCACGGGAGGCCGGCCACGAAGTCAACTCGCCACGACGTCAAGACGACGTCAATACGTGCCACGTAAGCGCCCCGCGGGTGAACGGAACGCACGGCTGCCGCAGCCCCCGCAGGAGTCTAACCAGAGCGTCGATCGCGGACCCAGCGGGGTGGACGGGGCTGACGGGGCTGGTGGGGCAGGGGGGACTGGGGGGATTCGCGGAGTTGCCCCAGGTGGGCGAGTGGTGCCTGCTGCAGCGGTACGGGGCGCGCGGCGGTGCCGGACTCCTGCCTGGAGGCGGGCTCGGGTGCGGGCTCGGGTCTGAGCCGGTGGGCGGGCAGGCGCTCGGGCCCGTGGCCCGTCCCGTGCTCGGTCCCGTGGCCGGGCTCCCGTACGGCGATGGCCGCCCGCTCCGGCACGCGCTCCCGCTCGTGCACCGAAGCGGCCGGTGTCCCAGGCGGCGGCCCGGAGTCCGGTCCGCCCCCGCGCCGGGGTTCCGTCGCCGCCTCACGTCCGGGCTCCGCCTCCGGGCCGGTCTCCTGCTCGACCCCGGCCCAGGAACCCGTCCCGGCCCAGGGCTCGACCCCGGTCTCGCCCGCGGGGGCGGCCGCGGCCCCCGCGGGCGAGACCCGGGTCCACGACGCGATCGCGGCCCCCGCCGACAGGGCCGGCGACAGGGACGGCGACGGCCGTCCCGGCCCCACCAGCCCCAGGGGTCGCGGCAGATCCAGGGACCCCACCACGCGGTCCACCCGCGTGACCTGTGCGACCCGCGCCACCCGCGCCACCCGGGGCGGCTCCGGCGGCTCGGGCATCCGCAGCCGCGCCAGCCCGCACGGCACCTGCCCCGTCGCGTACGGCAGCCGCAGCTCGCCGTCGCGGGTCCACAGGCCCGCGCCCGCCAGCCAGCCCTCCGGCGCCGGGAGTTGTTGCAACCGCCGTTCGGACGGCCGCCACAAGCCCACCCACGGCCGCTCGGTCGGACGGTCGATGCGGAAGGCCACCGCGCACGCCTCCGGGGTCAGGACCTGTCCCGGCTGCACCGCGAAGGGTGTCGCCTCGGCCTGGGCGGGCCGGAGGCAGTCGGGGAACCTGACGGGGCGGGCGCTGCCCAGCACGCCCCACCCCAGCCGCTCGTCCCCGGGCGCGTCGGACCGTACGAGCAGCAGGCCGCTGTCCGGGTCGGCCAGCAGCAGCCGGTCGTCGCTGTCGTCGGTGATCTGCAGCAGCGGACTGGTCTCGCCGTCCCGCCGCAGGTCGACGACCACGGTCTTGGTGCGGCCGTCGAGCCGCCGGTCGAGGGCGAGCAGCCGTCCCGTACGGTCCAGCCAGATGCCTCCCGTGCAGCGGCCGGGCAGCTCGGCCAGGTGCTGCGGCCCGAAGCCGCCGCCGTGCACCAGCCAGACGGAGGTCGACCGCTCGCCGTGGCCGAGCGCGAAGGCGGCCGAGCCGCCGGGCGCGGGCGGCAGCAGCGACAGTTCGGCGCATTCGATGGCGCCCAGCGGCCGCTCGCCGGTGCCGGGGCCGGCGGGGTAGAGCAGGGAGAGGGTGTGGCGGCCGGCCACCCGGCGGCGGATGAGCACCTGCCCGTCGGCCAGGGGCAGCACCTCGCTGTCCGGCTCCTCGGGCTGGGCCGCGGGCAGCGGCACCGCGTACGGCTCGGGTCCGTCGAGCGTCCAGCGCTCGGGGAACCAGCAGCCCGACTCGCCGCTGAGCGCGAGCCGGGCGCCGTACGAACCGTCCGCGGCGATCGTGAACGCCGCTCGGCGCCGGTGTGCGGTGCCTTGGGCACCGGTGGGGCCTGCGGCGAGCGCGGCATCGAAGGCACAGGCTGTCGTCATTCAGTCACCTCCGGCCACTGAACGTAGTTATCGCACTCCCTGCCGAACACCGAAATCGGCTCGCTTCACACGTAAGTGTGTCTGTTGCCCGATTCGCCTGAGAAGTCGTGCCGGGCTGTGCTGCGCGCCGGACCACCTGCTGCCACCCGGCTGGCGCTACCCGACCACGGCGTCGCGCTGCGTAGCGCTGAGTGAAGGCAGGGGCAAGGCTTGTGGGTGGTCCGGGAGGTAGCCTTGCCCCGTGCCCGCACTCTCTGACGTCCTCGCCGCACTCGACGCACTCTGGCCGCCCGAGCGGGCGGAGCAGTGGGACGCCGTCGGCACGGTCTGCGGAGACCCCGGCGCCGAGGTCGGCCGCGTTCTGTTCGCCGTCGACCCGGTCCAGGAAGTCGCCGACGAGGCGGTGAAGCTGGGCGCCGACCTGCTTGTCACCCACCACCCGCTCTATCTGCGCGGTACGACCACGGTCGCGGCCTCCACCTTCAAGGGCCGGGTGGTGCACACCCTGATCAAGAACGACATCGCGCTGCACGTCGCGCACACCAACGCCGACCGCGCCGACCCGGGCGTCTCCGACGCCCTCGCCGGCGCCCTCGATCTGCGGATCACCGGTCCGCTGGTGCCCGACCCCACCGACCCGGCCGGGCGCCGCGGGCTCGGCCGGGTCTGCGAGCTGGACCACCCCGTCGCGCTGCGGGACTTCGCCGAGCGCGCCGCGGCCCGGCTGCCCGCCACGGCCCAGGGCATCCGCGTCGCGGGCGACCCGGACCGGCTGATCCGTACGGTCGCCGTCTGCGGCGGCTCCGGCGACAGCCTCTTCGCGGAGGTGCGCGCGGCCGGAGTCGACGCGTACCTCACCGCCGACCTGCGCCACCACCCCGCCTCCGAGGCCCAGCAGGCCGCGGCGATGTCCCCCGGCGGGGACGGCCTCGCGCTGCTGGACGCCGCCCACTGGGCCACCGAGTGGCCGTGGGTCGAGCAGGCCGCCGCGCAGCTCGACGAGATCTCCGACCGGCACGGCTGGGGTCTGCGCACCCACATCTCCCGTAGGGTCACCGACCCTTGGACCGCGCACGCGTCCGCCGCGCACGCGTCCGCCGCGCACGCGCCCACCACCGCTCACGTCCCGTCCACCACCACCCCTGGAGCCCCACGCTGAACGCCGCGCCCGCCGACCAGATCCGCCTCCTCGAGGTCCAGGCCCTCGACGTCCGGCTCTCCCAACTCGCCCACAAGCGCAGGACGCTGCCCGAGCACGCCGAGCTGGACACCCTGAACGCCGACCTCACCCAGCTGCGCGACCTCCTCGTGGCGGCGCAGACCGAGGAGAGCGACACCGCCCGCGAGCAGACGAAGGCGGAGCAGGACGTGGACCAGGTGCGCCAGCGCGCCGCCCGCGACCAGAAGCGCCTCGACTCCGGCGCCGTCACCTCCCCGAAGGATCTGGAGAACCTGCAGCACGAGATCGCCTCCCTCGCCAAGCGCCAGAGCGACCTGGAGGACGTCGTCCTGGAGGTCATGGAGCGCCGCGAGTCCGCGCAGGAGCGGGTGGCCGAGTTGACCGGCCGCGTGGAGTCGCTGCAGGCCAAGATCGGCGACGCCACCATCCGGCGGGACACGGCGGCCGGTGAGATCGACACCGAGGTGGCGACCGTCACCAAGGAGCGCGGGGTCATCGCCGGGACGATCCCCGCCGACCTGCTGAAGCTGTACGACAAGCTGCGCGGGCAGCAGGGCGGCGTCGGCGCGGCGCGGCTCTACCAGCGGCGCTGTGACGGCTGCCGCCAGGAGTTGGCGATCACCGAGCTGAACGAGGTGCGGGCGGCGGCCCCGGACACCGTGGTGCGGTGCGAGAACTGCCGCCGCATCCTGGTCCGTACGCCCGAATCGGGGCTGTAGGCCGATGGCGCGTCGCTTCGTCGTCGAGGCGGACGGCGGCTCCCGGGGCAACCCGGGGCCGGCCGGCTACGGCGCGGTCGTCCGCGACGCGGAGACCGGCGAGACCCTCGCCGAGGCGGCGGAGTACATCGGCACCGTGACCAACAACGTCGCCGAGTACAGGGGCCTGATCGCCGGGTTGCGGGCGGCGCGCGCCCTCGACCCGGAGGCCGAGGTCCAGGTCCGGATGGACTCCAAGCTCGTGGTCGAGCAGATGTCGGGCCGCTGGAAGATCAAGCATCCCGGCATGCGCCCGCTCGCCGCCGAGGCCAAGGAGGTCTTCCCACCCGGGCAGGTGTCGTACGAGTGGATCCCGCGCGAGCGGAACAAGCACGCGGACCTGCTCGCCAACGAGGCGATGGACGCGGGCGCGCGGGGCGAGCAGTGGCGGCCGAGCACGGGGGTCACGCCGTCCGCCGACGACGTCCTCGAGGCGCCCGCCGAGACCGCCGCCCCGGCCGTCGCGCCCCCCGGGTGGGCCGTCCCGGCCGACATGGGCACCCCTGCCACCTTCGTCCTGCTCCGGCACGGCGAGACCGCGCTGACCCCGGAGAAGCGCTTCTCCGGCAGCGGCGGCAGCGACCCCGAGCTCTCACCCGTGGGCCGCCGCCAGGCCGAGCTCGTGGCGGCGGCGCTGGCGGCGCGCGGCACCATCCAGGTGGTGGTCAGCTCGCCGCTCAGGCGCTGCGTCGAGACGGCCGAGGCGGTGGCGTCCCGCATCGGTGTCGACGTCCGTATCGAAGAGGGGCTGCGCGAGACCGACTTCGGGGCCTGGGAAGGCCTGACGTTCGCGGAGGCACGGGAGCGCTACCCGGACGACCTCCAGGCCTGGCTCGCCTCCTCGAAGGCGGCCCCCACCGGCGGCGGCGAGAGCTTCGCGGCGGTCGCCCGCCGGGTCGCGGTCACCCGCGACCAGCTCCTCGCGCGGTATGCGGGCCGCACGGTGCTGCTGGTCACGCATGTGACGCCGATCAAGACCCTGGTCCGGCTGGCGCTGGGCGCGCCGCCGGAGTCGCTGTTCCGGATGGAGCTCTCCGCGGCGTCGCTGTCTGCGCTGGCGTACTACGCGGACGGCAACGCGTCGCTGCGCCTGCTGAACGACACGGCACACCTGCGGTAGCCGTCGGGCCTCGGCTCTCAGGCCTCGGGGATGCCGGCCTCGGCGCGGTCGGCGTCGATCAGCTCGGTGAGCAAGACGACGGTGGCGGCGGCGATCTCCCGCAGTGTGGCGTCGTCCCGCGGCGCGGTGCCCTCCCGAAGGGCCTCATCAGAGGCCGCCGACTCGCTCTCGAACGCGCGCTGAACGGTCCGCGCGAGCAGGTCGGCTCGCTGGTCGGAAGCGCCCTCGGCCCGGAGAAAGCCCTCGAAGGTCGCCTGGTAGGCGTAGCCGACCTCATCGACGGCCATGTCGTCGCGGAGCAGGCCGTGCTCGGCGAGCAGCGCGAAGTATCCGCGCGCCATCGTGCTGTGCCGCTCGTCGCGGGCGGTGTCGGCTGAGCCGGCCAGCTTGCCGAGCAGGTCGGGGTCGTCCAGGAGGAACCCGCGCAGCAGCGGGCGGCCGATGATGGCCAGGAAGTAGGCGCGCGCGAAGCGGTGCAGCAGGCAGGTCCGCGGGTCCTGCCGCAGCGCCTGCCGCAGCTCGTCCATCGCGTAGTGCACCTCCCGCTCGAAGACCGCGCCGAACAGCTGCTCGCGGTTCTTCCAGTGCAGATAGACGGTGCCCTTGCCGATCTCGGCTCCGGCGGCCACATCGTCGATGGTCACCCGCCGGTAGCCGTGGCGGAGCAGCAGGTCGGCAGCCACATCGAGGATGCGCGTGGCGCGCTCGGCGCGCTGTTGGGGGTCGCGGAGTCGGCCGGTGTTCGCACTCATGGAGAGACCGTATGACCAGATGTGAGATCTGGTCAATTACCGCCAGGGTCACCTCTGTCTGTTGACTAACTTTCGAAATTCGTCATACGGTCATGTCGAGGCGGCGGACGGCCACTCCGGCCAACCCCTGCGACAGGAGCGAGAGATGAACACCAAGACCAACCCGACAGTCCTGATCTCCGGAGCCGGGATCGCCGGCACGACGCTGGCGTACTGGCTGGCGCGGCACGGATTCCGGCCCACCATCGTCGAGCGCGCCGCGGGCCTGCGCTCCAGCGGCAACCCGGTGGATGTGCGCGGCCCGGCCGTGGAGGTGGCCGAGCGCATGGGCGTGATGCCGCGGCTGCGCCAGGCCGCCACCCAGGTGACCGCGATGAGCTTCGTCAACGGTTCCGGCCGTCAGGTGGGCCGGGTCAACATGCGGGCCCTGCGACGGGCGTCCGACAGCCGGGAGGTGGAGGTGACGCGCACCGACCTGGCGGAGATCCTCTACGAGGCGAGCCAGGACTCCGCCGAGGTTCTGTTCGGCGACACCATGACCGCGCTGAGCCAGGACGGCGACGGCGTGGACGTCACCTTCGAAAAGGCCGCGCCACGCCGGTTCGACCTGGTCATCGGGGCCGATGGGCTCCACTCGACGACCCGTCGGCTGGCCTTCGGACCCGAGTCGGACTTCGTCCGCCACATGGGCCTCTACGTCGCGACGATGCCGCTCGACGGCCCGGCCGACAGCTTGCAGGACGTCGTCATCCACAACGCCCCCGGCCGGATGGTCTCCCTGCACCCCGTCCACGGCCGCGCCCTGGCGGCCTTCATCTTCCGCCACCCGGCGGTGGCGGACTTCAACCACCGCGACCTCGCCCAGCACAAGCGGATCATCGCCGACGCCTACGCCGACGACGGCTGGCGCGTGCCCGAACTGCTGGACCGGGCCCGCGCCGCCGAGGACCTCTGGTTCGACTCCGTCAGCCAGGTACGGCTCGACTCCTGGGCGAACGGCCGCATCGCGCTGCTGGGCGACGCCGCCTCCTCGGTGTCGCTGTTCGGCGACGGCTCCACCCTGGCCATGGCGGGTGCCCACACCCTCGCCGAGGAACTGGCCGCCACCCCCACCGACCCGCACACGGCCTTCGCGCGCTACGAGACCAGGCACCGCACCCTGGTCGACCCCCGGCAGGGAAACGTCGCGACGGCCGCCGCGCTGATGGTCCCCGCGACCCGCGCCGGAGTCGCCGCGCGCAACATGGCCACCCGGCTCTGGCCGACCGTGGCGGCCGCGTCCTGGGTCCGCAGCCGGCTCACCCCGCCCCGCAAGCCCGCACCGGCGATCGCCTGACGGCGCCCGTTGTCAGCCGCGCAGGCCCGCCGCCTCATGCGCCAGGCCCTCCACCCGGGCCCAGTCGCGCGCGGCGACCGCGTCCGGTGGCAGCATCCAAGTGCCGCCGACGCAACCCACGTTGGGGAGGGCCAGATAGCCGGGGGCGCGGGAGGCGTCGATGCCCCCCGTGGGGCAGAAGCGGGCCTGGGGGAGTGGGGAGGCGAGCGACCGCAGATAGGCCGTCCCCCCGGCCGCCTCCGCCGGGAAGAACTTCATCTCGGTCACCCCGCGCTCCAGCAGCGCCACGACCTCCGAGGTGGTGGAGACCCCCGGCAGGAACGGCAGGCCCGAGGCGCGCATCGCGCCCAGCAGCCGGTCGGTCCACCCCGGGCTGACCAGGAACCTCGCCCCGGCCGCGACGGAGGCCGCCACATGCTCGGGTGTCAGCACCGTGCCGACACCGACGACCGCCTCGGGCACCTCCTCGGCAATGGCCCGGATGGCGTCCAGTGCGGCCGGGGTACGCAGGGTCACCTCGATCGCGGGCAGCCCGCCCGCGACGAGCGCGCGGGCCATCGGCACGGCCTGGGCCGCGTCGTCGATGACGACGACGGGAATGACGGGGGCGAGGTCGAGCACGGAGGGGGAGCCGGAGGGCGTGGCGGAGAGGGCAGCGCTAGTCACGCCGGCCATCCTGCCGCTGCCGGACACCTGCCGCAACGGCTGTTGCGCGTGGCGCAATGGCGGGAGGTGGGGCGGCTTGCCGGGGCCGACGGCCGGCGGAGTCCTGCAGCTCACGGACGTACATGTCACGGAGGCCCACGGCTGGCGCATGCCTGCGTCCCGCATGCCTGCGTCTCGTGGAAGCCAGCGGCTCCTCCGGGCTGTAGCTCGCGGAGGCCGGCGGCTCGCGGAGGCCGGCGGCTCACGCGGGCCACAGCCAGCGGAGACACAGCTCACCCAGCCATCCGGGCCCGCGGGGCCTACACCTCGGTGACCACCACATCCACCCCCCAGCCCCGCCCGGGCTTGCCCGGCGCGGACGCCTCCACGGTGTAGCCGAGCCCCCGCAGCGCCTCCACCAACTCCCCGGGCCCGCTCGGCTCCGCCCCCGCCACCAACAGATCCCGTACCAGCCGCCCCTTGGTCGCCTTGTTGAAGTGGCTGACCACCGACCGCTTCTCGACCCCGTCCACGATCTTCGACTGCAGCACCCGCACGGTCGCCGTACGCTCCGCGACCCCGCCCTTCGGCTTCCACGCCGTGGCGTACGCCGCCGACCGCAGATCCAGCACCAGCCCGCCCCCGGCCGCTTCGGGCAGCACCTCGCTCATCGGCGCCCGCCAGAACGCCCCGAGCGCGCCGAGCCCCGGCAGCTTCACCCCCATCGAGCAGCGGTACGACGGAATCCGGTCGTCGATCCGTACGGCGCCCCACAGCCCCGAGAAGACCAGCAGCGACCGCTCCGCACGGCGCCGGGCGGCGGCGGGCAGGGTCGCCGGCCCGAGCGCGTCGTACAGCACGCCGGTGTAGATCTCCCCGGCCGGGCGCGTCCCGGCCTCCCGCAGCCCCGCGTTCTTCGCCACCTCGCCCCGCAGCCCCTCGCTCAGCCCGAGCACCTCGGCGGCCTTCCCCGCGTCGCCCGAACACAGCGACACCAACTCATCGAGCACCGCCGCCCGCGCCCCGCCCAGCCCCGGCAGCGACAGCGCCCGCGGGTCCAGCGGGCTCCCCGACTCGGCCGGGGCCTTTCCCTCCGACGGCGGCAACAGCACGAGCACGGTCTTCTCTCCTTCGCTTCACGGGTCCGGGCGAGCCCGTGGCAGCCTACGGCCCCGCGCACGGGCTTCTGCGCCACGATCGAGTGAGGCATACGCATGAGACCGCCGACTTCCTGTGATCCCCGCCGCTGTCCGGGGCACCGCACGGCCCCGGTACCATGGTCGCTACGGCGGGCGAGTCGGCCGGGCGGTCGCGTCGGGGTCCTTCGGGATCCCGCCGAGGAACGTCCGGGCTCCATACGGCAGGGTGGTGGGTAACGCCCACCCGGGGTGACCCGCGGGACAGTGCCACAGAAAACAGACCGCCGGGAGCCGCGAGGCTTCCGCCCGAGTCCGCGGGTAGACCGCACGAGACCGGCGGCAACGTCGGTCCTAGATGGATGGCCGTCTCCCCGGCCGCCGTGAGGCGACCGGGTGACAGAACCCGGCGTACAGCCTGACTCGTCTGCCGCTCTATATTTTCGCAGGTCAGAGCCATGTTTTGTAGATAAATAAACCGCTCCGGAGATGGACATGCGGGTCATAACGGGCAACCCGTGGGTGCGGGAGCCGTCGGATCTCGGAGAACAGCAGGACGGAAAGCCCCGGACGCAGCTGGAAGTATCGTCCGGTGTGTCTCCCTGTGGAACGGATCATGTCGGCTGGGAGGGTCGGGCGGGAACATTTACTACCTGAAGCGCTTGTTCCCGATGAACCTTGTGGCGATGCGGCGGGCAAGTAGGCGGCCGCGAGTGCCGTACACCATGACAAGCAAGGTCAGCGCAAACGTTCCTGGGCCACTCCACTGCGCCTTTGCTTCTCATGGAGAGTCCTGCTCCGCATCCGCATCGCCGAGCACGTCCTGGGTTCCCCGAACAGGCCGAAGTGGTCGCGCCGTGGGGCGATGTGGAGTTTGTGCTTTGCCCCGCTATGTGGACACCTGCGACCCGTGCGGCCAAGTTCAGGCTACCTGAGTTGATCGATTTGCGTTCGAACTCCGCTGGGCCATCCGGGCCTCGGAATTGGTCAGCCACCATTCTCCATGGAGGAGTTCGCGCTTGATGCTGGCGAAGAAGGATTCCGCGAGCGCGTTGTCGTAGCTTGATCCGACCCGGCCCATCGAGCGGCGTATCCCGTGCTTCCGGCAGGCCCCGGCGAACGCCTCGGACGTGTATTGGGCGAGTTCAACTGGTCGATGCAACACCGACTTGTTGAAGCGAGCGTAGTTGCTCTTCGAAGACTTCAGCGGGCGTCTTCCACCCGAGGATCTTTCGTGGCCGGTTGTTGAGCGCGTGAGCGACGGCCTCGAGTTCGTCAGCGGACCAGCGCGACAGGCCGGTGCCTTTGGGGAAGTACTGCCGCAGCAGACCGTTTGTGTTCTCATTCGTCGGGCGCTGCCACGGTGCGTGCGGGTCAGCGAAGAACACCCGCGTCCCGGTCTCCAGCGCGAACTGCGCGTGGCCCGAAAGCCCCTGCCCGCGATCCCACGTCAGGGTCTTGCGCAACTGCTCGGGCAACTTGGTCATCGACGCCGTGAGTGCGGCGTTCATCGCGACGGCCCCGTAGCCGCCGAGCGACGGCCCGTTTACTGGCGAACGTGGTTATGCGAACCTGCGGAATGGTTGAGCATTCGGTGAGGCTGCCGAGCGGACCCGACCGCGGTCAAGGCCAGTCGGGGTGTCACACCGGTAGGAGTCCGTGATCGATTGGTCGGAGTTTCTGTAGCTGCCACGTGCCTCCAGTTTGGGCTGCGCCGCAGCGACATGGTCGGTCCGCTCTCAACGAGCTGGCCGAGAGTCACCCCGTGGTGCGGGTGCCGGGTCCCGGCGACCAGCGGGGCACCCGATGATCCAGCGCACCACGTCGGCCACGAACAGCGGCGGTGTCGACGAAGGCGGCGATCTCGGCACGCAGGATCTGCGTGAGCCGTTGGCCCCTATGAGCCCCGGCCAGGCCCGCATATTGGATGCACGTCAAGCGTCCTGAGGGCGCCTCGAGACTCGCGAAGGGGTCGGGGGCGTCGCGCTACGTTGTGTGGGTCCGCCGGTACGCGTCGAGTGTGCGCGGGCCGAAGGCGTCAGGCAGTACCTGTTCGATCGTCTTGATGCCGCTGATGGTGTCGAGGAGCATTCCGGGTGCTGAGTGTTCGAAGAGGAGCTGCCTGCAGCGCCCGCACGGCATGAGGCGCTCACCGTCGCCGTCGACGCATGCAAACGCCGTCAGCTTGCCTCCGCCGGTCATGACGAGGTTGGAGACCAGGGAACACTCGGCGCACAGGCCCACTCCGTAGGAAGCGTTCTCGATGTTCGCGCCGGTCACGATGCGCCCGTCATCGGTCAGCGCGGCGACCCCGACGGGGAAGTGGGAGTAGGGGACGTATGCCTTCCGCATCGCTTCGGTCGCGTGTTCCTTCAGCGATTGCCACTGGTCTGAGCTGATGTCGGTCATTGGTTCATCCTTTGGCCAGGTGGTGGGGGTTACGGAGCGGACGTGGATGCGCGGATGACGAGCTCTGTGCTGATCCGGCTGTCGCGATCGGGTTCAGTCGGGTCAGCGATTCGACGGCGTGTTGATGATCTGCAAGCCCTTGGGGTGGGCGGCGTGGCCGCCGGGGCGATGGGCGCCCAGCCCATCGCCCCGGGGGACCGCCGGATCTCCGCCCTGGCTGGTCGACACGCAACCGGCCAGTGCGTTGGTCAGGACCGTGCGGCCGCGCTCTTGCGGCCCTGCACGATCTCGTTCAGGCGCGCGGTCTGCTCATCGACGGCATGCGGCCCGTTGCCGGTCAGGACACCGTGGGTCTCGTCCCAGATGACCAGAACCTCGGCCATGTTTTCGGTCGTGTCGACCTTGTATCCGGCGTCCTTGAGCACCACGTCGACGAAGAATTCCAGGCGGGTCTCCTCGCCGGGGATCTTCGGGTAGCCGCCGTCGAGCATCTGCAGCTCGCCGTGGTCGGGAACGGTGGTGATGTGGGCGCCCTTGAACGCGTGGTCCTCGTTGACGCTGACCTTGCCGTCGGCGTCGACACGGTACTTGGCAGCCGTCATCGCGACGGGCGCGTGGCAGATCAGCGAGATCGGGACGTCGTTCTCCCGCAGCTGGTGGAGCAGCTCGCCGACCACCGGGTTGTCGTGGAAGTCGATCATCGGTGCGTGGCCGCCCGGCGCGTGCATGAAATCGAAGCCGGCAAGCGAGAAGTCGTCGGTTGCGTCGCGGTGCCGGGCGAGCAGTTCCTCGATGGAGTACCACTTCTGCTCCGGCAGGGCCTCCAGGCCGGCGACGAGCTCCTCACGGATGGAGCGAACCTCCTTTGTCGGTGTTCGGCAGGACCGGGGAGACCGGCATCCGGCCGAGGCGGCGCCGCAGAAGGGCGAGCTCGCTGTCACGGCGGGCGACCAGCTCGGGGTTCTTCTCGCGCACCTCTTCGACGCCGTACTGCTCGTTCTGCATGGCTACCCGCATGAGGTCCGAGCCGAGGTTGGCGCCGCCGTGCATGGCGAGCGCCATGCCGTTGATGTCGAGCGTCGGGAGCTTGCCGTCCGGCGTGGCGAGGACGAAGTCGTGGGTGTCCTCGTACTGGGCGAGAACAGCGGCCAGCTCGACGAGGAACCAGCCGATGGTGATGCTGCGGCCGCCTTCCGGCTTGGTCAGCGGCAGCTGTGATCCGGACGAGACGACGATGAGTGCCTTGGGGCGGGCGCTGTTGTTGGTCATGATTTCTTCCTTTCATCCGTTGCGGTTCGGGTGGTGTTGTGTGGAAATTGGCCGGGGATCTGTGGTCCGGCCGGCGCACCGCAATCGCGCTTGATGAGGGCGTCGAAGGCCCGGTCGGGTCGGAGGCGGCTGCACAGACCGGCGGCGACGCACGCCGCGGACCCTGCTGTGACGGGTGTGCCCGGCGGTGAGGGTCCACGGCCAGACGCGTGCTTACCGCCGCTCGGTTCAGGCCGCCGGGTTGCCTTGGGACAGCGCGGAGACGTCGGCCCAGTCCTGCCAGGTCTTGAGGCGCTCGGCGTACACAGGGGGAAGCAGGTCCAGGCCCGCGGTGCCGAAGAAGACGCGCAGGGGCGGGGTGTCGGCGTCGACGATCTGCAGAAGCGCCGGTCCGGCCGCGGCGGGGTCGCCGATCTTCATGTCACGCCAGCCCTCGGCCACGGCCGCGCGCACCTGGTCGTAGACGGGCAGCTGCTCGGCGAAGCTCGCGGAGGCGCCGGACCAGTCGGTGGCGAAGCCGCCGGGCTCGACCAGGGTGACCTTGATCCCGAACGCGGCGACCTCCTTGGCCAGGGATTCGGTCAGTCCTTCCAGGGCCCACTTGGAGGCGTGGTAGCCACCGAGGTTGGGGAAGGTGGTCACGCCGCCGATGGTGGAGATCTGCACGATGTGGCCGCTGCCCTGCTCGCGCAGCAGCGGCAGCGCGGCCTGGGTCACCCACAGGGCGCCGAAGAAGTTGGTCTCCATCTGGTCGCGGACCTGCTGCTCGGTCAGTTCCTCGACAGCGCCGAACAGGCCGTAGCCGGCGTTGTTGACGACGACGTCCAGGCCGCCGAAGTGGGCGTGCGCCCGCTGCACGGCCTCGGTGGCGGCGGCCTTGTCCGTCACGTCCAGGGGCAGCGCAAGGATCGCCTCGCCGTGGGCGGCGACCAGGTCCTTGAGGGAATCGGTGTTGCGGGCGGTGGCCGCGACCTTGTCGCCGCGCTGAAGGGCCGCCTCGGCGAACTGGCGGCCGAAACCGCGCGAGGAACCCGTGATGAACCAGATCTTGCTCATGGAAACACTCCTACTCGAAACGAGGGATTATGGAGAGACCGTACACCCGCATGAGACTCAGTATCAAATTGAGCTGCCGTGTATTCTTGAGGCATGACTGACTCCTCCGGTACTCCCACCCGCTCCACGGCCAAGCCCGGCCTGCGCGAGCGCATGCGCGCGACCATCCGGGCGGAAGTGACGGAGGTGGCGCTCAGGCTCTTCATCGAGCAGGGGTTCGACCGCACGACCGTCGACCAGATCGCCGCCGAGGCCGGGCTGTCGCGCGCCAGCCTGTTCCGGCACTTCGGCACGAAGGAGGACATCGTTCTGGTCGACCTGGAGGAGATCGGCCGCCAGATCGCCGACGCGCTCGTCGCCCGGCCCGACGAGGAGCGGCCCTGGGAGGCGCTGCGCCGGGCCTTCGACGTGATGATGCGGATACACGAGACCGCACCCGAGCGGACCCTCGGCTATCTGCGGATGCTCCAGGAGACACCGTCATTGCGCGCCCGGCACTTCGAGAAGCAGCTGGGCTGGCAGGAGATGATGGTCCCGGAGATCGCACGGCGACTGGGGGCCGGCCCCGACCACCCCGAGGATCCCAGGCCGACTGCCCTGGTCGCGGCCGCCCTCGCCTGCGCGGACGCGGCTTCGACGGGCTGGGTGGCCTGCGAGGGAACTGTCCCAATGGCCGTGCTGCTCGACCGCGCAATGGGCGCCTTCACTGAGTAGCCCCGCGCGTGCCCTGCTCCGCCGTTCGCGCCGCGCGCCTGGCGCACTGCCGGCGTCAGTCGGAGCCGCCCGGCGAGCCCGGTGTCCGGCTGCGCTGCTTCCTGGATCTGCGCCAGAAAGCTGACTCCGAGCACCAGGCGCTGGAAGGCAACGACCCGGAGTTCGGCTGACCGTCTGTGAGCGCCGGCAATCTGCTGCACCGGCCCACCGGCGCCGCCGGCTCCAAGCGCGAGGCCGTCGACACCTGTGTGCGCTACGTGACCGGGCACCTCGCCCGGCTCCGCTACGACATCGCACTGAAGAACGGGTGGCCGATCGCGACCGGCTCCGTCGAGGGAGCCTGCCGCCACCTCGTGGGCGACCGCCTCGATATCACCGGCGCCCGCTGGGGCCTCGACAGCGCCGAAGCCGTACTCAAACTCCGCGCCGTCCACGCCAACGGTGACCTCGGCGACTACCTCACCTACCACCACACCGCGAGCACCAGTGCACCTAGCCCGACCAGCGGGACTACCAACTCGGCGCCTGATCAACGCCCTTCTTCCAGAAGGGATCCGCACCCGTCCGAGTTGGCGGAGCGGCGGCCGAAGTACCACCGTCTGCTGGCGGCCAGGCGTTCGGCGACTGACCGTGCAGTTCAAGCCCGGCGACACCGCGCATGCGGTGGAGCAACTCGCCTGGATGCAAGCGCAGTTCTTCGCCAACCGCCCAGACGACCGCCCGGCGGCGTGTAAACCTTCGGGCCGTGCCTCCGCGGCGTCGAAGTGGGCCGACCGCGTCAGACGTCTGTGCCACGAGGCCGGCCGTGCCCTTCTCATTGGTGGCGTGGGCGGGGCAGCAGGGCGAACGCGCTCTCCGCGATCGAGGTCAGGCGGTCGGGGCTGTGGCCGTACGCGCCGACGACATCGCTCCCGCGGATGATGGTCAGCAGAAGGTACGCGAGGTCGTCGGGATCCGCGTCGGGGTCGATGTCGCCGTTGCGCTGCGCCGCTCGCACACACTCGGCCACCGCCGTCGCGACCACGGAGAAGCACTCGTTGGCCAGGCGTTTCACCTCGGGGTCGGAGGCGCCGACCTCCAGGGCCATCTTGGCGGCGAAGCAGGCCGCCCCCGCCCGGTCAGACGCGGGGGGTACGTCGGCGGCGAGCGGCACCCCGTGGACGGCGCGCAGCAAGTACGCGTGAAGTCGTTCCAGGGCGCCCTCGTCCGGTCCGGCGAGCGCCTTCCGCGGACCCTGCCCCAGCCGGGCGAAGTAGCCGCCCATCGCCTCCAGCAGCACGCCGTGCTTGCCGTCGAACGCGGCATAGAGACTGCCGCGGCCCAGGCCGGTGGCGGCGCTGATGTCGTCGACGCTCGTGCCGTTGTAGCCCGAGGCGCGGAACTGCCGCTCGGCGGCATGCAGGACGTGGTCGCGGTCGAAGCTTCGTGGTCTCGCCATACACAGAAGGTACGGCCGACCCACTGTTCTTGACAACTCAGTACAGAACCGCCTAGGTTTCCGACTGTTCAGTACACAACCGTCCTGAGCTCGCTGGACCGGCTTGGTCCTGGCTTGCCGGAGCGCGACGCCGCGAAGGCGGCTTGGAGGTTGAACTCATGACACAGGTGACCCAGCGACCGCCCTTCGGCGAGAACTCCCCGGCCAGGGGGTTCCAGGCGAGCGACCGCGTCCGTCATCGGACGGTTCAGGCAGGCGGACTGGAGGTGCCGATCCTTGAGGCCGGCAGCGGGCCGCTCGTTGTGTTCCTCCACGGGTTTCCCGACCATGCCGCCAGCTGGACAGGGATCCTCGACCGCCTCGCGCAGGAGGGGTACTGGGCGGTCGCGCCCGCACAGCGCGGATACTGGCCCGGCGGCGCGGCCCCCGACGGCTCCTACCGCGTTGCCTCGACCGGCCAGGACGCCCTCGCCCTCATCGAAGCGCTCGGGCGCGAGCAGGCGGATCTCATCGGCCACGACTTCGGCGCCGCAGCGGCGTACGCGGCTACGAGCCTCGATGCGAGGCGTGTCCGCAAGCTTGTCACCATGGCGGCTCCCCCTGGCCGTCAACTGATGACCGCATTGGTCACCGACGGTGACCAGTAGCGACGCAGGTGTCTCCTTGCCGGACCCGCTTCGGCTGATCCTCGATCACCTATGGTGCGTCCGGTAGCGGAGCCTGTTAGAAGTGATCACTGGCGAGAGCGTCTCGCTGCCTGCTCCTGTCGGGAACCACTGGTTCCTGGCGAAGGTGGTCATGTGCGGCATGGTGTTCCCGTCCCCGTCGGCGGGGCGTCGTCACGGTACCTTCCGCTTGGACGTGGACAAGCGCCTCGACCTGGGGCTCACGGTGCCTCGACCCCGCACCCTGGCGGACGCCACCGACCGACCGAGCACGAAAACACGATGAAGGACTCCCGTAGCCGGCTGGCCCGCTTTCTTGAGCGCCGGCGGGAGTCTTGCCGTGGACGCGGCCCGCTATCTGGCCGACGAGTCGTACCGGCGGCGAATCGCCCGGCAGCTGAACAAGGGCGAGAACCTGCACGCCCTGCGCCGGGAACTCGCCTACGTCGGCGAGGGCGCGGGTCCGGCGCCAGCACTGCGAGCAGCAACCGAGCAGATGTGGTGCCTGACGCTGGCCACTACCGCGATCGTCATCTGGACCACCGAGTACTACGGCCTCGCAGTCACCGCGCTGCGCCGGGCCGGCCGACCCGTTGATGACGACCTGCTGGCACACATCTGGCCCAGCCGCCACGCCAACGGCAACTCTTACGACACCCAGGCCGGATTGTTCGGTCTTGCCGGGTGCGGTCAGGCGGTTCGGGCCGTGATCCCACGCCGGCGAGCGTGGTGGAGCTGGATGCGGCTGGTTTCAGGTGGGGCGGCGGATGGCCTGTACGGCGGTGTCGTAGAGGTCGAACATGTCGGCCTGTCCCCCCAGGCGTACCCATTCCTCGTTGGCTGCCTGCATGCAGACGATCGCTGCGGCTGCGATCGCGCGGGCTTGCAGGGTGCGGTGGTCGGAGTCGGGCAGTCGCGGCTCGATGTGCGGTGCGAACAGGTCTTGCCAGCGGGCCTGCTTCTCGGTGTGTCCGGCGCGCAGGGAATCGTTGCCGAACAGCAGGGTGATGAACTCCAGGCGCCCTTCGGCTGTTATGTCGATCTCCTCGAGCACCTGGAACGCCGCGCGCAGCGCCGTCCAGGCGTCCTCGTCGGCCGGGCGCTCGGCGAGGCGCGCGGCGATCAGTTCGCCCTGTTCGTCCAGGCCGCTGAGCGCGAGGTCTTCCTTGTTGCGGAAGTAGTTGAACAGGGTCCGCCGGGAGACGCCCGCGGCGGCGGCGACCTCATCGAGGGTCGTGCTGTCGAAGCCCTTGGCAGCGAACAGCTCGATGGCGGTTCGGGCCAGCAGGGAGCGGACGACGGAGCGGGTCTGTTCCCGGATGGGGGCGGGTTTCTGAGTCATGCACCGATGGTACTTCGTCTCACGCGATGCACCCACTTGCACTCAGTGCAAAGGAGTGCGTAGAGTGAATGCCATGAGCGACGTCGACTCCGTCCCCGCCGCCCTCATCAACAGCTAAGGAACGCGATCATGACCATCACCGACGTCACCACACAGCCCACCGACGCGGAGCGCTTCCATCACATACTCCAGACCCAGCGCGCCGCCTTCCTGCGCGATGGAGCGCCTTCCTTGGAGGCGCGGCGAAGCGATCTGACCCGGTTCAGGGCGGCGCTGATCGCCCGGCGTGGCGACATCGAGAAGGCGATCGGCGCCGACTTCGGGCATCGTTCGCGGCACGAGAGTGCGCTGATGGAAGTCGTGGGTGTCGTGCAGGGCATCGACTACCTGCGGCGCAACCTTCGCCGGTTCATGCGCCCGACCCACCGGCACATCGAGCTGGCGCTGCGTTTCGGCAGCAACCGCATCGAGTACCAGCCGCTCGGCGTGGTCGGCGTCATCTCGCCGTGGAACTATCCGGTCAACCTGTCGCTCATGCCCGTCGTCACCGCGATCGCCGCCGGCAACCGCGTCATGCTCAAGCCGTCGAAGCTGACCCCGGCGACGAACGCGGTGCTCGCGTCGATGCTCGCCGAGCTCTTCCCGCCGGAGCAGGTCACGATGGTCAGCGGCGACGGCTCCGCGTTCTCCTCATTGCCGTTCGACCATCTCGTCTTCACCGGCAGCACCGAGGTCGGGCGAGCCGTGATGCAGGCGGCCAGCGACCACCTCGTCCCCGTCACGCTGGAACTCGGCGGCAAGTCCCCGACCATCGTGGCCAAGGGACACGTCCACGACCGGGCCGTGGCCGACATCGTCTTCGGCAAGCTGCTCAGCGGCGGGCAGACCTGCATCGCCCCCGACTACGCCCTGGTGCACGAATCCGAGATCGACGCCTTCATCGCCGCCTACGACAGACTGGTCAAGGCCGCCTACCCCGACGGCCCCACCAGCGACGACTACACGTCGATCATCGACGACAAGCAGTACAAGATCCTCACCGACTTGATAGAGGACGCCCGCGCTCATGGGGCGCGGATCATCGAGGTCGGACACCGGCCGGGCGACGCGGCCCGCCGTCCGCACACCCTCGCACCGACCGTCGTGCTCGGCGTCACCGACGACATGCGCATCGCCCACGAGGAGATCTTCGGTCCCATCCTGCCGATCTTCGGTTACCGCGACATCGACGACGCCATCAACTACGTCAACGCACGACCGCGGCCGCTCGCGCTCTACTACTTCGGCGACAACGGCCCCGAGCGGCGCAAGGTCCTCGACCGTACGACCTCCGGCAACGTCACCGTCAACGGCACCATCATGCACGTCGCGCAGGACGACCTCCCCTTCGGCGGCGTCGGCGCCAGTGGGATGGGCAAGTACCACGGCATCGAAGGCTTCCGCACACTCAGCCACCCCAAGGGCATCTACGAACAAGGACGCTGGAACGCCACCCGCATGCTGCGCGCCCCCTTCAACAAGCGCACCGAAACCCTCCTCAACTTCCTGCTCCGGTGAAGGGGGCAGCACCGGCGCCCGCCGCTCCTCAGCACCCCCCACACAAGTGCGGCCGCCCGTTCGGCGAGACCGATCAGAGGATCGGCGGAAAGGGTGTTCACCCCGAGCGGCGGCGTCGAACGCCAGGACGCACTACCGCCCGTGCAGCGGCCAGGGCCTGGCCGAGGCGCACACCTCCGCAAGGAGGCCCCCGATGGCTGATCACGACCTCGTTCTCGTCACCGGCGCCGGCGGCATGGGCCGCCTCGTCACCGAGCGGCTGCGCGCCCAGAACGTGCCGGTCCGCGCGGATCCGCCGCGAGGACGACCGCGCGGCCGAGGTGCGGGCATGGGGCGCCGAGGTCGTCACCGGGGACACCTCAAACGTCACGACCATCGCCGAGGCCGGCTCCGAGCCCGCCTCGGCAACAGATGAGCACTCGATGACGGTCGCCGACCGTCGCAAGGATTGAAAGGAGAAGGGGAGGAGGTGCCCGCGAGGGCACCGTGTCCCTGACCGCCATGAAGAAGATCGACTACCGCACCCAGACCACATTGATCACCGGGGCGAGTGCCGGACTCGGCGCGGAGTTCGCCCGCCAGTTCGCCGCGCGCGGCTCGGACCTCGTGCTGGTCGCCCGCCGAGCGGACCGGCTTCAGGCCCTGGCCGACGAGCTGTCCGCGAAGTACAAGGTCACCATCACGGTGGTGCCTTTCGACCTCACCGTGCCGGCCGCGGGCGAAGCGCTGGCCCAGGAGGTGGCCCAGCGTGGGATCACCGTCACCAGCCTCGTGAACAACGCCGGCTTCGGCACCCACAGCCCGTTCCGCCAGGAGGACCCGGCACGGGTCCAGCAGGAGATCGGCCTGAACGTGGCCAGCCTGGTCGACGTCACCAGGGCGTTCATCGGCCAGCTGACCGGTGTCCTGGTCAACGTCGCCAGCTCCCTCGGGTACCAGCCGTGGCCGAACGCCGCCGTCTACGGGGCGACCAAGGCCTTCGTGCTGAGCTTCACCGAGGCGCTGTGGCAGGAATCGCGAGGGACCGGGCTGCGCGTGCTCGCTCTCTCTCCGGGTCCGACCCGCACCGAGTTCTTCGACACGGCCGGCTCCGACGACATGGCCCGCGGTGTCCGGTTGCAGACGCCGAGTCAGGTGGTCACGACCGCGCTGCGCACGCTGGACCGGCGCAACCCGCCGCCCAGCGTCGTCTCCGGCACATTCAACTGGGTGATGACCCTGACCTCGCGCTTCACCACCCGCCGAGCCAACGTTCTGGCCTTCGGCGCGATGACCCAGTGGCAGATGCGCTCGAGTGGGCCTGGTCACTGACCTGCTCCGGACCACAGGCGACGCCGACCGATCGCTCGCAGCGGTGAACTGCCCACCGCCGCCCCTCGGGAGTGCCCTCTCGATTTGGCGGCTTGAAACCGACCGGTTTACAATAGTGATGAAGCTGGCTGGTTTCCCATAGGGGGCGGTCACGACCGTGATCCAGTGGGGTCGCCGAGCAGTCACCGAGTTCCCCTGCGGCTGTACAGGCCGAGGGTTGAACCCCAGAGAGCTCCCGGCCTGCAACGGCGCCGTCCGGTCTCCTTCTGATGTATCTGTGTTGTCCAGACCGGAGTAAGTCATGAATGGAATGCACCCCTTCCGCCTGCTGCGTGCCAGACCCCTCTGGATAGCCAGCGGCGTCATCACGGGCGTGCTCGCGCTGCTGTTCGGCATTTTCTACGTCGGCCCCAATATCGATCCGGCCGGCCATACGAAGAATCTGCCGGTCGGCCTGGTCAACTCCGACAAGGGGGCCAGTGTCGGCGGCAAGCCGCTCAATCTCGGGGCGCAGATCACCGGCTCGATCAAGACGTCCACCGCGGGCGGAGACAAGATCGACTGGAAGGTGATGGGCGAGAAGGAGGCGAAGAAGGAGCTCGGCAAGGGCAAGCTGTTCGGCGCGCTGGTCGTACCCGCTGACTTCACCTCTTCCGTCGCCGCGCTGACCGGATCCTCGGCGACCGAGAATCCGGTTCGCCCGCAGCTGACGGTGCTGACCAACCAGTCCGCCGGCAGCATCGGCTCCAACATCGCCCGGCAGGCGGCGACGACGGCGGCCGAGAGCGCCTCGCTCCAAGTGGGCAAGCAGCTGACCGCTCAGACCCAGGCCCAGCAGGCCGAGTTGCCGGCCGCGGCCCGCGTCCTGCTGGCCGATCCGGCCACGGTGACCGTCAAGGACGGGCATCCACTCGACTCACACAGCGGCCTGGGCATGTCGGCGTTCTACTACGCGCTCGTCCTCGTGGTCTGCGGCATGCTCTCGGCCAACGTCATCAGTGGCCAGGTCGACCACGCCCTCGGCTACACCCACAACGACATGGGCCCCCTGCGCATCCACCGCCCGCTGACCCGGGCCACCCGCGTGCAGAGCCTCGCCATGAGCAGCACCCTCATGGCGACCCTGTCCCTGCTGATGGGCACCCTGGTCATGGTGGGAGCCATCGGCATCATGGGCATGGACGCCTCCCATCTGCCGCTGCTGTGGCTGTACTCGGTGGCCGCCATCGCCGTCGCCGGGATCGGCGCCCTCACTCTGCTCGCCGTCTTCGGTACGCCCGGCATGCTGGTGGTCACGCTGGTCTTCATCGCGATGGCCGTGCCGACGGCCGGCGCCACCACCCCGATCGAGTCGCTGCCCGGCTTCTACCGCTTCCTCGCGGAGTTCGAGCCGCTGCGGCAGATCACCGGCGGCGTCCGCTCGATCCTCTACTACGACGCCCAGGGCGACGCGGGCCTGACCCGGGGTTGGGTCATGATGGCCGTCGGCCTCGCGGCAGCCGCACTGTTCGGCTTCGGTGTGACGGGCTGGTACGACCGCAAGGGGCTGCACCGCACCACCGCCGCGGAGGCGAAGCACAAGGAGCCTGCCGTCCCGGCGTAGCGGACCGTGCTCACGACACCAAAGACGGGGCCATTGTGCGGAGTGGCCCTCAGTGCGCGTCGCTTCGTGGGGACGGGAGGCGTGCACACCCCAAGGGCTCGGCGGCGGTACTCACGCAGCCGCCGCCGAGCCCTCCGCTCGGACTCGGATGCCCTTCGGTCATGAAGCCTGGCACCCGCCATCACCCGAGCTCCACCCTGGAAACCGATCGGTTTTCTTTTCGTTGGAATGGAGTTAACCTCTAACTATGACAACTCAGGCGAAGGTGACTCCCCGCGAGCGGCTGTTGGAGGCAGCCGCCACGCTCACCTACCAAGAAGGCGTCGGCGTCGGTGTCGATGCGCTGTGCAAGGCCGCAGGGGTGTCGAAGCGTTCCTTGTACCAGCTCTTCGAAAGCAAGGACGAACTCCTGACGGCGAGCCTGGAGGAACGCATCACTGCCTTCGCGGCGCGACTCCTGCCTGCAGCGGACGATGGTCGCCCGCCGCGCGAGCGGATCCTGCACGTGTTCGAGCAAGTGGAGTCCCGGGCGGGCGCGCCGGAATTCCGAGGCTGCCGCTACCTTGCCGTGCAGATCGAGCTCAAGGATGAGGGCCATCCCGCAAGCCAGGTGGTCCGCCGGGCCAAGGGCAATCTGACGGCCTTCTTCCGTACCGAGGCCGAACGGGGTGGGGCGAGCGATCCCGACCTGTTGGCCAGGCAACTCAGCCTCACCTTCGACGGCGCAGTAGCCCGCGCGGGCAGCAAGGCCGAGAACCTGGCTGGGCTCATCGCGCCCACCGTGAGCGTCCTGCTCGACAGTGCAGGCGTGCGTTGACGCACCTCGCGACTGATCCGGCCCACTCTTGATGGCGCTTCACGTGCATGTAGATGACCGTGTGGAGACATCGCGGTGGGCTCCTGCCGCGGTTGACCGATGCCGAGCTGGTGACGTCGGCGCCGGCTCAGGCGATGCCGGGCTTCCCTGCGAGCCCCGCCAGCTGCGCTTCCCGCATGCTTACTCGCACGGGATTTCCTCGTAGGTGCCGCAGCGGCCGGCCTGCAACAAGCGCCCGCGAGCCCGCTGTGGGCCTGGTCAACGCCCACGGCTTCCCGTGTCCGCCCGAGCCCCTGCTCGGGCGGTGCGGTGCAGCTACCCCTTCGGCGGCACCGTCGGCATCCCCAGGAAGGGCAACTTGAGGGCGCCGAAGGCATCGGACGGGACTGCCGGGCTTTGGGGCGTCACAGGCGTCAGGCGCTGGTAGGCCTCTCCCTGCGCCGGACGCGGGTCCTCCTCGCCCTTGTTGGGCCAGGCCGACATCGCGCGCTCGGCCTGGGCCGTGATCGTGAGGGACGGGTTGACTCCGAGGTTGGCGGAGATCGCCGCTCCGTCGACGACGGAGATGCCGGGGTGTCCGTACAGCCGGTGGTACGGGTCGATCACGCCGGTCTCGGGAGTGTCGCCGATGGGGCAGCCGCCCAGGAAGTGAGCGGTGAGCGGCATACCCATCAACTCGCCCACATTACTGCCCGCGAAACCGTCGACCTCGGCAGCGATGACCGAGGCGGCCTCCGAAGCCGCCTTGATCTGCTTGGGGTTGGGCGCCCCATGGCCCTGACGGGACATCAACGACCCCTTGCCCACGCCCTTCGGCTTCAGATAGGTCGTGAGGGAGTTGTCCAGCGACTGCATCACCAGACCGATGATCGTCCGCTCGGACCAACGGCGGTTGGAGAGCGAGCGGGCCATGAGCACCGGGTGCTTCGCCACGTTCACCAGCCAGCCCAGGAACCTCGACGAGCCCTCGGCGTACGGGACTTGCAGGACGAACCCGGCGCCCATCGCGTTGGATCCCTTGCCATAGCGGACGGGCTCTATGTGGGTGTTCTCGTCGGGGTGGATCGAGGATGTGATCGCCACACCGCGCGTGAAGTCGATGCGCTGCCCTCCGGCGGCCTTGCGATGGCACCGGACGCCTGCGTGCACACTCACCAGGGCTTCGGAGTTGGTGCGGGTCAGATCGCCCAGCCGCTCGGAGATGTGCGGAAGTTGCCCGCCCGTCCTCATCCGGTGCAGCAACGTCTGCGTACCGTAGGTGCCAGCCGCGATGACCACGTTCCGCGCCCTGAAAGTGCGGCCGACGCTCTTGCGTTTCCGGTCCGTCGGCTGGGTCCTGACCGTGTACCCGTCCGGCGAGTCGTCCGTGATCGAGACGACGGTCGCCATGGGGTGGACGACGGTGCCCGCCTGCTCGGCGAGATAGAGGTAGTTCTCGTTGAGGCTGTTCTTCCCGCCGCGGCGACAGCCCGTCATGCATTCACCGCATTCGACACAGGCCTTGCGGGCCGGGCCGACGCCACCGAAGTACGGGTCGGCCACCTCCTCTCCCGGCTTGGCCTTCGTCGTCCCGTCGGCGTCCTGGCCGTCGCCGAAGAAGACCCCCACGGGGGCCATGTGGAAGGTTTCACCCACGCCCATCTGCTCGGCGACCGCCTGAAGGTGTACGTCCGCCGGGGTCGTCGTTGGGTTGAGGCGCACCCCGAGCATGCGCCGGGCCTGGTCGTAGTACGGTTTGAGCTCCCCTTCCCAGTCGGTGATGTCCTTCCACTGCGGGTCGTCGAAGAACGGCTTCGGCGGTTCGTACAGGGTGTTGGCGTAGTTGAGGGAGCCACCCCCGACCCCGGCCCCTGCCAGTACCACCACGTTGCCCAGCGGATGGATGCGCTGGATGCCGTACAGGCCGAGCTTGGGTGCCCAGAGGTAGTTCCTGACGTCCCAGGAGTTCTTGGGCAGCGAGTCAGCGGTGAACCTGCGGCCCGCTTCCAACACGCCTACGCGGTAACCCTTTTCGGTGAGCCGGAGGGCGGTGACGGATCCGCCGAAACCGGAACCGACGACGATTACGTCGTAGTCGTACCTGGAGTCGTCTCTGGGCTCGTCTGGATTCGTGGAAGAGTTCTTCCGTGACACGTGCTCTCCTCATTGAGAACGGGTGACTCGGAGCCGTTCTGATGGGCGGCTGCGCGGTCGGGCGGGTGAATACGGCAGTAATGGGCCTTCTGAACCGAACGCTTACGGCGTCACATGCAATTGAGCGGAGGGGTGTGAGGTGACACACCGGTGGGTCGTCGCGGCCCGAACCGGACTCGAAGTGTCGGACAGTCGGTCAGCCAGACCTCTGAGGGGTGTCACCTTGTCGCGTCCTGACGGTCAGTCGAGTGTCGTTGTGGAGCCCGACGGCGACCAGGCCGGTGTGTCGATCGGCGAGTAGTACGTGTCCTTGCGGTCCAGACGCACCATGCGGCGACTGGCGCGCTCCTGGATCACTTCGGCGTCGAGCGGCGTCTCGAACGCGTTGTTCACCAGGGTGTATTCGGCGGCGAGCCGTCCCACCGGAGCGATGGCGCCGAAGTCGATTCGGCCGCCCACGTAGAGGTCGTCTCGGATGTAGAAGCGCACCACGTTGCCCCAGACGGCGTTGTTGAGTCCGTCGGGCGCCGAGAAGATGTGCTCGACGGTGCACTCGAACGCGATGGGCGCCCCCTTGATGCGCGGCGGACGAACGGCTTCGGACGGCACCTTCTCCAGGCCGACCGCGTCGAACTCGTCGACATCGGGCTCGAACTCGAAGGCGCTGCGGTTCAGCCCTTCCACCTGTGGCAGCGTGGCCATGTTGGTCACGAACTCACCGGTGTCCCGGATGTTGACGAAGCTGTCCTTGAGCGTCATGCCGTCCGAGCGCGGCTGGAACGACAGTGAGATCCGGGGCGGTTTGCGCCCGACGACCGTGAAGAAGGAGATGGGGGCCAGGTTGCCCACACCCTCGGTGGACAGGGTGCTCACCCAGGCGATGGGGCGAGGGATGACGCTGCCGATGAGCAGCTTGTAGGCGGACTTGGCGTCCAGGTCGGCGGAGTCGATGATCATGTGGTGTCCTTTGGCGAGTGGGGGGAGTCAGAGGGTCAGCGGCCCTTGAAGGGCAGTACGGGGCGGGGGCGTCCCTCCTTGAGGGCCTTGGCGGCGGAGTCCATGCCGTCCTTGACGTCCTCGGTCTCGAAGAGCGGGACGGCGAGGTCGAACAGCTGCTGGTCGGCGGCCGGGATGCCGCCCGTGGCCCAGGAGCGCAGCAGCGCCTTGTGCACCACGTGCGCCCGGGTGGGGCCTGCGGCGATCTTGCGGGCGAAGGACTCGGTTTCGGTGCGCAGTTCGTCGTCGGGGACGACGCGGTTGATGACGCCGGCCTCGGCCATGACCGTGGCGGGTACCTGCTCGGAGGTCAGTGCCCATTCGAAGGCGCGGGCCCGGCCGGCCCGTTCGGCCACGCGGTGGATCCCGCCGAGGAGGGTGACGATGCCGAGCGACTGCTCGGGGTGGCCGAAGCGGGCGCTCTCGGCGGCGAGGATGATGTCGGCGCGCAGCGCGAGTTCGAACCCGCCGCCGTAGCACAGCCCCTGCACCGCGGCCACGACCGGGATCGGGAGCTGTTCGAACCGGTTGATCACGGCCAGGGCGTGGTCGAAGTCGGCCCGCAGGCTGGTGCGGTCGGCGCCGACCCAGGGGCGGAAGTCGCCGCCGTGACTGAAGTCGGGTCCCTCGGCCCGCAGTACGACGGCGCGGGCCGGGCTGCGGGTGATGGCGTCGACGATGTCGCTGAGTTCCTGGGTGAACTCGGGTGCGAAGCGGTTCTGTGGGGGGTTGTCCAGGACGATCGTGGCGACGTCGCCGTCGAGGGAGTGGGTGAGAACGGACATGGGACTTCCTTGGCTCGGGACAGTGCGGACGGGCTCGCCGTCGGTCAGGTGAGGGGCTGGTGGAACCAGTCCAGGGCGGACTGCGCGGCGATGGGGAACCGCGTGCTGTACGGGGCGTAGTGGCCACCGTCGATGAACGTCAGCCGCTTGGGTTCCAGGGCTCGTTCGCGGGCCGTCAGTGCGAGGTCGGTGGGGATCGGGTGGTCGTCGTTGCCGACGATCATGAGGAAAGACGCCTGCCGCGGCCTGAGTGTGTGGTGGGTACCTGGGCGAGGGCGCGTAGTCGCTGATCGACGCCGCCGAGGACGAGTGCGTGGCCCCCCGGCGTGGCAGGTGCCCCACAGCCCGCTCCTGGCGGCGTCGACCTCGGGCCCGCTCGTCGGGTCGTGCGGCGGCGCGGTGACCCTCGCCTCGGCGAAGAGGTCGGCGAGCGGTAGCACGCGGGCTTTGCGGACCCCTCCGCCGTAGCCATGGGTCGTGGTGATGGCCGCAAGCGGTCCGGGACTCTGGGGGCCGGACGAGCTCATGAGCGACACCCTTCCTGTGGCTGCGTCACCAATCAAGATGAAAGGACCTTACGCCTTTAACCTCTTTCACTACAAGAGGGCGACAGTGTCGTACCCTGAGCCAGTGGCCAAACGGTCACGGTCATGTCGGTAGAGCCGAACGATCAGCGAAAGGGAGGCAGGGTCATGGTGTGGTCCGCGTCCACGCGGTACGAGGTCGAACCGGCACCGGTCGGGCTGGCAATCGTGCACGACCTGCTCAACACCATTTCTGCCGGCCGGCCCCGGGCGGCCGACCTCCTGGACGGCCTCTCCGACGCACAGGCCTGGGTCGATCAGGCGCTGGACTGCTGGGCACATGAGAGGGGGCAGGCCCCCGCACAGGTGCATCTCGCCGAGAGTGAGCTTGAGGAACTGCGCGGCCTGCGTGCTGAGTTGCGGCGGATTCTCGCCTCACGGCACGACGACGCCGCGGGCGTCGACGACCAGACCGTTGCGCCCGCCGTTCATGTCGCGGCGGCGGCCGTGCGGATGGACCGCAACGGACGGGCTGTCCTGGAGCCGCGCGGCCAGGGCCGGCGGTATGTGGCCGCCCTGGTGCTCCTCGAGGTGTTCCAGGCTCAGCAGGCGGACGTCTGGCGCCGACTCAAGATCTGCCGCAATACGCGCTGCACAACGGCGTTCTTCGACCGCTCCCGCAACAACAGCGGTGTATGGCACTCCACCAAGACCTGCGGCAACCCTGAGAACCTGCGTGCTCACCGGGCCCGTCAGCGTGTCCGTACCGCCGGGTCGTAGAAGTCCTCCGGGTCGGCCGCCCGGCGGGGGCCTCCAGTGAAATCAACATGGTGATTCTGCTCCTTTCGGTGGTGAGCACGGATTTCGCTTGTGTTGAAATAAGCGAAAGTCATACGGTTGTTGCCCCCTGAGAGGGCTCCGGCGAAAGGCCGACCCGCATGACGTCGTCGTGGCCCCGCTCGATGACGTCAGGACTCACTACTCGGTCCGGGCCGCGCCGGTCCGCGACGCCGCGAAAGCGGCCTGGAGGTTGAACGCATGGCACCCGAGACACAGCGACCGCCGACGCGTCCGTCCGGCAAGGACTCGACGACAGATAAGTTCTCCGCAGGTGACGGTATCCGTCGTCGGACGATTCAGGCAGGCGGACTGGAGGTTCCGATCCTGGAGGCCGGCAGCGGGCCGCTCGTCCTGTGCCTCCACGGTTTTCCCGACCATGCCGGCTCCTGGGCGGGGATGCTCGACCGCCTCGCAAAGGACGGCTACTGGGCAGTCGCTCCCGCACAGCGCGGATATTGGCCGGCTGGCGCCGCGCCCGACGGCTCCTATCGCGCGTCAGCGACCGGGCAGGACGTCCTGGACCTGATCGAAGCACTCGGGCGCGATCGGGCGGATCTCGTCGGTCACGACCTCGGCGCCCGGGCGGCGTACGCGGCGGCGAGCCTCGACGCCACCCGCGTCCGCAAGCTTGTCGGCATGGCGGTTCCCTACGGCCCGCAACTGCGAACCGCCTGGCTCACCAACGGCGACCAGCAGCGACGCAGCTGGTACATGTTCTTCTTCCAGACGGCCCTGGCGGAGCCGGCCGTCGAGCTCAACGACTTCGCCTTCATCGACCGGCTCTGGCAGGAGTGGTCGCCCGGCTACGAGCTGCCGGATGCGGAGCGGACCGCGCTCAAGGAAACCCTCCGTGCGCCAGGAGTCCTGACCGAGACTCTGGGCTACTACCGCCAGCTGTTCTCACCCCCCGCTGATGAGGCGGCGCGAGCCCTGGAGGCCCGGGCGAGCGGTGCCATCACCGTCCCGTCGCTGTACCTCCACGGTGCCGACGACAACTGCTTTTCCGTGGAGGTGAGCGACGGCATGGACGCCGTGTTCAAGAACGGCTTCGAACGCGTCGTCGTCCCCCGTGCCGGGCACTTCCTCCACCTTGAGCAGCCCAAGACGGTCGCCGATCATATCCTGAGCTTTCTGAACAACTGACCCATCACTCTTGCTTTCTCTGTCGGCCTGTTGGTCTTCGTCAACATCTCCGCGTACGAGCAGACGTACATGACCTTCGAGGGTGACCGCAGTCAGCAACGCCGCCCGGGAGCTGACCGCCGAACACGCCCGGCTGATGGACCGCGCCCGCCGGCGCCAGTCGACTTCACAGGCCGCTGACCTGGCGGGCGTGCGCGTCACTCGTCCAATGCGTCCGCCGACCGGTCCTCTCCTGGTGCTTCTCCTCGAGGGGCCGCCGTCGGGCTCGGGGATTCCGGACGCGTTCTGGGAAAGCTCGAAATCGTGCGGGCAGCCACGTCTCGCTCGCCACCGTGCCCCTGGTGTCCGAAGGCGCGCAGAAGGAAGCGCAGCATGTGGTCGGCGGTCTCCTCCGCGGTGGCGGCGTCGACCTGGTTCGGTGGCAGGGGAGTGAGGAAGAACCTGCTCATCATGGGACCGATCACCAGATCGCCGAGCAGCTCGGCGTGCTCCACCGGCGGGATCTCACCCCGGTCCACCGCGCGTTGCGTTATTTCCTCCATGCGTTCGCGCACGGGCACCATGAAGGCGTTCGTGAGGGCCTCGGCCAGGGAGGGGCTGTACGCGGCCTCGCCGATCAGGGTGCGCAGCACCCCTCCCTCGTTGCCGGTCAGGGAAGCTGCTTTGTCCCGGAGCAGGGGGCGCAGGTCGCCTTCGAGTGTGCCGGTGTCCGGCTGCGCCGTCAGTTCCTTGGCGTACGCGGCGGCGGCGTCGACGACCATGACCTCTTTGGACGGCCAGCGCCGATAGAGGGTGGCGGGCGCGGGCGCTGTGCTCAACGTACTCAAGCCGAAGCCCGGCTCGAGCTTCGTGCTCTTCGGTACGGGCGCGGTCGGTCTCTCCGGCCTGCTTGCGGCAGTGGCCGCAGGCGCCACGACAGTGATCGCCGTCGACATCGTCGACAGTCGCATCGAGTTCGCCAAGAGCGTCGGCGCCACGCACACGATCAACAGCAGGAACGAGGACCCGGTCGCCCGCATCAAGGAGATCACCGGAGGCGGCGCGGACTACGCGCTGGACGCAACCGGCCACAAGGTCGTCTTCCGCCAGATGATCGACTCGATGGGCCTGCTCGGCCACGCCGCCATCGTGGGCTTGGCAAAGCCCGGTACCGAGTCGCCCGTCGACATCGGCAGCCCGATGCTCACCGGCGCCAGCGTGACCTTCGTCCTTGAGGGCGATGCCGTGCCTCAGGTGCTGATTCCGCAGCTGATCGCTTCCTACGAGGCCGGCAGGTTCCCGTTCGACAGACTCATCAAGCACTACGACTTGGAGGACATCAACCAGGCCTTCGAGGACAGCGAGAGCGGGGTCATGCTCAAGCCGGCACTCTTTCCCTTGCCCCGCGGAAACCGAGCGGTTTACGGTGACACCGCCCGGAGATTGTTGAACGATCCTCCTGTCACCCGACGCGTAGTGTCGCCTGGATCATGAAGGGACCCATGTGAGCAGGAACGAGATGAGTGTGCCCCGCTCCGTCCAGGAGGCGGTTCAGGCCTGCGCAGTCCGGGCGGCGCAGGGCTCGGCGGACTTGGCCCGGGCGTCGGACGTGGAGATCGACACCGGGCTGCGGGCCATGGCGGAGCGGCTGCACATGGCACGCGACGTCCTGACAGCGGCGAATCAGGACGACCTGCGATCGGCCGCCGCAAGCGGGATGTCGGCGGCACTGCAGGATCGCCTGCGGCTGACCGGCCCACGCCTTGAGGACATGGCCGTGGCGTTGCGTACGCTGGCGGACGTGCCGCACGAGCCGCGGGACACCGTCCTCGAGGAGCGTCCCGACGGCCTGGTCCTGCTGGAGCGCCGCCGCCCGGTGGGGGTCATCGGCGCGAACTTCGAGGCGCGTCCGAATGTGACACTCGACGTCGCCTCCCAGTTCCTCAAGTCCCGCAACGGCGGCGTGCTGCGCACCGGTTCGGCGGCCCTGCGCTCCTCCCAGGCCTTGGTCACTCACGTGATCACGCCCGCTCTCACCGACG
The DNA here is from genome assembly GCF_033793745.1 of Streptomyces sp. ME19-01-6. Taxonomy (NCBI): domain Bacteria; kingdom Bacillati; phylum Actinomycetota; class Actinomycetes; order Kitasatosporales; family Streptomycetaceae; genus Streptomyces; species Streptomyces sp. ME19-01-6. The sequence goes on along the minus strand of NZ_JARAXF010000051.1, from coordinate 9,325 downwards.
CGGGACTGAACCCGGACGCCATCCAGCTGGTGCCGAGCGAGGACCGAGCGGCGGCATACGCGCTGGTGTCGCTGCCCGAGACCGTCCCCCTGGTCATCCTGCGCGGCAGCGGCGACAGCACCCGGGACCTCGGCCGCGAGGCCGCCCGCCACGGTGTGCGCACGCTGGCCCACGCGGACGGCGGCGGAGTGCTGTACGTGGCCCCGGACGCCGACGAGAAGCTGGTGCACGAACTGATCACCAGCAGCCTGGACCGGCTGGGCGTCTGCAACCGGCTCAATCTGCTCCTCATCGACCGAGCTGTCCACGACAAGCTGCTGCCGGGTATTTTGAAGACCCTCGAAGAGCTGGGCATTTCGGCATCGCTGCCGCCGCACACCCACGCGCGCGGTTACGAGTGGTCCCTGGACTCCGAGCATGCGGCAACGGTGACGATCGACGAGGCGGACGGCCCCATCCAAGCCGCACGGATCGCCAACGAGGAGACCTCCCAACTGGCCGCCGCCATCGCCACCCACGACCCGGACACCGCGGACCGGTTCATGGACGCCTACGGTGGCTCAGGCGTCTTCTGGAACTCCACCACACGCCTCCTCGACGGCTTCAAACTCCTGCGCCTGCCGGAAACCGGCATCAACATCGACCGCGTCCCCGGCCCCCGCGGCCCCGTCACCTACCGCGACCTGTATCTGCGCCAGTACGTCGTGCGACCCACGGCGTCCCTGCACAGGTGAGCCGATGCCGCATCGAGGCACGGTCACTGGCCTCGTTGGCTTCATGTCGCGGGCAGGCAAGGGGTGCCCCCTGACGCACCTGCTCGGCGATGGTTCGCGTCTTCCTGGGGCAGCTGTTACAGGAGCCGGGAAGCCGCCGCCGATCAGGAACGGGCCCGGCAAACAGGGGTGACGAGGCGGTACGGAACGGGCGGGACGGCGGAAAGGCCCTGGAGGGAAAGACAGCCCGATGCTCCGGCCAGGCCGGCGCTGGTCAGCTGAATTCGGGACGCCGCTTGGCGAGGAAGGCGGCAACGCCCTCGCGGCCATCGACCGATCCGCCAAGGCGGCTGATCGCTTCGGCCTCCCTGCGCATGGCGGACTCAGGGGAGGGCTCGGCGGCATCACGTACCAGCCTCTTCGCCGTTGCGAGAGACAGGCGCGGCCCGGCGAGCAGTGCGGAGACCATCTCGTCGACGGCCGTGTCGAGTCCCTCGACGGGGACAACCCGAGCGACAAGGCCTGCTTCGTAGGCCTCGAGTGCGGTGAGGAGGTCGCCGACCAGGACGAGGCGGAGCACTCGGTGGAGGCCGAGGGTGTTGACCAGCAGACTGCCGCCACCGTCGGGGCTGAGCCCGACCTTGGTGTAGGCGAGGCTGAACCTTGCGGTGTCGGCGGCGAGGATGATGTCGGCCGCGGCGGCGAGGGGGAAACCGATCCCCGCAGCGGTGCCCTGAACTGCGCTGACGACGATCGCAGCGCTGCGAACCAGTTCGGTGACCGTGCGATGCGCGAGTTCGGCAAGTTCGAGCAACATCGCGTCGGGATGCTCGGCAGCGGCAATGCTGGACAGGTCGCCTCCGACGGAGAAAAACCGCCCCTTTGCGCCGAGAACGATGACACGGGCGTCATCCGCTTTCGCGCGGAGTACGGCGTCGAGCAGTTCGCGCGCGGAGGTCGTGTTGATCGGGTTCCCTGAGTCGTTGTCGGCGACCAGAGTGATCCGGGCTGCGCCGTTGGCCTGGGCGTAGTCGACGTAGCGGGCCATCAAGATCCTTCTTTGGAGTACTGCCGCCGAACCTGGGGCGGCAGGGTCATGACGGTTACTGGGTGAGCAGGATCCCGGCATGGTGCGCCAGGGCGCGGCTGGGCAGCCACGGATGATCCTGGATCTGGCGGCTCGCTGCGGAGCTCGCCTGCGGGTGTGACCGCGGAGCTACAGACCGAGCGCCCTTTGGGAGTCCTTCCGCATCTGCGCCTTGCGGATCTTGCCGGTCACCGTCATGGGGAACTCCTCGACGACCATGACGTAGCGCGGGATCTTGTAGTGGGCGAGCTCCGCGGCCGCGAATTCGCGCACCTGCTGGACGTGGAGCGGTTCGGCACCGGCGCGCATCTTGATCCAGGCGCACAGCTCCTCACCGTACTTCTCGTCGGGAACCCCGATGACCTGGACGTCCTCGATGTCAGGGTGGGTGTAGAGGAACTCCTCGATCTCGCGCGGGTAGATGTTCTCGCCGCCACGGATGACCATGTCCTTGATGCGACCGACGATGTTGCAGTAGCCGTCCTCTCGCATCACGGCGAGGTCGCCGGTGTGCATCCACCCGTCGGGGTCGACCGCCTCGACGGTCTTCTCGGGGTCGTTCCAGTAGCCGAGCATCACCGAGTAGCCGCGGGTGCAGAATTCACCGGTCGCACCGCGCGGCACGGTCTTGCCGGTTTCGGGGTCGACGATCTTGATCTCGACGTGTGGCGCGGCTCGGCCGATGGTGGTGGTACGCCTCTCGAGGTCGTCGTCGATAAGGGTCTGGCAGCTGATCGGTGAGGTCTCGGTCATGCCGTAGGCGATCGACACTTCACTCATGTGCATGTCGCTGACGCAGCGCTTCATTACCTCGACCGGGCAGACCGCGCCGGCCATGATGCCGGTGCGCAGGGAGGACAAGTCGTACGAGGCGAAGTCCGGGTGGTTCTGCATCGAGATGAACATCGTCGGTACGCCGTAGACGGCCGTGCAGTGCTCGTGCTGGAGCGACTGCAGAGTGGCTTCGGTGTCGAACCCCGGGGCCGGAAGGACCATCGTTGCGCCGTGCGTGGCACAGCCGAGGGTGCCCAGCACCATGCCGAAGCAGTGGTAGAGCGGGACAGCGATGCACAGCCGGTCTTGAGGGCTGAGTGCGATCGTCTCGGTGACGAAGTATGCGTTGTTGAGGATGTTGAGGTGACTCAGGGTCGCGCCCTTGGGGTTTCCCGTGGTGCCCGAGGTGTACTGGATGTTGATGGCGTCATGCGGGTCGAGGGCGCGCTGACGCTGCTCCAGGACGTTTACCGGTTGTGTCTTGCCGGCGGCGGCCAGATCGGCCCAGTCGTCGGTGTCGATGTACACGACTCGCTCCAGTGCGGGGCAGCCTGGGCGGGTCTCCTCGGCCATGGCCCGGTAATCGCCGGCCTTGAAGCCGCTTGCCGCGAGAAGCAGCCTCATGCCGGACTGGTTGACCGCGTAGGCGAACTCGCGGGCCCGGTATGCAGGGTTGACGTTGACCAGGATCGCGCCGATCTTGGCGCTTGCGAACTGGGTTATCGTCCACTCGGCGCAGTTCGGTGCCCAAATACCGACGCGGTCGCCCTTCTCGATGCCGTAGGCGATGAGGCCACGCGCAATGTCGTCGACCTCCCGGTTGAGTTCGCTCCACGTCCACCGACGGCCGGTTGCGACCTCGATCAGCGCCTCGCGGTCTGCATGAGCGGCGACTGTGCGCTCCAGGTTGGAGCCGATGGTCTCGTTCAGCAGAGGTACCGAACGGTCGCCGGCATCCTGCGAAATCATGTTGCCTCCAGCGGTGTGTGTGCACGTTGGGCTTGACGCAGGTGGGTGGCCTGGGCGAGTTCGTACGCATCCGCATGCGTCGATGAGTTACGCGAGACGGGTATGTGCTTACGCAAGCCGACCGACGTCGGGTTTCACGTCGCCGGCGCGGAGAGCTTGGCCGTAGTGACCGAGGAGCGTTGATCGCGGCGCTCCTGCTCGACACGGCGTACCGGCCACGGGCCATCGAGCTACGCACAGGACCGGACTCCGCCCGCCATCCCCTGTCCCGACGACTGATACGGCGCGCCGGCGGGATCAGGCCGCTTCCGGCCGATCCCGCCGACGCGCAACGTCCGTGGCGTGAAATGCCTAGACCAGCGGAACGTCGATTCGCGGGTTGGCCTGGATCGCCGAGTCCATCCGCTTGATCCGCTCGGGATCCAGTCCGAGTGTCTCCGCGGTGAACACCGTGGGCCAGACCTTCCCTTCGACGCCCCAGGTGCCGCTGGGCACCTCCTTGATGATCACGTAGACGCGGGGAACCCCGGTCCCCTCCGTGCCGTCAGCGGCGAGGACGGCCTCGGTGACCTCCTTGACCATTCCCTCGATCCGCTTGTAGTCCATGAAGCCGACCATCACACTGACGTTGACCAGGTAGATGTTCTGGCTCAGTGGCTGTCCGCCCACCGAGATGCTGTTCCTCGGCCGCTCGTCCAGGAACACCCAGGCGATGGACTGGGAGTCCTCGTTGATCTCGATGCCCTCCCAGCTCATGCACTTCGCTGAGAGGGTTCCCAGCAGCTCCTTCTTGGCGGCGGCGTCCAGCGCGCCTTCAGCGCAGGTGATCTCGACCATGGGCATGGCAATGACCGTCCTTCCTCATCGGTGTGTGACAGAACTGGGTTGGGTCAGCCGGCAAGGTGCTCGACGAACCAGTCACGGGCGGCGCGGCTGGCGATCTCGAATCCGTCGACGTAGGCGTCGAAGTGCCCGCCCGGCAGGATGACCAGCTTCTTCGGCTCCCTGGCCTGCTCGAACGCGTCGATGGCCAGATGCGCCGGGGTCAGGTGGTCCTCCCGCGCGGGCATGAGCAACAGCGGCGTCGGGCTGATCAGCGGGATGTGCGTGATCGGCTCGTATTCCGTGAACATCTCGACGCTGCGCAGCGTCACCTCGTTGCGCCAGGCCGGCGCGCGGAGCTTGGCGGTCTCGGTGAACCACGTCCACGAGTCCGGAGTCGGCAGGGCCGCCGAACCGAACAACTCCTCGGTGACGACGGGCACCATCGCCGGCGCTTCACCGCGAAGCCGCGCCGCGCGATCGGTGTCGAAAAGGGCGCGCAGACCGGCTATCAGGTCGGCACGCACCAGGGCCCGTACGTTGGCGGACCCGCTGACCAGCGGCACCTGACTGACCACCGCCTTCACCCGGCGATCGATCGCTGCGACGACCAGCACATGAGCGCCCGAGTAGCTGCTGCCCCAGACACCGATCCGCAGCGGATCGACTTCGGGCAGGTCGCCGGCCCAGGTGATGGCGTGCCGATAGTCGCGTATCTGTGCGACCGGATCGATCTCCTGGCGTGGTTCCCCATCGCTTGCGCCGAAGTTCCGGTTGTCGAACACAAGCGCGTTCAGACCGGCTCTGGCGAACACCTCGGCGAAGCGGTCCAGGTACATCTCCTTCACGGCGGAGAAGCCATGAGCCATGACGATCGCGGGAGCCGGGCCGGAAGCCCCCTCCGCCGGGTAGAACCATCCGCGCAGCGTCACACCCTCGGCGTCGAAGGCAACTTCACGACGAGTCACTCATCCTCCAATCCCCGATGACGGCGTCGGTGCCATGGGGCACCCGCCAGGAGGACCATCCCGCGGCAGTGCGTGTCGCGGCATGAATCTGACTGTCCGGTTCTGGAAGCTCCGTGCCGGTCGGAAAAGGGGCACATTCAAGCTCTGGCACACATGGCGTCATCAGGCGTTGAGCAGGATGCGCCGCGGCAGGAGATCGGGAGCAAGTCGGCCGTACGAAGTCGACGACGCCAACCAGGCGTACGGTGCCGCGTTGGGGCAGCGGGACGGACCGAGCAAGCCGCAGCGGCGTCATCGTGGGATGGCGTGCCCAACCGTCGCAGTTGACACTGCTGAACGCTGAGGGCGTTGCGTTATGAGGCCGGCCCGGCGGACACAGAGGCCCGGTAATCCCTTGGCGACATGCCGAACGCGGTCTTGAAGCTACGCGAAAAGTGACTCGCGTCGGCAAAGCCCCACTGCGCGGCAAGGGACGAGACCGACCGGTCGCCGCTGATCAGTTCCTGGCGAGCACGCTCCAACCGCCGCCGACGGACAACGGCTCCGAATGTGTCGCCGTCCGAGCCGTAGAGCCGGTGGACGGTGCGTACGGACACCGCATGTGCCGCAGCCAGCGCGTCCGGGCACAGGCGGGGATCACACAGGTGCCGTTCGATCCAGGCATCCATGCTGGCTCGCAAGGCGGGCGTGGCGCACTTGGTGTCCATGCCACCGTCACGCAGCACGGCGGCCACCAGCTCGAGCGTGGCGTTGCGGGCGGCTGTGCGGATTTCGTCCGACAGTGCTGGAAGTGTGCGAACCAGTGTGTCCACGTATCCGTCCAGGAGGCTGACCGCCGGAACGCGATGGTTCAGCTCGACGCAGCCGCTCCTGGGCAGGTCGGAGACCTCGGCGAGAGCCGCGGTAGGAATCACGAGGCACCGCTTGTAGTAGGGCACGGGCACCGCGAAGCGAAATTCGGACGAGCTGCTGAGCACGACGCCACCGCCCGAGCGGACGTCGAGCGTGGTGTCCCGCTGGCTGATGTACTCGTGCCCGGCGGTGTACAGCAGCACGGCGATGAACTCGTCGTCACCCGGTGCGATCTCGGCACGCCCACGGCGGCCGGTGAACGGGTCGGTACGGCATTCGACGAGGGCCATGTCATCGAGCCAGTGCCGCCGTACCCGGCCCCGGAAGCCGGGCCGGGTCTCCGGCGCCAGCCGAACCGACATGGGAAGCAGCATGGTTGAGAGGATGTCCTGCCAGACCTCCTGCCGGTCGACGGCGGGCACCGCGTCCAGGCTGCGGCACTCGGCGGCGTCGGGACCGGGAACGGGCAGCGTATCCACTCGTCCCGACGTGCCTGATTCGTCGACGTGTCGCATCGGACGTCCCCTCTCCTCGTTGAGCGGTGCCCGAGAGTATGACCGGCCGTGCCAGGTCGCGCGTGAACCTGGCTGCCACGTTCCGGAAGCGCTCCGCCAAGGAGAGAGGTGGCGGTCACCCGCCTGGGGGAGGCGGTTCCAGCAGCAGCCGGAACCGCCTCCGTTTCACGAGCCGGTCGAGGCCGCGTCCGGGTCGAGGTGGGCGCGGAACCAGGACAGCGCGGCGCCGCTGGTTTCCTCGAAGTGCACCTTGTAGGCGTCGAAGTGCCCGCCGGGCACCAGGACCAGCTTCTTGGGGGACAGCGCTCGTTCGAAGGCGGCGATCTGGATGTCGGCCGGGATCACCGTTTCGCCGGTCCCGACGATCATCATGAGCGGCTTGGGCGAGACCCGAGTGATCCATACGCCCGGCTCGTACAGCCGCGCGGCCCGGCCGGAGCGCGCCGTCACCGTGTTGTTCTCGCGGCCCGGCGGAACCAGGTCACGGTAGAACCGCAGCGCGTCCGGGCTGGGGTACAGGGCCGGGTCGGCCGGATCGTCGCCGATGGAGGTCTGGTACCGCAGTTCACCGCCGGCGGCCTGGGCGCGTTCGTCGTCGGCCTGGGCGAGCTCGAAGGCGGCGATGCGCTCCGGCGGAACCTTGCGCTGCCACTGCTCGAATCCGCTGATGGTGGGCACCTGCGACACCACACACTTGATCCGCACGTCGGTCGCGCCGAGCACGATCGCGTGACCGCCCGCGAAGCTCGTACCCCACACCCCGATGCGGTTCGCGTCGACCTCCGGCCGGGCCTCCAGGAAGCTGATCGCGCGGCGCCAGTCCGCGATCTGACGCCACGGGTCGACGTCGTTGCGGGGCTCGCCGTCGCTGGCGCCGAACGTACGGTGATCGTGGACGAGCACCACGAAGCCGGCGTCGGCGAACTTGCGCGCGTACGGGTCGAGGCCCATCTCGCGGTTGCCGCCGAATCCGTGCGCCATCGTGATCGCGGGGCGCGGACCCTCGGCGTCCGGCAGGTAGAGCCAGCCGCGCAGAGTCACGCCCCCGTCCGCCGTGAACTCTACGTCGATGCGTTCTGTCATGGTCATTCGCCTTCCGTGAAGTTGAAGTACTCGGCGGGGATGAGGCCGGCCGCGGTCATGGCTGCCCCGACCTTCGCGTTGATCTGCACCACGGCGCCGAGGGGGCGGTGGTGGATGGCGATCTCCGTGATGAGCCCCTCGTCATCACGCGTGAGGATCGTGATCCCCTTCATCTCGAAGCCGCCGAACGCGGCGGCCTCCCACTCCAGATACGTCCGCGGGCCGTCCTGCACCTTCCGGACGAACTCGAGCCGCTCGTACACGGAGCTCACCCCGGCCATGAGGGCCTCGACCTGCTCCTTGCGCTCCAGCGGCTTGGCGAGCGCGCTCGCCTCCATCCGCACGTTCGGCGAGAGCGCCGCCGCGAAGGAGTCCTGGGTGCGGTGCTCGAACGCGGCCGTCCAGGCCTTGGCCGGGCGGCCGTCGGCGGAGGCCGACGCGGTCGCCTCGACGACCGAGCCGATGACGGCGGCGACCGCCGCCGGGTTCTCGACGTGCGCCCAGTGACCCGCGCCGGAGACCGTCTGCGAGGCGGCGCCGGGGAAGCGGGGCGCGACATACGCGGAGACGATCTCTTCCGTGACGAAGGGGTCGTTCGCGCCGCGCAGGACGGTGACGCTCCCGTGGAACTTGCTGGGCTGCTGTCCGTCCGGGTGGCCGTTGTTCCATGCCGTCGCCGTGTCGGAGATCGTCGACGGGTCGACGTGCAGCGCCACGTGGGCGAGCCGGTCACTCTCCTCGGCCGGGAACGCGGTGGCGAGCGCACCACGGAAGGCGTGCTGCGCGTCGAGTCCGAGATCCGGCGCCTGGAAGGGGGCGATCTGCTCCGGGGGCAGGTGAGTGCCCGCCAGCGGGATCGGATTGACCAGGACCAGCGAACGCACCTGCTCGGCCAGGCGGGCGGCGACGAGCTCGGCGATCTGGCTTCCCATGCTGTGGCCGACGAGCACGACGGGGCCCTCCGCCGCGCGCACGAGGCTCTCGAGGTCATCGGCCCAGCGGGCGAGCGTGAACGGCCCCTGATCCGAGGCGCGCGCACCCATGCCGGCGAGTTCGAACGCGATCGAGGGGATCGACCGCTCGTCGAGGACGGCGCGGACGCTGTTCCAGATGGCGCCGTCGTCCAGGTATCCGTGGACGAGCACCGCGGTCGGCGCCTTCGTCGCTGGGCTGTTCATCTCGTGTCTCCTTTGACGATCGCTCTCCTGCGGCGACGAATCGGAGCCAGTGGCTCTCGAGATTCTTGGCCGACGCGAGCAGTATGACGTAAGCATAGGGTCTATGCTTGCGTCAATGTCATCGCTTTGTGACCGAGGAGTCCACCAATGACGTCGAACGCTTTGGCTTACGCCGTACACGTCGCGGACGGCATGCCGACCACCAACTCCGACGTGCCGCCCGATCTGGGCGAGCGTTCCTGGTCGCCGACGTCGAGCATCCTCATCTCGAACGGGGGAGAGGCGCTGCTGGTGGATCCGCTCTTCACGATCGCGCAGTCGGAGGGCCTGCTGCGGTGGCTCGGCGAGCGTGACGCTCCGGTGA
>NZ_JARAXF010000050.1:0-47244 GCF_033793745.1 Streptomyces sp. ME19-01-6 | reverse complement strand
TCGGTGGAGATGTCGCAATCCACACCGAAGCCGGAAGGCCCTCACCCGTTCAAGAGCACCAAGCCGTGCCGTCCGTCACCAACCTCCGTGGACAGAACACCTAGGGCACCCGCGCGTCGACCTCGCGCGCCGTCGCCGAGCGGTCCGTCTCGACCTTCACCACACTCGCGCCTCGGCGCGCCGAACCCCGTCTCGCCGTTCCCGTGCCGACCCGCGTCATGCCGCCGGCCACATGGCCGCCGCCTGTGCGCCGGCCCCGTTCCGGCTCCCGGCTGCTCCAACGATCCGGAGTGGTGACGCGTCATCGGATCCGTTGCGCCGAGCCCGGGATGCCGCGCGCGACCGCCCGACGAGCGGTCATTCACCCACCGACGTGAGCAGCCCGTCGACCGTGACCCACGCGCTCCCTGGCAACAACCCGGCCGACGACATCGAGTGCCGTGAATCCCGCACGAGCCCAGCCCTTGTGCCGGGTGCGGCACACATGCTAACAAGTAAATCACCAACGTGCATATCAAATGCACGAATGTGCAGATCCGCCTCGTGGGCCGGACACCGGCAGGGCGGCAGGAAGGGACCGGAGCATGAGCTACAGGGATCAGTTGCGGGAGCGGGAGCGGGAGCTCGGCCGGTCGGTCAGGGTGGGCCTCGTGGGTGCTGGGCAGATGGGACTCGGTTTCGTCGCGCAGGTGGCGCACATCCCGGGCATGGAGATCTCCGCGATCGCCGACATCGACCCGGAGCGCGGTCACGAGGCTTTCAAGCGCTCCGACCGGGGCCAGGCGCTCAGCGGCGGTACGCCTGACGAGCGGGCCGCGGCGGTGCTGGGAGGTCGGCCGGTCGTCGTCACCGACGCGCTGGACCTCGTCTCGCTGCCGATCGACATCATCGTCGACGCCAGCGGTGTGCCGGACGTCGGCGCCTCGGTCGCCTTCTTCGGCCTCCTGGCGGGCAAGGACATCGCGCTGCTCAACGTGGAGTGCGATGTGACGATCGGTCTGCTGCTGTCGACCGTGGCGCAGCGGATGGGCCGGGTCTACACGGTCTGCCGGGGTGACGAACCAGTGGAGTGCAAGCGGCTGGTGGACTACGTGCGCGACATCGGGTTCAGCGTGGTCTGTGCCGGCAAGGGCAAGAACAACCCCCTCGACCCGACGGCCACCCCCGAGGCGCTGGTCGACCAGGCCAGGGCCAAGGGTATGAACCCGAAGATGCTGGCCAGTTTCGTCGACGGCTCCAAGACGATGATCGAGATGGTCGCGCTGGCCAACGCGACCGGCCTCCAGCTCAGCCGGCGCGGGATGACCGGTCCCCACTCGACGGTCGCCGACCTGGCCAAGACCTTCCGTCCGGAGACGGACGGCGGCGTGCTTCCCGCCGCCGGGGTGGTGGACTACTGCACCGGTCCGGTCGCGCCCGGTGTGTTCGTCATCGGTCACAGCGACGATCCGGTCGTCACCGCCGAGATGGAGTACCTCGGGATGGGCGAGGGGCCCTACTACTCGTTCTACCGGCCCTACCACCTGGCCAGTGTCGAGGCTCCGCTCTCCGTCGCCGAGGCGGTGCTGGACCGCGTCCCGAGCCTCGCGCCGACGGTGTGGAACGCCGAGGTGGTCGCGGTCGCCAAGCGGGACCTGCGGGCCGGCGAACGCGTCGACGGCATCGGCGGATCCACCGTGTACGGCCTCGCCGAGAGCGCCGAGGTGACCGCGGCCGAGGCTCTGGTGCCCCTGGGCCTCGCCGCTGGAGCCGAGGTGCTGCGGGACGTCCCGGCCGGGACCGTGCTCACCCACCAGGACGTGCGGATCGACCAGAGCACCATGATCGCGACGCTGCGGCGTCTACAGGACCGGCTGCTGGCGGGGGAGCGGATCGACCTGCCAGTGGCGGCGCCGACCGACTCTCAGGCCGCGTGAGAAGGACTGTGAGCATGGACCTGATGAAGAACTCCGAGGCGGCCCGTTCCGCTCTCACCACGATGTGGACCATCCGCCGGTTCGAGGAAGCGGTGGACGACCTCTTCGCCCGTGGCATGATGCACGGCACCATGCACCTGTCGATCGGTCAGGAGGCCGTGCCGGTCGGTGCCTGCGCCGAACTGCGCGACGGCGACTACATCACCTCCACCCACCGCGGCCACGGGCACTGCATTGCCCGCGGCGCCCGACTCGACCGCATGATGGCCGAGTTGCTCGCCAAGGAGACCGGCTACTGCCGAGGCCGCGGCGGATCGATGCACATCGCCGACGTGGCGACGGGCAACCTGGGCGCGAACGGCATCGTCGCCGGAGGCGTGCCCATCGCCGCCGGTGCCGCGCTGGCGAGCCGGCTGCGCGGCGAGGACCGGGTCGCGCTGAGCTTCTTCGGTGACGGCGCGGTCAACGAGGGTGCCTGGCACGAGGGAGTCAACCTCGCCGCCATCTGGGACCTGCCCGTGGTGTTCATCTGCGAGAACAACAACTACGGGATGTCCATGTCCGTCCAGCGGGCCTTCCGCGTGGAGCGCCTGGCCGAGCGCGCCGCCGGCTACGGCATCCCCGGCGTGACCGTCGACGGCAACGACGTGGCCGCGGTGCAGGAGGTCGTCCGCACCGCCGTCGAGCGGGCCCGCGCAGGCGACGGCCCCACCTTCGTGGAGGCACTCACCTACCGCTGGAAGGGCCACTCCAAGAGCGACAAGAACCTCTACCGCACGCGCGAGGAGATCGACCAGTGGCGCGACCGTGACCCGATCGCCCGCTACACCGCCGCCCTGCTCGACGCCGGCACGCTCACCGAGGGCGAGGCGCAGCAGTGCCAGGCCGACGCACGCGACGCGGTGCGCGAGGCCGTACGCACGGCGAACGCCGCCCCCGACGCCAGCGCCGCGGAACTCACCTCCGCCGTCTACGCCGTCTGACTCATCGGAGACCCGCACATGACCACCACACTCCCGAGCCCGGCGGCCGCGACGACGACGACGCCGTCGGCCGACCCATCGGAGCGCACCCTCACCTACGCCGAGGCGGTTCGCGAGGCCCTCGCCGAGGCCATGCAGAACGACCCCCGCGTCTTCATCCTCGGCGAGGACATCGGCGTCTACGGAGGCGCCTTCGGCGTCACCGGCGACCTGGTGCACCGCTTCGGCGAGGAGCGTGTGCGCGACACACCGATCAGCGAGCTGGGCATCGTCGGCGCGGCGGTCGGCGCCGCACTGGCCGACATGCGGCCCATCGTGGAGATCCAGTTCTCCGACTTCACGGCCCAGGCCATGGACCAGATCGCCAACCAGGCCGCGAAAATTCACTTCATGCTCGGTGGCGCGGCCCGCGTCCCGATGGTGCTGCGCGCCCCCACCGGCTCCGGCACCGGGGCCGCCGCTCAGCACTCCCAGAGCCTGGAGACCTGGTTCGCCCACATCCCCGGACTGAAGGTCGTCATGCCCGCGACCCCGGCGGACGCCAAGGGCCTGCTACTGGCTGCCATCGACGACCCCAACCCGGTCATCGTCCTGGAACACAAACTGCTCTACAAGCAGAGCGGCCCGGTGCCCGCAGGCGAGAACCGGATCCCCCTCGGCCGGGCGGAGGTCCGCCGAAAGGGCCAGGACCTCACCATCGTGGCCACCGGCATCATGGTCTCCCGGGCCGAGGAAGCCGCCCAGCAGCTCCTCGCCGAGGAGGGCATCACCGCAACCGTCGTCGACCCACGCACCCTCGTTCCCCTGGACGAAGCGACGATCATCTCGGAAGTGACCGCCACCGGGCGTGCCCTGCTGGTCCAGGAAGCCCCCCGGACCTGCGGCTACATGGCGGAGATCGCCGCGCTGATCGCCGACTCGGACGCGTTCGGCCGCCTTCGGGCTCCGATCCGCCGGCTCAGCGGCCTGGATGTACCGATCCCCTACGCTCCCCAGCTGGAGCGCGCGGCCGTGCCCCAGATCCCCGACATCGTGGCCGAGGCCACCCGTCTGGTCAGGTCGTGGTGATGGCTGAGATCCCCCTGGTCATGCCCAAGATGTCCATGACGATGGAGGAGGGCACGTTCCTGACCTGGCACAAGGCGGAGGGCGACGAGGTCCGCGCCGGCGACGTGGTGTGCGAGGTCGCGACCGACAAGGTCGATATGGAGGTCGAATCTCCCGTCGACGGGATCCTGGTCCGACTGGTGGCTCAGCCGGACGATGTGGTGGCTGTCGGCGAGCCGATCGCCTACCTCAGCAGCGACGCAGACGACTTGCTGGGCGACCTCCTCGACGAACCGGCCGAGGCGGAGGCACCCCCGCCCGCTCCCGCGGAGCTCGCCACCACGCCCACTGTGCAGCCGTCCCTCTTGACGGTCGTGTCGGCCGTGCCGCTCGCCCGACGCCGGGCGGTGGAACTCGGCGTGGATCTCGCGGCCCTCAACGGCACGGGACCGGGCGGGACCATCAGAGTGGTCGACGTCGAGGCCGCCACCTCCCAGCTCGTGACGCCCGCGGCCCGTGTACCTCATCGCCCGTCAGCCACCAACGGCGCACCGGTCTCGCGGCACAGGTCCCGCAGGGCTGTCGCCCGCCAGACCAGCGCGAGCGCCGCCATCCCCCAGGCCGTCGTCTTCCGTGACCTCGACCTGGAGGCACTTGCCGAGCGCCGCGGTCAGTGCGGCTGGACCAGCCTGATCGTACGGGCGTACGCGGACGCCCTGCGGGACAGCCCGCTCAACGCCAGGTGGACCGGGGAGGGCAGCGAGGTGTGGTCCGACGTCGCGGTGGCCTTGATGGTGGACACCGAACACGGCCCCGTCGCCCCGGTGTTGGTCAACCCGGACCGGTTCCCGATCGAGGAGCTCGACGAGCGCCTCGGGCGCGTGGCCGACCACGCCCGCAGCGGCAAGGTGCCGGTGGAGCACCTGACCGCGGCCACCACCACCGTTCACGACCTGGGCACCCTGGGTGTCGACGCCTTCCAGGAACTGCTCAACCCGCCCCAGGCGACCGCGCTCTCGGTCGGTGCGGTGGCCCCGCACGTCGCCCCCGTCGGCGACGGAGCCGGGGTGCGCACCCGCTGCCGGGTCGGTCTCACCGTCGATCACCGCGTCGGTGACTGCGCGGACGCCGCACGCCTGCTGAACGCGGTCCAGCGGCGCCTGGACGACCCGAACTGGTTCGAATGGCGGTGATCCCGCCGCTCATCCAGGAGCGCTCCGACGACCAGTACTAGTCAGCAGGCGCCCACGCCACCACCGGTGGCCCCATGAACGCGCTGCCGCCCGTCCACATTGTCCTTGCCCTGACTGCCAGTGGACGCGGCGGCAGCGTGCTGTCCCGGTTCGCAGGCAGGGGGCACGCCTGATGTATCGCTGAGCGGAATGCGGAATGCGGAATGCGGAATGCGGAATGCGGAATGAGGGATCCGGACGTTGGATCCCTCAGGCCGCGGCAAGCAGCGCCTCTGCCAGCGGGGCGTCGCAGATCAGGGCGTCCACGTAGCGTCCGCGCAGCGCACCGAGCACCCCGCTGACCTTCTCGACGCCCGCGGCCAGGCCCACCACCGTCGGTATCTGACGGAGGTCTTCGAGCGAGATGGCCAGCACCCTGTCCTCGACCGCTCCGTGCACCGGGCTGCCGTCCTCGTCGAAGAACCGGGCGCACAGATCACCTACCGGCTTCGCCGCTTCAAAGGCCGCCCGGTCGCGATCGCTCAGGTGGAGCGACTCGATGACCGCCGCGGAGGAGCCCACCCCCACCGCGCCGACACCGAGGAAAGCCACAGAGGACTTGCGGCCGGCGTCCAGCACGCTCACGATGGCCGGCTCGGCCATGAGGGTGTCACGTGCTGCGCTGGCCTCCAGCAAGGCGGGCGCGTGGAGCCGCTGGTAGGTGGTGCCCAGGCGGTCGGCCAGCTCCCGCACCAGTTCCTCGCCGGTGATCTCCGAGGCCACGGAGGAAAGTCCGCCCACCAGGGGGAGGATCTCCACCGGGAGGTCCTGCCCGGAGGGGACGGCACGCACCATGGCCTGGAGCGTGTTCCCCCAGGATAGCGAGATGCTGCTGCCGGGTTTGACCGTGTCCAGCATCCAGGCGGCCGCCAGCTCTCCCACCTTGGCCAGCGCCGACTCGTCCGTGTGCACGGAGGCCACTCGGCAGGAGGACACTCCGAAGGCGGCCTGCAGCCGCTCCTCCAGATCCAGATCGCGTCCGGCCGGATCGTTGATCCGGATCTCCACGATCCCCTGGTCCCGTGCGGCAGTGAGGATGCGTGAGACGTTCGAGCGGCTGACACCCAAAGCGCTGGCCACCTGCTGCTGCGACAAGTTGTCCAGGTAGTAGAGCCGTGCCGCCTTGACCAACAGTTCACGTTCGCGGGACGCTGGCATGTCCACCCCCTCGTCTCGCCATGTCGTCACATCTGTACAGATTGTTGCACGGCTGGCCAGTGGGTCATTCCACCCAGGAACTCAACCGGCGGTTCCCGGCCCGCCTGGGGGACTTCCTGTCGGGTTCCCCCTCGATGCGCGGACCTGGACAGGGATTGGCCACCATGGGATTATTGTCACGTCCGTGAATTACATACTCACATAAGTGACAGGCGGGTGAGGTTCGGGAGCCGGAAGCGTATCGTTGCGGCTGAACGCGTCACTGACCTCACGTGCCATGTACACCTGGAACTGACGGCAGAACCACCGCGCCTGCGATTGCTGCGGACGCAGCCCGGCTGCTCAGGCCACTGACCGTCGCCCGCCCCCACCCGATTGATTGCTGCACTACTTGCCCGACGGGCGCGGTGAGCCTTTCGGCAGAGCCGAGGAGCCGACAATGACCGAGAGCACGGAATCCACGTATCTGGAGTGCACCTGTGGCGGAGAGCAACTGCATCGGCTCACCTACGTCCACGGCTGCCTACTCACGATCATCTGTGACAACTGCGGAAGAACCACCACGATGCCCAGGGAACTGGTCATAGGACAGTACACCCGGGACTTCCGCGGCCGCCTCGGTCGACTGCCTGCCAAGCTCCGGTCTGATGCCCAGGACCATCCGGTGCGCTTCGTTGTCGGCCTGCCGGCCAAGACGATCAACAAGCTTGCCCAAGTGCTGCACGAGATCAAGCTGATCGCCCGAACCTGAACCGGCCGGCTGGTGCCGTCTCGAGCCTCCCGGGCCCCTTGAGGTCCTCGGCATGGTCATCAACGTCCGCCTGGCCCCACACCTGATGCCCGTCGGGCAGCTCATGATCTACCGCCGCCCTCGTGCGTGACATTGCAACGGATCAACGCCGCCAAGAACGCGTCGGCAGCCATCCCCATCGGCGTCACCGCCATCGTGTCCTGGCGGCGACCGAGATCGACTGGACCGTCGCCGGACTGATCGCTACCGGCTCGACACTGGAGGGCTTGCTCGGCGCCCGATCAGTAGGGCTCGTATCGAGTCGTGATCAATCTGCGGGATTCGCCATCGAGGCGGGTGTGGGGCTCGGATCTTCATCGCTGCTGGTCACCACGCCGCCGCTGGGCGACGTGGCGCGGGGTCGATGCCGGCCGCGTGGAGGATCTCCCAGACCGTCGAGGCGGCGATCCGATACCCGACCTGCGGTGCCAGGCAAGCAAGGTGCCGGGGGTGACAGGGAAGATCTCGCGCCAGTGGCGCCGGGGTATCAGCCCGGACAGCGCTGCGAACCAGAACCGGTCGGCGGGCTCATAGCGGACCGGTCCGGCCAACTGGCGACGCAGGACCGCGTTCTCGTGCCGCAGCACCAGCAGTTCGGCCTCCTTCGCCGTCCCGCGACGCAGGAGCACCGATGGAACAGTCGGCAGCTTCCGGGTCACCTTGTACAGCAAGGACACGATCACGAGGACATGATCCCAGCGGACTGACCGCATCCCGTTCACCCTGCGGCGATGACTTTTCGAGCGGCACCCCCTCGGCCACGCCCTCATCATGAACGAGGCCCAGGCCCGCCAAGTGCTTTCGGTCTGCCAGCAGCACTACAACGAGCAGCGACCCCACCAGACCCGAAACCAGCTACCACCTGATGCTCGTCAACATCCAGCCACGGTGTATGCCATCGACACCCGCAAAGTCGTGCGCAACCGGGTCCTCGGCCGCGTCATCAACGAGTATCGGTATCCGGCGTGACGTGCGACGAGGACTTTTCGAGCGGCATAGGCGAGAGGTACCGACCCGTTGTCTGGTTGTTTGGGCTGGTCAGCGCGGGTCTGGTAGGCCGGGCGGTACGAGTGTGGTGTGCACCGCCCGGCCGCTGGGCGATGTCAGGTGCTCGCCGTGACCTTCACGGGATCGATGTCGGGCGCGCTGTGCCGTTCGGCCCAGTTCTCCAGGGCCGTACGGCAGGCGTGGTCCAGGTGGTGCAGCCTGGAGAGGTTCAACTCGATCGGGCGGTCCTGGGGCAGGGCCTCCAGGCTGTCGAGGATCTTCGGCAACCTGAGGAAGGTGGCGTTGCCCGACAGGTAGACCTGGATGGGGCCGGCGCCCTTGTCTATGACCTCCGTCTTGAGGTGCGAGGCTTCCCAGGCGGTCTTGGCGACCGACAGGGCCAGACCGATCAGCACGCCCTCGAACATGTTGACGGCGACGATCGAGACGGCGGTGACGACGAGGATCAGCGCCTCGCCGCGGTGGCCCCGCCACAGGGAGACGATCTCGCGGAAGGGGATCAGCTTCCAGCCCGCGTGGACCAGGATGCCGGCCAGGGCGGGAACCGGGATCAGGGCCAGGGCCCATGGCATCGCGGCGGCGAACAGCAGCAGCCACACGCCGTGCAGCACACGGGACGCCTTGGTCTTCGCGCCCGCGTTGACGTTGGCGGAGCTGCGCACGATCACCGCGGTCATCGGCAGCGCGCCGAGCAGACCGCACACCGTGTTGCCCACGCCCTGGGCGATCATCTCCTTGTCGTACTCGGTACGCGGACCGTCGTGCAGCCGGTCCACGGCCGCCGCGCTGAACAGGCTCTCCGCCGAGGCGATCAGCGCGAACGCGACGATCGTGCCCCAGATGGCCGGACTGGCCAGCTCACCGAACGCCTCGGCCCCCGGAGGCTGGATGACGCCGAGCAGACCCTCGACCTGGACGGTGGAGACCGGCAGGCTGAAGGCTAGTGAGGCGACCGTGACCAGGACCACCGCCGCGAGGGCGCCGGGCACGGACTGCACCGCCTTCGGCATCTTCTTCCACAGCACGATCACGGCGATGGTGCCCGCTCCGATCGCGAGGGAGGCCACCGCCCGGGTGCTGCCGAGCGCGTCGGCGAACGCCCCCGGGAGCCCCGCGATCTTGCCGATCCCGGTCTCCGGGGCCTTGAGGCCCGCCGCCGCGTAGATCTGGCCGGCGATGATCACCAGACCGATACCGCAGAGCATGCCCTCGACGACAGAGACGGATATCGCCCTGAACCAGCGGCCGATCTTGAGGAAGCCCATGGCGAGCTGAAGCAGACCGGCCATCAGCACGATCACACCGAGCGTGGCCACCCCGAACTCGCTGACGGCCTCGAAGACCAGCACGGTCAGACCGGCGGCCGGCCCCGACACCTGAAGGCTGCTGCCGCGCATGAACCCGGTGACGAGGCCGCCCACGATGCCGGTGACCAGGCCGAGTTCGGCCGGGACACCGGAGGCTACCGCCACGCCGACGCACAACGGCACGGCGACCAGGAAGACGACGATGGAGGCGAGGAAGTCCTGCCTCAGGTAAGGGAACTTGGACAGCATGGTCATCAGCCCCCTCAGAGCGTCTCGAACGTGTCGGACTCCGTGCGGTGCGTCCGCACGATGCCGGTGTGGACCTCGTAGTACCAGCCGTGCAGTCGGAGTTCACCCGACTGAAGGCGCTTGTCGATGCCCGGGTACGACCGCAGCCGCAGCAACTGGGCGAGGACGTGGTTCTGGACGCCTTCGGCGACGGTCGGGTCGGCCGTGTCGGAGCACTTGGGCTCGTCGGCGGCGTTCGTCAGCCAGTCCCGCACGGCCGGTACGGCGTCCAGGTCGTCGCCACGTACCAGCGCGCCGATGGCACCGCAGTGGGAGTGGCCGCAGACCACGATGTCGCTGACGCCGAGGACCTCCACGGCGTACTCGATGGTGGCCGCCTCGCTGGTGGGCTGCCCGGAGGCGTACGGCGGAACGATGTTGCCCGCGGTGCGCAGCTCGAAGAGCTCGCCGGGGCGGGCGCCCGTGATCAGGGCCGGTACGACCCGGGAGTCGGAGCAGGTGATGAACAGGACCGTAGGGGACTGCCCTTCGGCCAGTCTGGCGAACTCCTCAGGGCGCTGTCCGAACATGCGGGCGTTGTCGATGAGGGGCTGCATATGTGGTGGCTCCTCCTGGCGCGCCGTTGTAGCGCGTCGGTGTGGTTTTACATGACAGAGGTGGGGGGACTGCTCTGCTCTCAGCAGCGGAAGACCTGAAGCGCGGCCGGGGCGTGGGGCGTCGACGATCTCGACGTGCGCTGATGAGCCGCGCCGGGACTGGCCGGCTCGTGCGCGGACGCGGTATCCCGGGTGAGCAGTGGTCGGTCAGGCGCCTGAGGCCCAAAGTCGGCGAGACGCAGACGATCACGGGTGCCGAGCGGTCCGGTCGGGTCCCCATTGACCGACGGAACGCAGTGGCGGGACGTGAGGGTCTCATCGCGCAACGCCTTCCCGGAGAGTTTGATTCCGGGCTGGGCTTTGGCCTTTGCCTGACTGACCGTGTGCGCGTGTGCGAAGGACGCAGTAGACGCGAAGAACTGAAGGGCGAGCAGGACGGCGGCGAGGATCGAAACCACGGTCCGTGCCGTCGTACCTCGGAACATTCGCCCCCTCCAGGCAGTTCGCTACCACTTGCGTGTACCAACGGATGGTCAATGACCAGTCAAGAAACACCTTAACTCGGCAAAGTCGATTGCAGGGTTCACTTCACGTTTCCAGCTGAGGAGAGCCTGAAAACCGAGTTGAGTTGGCGTGAAACTGCCCTTGTCGTCAGGAGGGTGATCGGTTATAAGGGCCGGCTCTCCGAGGCTGGCGCGACCGGTGCGGCGCGCACGCCCTTCGTGAGCGCCGCACCGGATGCGCCGGTCCGGAGGTCATGGCCCGCTGATCATCGCCCCCACGCGTAAGGAGTTCCTGGCACCATCGGCGCAGAGGGTCAGTAGCCATCCGTTGGGGTGTCATCGTCGGCGGATCCCGGATGAGGCGGTCTTTGACATGCTCATCGACTCTGCTGCTCAATTCAGGGTTGGGTGTGGCTCTCTCCTCGCGGGACGCGTTGAGCTGCCCGTTTGGTGACGGGGCCTGCCCGACTCTCTGCTGCGCTCCCCACAGCAGCAACCGCCTACCGCGGCTCCCGCTTCACCGGCGCGTGAGCACGCGGAACTCATTGCCGTCGGGGTCGGCCAGCAGCACCGCGTCGTCTCCGCCGTGGGCGGAGTCGAGACGCTTCGCCCCGAGGGAGAGCAGGCGCTCGACCTCCGCTTGCTGATCGTCGTACGGCGCGAGGTCCAAGTGCAGGTCCTTGCCGGGGTCCGGCATGAGCGGCGGACCGCCCCACGTGATCTTCGTACCGCCGTTCGGTGACTGGATGGCGGTCTCCTCGTCCTGGTCCCAGTCCAGCGGCCAGCCCAGCGCCTCGCTCCAGAAGTAGCCCACGGCCTGCGAACCATCGCAGGCGAGCGCTCCGATGAAGCCGCAGCCGGCGAGGAAATTGTTGCCCGGCTCGAGGACACAGAACTCGTTGCCCTCGGGGTCGGCGAGCACCACATGGGACACGTCCGGTCCCTGGCCGACGTCGGCGTGCTGCGCGCCGAGGTTTGCGCTTGTGGCTCAGGGAAGCGACATCGGTGTCGAGGATGACCGGTTGCATCGTGGTGGCTGTCAGGCGACGTCTCAGTGGCGCTCGGCGTGGGTGAAGGCAAGGAACTCATCCAGTTCCTCATCGGACTCGAAGGTGTCCACGGTGGTGTCGTGGAATTTTGGTGGTCGGCATACGGCGTCGCGGCGAGCGTCGGCACCGGCTTCACCCCGAGGTGCTGGCTGTACATACGTTCGCTGTCGCTTTGGGTTGTGGGCGCGAGCTGGTCTCGGCCTTGGTGGGGTCGGTGGCTGTTGAAGTGGCGTGCGCAGTCATGGAAGATCTTCTCTGCGTGGCCACGGTCGAAGAGCAGGACACGGTCGGTGCACTCTTCCCGTGCTGAGCGGATGAAGCGTTCTGCGTGTGGGTTGCAGTTGGGGCTGGGCGGAGGGATCTTGACCGCAGTAATGCCCTCGCCGGCAAACACGGCGTCGAAGGCGGCGGTGAACTTCGCGTCCCGGTCGCGGACGAGGTGGGTGCATTCTGCGGCGCGATCGCCGAATTGCCACAGAAACCGCCGGGCCTGCTGAGTGACCCATACGGCGGTGGGATGGGCTGTGACGCCGAGGATGTGGACGGTGCGGGTACGCACCTCCATGACGAACAGCGCGTAGAGCCGCTGCAGGCCGATGGTGTCGACATGGAAGAGATCGGTGGCAAGCAGGCCGCTGGCCTGGGCTTTGAGGAAGGCAGCTCACTCACCGCGCGCCGGCTGGTGGCGCGGGCCGGACCGGGACCGGCGGCACGCAGCACCCGACGGACGGTGGCGGGCTGACCTCGTGCCCGAGGCGGCGCAGTTCGCCGTGCACGCGTCGGAAGCCTCAACGGGAGTTCTCGGCGCCGAGCCGGATGATCAAGTCGCGGATCTCCGCCGGTGCCAGGCCAGCAGGGTGCGTGGTGAGACGATCCGGTGTTCGTGCAGGGCTCGGGGGAGCAGTCGGGACAGGGCGCTGAGCAGTGCACGGTCCGGCCAGCCGGGCTTGGGCGCGGTGACCTGTCGGCGCAGAACCGCGAGCTCGTGTCGCAGGATCGGTATCTCCGCGTTCTTGGCCGCAGAGGATCGAGTCATCAGGAACAACCACGCCAAGATTCGCGTGGCGAATAGGTAGACAAGTTGTACCAGCACGAGGACTGATCATGCTGGGTACTTGGTGGTCGGGTGCGTTACCCCAGGTCAGGGCCAGTTAAGGCATTCTGGGGCGCTACGGGTCTCCAGTAGTTCGCGGGCCATGCGCAGCGCGGGTGCCTCGGTCTGTTGCGCGATGCGTCGGAAGGTTTTCTGGGCGGCGTGGGCCGGCCAGTCGGAGGGAAGGTGCCGAGCGGGCAGCCTGGGGTCCGTACGGATGGTCCAGAGCCATTCGCTGACCAGCCGCAGACGGGTCCCGATCGGGTCGTTTCCGGCCCCGGCGTTCAGGTGGGCGGTCCAGCGCTTGTCGAAGGTGACGTAGCGGGCGGCGATACTCTCCAGGTCCCACGTGTCGCGGATCATCAGTCCCATGTCGGTGGCCACGTCGGCGCGGGCGTGGAAGATCTTGACGTGATCGGCGAGCCCGAGTTCCGAGACGATGGCGGAGACGTCGACGTTCCCCGGGGCGATCCACAGCCCGCTGTACAGCGCGCCGAACCCGGACCAGGCGAGCCGTGAGCGCAGGTCGTGGCGCTGGCGTTTCCAGGAGTCGGGGAGGGAGAAGGCCAGCAGCGTCCAGGAGCCGTCCCAGTCGTCGTTTACCGCGCCCTTCTTCCAGATACGTGTGCGGCCGTCGTGCAGGACGCGGGTCGCCTGCGGGGTGAGGCCGAAGTACATCCTGCGGCCCTCCCGCTGGCGCCGCAGCAGGCCCCGGTTGGCCATACGGGTCAATGTGGAGCGCACGGCGTGCTCACCGACGCCGACGCGGCCGAGGACGTCGATGATGCTGCCCGAGTAGACGCACAGGTCCCCCTCCTCCAGCACGTGGTTGCCGAAGAAGGTGAGCATGAGCGACTGCGGACGCGGTTGCGGGATGTCCGAGCTGTTGCTGACCGAGCTGTCCAGGATGTCGTCGTCCTCCACGGTGGCAAGGGTACGGCCGTCAGCCGACGATGCGGCAGGCGGCCGTACCACATCACTGGCCGTCGGCGGGGTGGGCAAGGTCATAGGGCCGCAGGTACGGGGTGGGGCGGTACGCGACGTAGCGGGCAGCGGTCGTGGAATCGGCCGCTGCGGCACGGAAGTTGAGGGACCTGAAGTCGGTTCCCTGCCACTTGCCGGTGGTGAGGCGGTCCTCCAGGGTGTGCAGGGCGGCGAGCTGCTCGGCGGGGCTGAAGGTACAGTGCCCGGCGTTGTCGACGTACGCCTGACGCAGCAGGGACGCCGACCCGGCGGCGGTGACGGCCCGGCGCAGGGCGCTCTCGGTCTGGACGGGGACGAGGGGGTCGCCGATGGTGTGGACGGAGAGCTGTGGCTTGGTCAGCTCGCCGGTGAAGGAGCTGGTGCTGCTCATCCACGCGACGGCGTCCGGGTCGGCGCTGACGCGCGGGGCGCGGTTGAGGGTGGCGATGTCAGCCTTCAGGGAGAGCCCGGCCTTCTTGTACAACTCGGTGACCTCCTTGCGGACCGAGGAGTGGCCGAGCAGTTTCCTGTAGTCGACGCCGGTGTTCCAGGACATGTTGCCGCCCGCCCGGACCTCGGCCTCCTGCCGCCGGTTGAAGGCGGCGATCCGCAGCAGACCCTTGACGGCGTCGTACTGGTTGGCCTGTTGTGCGTCCCAGTCGGCCGCAGCGGGCCGGGTCTGGGTCGGCTGGTTCCAGACCGGGATGTTGTGCAGCGCCGCGGCGAGCGCGATCCGGGCCCGCCCTTGTGGCGTCGACTGCGCCGAGTCGACCAAGGACGTCAGGGCGCCCGCCGCCCTGGTGGCGGTCGCCTGGTCCGCCAGGTTGGTCAGCGGGACATCGGAGTCGGGCGCGAGGAGCGTCTTGAGGGCGAAGACGGGGTCGAGGGTGTTGTTCCAGTTGGCGACACCGCCGTGGACCAGACCGCACAGGGACACGGAACCGTCGATGCGGTCCGGGTGCCGCTCGGCGATGGCGGTGGTGACCAGCCCGCCGTACGACCTGCCCCACGCGATGGTGCGACCGGCCACGCCGAAGCGGTCGGTGAAGGCGGACAGGGTGGCGAGCTGGTCGGGCACGGCGTCCGTCACCGCCCAGCCCGTCGTGGCGTACGACGAACCGATGAGCGCGTAACCCTTCTCGAGCAGGAGGGCCTTCGTGGCGTCGTCCGGGGCGTCCTGGGCGGGGTTGGCCGGTCCGGCCGCGTAGCCGTGGCTGAAGAGCAGGACGGTGCCGTTCCAGGATGCGGGCACGTCCATCATGTACGTCGCGCCCGAGGCGAGTCGACCCTCGATGTGGCTCGTGTCCGCGGCGACCGCCACGGTCGAGGCGGGCAGCGAGGTGGCGGCGAGCAGGAGCGCCGCCGCGCAGGCGGTGCGACAGGCGGTACGGACACGGGTGCGGGCGCCGGTCGTCATGCGGAGATCTCCTCGGTGTGAGGGGCGGTGGGACGTTCGGTGGCTTCGGTGAGTGACGCCTTGCTGGTCTCGCGTACGAAGCAGACGGTCAGCGCGGTGATGAGGGAGCCGCCACAGAGCAGCAGGGCGACGGGGGTGCCGCTCCCGCTCCCGGCCACCAGGCTTCCGGCGATCATCGGGGAGAAGCCGGCGCCGATGAGGGTGGCGCCCTGATAGCCGAGGGAAGCGCCGGTGTAGCGGACCCGGGTGCCGAACATCTCGCTGAACAGGGCGCCCAGGGGGCCGTACATCATGGACTGGGCGATGCCGTGGCCGAGGACGACGGCGAGGATCAGCAGTCCCGGAGACTTCGAGTCGACCAACCCGAGGACCGGGAAGGCGAGCGCCGCCGAGGCGAGGGCGCCGGCGAGGACGACCGGGCGGCGGCCGATCCGGTCGGAAAGCGCGGAAGCACAGGGGAGCACGACCAGGGCGACGGCGGCGGAGACCGCGAGGGCGGTGAGCACCTGCGGGCGCGCGTATCCGATGTCGGTGGCGTACGAGATCAGGTAGCTGGTCAGCAGCGACTGGGCGGTGAAGGCGCCGATGCCGACGCAGCAGGCCAGCAGCACGGGACGCGGATGCCGCAGCACGTCGAGGACCGGCAGCCGCGACTCGGCGTGATCCTTCTTCACCTCGGCGAAGAGGGGGCTTTCAACGACCCTGAGCCGTACGAAGAGCCCGACGCCGAGCAGCATCACGCTCAGCAGGAACGGCACGCGCCAGCCCCACGCCGCGAACTCGTCCTCGGGCAGGGTGACGACGAGAGCGACGACGGCGGCGGACATCAGGGAGCCGAGCGGGGCTCCCATCTGCGTGAAACTGGACCACAGGCCGCGCCGCCGCTCTCCGGCGTGCTCGACGACCATCAGGGTGGCACCGCCCCACTCACCGCCGATGGCGATGCCCTGCACGACGCGCAGGCTGATCAGCAGGACCGGCGCCCAGACGCCGACCGTGTCGTACGTGGGCAGCAGGCCGATGAGGAAGCTGGCGGCGCCCATCAGACCCATGGTGAGCAGCAGCATCGACTTGCGCCCGAGCCGGTCGCCGAAGTGCCCGAAGAGGATGCCGCCGAGGGGGCGGGCGACATAGCCGGCGGCGAAGGTGCCGAACGCGGCGATGGTGCCGACGGCGGGATCAGCTTTGGGGAAGAACAGTTCACCGAAGACCAGGGCGGCGACAGTGCCGTACACGAGGAAGTCGTAAAACTCGACGGCAGTGCCGAGCAGTCCGGAGAGGGCGACCCGGCGCAGTTGCCGGGTTCGTTCGCGGGCCGTGGACGGTGATGCGACGGGGGACGGGGGCATCGCGGTCTCCCTTGACCGGGGGAAGGACACTCGCGAAACTTAGGCGCTCTCGTAACCATCGTCAAGAAAGTGCACAACATGGATCCGTTGAATCCCTGGCACGCGAAGAATCGGCGCACGGACATCCGGCAGCTGGAGTACTTCCCGGCGATTACTGGCTTGGGAGCGACGGGCGGCGTGAGCCCGTATCACCGTCCGTCGCGCAGGAGTGCCCAGAGGACGTTGACGCGGCGGCGGGCAAGAGCGAGCACTGCCTGGGTGTGGAGCTTGTCCTCGGCTTGTGTGCGGTCGTGGAACCGGCGCGACTCGTCGCAGTGCCGGATGCTGAACAACGCGGATGTGTAGAAGACTCTCTGCAGGCGGCGGTTGTATCGCCGAGGAGCCGCAGGTTGCCGCTGATCTTCCCGGAGCCGCAGCGCACTGGCGCGACGCCGCCGAAGCCCCACGAGTTCGTCGACTGGCTCACGGCGCGAGGCCGGTGGCTGTCGTACTCAGTCGGCATGACCATCACCGACGCCATCCATGATGCCGTGCCGCAGGTCTGCAAGGACGGCCGGGGCGGGCCGGGGTGCGCCCGCGCACGGTGCTGGCCGGGCTGCTGCTGGCCACGTACTTCACGGGCCGGGCCACGATCGCCGAGGCCTGGCGCATCCTCCACTTCCGCCTCGAACCCAGGGCTCGCACCTGGCTGGGCATCCCGAAGGAACCGCCAGCGACAGCGCGGGCGCGCATCGCGGCCAGTCGCCGCCTCTACCGGGGCTGGAACCGCATCGCCACCGTGCTGGACCCGGCGCGCTACGACCGCCGCTCGCGTCTTCCCCAGGACGTCGCCGACGCTTACGCGGATGCCTGGAACGGCCCCTCCGGCAGGCAGGCCGCCGAGCGGCCCCAACTGCTGGCCAACCAACTGGTCCTCACGCCGGTCCGCCTCGCGAAGACTCGCGGAAACCTGCGCGGCTGCCGCGGGGACGTGGGCGTCGACGCCACGCCCATCCCGGTCCTGGCTCGCCCCGTCAGCGACCGCACTCAGACCGCATCGGTGGAGATCGCCGCAGGCCGGCACTGCAGCGCGGGCTCCGCCCCCGGCCTTCGGCTGCAGCGCCAGCTTCCTCGTCTCTGCCCACCGCCGCTGCCCCGGCGAGAGCGCGGGCAAGCCGACCGCCTACCCGCAGATGTGCGTCGGTCTCGTACTCGACACCCCAACGATGCGTATCGGCCGCAACGCGGTCATCGCGCTGCGCGAACTGGCCAAGCCCCTGGCAGCTGCGCCGCCGACCGCGCCTACACCGGCTGCTCCCCGAGTACTTCCAGATCCCCGTGCGCCGCTTCGGCTACCGCCTCGCCCTCGATCACAAGGGCGAAGACCGAGGACCACAAGGCAGTGGGCAGGGTGCCCTGCTCCTCGACGGATCCCTCGGCTGCCCCACACACCGACCGCGCTCGTCCACACCACCCATGGCCTGGACGACAAAGCCGTACGCAAGGTCCGGGACAGCAGCTCACCGTGAACTGCCCGCGCCGCGGACGGCTCCGCCCCCCCCGCAAGCCCCACGTTCCGGGTCCGCCATCTGCGGTGGTCGACTTCAAGTAGCAGAGGCTGACAGGCCGAGGGCAGGTGATGTGCCCAGGTGCCGCGGACGCCGAGGCACGGTAGAACGTAGGGGTGAGGGACGAGAACATCCCTGATGAGGATGCACGGCCGCAGCGTGTAGCGAGGCCGGGGGTCGACTACCGAGCGTTGTTCGCGGTCACTCCCAGCCCCTATATGGTGCTGGGCCCGGATCTGGTGATCGCTGACGTCAACGAGGCGGCCTGCCGGGTGACCGGCCGTTGTCGGGAGGATCTGCTGGGGCGGTACCTCTTCGATGCCTTCCCTGACAATCCGGCGGACCCCGATGCTGAAGGGGTACGGAAGCTGCACGCTTCCCTGCACCGGGTGCTGCGCTCGAAGGAGCGGGACACGATGGCGCCGATGAAGTACGACATCCCTTCTGCCGAGCAGCCCGGCGTGTTCGAGGAGCGGTGGTGGTCCGCGATCAATACCCCAGTGCTCGGGCCGGATGGGCAGGTGGCGTGGATCATCCACCGAGGGGAAGACGTGACCGCGTTCGTCCTCTCCCACCCTCGCCCGCGAGACGGCGGGGCGCTCAGCGACGTGGAGGCGATGGAGGTCGAACTGTATGCGAGGGCGCGCGAGCTTCAGCGACTGAACGAGGAACTGCGCCAAGCTCACGCCCGGGAACGCCAGGTCGCCGTCACCTTGCAGGAGGCCATGCTCCACTCGCCCCACCTGGCCCGGCACCAGGACACGGCGGTGCGCTACCTGCCCGCCGCCGGGTCACTGAATGTGTGCGGCGACTGGTACGAGGTGGTCGACCTGCCCGAGAACAGATTCGCCGTCGCGGTCGGCGACGTCGTCGGCCACGGCCTGGAGGCCGCCGCTGTCATGGGCATGCTCCGCAGCGCGTTGTCCGCCTCCGTCCGGGCCGTCGAAGGGCCCGCGAGGGCCCTGGACTGCCTGGGCCTGTATGCACGCTACGTGGAGGGTGCGCTGGCCACCACCGTCGTCCAAGCCGTCATCGACACCCACGCTCGCCGCATCATGTACAGCAGCGCCGGCCACCCGCCCCCCGTTCTGCTCCACCAAGACGGCACCTGCGATCTGCTCGACCAGGCCACCGACCCTCCGCTGGGAACCCGCCCCAAACACCTCCCCCGCCCCCAGGCCGACCTGCCCTACACTCCCGGCGACACCTTCGTGCTCTACACCGACGGCCTCATCGAACGCCGTGGCGAGGACATCGACGCCGGCCTGCAACGCCTCACCGACGCTCTCGCCCGCTACGCGCGCCACACCCCCGAACACCTCGCCGACGCCCTGCTCGCGCACCTCGGCGTCAGCAGCGGCGCCCGCGACGACATCGCCCTGATCGTCCTCCGCCTATGACCCCCGCGCCGCCAGCTGAGCGCCGCAGGTGGCGAACCCCGCCAACTGAAGCCATAGCGGTCCGTAAGCCGTGAGTGCCATCGTCGGTGCGGGACGGCTGGCCCGATCATTACGGCGTGGAGAACAGGCCGGGCCCCGGAAGCGCGGGGCCGTCGGCGCGGACGCCGTTCGTGACCCGTAGGAACTCCAGCTTCTCCGCGTCGGTGGAACCCGCGGCCACCGTGTAGACGACGAGTCGGATGTCGCAGCCTGGGACGGTGAGCACGTCGCAGTCGCAGATCACCTCACCCACCTGGGGGTGTACGACGGTCTTGCGGGCCGAGACGTGCGGGCCGACCGTGCCCTCGTCCCACAGTCGGGTGAACTCCGCGCTGGTGGATCGCAGTTCCTCGACGAGGTCGGTCAGGCCGCGGTCGCGGGGGTAGTCGATGAGAGCTGTGCGCAGATCGGCGACGAGGGCGGGTTTCAGGGCGTCGTCGTCCTGGAGCACGGGCCAAGACGCGAGCCGGCTGGGCCCTGTGGCGAAGACCGCCCGTGCCAGATTGCGCTCGTCGTGTGTCCGTGCGCTGGGGTCGCCCATCAGTACTGACCATGCGGGGGTCCAGGACAGCAAGGTCCAGTCGGCGCTGAACACGCCCACGGGGAATTCCCCGAGGCGGGCCAGCATCCGTTGGACCCCGGCCGGAACATGCGTGGAGACCGTTCCCTCCTGGGGAGGCAGGAGGCCGGCCAGCCGGTAGGCGTGATCGCGCTCCATGGGCTGCAGTTGCAGTGCCCTGGTCAGGCTCGCGACGACCTGCGCCGAAGGGCTTTTGGCGCGGCCCTGTTCCAGGCGGACCACGTAGTCGACCGACAGCCCGGCGAGTTCGGCCAGTTCCTCGCGTCGCAGCCCCACCGCGCGTCGTCCGGGCCGTGAGGTCAGTCCGACGTCCGCGGGAGAAAGGCGGTCGCGCCAGCGGTGCAGTGCCGTGCCTAGAGTCTCGTCCACTCGGCCATTGTGTCCGCCGGGCCGTCGCCGTGCCTGGTACTGGCTGTCCTACCGTCACGGAGAGCACTGGCTGGCCTCTCGCCACGGACCGAGAGTGGACGCATGACGACCACATTCATCACAGGAGCCAACAAGTCCCTCGGGTACGAGACCGCCCGCCGCTTGATCGAGGCCGGCCACACCGTCCTCATCGGTGCGCGTGATCCGGAGCGCGGCCGGGCAGCCGCCGACGCACTCGGTGCCCGTTTCGTCCAGATCGACGTGACGGACGACGCGTCGGTGGCCGCGGCCGCCGCCGATATCGAGGCTCGCGAGGGGAGCATCCACGTCCTGATCAACAACGCAGGCATTTTCGGGACACACAACTCTGCCGACCAGATCACGGCCGCTGACGCCAGCGAGGTGTTCGAAGTCAATGTCGTGGGGATCGTCCGGGTGACGCACGCGTTCCTGCCTCTGCTGCGCAAGTCCGCGAGCCCGGTCATCGTCAATGTCTCCAGCGGCATGGGGTCGTTCGCGGCCACCCACGACACCGAGCGCGTCGAGTCGAGGAACCTCGCGCCGCTCTACACGGCGTCCAAGGCAGCGGTGACCATGCTGACCACGCAGTACGCGAAGTCCTTGCCGGACGTGAAAGTGAACGCGGCCGACCCGGGCTACACCGCGACCGACTTCAACGGGCACAGCGGCCCGCAGACGGTGACCGAGGGAACCGACGTGATCGTCGAACTCGCCACCATCGGGGCGGACGGACCGACCGGAACCTTCCGTGACCGTCACGGTGAGATGGCCTGGTGATCCGCCCCTGAATTCGGGGCGTGCCCGGCACGGACGAGGGTTCTAGAGCGGCGAACTCTTGCCGAGGCTGGAGTGCTCCAAGGCGACGCTGTACAGCCTGGCCTCCACGGAAGAACAGCTGGTGCCGGCGGTCACCCGCGGCTTCTTCCGGGAGGCGACAGCCGAGATCGAGCAGGCCGTCCAGGCCGAGCCCGACCCCAGGCAGCGCATCCGGGTCTACCTCGCCGGCGGGGTCCTGGCAGCGTGAACTGGTAGTCCGGGGTTCAGGATCCGGTGCGATAGCGGCTGAGCATGAGGGCGACGGCTTCGTCCACGATCGTGGTGTCGGTGGGGTTGGGCGGGACGAAGTCGGTCCGTACGAGTTGAGGCCACAGGAGCTGGCTGCAGATCATGCCGAGGAACTGTTCGGCCACTGCGGATGCCGACTGTGGCTGTCCGTCGGCCGAACGGAAGTCGAGTGTGCCGGCCTGTGCTTCGGCGTCCAGGTAGTCGCGGAGCCGGTCGAAGAAGGGTCCTCGGTCGATGGCGAAGCCGGTGCCGACGATGTCGGCGAGTTCCGGCATCTGGGGAAGTTCGGTGATGATGAGGCGGCACAGCGCCGCCGTGTGGGGCCGCGAGACCAGGCAGGCGTAGTCGCGGCCGATGTGGTCCAGGCCGTACCGGGGATCACCGGGCGGGGGCGGTTCGGCGTACTGCACGTCCAGCTGCCACTGTTCGGAGGTGACGGCCGCGAACAGCGCAGCCTTGGAGGGGTACCGCTTGAAGAGGGTGCCGGTGGAGACGCGGGCCTCCTTGGCGATCTGGGCCAGGGAGGTCTTGTCGTATCCCCGGGCGAGGAAGAGGTCGCGGGCGGCGCGGATGATGCGGGCGCGGTTCTCCGCTTTGATCTGCGCGTGATACCCGGCCTGGCACGTATCGCCACCGGTCTCCGCTCGGTCCGCCACCGACATGCCCACGCCCCTCGCCCGTCTCCCGGCCGCATCCTCGCTGTCAGAGGACGGTCTGGCCGCCGTCCAGGATAAGGTCCTGGCCCACAGCGAAGGCGGAGACGTCGGAGGCCAGGTACACGACGGCTTCCGCGACCTCCTCGGGCATACCCATGCGACCCAGCGGGATGGTGGAGCTGATCGCCTCCAGAACCGCCGTCTGCTGCGCGGGGTCCTCGATCCCGAGCTTGGCGTACAGCGGGGTGTCCACCGGGCCGGGGCTGACCGCGTTGAACCGGATGCCGTGCGATGTGAGCAGGTCCGCGTTCCACGACCGCATCAGGGAGCCGAGAGCCGCCTTCGTCGCGGCGTAGGCGTTCGACTGCCCGTAGCCGCGGTGCGCGCTGTTGGACGCGTTGAGGATGACCGAGGACGGGTTGGCCAGCACGGGCACCAGGGCCTGTGTGAGAAAGAAGACGCTCTTGACGTTGATGTCGAAGAGCCGGTCGTAGCTGTCCTCCGTGTGGTCCTCGAACGGCCGCCAGTCCGAGACGCCGGC
The DNA here is from genome assembly GCF_033793745.1 of Streptomyces sp. ME19-01-6. Taxonomy (NCBI): domain Bacteria; kingdom Bacillati; phylum Actinomycetota; class Actinomycetes; order Kitasatosporales; family Streptomycetaceae; genus Streptomyces; species Streptomyces sp. ME19-01-6. The sequence goes on along the minus strand of NZ_JARAXF010000050.1, from coordinate 24,366 downwards.
GTTCAGGAAGGCCACGTCCAGCTCCCCGAAGTGCTCACGCACCCGTTCCGCCAGGCCGCGCTGCGCATCGAGATCGCGTGCATCGGCCTGCACCACCGGCACCTTGTCCCCGAGGATCTGCCGCGCCTTGTCGATGCTGGCCGGGGTTACGCCCGTGACCAGCACCTCGGCCCCCTCCGCGACAAAACGCTGCGCGGTCTCCAGACCGATCCCACTCGTGCCGCCGGTGATGAGGGCGCGCTTGCCCGCAAGACGATTCATGTTCATTGTTCCTTGCCGAGTCGTAAGGTAAGTCGATGGACTCACCATCTGAAGGTAACTCCCGCACCACTCTTAGGCAAGTCGATCCACTTACCAAGCGGCCTGGACCCGACGCTCGCGGCGTATGTTGTTTACGGCATAGATCTTCAGACGTTCGCTCTCTTCGACCTCCGCTCCGGGGCCGTGCGGGACGACTTGCGTGAGGGTGCACCGGGGCGTGATTGGGTCTGGCGTATGGGTGGCGTTCTGTGAGAAGGCCACCCTTTCCTTGTGTCCCCCTGCTAGCTAGGCGGTGTCCGGGCCGGTTTGTGAGAGGCGGACCATGGCGCGGTAGAGAGCGGTGGGCCTCGGGGCTTCGGGTAGCGGGGGGATCGGTGCGCCGGGCGCGGCGTAAGAGCGGATCATGTGGCCGACGAGGCGGCGCCAGGTGTCGGGGGCGGCGTCGCCGGTGGCGGTGACGACTCCGGCGTTGGCGATGAGCAGGATGACGACGTCCTGGTGGGTGAAGTCCTCGCGCAGGTGCCCGGTGTTCTTGGCGCGGGTGATGAGTTCGAGCAGTTGGTCGTACGCCTCGGCGCGGCGGGCCTCCAGCGCCTTGGCGGTGGGGAAGGACATGGTCAGGACGTCGGCGAAGCCGCGGTCGGCGGCCTGCATGGCGCAAACGGCCTCGACGTATCCGGTGAAGCCGTGCCAGGGGTCGGGGTCGGCGAGTGCTTCGCCGACGGCGTCGGCGTAGGAGTCCATGCGGTCGGCGAAGACCGCGTCGACGAGTTCCTCCCGGGTGGCGAAGCGCCGGCCGAGCGTGGCTTTGCCGACGCCTGCCTCGCGGGCGACGGAGGCCATGGAGACGCCGAGTCCTTCGGTGGCGTAGAGGCGACGGGCGGCGGCCAGGATGCGGCAGCGGTTGCGTTCGGCGTCGGCGCGCAGTCCCGTGCCGGGCTGCTGGCCTGGCGTCCGGTCGGAAGGTGGCGAGGTCATGTCCCCACTCTATCCAAATGGAACGGCCGGTCCGGTTCTGCTGTACGGTGGGTGACAGTGAAAGTGGGACGCCTGGCCCACTTACTTGAAAGGGTGTTGTCATGCGTGCTGTCACGCTCGAATCCGTCCCCTCGACCCCGGCTGTGACCGAGGTGGACACTCCTAGCCCGAAGGCCGGGGAACTGCTGGTCAAGGTAGCCGCCACCTCGTTGAACGGCATCGACATCGCCACCGCCGCCGGCTACACGCAGGCGTTTATGGAGCACCGGTTCCCGCTGGTCCTCGGCCAGGACTTCGCGGGCACCGTCGAGGCGCTCGGTGAGGACGTGGACGGCTTCGCGGTCGGCGACGCGGTCTTCGGTGTCGTGCTGAAGCCGTACTTGGGCGCCGGGTCGCTGGCCCAGTACGTAACCGTGCCCGCCGGACACGGAGTCGCCCGCATCCCCGCAGGCCTGGCGGCGGGGGACGCGGGCGCGCTGGGCGTGGCCGGGGCCACTGCCGTGGCGAGCCTGGAAGCGGTGGCCCTGGCCGAGGACCAGACGCTGCTGATCTCCGGGGCCTCCGGCGGGGTGGGGTCGCTGGCGGTGCAGCTCGCCGCGGCCCGCGGCGCGAAGATGATCGCGACCGCCCGCACCGGCGCGCAGACCGACTTCGTCACCGGCCTGACCGACGCGGAGGTCCACGTGGTCGACTTCACCGGTGACCTGGAGGGACAGGTCCGCGCGATCGCCCCGGACGGTGTGGACGCGGTGCTGCACCTGGCGGGCGACGGCGCCCAACTGGCCGCTCTGCTGCGGCCGGGCGGACAGCTCGCCTCCACCACCGGCCTGACCCAGGACGACGTCAAGGGGCAGGACGTCACCGTCCACACGATCATGGCCAACCCCGACGCCCGGATCCTGACCTCGCTGGCCGAGCAGGTCGCCTCTGGTGCGCTGCGTGTGCCCGTCACTGCCACCTACCCGCTGGAGCAGGCCACGGAGGCCTTCGCCGCCAGTACCCCGGGCAAGATCGCCGTTTCCTGCTCCTGACACACGCCCAAGGGAAGAGAAACCACCGTGCCCACTATTGCCATCGTCGGCGCCGGCACCGGTATGGGCCTGGCCATCGCCCGCACCTTCGGCAGCCGAGGCTTCGACGTCGCCCTGATCTCCCGCACCAAGGAGAAGCTTCAGACGCTGGTCGGCCAGCTCGGCCAGGAAGGCATCACCGCGGAGGCGTTCGCCGCCGATGTCCTGGACCGGCCCTCCCTGACCGCCGCCCTGGACGCCGTGAAGGCCCGCTTCGGCGGCATCGACGTGCTGGAGTACTCGCCGGCCGCGCACTCCCCGGTGCCCGGTCTCACCCTGGTCGCCCCCTCGGAGGTCACGGCCGACAATCTGCAGCCGCAGATTGAGTACGTCTTCTATGGCGCCGTGGCCGCCGGGCGCACGGTGCTGCCCGCGATGCGCGAGGCGGGCGCCGGCACCCTGCTGTTCACCAGCGGCGGCGGTTCGGTGGATCCCATCCCCATGCTCGGGAACGTCAACGCCGCCGGCGCGGCCCTGCGCAACTGGGTCATCAACCTGGGCAAGGAACTGGACGGCAGCGGTGTGCACGCCGCCCACGTGGCCATCAACGTCTGGATCGGTGACGGCGGCCCGGAGGGCTTCCCGACGGCCACGCCCGAGCAGATCGCCCCCGTGTACTGGGACCTGCACGAAAATCGCGACCGCTCCGAGGCCGTTTTCAACACCTGACTGATCGCCCCACCCCACCCCGCTCCCTGAAGGGGCGTCCGCTCCCTTCCCGCGTCCCCCTTCGGTCAAGGAATCCGTACGTGAACGTCTTCTTGTGGATAGTCCAGGCCGTGCTGGCCGCGATGTTCGCCATGGCCGGTGTCATGAAGTCCACCCAGCCCAAGGACGAACTGGTCGGCCAGCTGCCCTGGACGGCCGACTTCTCCCAGGGCACCGTCCGCTTCATCGGCATCGCGGAGTGCGCCGCGGCGCTGGGGCTGATCCTGCCCGCGGCCACCAGCATCGCCCCGGTGCTGACTCCGCTGGCCGCGACCGGCCTGATCGTGGTGATGGTGCTGGCCGCGATCACCCACGCCCGCCGCAAGGAACCCGGCGCGATCGTCTTCAATGCTGTCCTGCTGATCCTGGCCGCCTTGGTGGCCTGGGGACGCTTCGGCCCCTACAGCTTCTGACCCCCACCTGCGCCACGCCGGTGATCGCGACGGCACTGGGTGAACCTGGAACCAACCCGTTGGCGTCCACCCGCGGCCGGACGTCCCCATGGGCGGTACCAGCACTGGAATGGCGTCATCTAGTAGTGCTTCGTTAGGTTGTGGGCTGTCTGCGGCTGCTCCGAGGGCGGGGCAGGGGGCGTCCGCAGGTGGTGCATGAACCGGTCCAGCACCTCAGCAGGTCCTGGAGAACGTCGAGGACCTGGTAGAGGGTCAGGCCGGTGTGCGGACTTTTGGGTCGAGCCGCCGGAGGGTGAGGAATGCCTGGGCGGCGGTGACGAGGGTTACGTGGTGGTGCCAGCCGCGCCAGGTGCGGCCCTCGAAGTGGTCCAGCCCAGGGCCATGCTTGAGCTCGCGGTAGTCGTGCTCGATCCGCCAGCGCATCTTGGCCCACCGCACCAGGTCAGCGGCCGGGGTGGTGGCGGGCAGGTTCGATATCCAGTAGTCCGTCGGAGCGTCATGGCCGTCCGGCCACTCGACGAGGAGTGTCTGGACGGGCAGGACGCCGTCCCATCGGTTGCGGCCGCCGCCCGCCTCCTGAGCTGCGGCCAGGGACTGCTTGCCCGCAGGCCGCACTGTCAGCACCACGAACCGTGAGGTCATCGCGCCTTTGCTGCCCCGCCTCCAGGTCACCTCGGTGAACTGCTCCGCACCCGCCTGCGCTGCGAGGACGCAGACGGCTCGAGGTGGGGTGCGGTAGCGGGGAAAGGTGGGCGGTCCGAGCCCGCCATAGGCCGGCTGGTGCGGCTCGACGTCCTCCGGGTGGGCGACCTCCTTCCCGTTCAGGGCCAGGACATAGGACAGCCCTCGTTCCTGCAGACCGAGCCGGAAGGGGGTGCTGACGCCGTAGCCGGCGTCGGCGACCATGACCGGCGCCTTCAACTGCCACACGGCGAGTGAGGTGCCCCTGCGACCGCTCCACGGTCATCCCGGACGGCTCCATAGCTGGCGGAGGCATCGGATGCCACACCATGGTGACGCTGGAGGCACGCACTTCCACTCCGGTCAGCTCGCCGTCCAGGCATGCGTCTCCGCCCGGGTGAACATCACGTAAGGCGCTGATGCGCCCCGAATGGAGCGACCTGGAGCGGCCCGGCCAGGCACCCTCGGTGGGAACGCTCGCAGGCCACGTTCCGCAGCAAGGTCATCGGGCCCCACTTCGAACAGCTCTGCCGCACCTGGACCCGCTGGTACGCGAGCCCCGACACGCTCGGCGGACAGCGCACCCGTGTGGAATCCGGCACCGTCCCGGACCCGGCCGCCAAGACCGCCCACGAAGTCGACCTCGCCACCTTCGGCCGTGACGAGGGCGGCCGATCCGCACCCTGCTGCGCGCCCGGGCCGGTGTGCACGCTGAGCGGACCCGGCTGCTGGGCTTCAGCGGCGGCGGCTTCACCAGTGACCTGTGCGATCTCGCCCACCGTGATCCCACGGTCCAACTCGTCGACCTGGACCGCCTCTACAGCGGAGACTGACGCCCACCTTCCCGACGTGCAGGAGACGGTGCTCGCGTGTCGCCGGATCTCCTGGTGCGCACTACGACGGGGGGATTCAGTTGCCTCATGGGCCCGCAGTCGCCGGTGTGAGCTCGCGGGCACTGGCACCGTGCTCTGTCCTTGACGGGCGCAGCAAGCGTAATCCGGACGAATGTGCTGCATGGTCAGGCTGTCGACCCTCAATCAGCCAGAAGCACAGGGGCCGAAAAGCATGGACTCCTTTACTCGGCTGATTTCGCTTGACCTCTCCCGGTAAAGAGTCTTCAGCGTGTCGGCATGGCTGAGACGGTAGCTGCGAAGCAGTTCAGTGAGGGGTGTTCCGAGTTCGGCGACGCGGCACGCGAATTCGACGGCGGCGGGTGGCACCTCCACGGTCGAGACGCCGAGACCGTACTCCAGAATGTCGAGAACGTTTGTGATGTTCAGTCCGGTCGCGCCGCGCCGGTCGAGAGCGACTGATCGCCGACGAAGCTCCGTGGGTGCCGAGGCGGCGACGATCTGGCTGATCGAAGGGCATGTGACAGCGGGCGTCGTCCAGCGTCGGCATCCAGCCCAGCATGCCCGGCCAGACGTGGCTGATCGGCCCATTTTGAATCTCGAAACCGATCGGTTTACGATAATGGGAAACCGGTCGGTTTCTTGCAGGGAGGGGTCTCGAGTGTACCCATGGACGCAGTCGTCTTCGTTGCCGTAGCTGTCGGGGCATGGGCAAGGGGGCTGAGACCGTCTCGGGTGCTTGATGAGGTCGTTACGGCTCCCTGCGGGTGTGCCGGCCGAGAGTCGAAAGTGTTGAGGAACCCGGCCAGCAATGGTGCCGTCCGGTCTTCTCCTGGCGCAGTCGTGTTGTCTAGACCGGAGTAAGTCATGAGTGCAATTCACCCCTTCCGCGTCCTGCGTGCGAAACCCGTGTGGATCGCCGGCGGCGTCATCACGGGCATCCTCGCGCTGCTGTTCGGCATCCTCTATGTCGGCCCCAATGTCGACCCGGTCGGTCATACGAAGAACCTTCCGGTCGGCCTGGTCAACTCCGACAAGGGGGTCGGTGTCGGCGGCAAGCAGGTCAACCTTGGGGCGCAGATCACCGAGTCGATCAAGAAGTCAACCGCGAGCGGAGACAAGATCGACTGGAAGGTGATGGACGAGAAGCAGCTGAAGGAGGAACTCGGCAAGGGCAAGCTGTACGGCGCGCTCGTCGTGCCAGAGGGCTTCACCTCCTCCGTCACCACGCTGACCGGATCCGCGTCCACCAGGAATCCGGTTCGCCCGCAGCTGACGGTGCTGACCAACCAGTCCGCCGGCAGCCTGGGCTCCAACTTCGCTCGGCAGGCGGCGATGACCGCGGCCGAGGGCGCGTCGCTCCAAGTGGGCAAGGAGCTGACCGCCCAGACCCGAGCCGAGCAGGCCAGACTGCCGGCTGCGGCCCGCGTCCTGCTGGCCGATCCGGCCGCCGTGGTCGTTAAGGACGGGCATCCGCTCGACTCGCACAGCGGCCTGGGGATGTCGGCGTTCTACTACGCGCTCGTCCTCGTGGTCTGCGGCATGCTCTCTGCCAATGTCATCAGCGGCCAGGTGGAACACTCCCTCGGCTACACCCACAATGACATGGGCCCGCTGCGCATCCACCGTCCGCTGATCCGGGCGACCCGGGTGCAGACCCTCGCCATGAGCAGCACAATCATGATCGGCCTGTCTCTGGTCATGGGCACCCTGGTCATGATGGGCGCGATCGGACTCATGGGGATGGACGCATCTCACCTGCCGCTGCTGTGGCTGTATTCCGTGGCCGCCATCGCCGTCTCTGGGGTCGGCGCCCTTGCTCTGCTCGCCGTCTTCGGTACGCCCGGCATGCTGGTGGTCACGCTGGTCTTCATCGCGATGGCGGTGCCGACGGCCGGCGCCACCACGCCGATCGAGTCGCTGCCCGGCTTCTACCGCTTTCTCGCGGAGTTCGAGCCGCTGCGGCAGATCACCGGCGGTGTCCGCTCGATCCTCTACTACGACGCCCAGGGTGACGCCGGCCTGACCCGGGGCTGGGTCATGATGGCCGTCGGTCTCGCGCTGGCCGCTCTCTTCGGCTTCGGTGTGACGAGCTGGTACGACCGCAGAGGGCTGCACCGAATCCCCCACGAGGCGGAGCACAAGGAGCCTGCCGTCACGGCATAGCGGAACGTACTCATGCATCACCCGAGACGGGGCCATTGTGCGGAGTGGCCCTCGGTGTGCGTCGCTCCGTGGGGACGGGAGGCGTGCACATCGCAAGGGCTCGGTGATGGTTCCCGGAAGCCGTCGCCGAGCCCTCCGCTCTGGCTCGGGTGTCCGTTCGGCCGTGAGGCTCGGCGTCGGTCGACGCCCGGACTCCCTCGCTGGAAACCGATCGGTTTTCTTTTCGTTGGAATCGAGTTAACCTCACACTATGACTACCCAGGCGAAGGCAACTCCCCGCGAGCGGCTGCTGGAGGCAGCGGCCACGCTCACCTACCAAGACGGTGTCAGCATCGGAGTCGAGGCACTGTGCAAGGCGGCGGGGGTGTCGAAGCGTTCCATGTACCAGCTCTTCGAAAGCAAGGACGAACTGCTGGCGGCGAGCCTGGAGGAACGAGCCTCTGCCTTCGCGGTGCGACTTCTGCCCGCGGCGGACGATGGCCGCCCGCCGCGCGAGCGGATCCTGCACGTCTTCGAGCAGGCGGAGGCACAGGCGGGCACGCCGGAATTCCGAGGTTGTCGCTACCTTGCTGTGCAGATCGAGCTCAAAGATGAGAGCCATCCCGCAAGCCAGGTGGCCCGCCGCGTCAAGGGGAATCTGACGGCCTTCTTCCGTGCCGAGGCCGAACGGGGTGGGGCGAGCGATCCGGACCTGTTGACCAGGCAGCTCAGCCTCATCTTCGACGGCGCCAGTGCCCGCGCGGGGATCAGGGCCGACAGCTTGACTGGGCTCATCGCGCCCACCGTGGGCACCCTGCTCGACAGCGCAGGCGTGCGTTGACGCACTTCGCAACTGGTGCGGACCAGGCTGCGCCGGTCACGACCGGCGAACTCCACCACCTGTCGTGGCCCTAAAGACCTGTGCTGTTGACCAGGGTCGTCGCCCTGCCCATGCGACACATGCCCGCTGGCCAGCTAGCGCGCCGCACACAACATGCACAACAAATCGACCACACAGGACAGAAATGGCTGAGCTTCCCCACTTCAGCGCTCCTCATGCCGTGTCCGGCGCCGATCGCGCAGATGCGATCGAGGTCGTCAACCGTGTGAACTGGCTCCAGCCCGTCATGCACTCACCGCACTCGGCGCAGGCCTTGCGGGCCGGGCCGACGCCACCGAAATACGGGTCAGCCACATCCTCCCCCGCCTCGGCCTTCGCCGTCCCGCCGGCGTCCTGGCCGTCGCCGAAGGAGACCCCTACGGGGGCCATGTGGAAGCTTTCGCCCACGCCCATCTGCTCGGCGACCGCCCGCAGGTGGACGTCGGCCGGGGTCATCGTCGCATTGAGCCGCACACCGAGCATGCGCCGGGCCTGGTCGTAATACGGCTTCAGCTCCCCTTCCCAGTCGGTCATGTCCTTCCACTGCGGGTCGTCGAAGAACTGCTTCGGCGGTTCATACAGGGTTTTGGCGTAGTTGAGGGAGCCACCCCCGACTCCGGCCCCCGCCAGCACCATCACGTTGCCCAGCAGATGGATGCGCTGGATGCCGTACAGGCCGACCTTGGGCGCCCAGAGATAGTTCCTGACATCCCAGGAGTTCTTGGGCAGCGAGTCGGGGCGTGAACCTGCGACACGCCTCCAACACGCCTACGCGGTAGCCCTTTTCGGTGAGCCGAAGGGCGGTGACGGATCCGCCGAATCCGGAACCCACGACGACTACGTCGTAGGCGGAGTCGTCTTTCTGCTCGTCCGGCTTCGGGGAAGAGTTCTTCCGTGACACAGGCTCTCCTCGTTGAGAACGGGGGTCAGGTCCAGCGGAAGACGAGCGTCTTCATCAGCTTCGGGCTCCGACTCAGAGGGTGGGGTCGGCCCACCACGACGGCGGGCTCCCGTGGCGTCTGGTACGAGCCGCGGATGTCGGCCTCGATCGGTCACCACTGGGTCGATCGCCACAGCGTCGTGGGCCCGGTCGTGGTGTCGACTCGATCGCTGATCTTGAGGCCATCGCGCGTCAGTCTGGTCGTGACCGCCATCGCGAGTCCATTCCGACGGGCGGCATGCGCGGTCGGGCGGGTGAAGAAGGCAGTGACGGGCCTTCTGGACCAAACGCTTATGACATAACAAGCGCTTGAGCGGAGGTGTGCGAGGTGACACACCGGCGGGCCGGCAGGTTTCGGACCGGTCAGTCGAGGCGTCAGACAGTCGGTCGGCCAGGCCCTGAGGGGTGTCACCACGTCACATCCTGCCGGTCAGTCGAGGGACGTCGTGGAGCCTGACGGCGTCCAGGCCGGCGTGTCGATCGGCGAGTAGTACGTGTCCTTGCGATCCAGACGCACCATACGGCGACTGGCGCGCTCCTGGACCACATCGGCGTCGAGCGGCGTCGCGAACGCGTTGTCCACGACGGTGTATTCCGCGGCGAGTCGACCCACCGGGGCGATGGCACCGAAGTCGATCCGGCCGCCCGGGGCATAGAGGTCATCCCTGATGTAGAAGCGCACCACGTTGCCCCAGACGACGTTGTTGAGTCCGTCGGGTGCCGAGAAGATGTGCTCGACGGTGCACTCGAACGCGATGGGCGCTCCCTTGATACGCGGCGGACGAACAGCCTCGGACGGCTCCTTCTCCAGCCCGACTGCGTCGAACTCGTCGACGTCGGGCTCGAACTCGAAGGCGCTGCGGTTCAGCCCTTCCACCTGTGGCAGCGTGGCCATGTTGGTCACGAACTCACCGGTGTCCCGGATGTTGACGAAGCTGTCCTTGAGCGTCATGCCGTCCGAGCGCGGCTGAAACGACAGTGATACCCGCGGCGGTTTGCGGCCCACGACCGTGAAGAAGGAGATGGGGGCCAGATTGCCCACGCCTTCGGTGGACACGGTGCTCACCCAGGCGATGGGGCGAGGGATGACGCTGCCGATGAGCAGCTTGTACGCGGACTTCTCGTCCAGGTCAGCGGAATCAATGATCACGTGATGTCCTTCGGTGAGTGGGGGAGTTGCGGCTCAGGGGCGAGTGGGGGGTGTTGTCGGTCAGCGGCCCTTGAAAGGCAGCACGGGGCGGGGGCGGCCCTCCTTGAGGGCCTTGGCGGCGGAGACCAGGCCGTCCTTGACGTCCTCCGTCTCGAAGAGCGGTACGGCGAGGTCGAAGAGGAGCCGGTCGGCGGCCGGGATGCCGCCCGTGGCCCATGAGCGCAGCAGCGCCTTGTGCACCACGTGTGCCCGGGTGGGGCCTGCGGCGATCTTTTGGGCGAAGGACTCGGCTTCGGCGCGTAGTTCGTCGTCCGGGACGACGCGGTTGATGACGCCGGCGTCGGCCATGACCTTGGCGGGTACCTGCTCGGAGGTCAGTGCCCATTCGTAGGCGCGGGCCCGGCCGGCCCGTTCGGCCACGCGGTGGATCCCGCCGAGGAGGGTGATGATGCCGAGCGACTGCTCGGGATGGCCGAAGCGGGCGCTTTCTCCGGCGAGGATGATGTCGGCCCGCAGCGCGAGTTCGAAGCCGCCGCCGTAGCACAGCCCCTGCACCGCGGCCACGACCGGGATCGGGAGCTGTTCGAACCGGTTGATCACGGCCAGGGCGTGGTCGAAGTCGGCCCGCAGGCTCGTTCGGTCGGCGCCGACCCAGGGCCGGAAGTCGCCGCCGTAACTGAAGTCGGGCCCCTCGGCCCGCAGCACGACCGCGCGGGCCGGGCTACGGGTGATGGCGTCGACGATGTCGCTGAGCTCCTGGGTGAACTCGGGTGCGAAGCGGTTCTGCGGAGGGTTGTCGAGGATGATCGTGGCGACGTCGCCGACGATGTGGTGGGTGAGAACGGGCATGGAACTTCCTTGGCTCGGTTCAGGACGGGTGGGCATGGGACCGGTCAGGTGAGGTGGTCGAGGAACCAGTCCAGGGCGGCCTGCGCGGCGACGGGGAACTGCGTGCTGTACGGGGCGAAGTGGCCGCCGTCGATGAGCTTCAGCCGCTTGGGCTCCAGCGCTCGTTCGTAGGCCGCCAGCGCGAGGTCGGTGGGGGTGAGGTGGTCGTCGTTGCCGACGATCATCAGCAGGGGTGTGGGGGAGACCCGGGGTGCCCACACGCCCGGGTCGTACATGCGCGCCGCCCGGGTGGAGCGCACGGTGACGGAGTTGTCCCAGCCGCCCTTGCCGGTCTGCTCGAGATAGAAGTCGACTGCGGCCTGCGTGTGGTAGGCGGCGGGAACAGTCATGTCCTTGCACCAAGGCATGACGCCGGGGCGGTTCACCGCGCAGCTCTGCCCGTTCGTCCTCGTTGAACGCTTCCTCCAGCGCAGCCGCGTGCTCCGCCGGGGTACGGCGCAGTCCCTGCTCGTAGCCGCTGATAGTGGGCACCTGGGAGACGACGGCGCGCAGCCGGCGATCGGTGGCACCCAGGACGAGTGCGTGGCCGCCGGCGTAGCTGGTGCCCCACAGCCCGATCCTGGCGGTGTCGACCTCGGGCCGGCTCTCCAGGTAGGTGATGGCTCGTCGCCAGTCGGTGATCTGCTGCCAGGGGTCGATGTCCTGGCGCGGTTCGCCGTCACTCGCGCCGAAGGTGCGATGGTCGTGCAGGAGCACGGCGAACCCGGCCTTGACGAAGAGCTCGGCGAACGGCAGGAGGCGCGATTCACGGACCACTCCGCCGTAGCCGTGGGCCATGGTGATGGCCGGGTGTGGTCCGGGGGTCTGCGGGATGTACAGCAGACCGCGCAGGGTCAGACCTCCCTCGGCGGGGAAGGCGACATCTTCGATGCGGGGCATGATCGGTTGGTCCTTGGTACAGGGCGGCTGGGGCGGGTCAGGGCCGGGCCGTCAGGGACGAGGCCAGGAACACGCCGAGGTATGCGGCGACCGCTTCAGGCCACTCCAGGTGCGGCCAGTGGCCCGCCCCGTCGACGACGGCAGTCCGGGCGTAGGGGAAGCGCGGCTGTGCGGCGGTGTCGGCCAGTTCCGTGGTGATCAGAGGGTCGTCGGCACCGGTGAGGATCAGAACGGGGCCGTGGTAGTCGCTGGTGCCCGGTGCATCGGCCCGGCCGTCGTTCGGCGATGCCGTCGAGTACGGAGATCACGTCTGGGGCGAGGTGCTCGAGGGTGAAGGGGCCGGGATGGCCGGTCCGGTCGCCGCAGCCGGGCAGGTCCAGAGCCAGGCTCTTGACCTCCGGGGCGCGGAGTCCGGCTCCCACCGCATCCCAGACCCGCCACGAGTCGAGGAAACCGTGGACGAAGACGACGACGGTGCCGCTGCCCAGCCGCTCCGGAGCAGGCGGAGCGCCCGGGGGGAGGGGGCTGTGGGGGATCGACGAGCTCATGAGCGACACCCTTCGTGCGGTGTGTTGCCGATGCAAGACGAAAGAACCATACGCCTTTGACTTATTTCTCTTCAAGGTAGCAGGAGTGTCGTACCCTGAGGTAGTGGCTAAAACGGCCATGGTCATGTCGGCAGAAGCCATCAATGAACGAAAGAGGGCAGGGTCATGGCATGGTCCGCGTCCACGCGGTACGAGGTCGATCCGGCGCCGCTCGGCCTGGCGCTGGTGCACGACCTGCTCAACACCATTCCCGCCGGCCGCCCCCGAGCGGCCGATCTCCTGGACGACCTCGCCGACGCGCAGGCCTGGGTCGACCAGGCGCTGGGCTGCTGGGCCCAGGAGGCGGCGCAGGCCGCCGCGCAGGTGCCTCTCACCGAGAACGATCTCGAGGAACTGCGCGGTCTCCGTGCTGAGTTGCGGCGGCTTCTGTCCTCACGAAACGGTGACGGCCTGGACGGCGACGACCACGACGTTGCGCCCGCCGTTCATGTCGCGGCGGCGGCTTTGCGGATGGACCGCAACGGACGGGTTGTCCTGGAGCCCCGCGGCCAGGGCTGGCGGTATGTGGCCGCCCTGGTGCTCCTTGAGGTGTTCCAGGCTCAGCGGTCGGACACCTGGCGGCGGCTCAAGATCTGCCGCAATACGCGCTGTGCAACGGCGTTCTTCGACCGCTCCCGCAACAACAGTGGCGTTTGGCACTCGACCAAGATCTGCGGCAATCCTGAGAATCTGCGTGCCCACCGGGCCCGTCAGCGCGTCCGTACCGCCGGGTTGTAGAAGTCGTCCGGGTTGAGGACGTCGAGCAATTGCTTTCCGGCGTGCTCGGAGAGTATGAGGATCTCGTTGAGGAAGCGATGGTGGATGGCCACGGTCGCGATCCGGCCTTGTTCGTCGCGGACGAGGACGGTCACGCCCTTCATTCGCAGTCCACCCAGGGCCACTGCGGTCCACTCCAGATAGGTGCGCCGGTCGTTGGTCGCCTGATGGGTGAACTCCAGTGACTCGTAGGTGTTGCTCATCAACGCCATCACGCGTGCGACCCGTTCCCGGCCCTCGATCGGACGTGTGAGCAGGGCCGCCTCCAGGGCGACGTCGGGGGCGAATGCCTGGCCGAAGGCCGCTTGGGACTGCGCGTCGAATGCCTTCGTCCAGTCCACCTGGGGGACGCCGACTGCCGTGCTGTCTGTTTGCTGTGACATGAACCCTCATCCCTGAAATTACCATCATTGATTTACTGCTTTCGAAGTGCCAGGGGTTGAGCGGGTGGCGAAGGTCACACGCGCTTGGTCTGAAATCACTAAAAGTTGTACAGTCATTGCGTAGTCGTGGCTTCACGCCGCCAGGAGGAAACGCATGACCACAACCTCGGCTGCCGACCGGATCGCACAGGTCCTCGGCCGCCCTTTCAGTGTTGGCAGCCTCACCGTGCCCAACCGCATCGTCATGGCCCCGTTGACGCGGGAGTTCTCGCCGGAGGGAGTTCCCGGCGATGACGTGGCGCGGTACTACGCGCGTCGGGCCGCCGCGGACGTGGGGCTGGTCATCACCGAGGGAACTTTCGTTCATCACCCTTCGTCGGGCACCAGTGACCGAGTGCCTCGGTTGTGGGGCGAAGCGGCGCTTGCCGGCTGGCGCGGTGTCGTGTCGGCTGTGCACCAGGTGGGCGGAAAGATCATCCCGCAGCTCTGGCACGTGGGCTCTGCCCGTACCGAGGGCGCGGGGCCCGTCCGTACGGCGCCGCCCGTCGGCCCGTCCGGACTCGCCCTCGACGGCTCGCCCAAGGGGGTTGCGCTCAGCATCACTGATGTCGATGACGTGATCAAAGCTTTCACCGGGGCGGCCGCGGCCGCGCAGGAACTGGGCTTCGACGGCCTGGAGCTGCACGGTGCACACGGCTACCTCATTGATCAGTTCCTGTGGGGCCGGACCAACCGGCGTACCGATGCGTACGGTGGTGACCTCGCGTCCCGAGTCCGCTTCGCTGCCGAGGTCGTCGAGGCCGTCCGGGCAGCCGTCGCGCCCGACTTCCCTGTCTTCTTCCGGCTGTCTCAGTGGAAGTCCGGGCACTACGAGGCACGCCTCGCCGACACCCCCGCAGAACTGGAGGCGATCCTTGCGCCCCTGGTCGAAGCCGGTGTCGACGTCTTCCATGCATCCACTCGGCGCTATTGGATCCCGGAGTTCGAAGGCAGTGATCTCAACCTGGCCGGCTGGACCAGGAAGCTCACCGGCAAGCCTTCGGTCACGGTGGGATCCGTCGGCCTGGACAAGGAGTTCGCCGGGCCCGACGGCAGGCCGGACCGATCCGCTGTGACGGGCATCAGCGAGCTGCTGAACCGTGCTGAGCGTGACGAGTTCGACCTGGTCGCAGTGGGCCGCGCTCTCCTCGCCGACCCGGAGTGGGCCCGCAAGGCTCTGGCTGGGCGCCCCGGCGACGCCGAGCCTTACGACGCGGCGCTTCTCAAGGCCCTTTACTGACCTCGGTCTCCGGAAGCGGCGCTGGGCGTACTCCTGGGCATGTGAACCCGGCAGGACGTACAGGGTCTCCTTCTTCTCCTAAGGCAGTCGCAGCACGGTGCCCATGAAGTCCTTGCGATCCTCCAGGTACGGGCCAAGGGCGTCCTCCCCGTCGGGGCAGACAGTCATGCGGTAGCCGGACTTGTAACTGGGCTGGAAGGCCAGGCTTTGCCACATGGATACGCTCTCCGAATCGGAGACGCGGGAGCGAAAGTCGGTGCGTCCTCGCTGTCGGCCTCGGTCTGGGCTCATTCGGTGAACCCGCTCATGAACTCGCGGTAGTCGCGGTTCATCCGGAACACCAGAGAGACCAGGGTGCGGGCGCCGGGCAATGCGGACCGGGCGTGCTCGCGCTCGCCGGCCAGGTCG
The DNA here is from genome assembly GCF_033793745.1 of Streptomyces sp. ME19-01-6. NCBI lineage: Bacteria > Bacillati > Actinomycetota > Actinomycetes > Kitasatosporales > Streptomycetaceae > Streptomyces > Streptomyces sp. ME19-01-6. Next base: position 9,067 of record NZ_JARAXF010000050.1, on the reverse strand, counting down.
GGGTGGTCCAGACTGACGGCGGCCGCGTCGTCCGCTCCGGCCGCCAGGCACAGATCGCGTAGCCAGGATGCGTCGATCACCGGCGACGGCGTGCGGTTCTCCCGCCGCGCGCCGCGCCGGCACGGCCTGCACGACGGGTGGGCCGTCAGCTTCGCGGGAAGCCTGGCACCCATCGCGTGCCCCTCGGCCTTCGGCTCGACACTCATCCGACCTTCTTGGTCCAGTTTTCAACCTCACCCGTGATCCCTGGTGAGTTTGTCAACGAGACTCGCTCTCCACAGGGAAGCTTGCGTGGCAAAACCGATCGGTTTACTGTGGGGGGAAACCGATCGGTTTCCCGGCTTGGAGTCAGTCATGCAGCAGTCAAGGGCGCCACCGTCTTCGTCACCGGAGGCGGCCGGGGTATCGGTAAGGCGCTGGTCGAGGAGGTCTACGCACGCGGCGCCGCCAAGGTGTACGCCACAGCCCGTGACCCGCGCACGGTGGCGCACTCCGACGCCGTTCCGCTGGCGCTCGAGGTGACCGACGCGGAATCCGTGATCGCCGCCGCGCAGGCCCAGGACGTCACCATCCTGATCAACAATGCCGGCGCCTCGGCGGGCGCTTCGTACCTCGATTCCCCGATGGAGGACGTACGCAAGGATCTGGAGACCAACTTCTACGGGCCGCTGCTGGTCACCCGGGCCATCGCCCCGATCATCGAGCGCAACGGCGGGGGCCACATCCTCAACGTGCACTCCGCTCTGTCCTGGCTGGCCGACGGCACGCCCTACAGCGCCTCCAAAGCCGCTTTCTGGTCGCAGACCAACTCCCTGCGTCTGCAGTTGCCGCCGCGCGGCATCGCGGTGACCGGGCTCCACGTGGCCTACCTGGACACGGACATGACGTCGGGTCTCGACGCGCCCAAGGCCAAGCCCCGTGACGTCGCCGTGGCCGCGCTCGACGGCATCGAGGCGGGGGCACACGAGGTGCTGGCCGACGACCCCACGCGCTGGGTCAAGTCGCAACTGTCCGCCGATCTGGAAGCCCTGTACGCGCAACTGAAGAAGTAGCACGCACTCACAGACTCCGAGGGGACCTGGAGGATGGTTCGCTCACCCACCGCTTCGTCGATGTGAACGGGGTCGGGCCGCGTATCGCCCGGCCGGGGCAGGGCCCGCTGGTACTGCCGGGGTACGAGCCTTGGACACAGCAGGAGCGTCCAGCCGAGGTCAGTGCCGCACTCCTCGACTTCTTCACCCGCATCGACGGCTCAGTGTCCCGATGACACTACGCAGAATCCGCCTGGCCGGCGTCGTTCGGCTGGAGCAGAGCACACGGCTCACTACTCGATCCGGGCTTACAGGCCCGCGACCGCCGCGAACGCGGCCTGGAGGTTGAACGCATGGCACCCGAAACACAGCGACCGTCGACGCAGCCGTCCGGCGGGGACTCTCCGACGGGTGGGCCCTCCGCAGGTGGCCTTGTCCGTCGTCGGACGGTTCAGGCAGGCGGACTGGAAGTTCCGATCCTTGAAGCCGGGAGCGGGCCGCTCGTCCTGTGCCTCCACGGATTCCCCGACCACGCCGCCAGCTGGGTGGGGATTCTGGACCGCCTCGCACAGGACGGGTACTGGGCCGTCGCGCCCGCGCAGCGCGGATACTGGCCCGGTGGCGCGGCGACCGACGGCTCCTATCGCGCGTCAGCGACCGGGCAGGACGTCCTGAATCTGATCGAAGCGCTCGGGCGTGAGCGGGCGGATCTCATCGGGCACGACCTCGGTGCTCGGGCGGCGTACGCGGCAGCGAGCCTCGACGCGACACGCGTCCGCAAGCTCGTCGGCATGGCGGTTCCCTACGGCCCGCAACTGCGAACCGCCTGGCTCACCGACGGCGATCAGCAGCGACGCAGCTGGTACATGTTCTTCTTCCAGACAGCCATGGCGGAGCCGGCCGTCGTGCTCAACGACTTCGCCTTCATCGACCGGCTCTGGCAGGAGTGGTCGCCCGGCTACGAGCTGCCGGACGCGGAGCGTTCCGCGCTCAAGGAGACCCTCCGCGCTCCAGGAGTCCTGACCGAGACCCTGGGCTACTACCGTCAGTTGTTCTCGCCCCCCACCGATGAGGCGACCCGAGCCCTGGAAGCCCGGGCAAGCGGCGCCATCACCGTCCCGTCGCTCTACCTCCATGGAGCCGACGACAACTGCATGTCCGTGGAGCTGAGCGACGGCATGAACGCCGTGTTCAAGAACGGCTTCGAACGCATCGTCGTGCCGCGTGCCGGGCACTTCCTCCACCTCGAGCAGCCCAAGACGGTCGCCGATCACATCCTGAGCTTTCTGAACAACTGACCCATCCCCACCAGCCAGAGGACAAGTCAATGCCAGAGGGCGATCCCATTCTGATCACCGGTGCCGGCGGCGCAGTCGGTTCCGTGAGCAGAGTGATGGCCCAGATGCTGCTTGGACAAGGTCACCGCGTACGCGCGTTCGGCGCTCTGGAGGTCTTCGTCCACATCTCCGAGTACGAGCAGTCGTACATGACCTTCGAGAAGATGACCGCAGCGAAGGAAGAACGGCGTGCGTGGCTCGGCGGGAACGTCACGGACTGGTCGCCTCAGCAGCGGGCCCACTGGATCTCCGAGCAGGTGCTGGACTGGTCCGGCCTCCCGACCGTCAACGTGCAGGCGACCATGTTCGCCGAGAATCCCATCCTGACTCTGCGCCGCACATCTCGAAGTCCTACGCGCTCACCGGACCAGAACTGAGCCCTGGCCGAGAATCCGCATGTGGCAGCGCACTTGCGGACCCTGACCCGGATGGTCGCCGACGGCCGTCACGACGTCGTCAGCGACGAGCTGGCAACCCTGCTCGGGCGGCAGCCGAAGGATGTGCGGTGGGCGCTGCAGAACAATCCGCGCATCCAGAAACTGGCCGCGGTCTGAGTCACTGAGCAGCTCCGAAGGGATCAACGAGCTCGGGAGGAAACCCCATCGTCACCAGGCAGTTGCTGAGCATTCCGTGCGCGATGAAAGCTGCCGTCCCGCGTACGTCCGCCCCCAGCACCAGGTGGACGGTGTCCCACAGGCGCGACCACCCGGCGCGCACCGCCTCGGCGAACTCGTGGTCACCCTCCTGCTCGGCCGCCGCCACAGCGAGGCACCTCTGCATCATCGGCCGCTCGGGCCGCTCGGAGACGAGTTCCCTGTGGGCGGTGCCCATCGGATGCCGGGCTGCTTCGCCCTCCAGCCCCTCGGCGGCCTCCGCGAACATCCGGGTGGTGTCCTCCGTGCAACGCGCCGCCGCCAGGAACATCGCCTTCTCGCCGGGGAAGAGCCGGCAGAGATACGGCTGTGAGCTCAGGCCGTTCGCCGGCGAGGGCCCCCGCGTCGGGCTCGAATCACTCCTCAACCGCACCGCTGCCGAGTTCGTTTCGGCCCGCCGACCCCGGCGGGCGGGCGCGTCACTCCCCCCATGCGTCCGCCCGCCGGCCCCTGGCGGTGCCCCTCACCGAAGGGCGGCTCGGAGTTATGGGCAGCCCTTGGCCCGCACCCCCGACGACCAATGACCAGGATTATTGAACAATCCCCCCTGCCGCTCAGCTGTCGCGCATGTGCTTGGACCGTGAAGGGCTCGATTTGAGCAGGAATGACAAGAGCGTGCCCCGCTCCGTCCAGGAAGCGGTCCACGCCTGCGCAGTCCGGGCCAAGCAGGGCTCGGCCGCCCTGGCCGGGGCGTCGGACGCGGAGATCGACACCGCGCTGCGGGCCATGGCGGAGCGGCTGCACACGGCACGCGACATGCTGACGGCGGCGAATCAGGACGACCTGCGATCGGCCGTCTCCAGCGGGATGTCGGCGGCACTGCAGGATCGCCTGCGGCTGACCGGCCCACGACTGGAGGGCATGGCCGTGGCGTTGCGTACGCTGGCGGACGTGCCGCACGAGCCGAGGGATCGCGTCCTCGAGGAGCGTCCCGACGGCCTGGTCCTGCTGGAGCGCCGGCGCCCGGTGGGTGTCATAGGCGCGAACTTCGAGGCGCGTCCGAATGTGACACTCGACGTCGCCTCCCAGTTCCTCAAGTCCCGCAACGGCGGCGTGCTGCGCACCGGTTCGGCGGCCCTGCGCTCCTCCCAGGCCCTGATCACTCACGTGATCACGCCGGCTCTCACCGACGCGGGCCTGAACCCGGACGCTATCCAGCTGGTGCCGAGCGAGGACCGAGCGGCGGCGTACGCGCTGGTGTCGCTGCCCGAGACGGTCCCCCTGGTCATCCTGCGCGGCAGCGGCGAAAGCACCCGGGAACTCGGCCGCGAGGCCGCCCGCCATGGTGTGCGCACGCTGGCCCACGCGGACGGCGGCGGAGTGCTGTATGTGGGCCGGGATGCCGACGAGAAGCTGGTGCATGAGCTGGTCATCAGCAGCCTGGACCGGCTGGGCGTCTGCAACCGGCTCAATCTGTTGCTCATCGACCGGGCTGTCTACGACGAGCTGCTGCCGGGCATCGTGAAGGCCCTCGAAGACCTGGGCATTATGGCGTCGCTGCCGCCGCACACCCACGCGCGCGGTTACGAGTGGTCGCTGGACTCCGAGCAAGCCGCCACGGTGACGATCGACGCCGCGGACGGCCCGCTCCAAGCGGCACGGATCGCGAACGAGGAGACCTCCGGGCTGGCCGCCGCCATCGCCACACACGACCCGGACACAGCAGCCCAGTTCATGGACGCCTACGGTGGCTCAGGGGTCTTCTGGAACTCCACCACGCGTCTCCTCGACGGCTTCAAGCTCCTGCGCCTGCCGGAAACCGGCATCAACATCGACCGCGTCCCCGGCCCCCGCGGCCCGGTCACCTATCGCGACCTGTACCTGCGCCAGTACGTCGTACGACCCGCGACGTCCGTGCACAGCTGAGTCGATGCCGCATCATGCGACCCTCCCCACATCCCCGCCGCGGCGCTGCGCTTCATGGCCGATCATGCTGGTTCGCAGGGGACCCGAAAGGTTGCCAGCGCCTCACACGTGATCGCGGTCACTCAGCCCGGCGACGGCCGCCACCTGACGCGCACGGACATCCAAGCCTCAGGCATGTCCGGCCTTCTTCCTCTTCCACGCCGTCACGGCCGACAGGACCAGGGCGCTGGCGTTAAGGGTGTTGGGAAAGCGGACCTGCATCCGGGCCACCAGGTCGCGCGAGTCGCTGCTGGCGTCGATTCCTCGATGAAGGCGCGGATGTAGTCGCGGGTGAAGTCGATGGTGGTGGCGGGGTCGTCGTCGGTCGCTTCGGGCATCGAGGGGCTCAGGGAGGGCGGTGGCAAGGTCACATGGCTGGGCCTGTGGGTGGAGCACTGTGAGCGCCTGGCGGACAGCGTCTGACAATCGGTGGTCCAGACGCCGATTCAGCACGTCAGGATGCCCTGGAGGCGGCCGGGCCGGTGAGGAAGGCAGGGGCGGTGATCACGAAGGGAGACGTGGTGATGCCTACCCGGCCAGAACGCCCCTGAAAGTGGTCCAGGCCCGGGCTCTGCTTGAGCTCGCCGTTGTCGTGCTCGATGTACTCAGGCGGAAATTTCGCGGAGAGAGGTGGCGGTCACCCGCCTGGGGGAGGCGGTTCCAGCAGCAGCCAAAACCGCCTCCGCCTCAAGAGCTGGCTCCGGCCGCGGCCGAGTCGAGGTGAGTGCGAAACCACGACAGCGCAGCACCGCTGGACTCGTCGAAGTGCACCTTGTAGGCGTCGAAGTGCCCACCGGGCAGCAGCACCAGTTCCTTCGGGGACAACGCTCGCTCAAAAGCGGCCAGCTGGATGTCGGCCGGGACCACCGTCTCACCTGTCTCGACGATCATCATGAGCGGCTTCGGAGAGACCCGAGCGATCCACGCGCCCGGCTCGTACAGCCGCGATCCCCTGTTGGAGCGCATCGTCACCGTGTTGTTCCAGTGACCGGGCGGAACCAGGTCACGGTAGAAGCGCAGCGCGTCAGGGCTACTGAACAGGGCCGGGTCGGCCGGATCGTCGCCGATGGAGGTCTGGTACCGCGGTTCGCCGCCGGTGGCCTGGGCGCGTTCGTCGTCGGCGTGGGCGAGCTCGAAGGCGGCGATGCGCTCCGGCGGGACCTTGCGCTGCCACTGCTCGAATCCGCTGATGGTGGGCACCTGCGTCACCACACACTTGACGCGTACCTCGGTCGCCCCGAGCACGATCGCGTGACCGCCCGCGAAGCTCGTACCCCACACCCCGATGCGGTTCGCGTCGACCTCCGGCCGGGCCTCCAGGAAGCTGATCGCGCGGCGCCAGTCCGCGATCTGACGCCACGGGTCGACATCATTGCGGGGCTCGCCGTCGCTCGCACCGAACGTGCGGTGGTCGTGGATGAGCACCACGAACCCGGCGTCGGCGAATGTGCGCGCGTACCGGTCGAGGCCCATCTCCCGGTTGGCGCCGAATCCGTGCGCCATCGTGATCGCGGGGCGCGGACCCTCGGCGTCCGGCAGGTAGAGCCAGCCGCGCAGAGTCACATCCCCGTCCGCCGTGAACTCTACGTCGATGCGTTCTGTCATGGTCATTCGCCTTCCATGAAGTTGAAGTACTCAGCGGGGATGAGGCCGGCCTCGATGAGGGGTCCCCCAACCTTCGCGTTGATCTGCGCCACGGCACCGAAGGGGCGGTGGTGGATGGCGATCTCCGTGATGAGCCCTTCGTCATCACGAGTGAGGATCGTGATCCCCTTCATGGCGAAGCCACCGAACGCGCTGGCCTCCCACTCCAGGTACGTCCGTGGGCCGTCCTGCACCTTCCGGACGAACTCGAGCCGTTCATACAGGGAGCTCACCGCGGCCATGAGAGCCTCGACCTGCTCCTTGCGCTCCAGCGGCTTGGTGAGGGCGCTCGCCTCCATCCGCACGTTGGGCGAGAGCGCCGCCGCGAAGGACTCCTCCGTGCGCTGCTCGAACGCACTCGTCCAGGCCTTGGCCGGGCGGCCGTCGGCGGAGCTCGACGCCTCGACGACGGTGCCGATGACAGCGGCGACCGCCGCCGGGTTCTCGGCGTGCGCCCAGTGACCTGCTCCGGCGATGGTCTGCGTGGTGGCGCCGGGGAAGCGAGGCGCGACATACGTGGAGACGATCTCTTCCGTGACGAAGGGGTCGTTCTCGCCGCGCAGGACGGTGACGCTCCCGCGGTACTTGCTGGGCTGCTGCCCATCCGGGTGGCCGTTGTTCCATGCGGCCGCCGTGTCGGCGATCGTCGACGGGGCCACGCGCAGCGCCACTTGGGCGAGCCGGTCACTTTCCTCCGCCGGGAACGCGGTGGCAAGCGAGCCGCGGAATGCACGCTGTGCGTCGAGCTCAAGATCCGGTGCCTGGAAGGGGGCGATCTGCTCCGGGGGCAGGTGAGTGCCCGCGAGCGGGATCGGATTGATCAAAACCAGCGAGCGCACCTGATCGGCGGAGCGGGCGGCGACGAGCTCGGCGATCTGGCTTCCCATGCTGTGGCCGACGAGCACGACGGGGCCCTCCGTCGCGCTCACGACACTCTCGAGGTCGTCGGCCCAGCGGGCGAGTGTGAACGGCCCTTGATCTGAGGTGCGCTCGCCCATGCCGGCGAGTTCGAACGCGATCGAGGGGATCGACACCTCGTCGAGGACGGCGCGGACGCTGTTCCAGATGGCGCCGTCGTCCAGGTATCCGTGGACGAGAACCGCGGTCGGCGCCTTCGGCGCTGGGCTGTTCATCTCGTGTCTCCTTTGACGAGCGCTCTCCTGCGGCGACGAATCGGAGCCAGTGGCTCTCGAGATTCTTGGCCGACGTGAGCTCTATGACGTAAGCATAGGGTCTATGCTTGCGTCAATGTCATCGCTCTGTGATCGACGGAACGAGGACCGGGCCTTCCGGCTCCCTCCGCGTTCCGGCCAGAGCGGAAGCGACCACCCGAGAATCCGAGGAGTCCACCAATGACGTCGAACGCCTTGACCTACGCCGTACACGTCGCGGACGGCATGCCGACCACCAACTCCGACGTGCCGCCCGATCTGGGCGAGCGTTCCTGGTCGCCGACGTCGAGCATCCTCGTCTCGAACGGGGGAGAGGCGCTGCTGGTGGATCCGCTCTTCACGATCGCGCAGTCGGAGGGCCTGCTGCGGTGGCTCGGCGAGCGTGACGCTCCGGTGACGAGCGTGTACGTCACGCACGGCCACGGGGACCACTGGTTCGGTCTCGGGGCCGTGCTGCGGCAGTACCCCGGTGCGCGTGCCTTCGCGCTGCCCGAGGTCGTCGAGGACATGGCCTACCAGTCCTCGCCGGAGGTCCTCAAGGCGGTCTGGCGCGCCTGGTTCCCCGAGCAGATCCCTGAGCAGCTGGTGCTCGCCGAGCCGCTGGAGGGGGAGCGCCTGACGGTGGGCGGGGCGGAGGTCCGTCCGGTCCGTCTGGGGCACACCGACTGCGACAACACCACCTGCCTGCACGTTCCCGATCTGGGGCTGGTCGTCGCGGGCGACGTGATCTACAACAACGTGCACCTCATGCTGGCGGCATCGGACGCGGACGGGCGAGCCGAGTGGCTGAGGGCTCTCGACACGGTCGAGGCGCTGGCGCCGACCGCGATTGTCGCGGGGCATAAGGACCAGACAGCCGATGACGATCCGCGTCACATCGAGGAGACGCGGCGCTACATTCTTGATTTCGACAGCGGGGTGCGTCGCACCGGCAGCACTCTCGAGCTCTACGAGTACATGCTGGAGCGTCACCCGTCGCGCATCAATCGCGGTGCGCTGTGGGGCTCGTGCCGGGCCGCGAAAGGCTGAGCAGGCGGCGCGTCGGTCGGCCTGGGGCGCGCTATGCGCGTGCGGCCGCCCGACGCTGCCGTGAGGCCCGAAGGTTCACGGCGTTACCGCACATGCGCACGTCGTGCCAGACGCCGTTGTTGGGGTTCGTGCCGTCATAGAACGCAACCGAGCAGACCCGGTTACGGCACATCTTCAGACGACGCCACGTACCCGTGAGTTGGGCGTTCTCGATCTCGTTGAGCGTGGCCGCGACAACCCATGAGACGTCCTTGCCGCGCGGCGCCAGCGAGAAGGCGCCATCGGCGTCGATCCGC